>CAWJYY010000001.1:0-84606 GCA_963847165.1 uncultured Pseudomonadota bacterium
CCTTGAGAAAACTGGTGGAGCCAAGGGGAGTCGAACCCCTGACCTCTTGAATGCCATTCAAGCGCTCTCCCAACTGAGCTATGGCCCCGATCAGCGGCGCTCGCAAAACGCTAGCGTCGTTTCCGGATTTGGGAACGGCGGAACCTAGCCCCCGCCGGCCTCGCGTCAAGCGGCCTAACGGCCGCTATCATCCTCCTCGGTGGGCACGCCCAGTTCGTCTTCGTTGAACTCTTCCTCGTCCTCGATCAACGGCACGAAATCATCGTCGGCGGCGTCGCCAACTTCTTCTTCTTCCTCGGAGAAGCCTTCCGGGATCTCTTCGCCCGCGGCGGGGGCCGCTTCGTCTTCATCGTCGGTGGCGAGGATCGGCTCGGCCTCGACCTCGACATCGACCTCGGCGGTTTCCTCGACTTCTTCGTCTTCGTCCTCGCCGGTCTTCGCCTTCTTGGCTTCCAGTTCCTCTTCGTCCTCATAGGCCGGATCGTGGGCGGTCACCCGCGACCGGCCGCGCTTCACCCGCACGCCCTCTTCGGCCGGATCGAATATGGCGGCGCATTTCGGGCAGGTGGCGGGACGCTTGCGGAGGTCGTAGAACTTCGCGCCGCAACTCGGACAGACTTGCTTGTCCCCCAGATCGGTCCTGGCCAAATGGCTCTCCTTCACCCCGCCGTCCTCGATTCACGGGCCTTGCGCGGGGCGCTCGCTTGCCACCATCGGAGGCGCCTGTCAAAAGCTTTGTCGCTGCATTTTCAGCGGCTGACGGCGCGAGTGGACTGATGCGGCTGAAGTCGCGTTTCGCGGGGCCCCTGCGCGGCCGCGGCCGCCCTCCTGGCGACAAGTCCATCTCCCACCGCGCACTCATCCTGGGCGCGCTGGCGGAGGGCGCCACGACCGTGGACGGTTTGTTGGAGGCCGACGACGTCCTGCACACGGCCCAAGCCGCGCGCGCTTTTGGCGCAGCCGTGGAACGCAGCGCCGACGGGCGCTGGACCATCGCCGGCGCCGGCGGCTTCAAGCGCCCGCCCGAGACGATCGATTGCGGCAATTCGGGAACCGCGGCCCGCATCCTCATCGGCGCCGCAAGCGCCTATCCGATCAGCGCCCGCTTCGACGGCGACCAATCCTTGCGCAAGCGGCCGATGAACCGGGTCGTGGCGCCGTTGACGCAAATGGGCGCGCGCTTCGACAGCGCCAAGGGCACGCTGCCAATGGTGGTGCATGGCGGCAAACTCAAAGGCGTCACCTATCGCTCCCCGGTTTCCTCCGCGCAGGTGAAGTCGGCGGTGCTGCTCGCAGGCCTCGGCGCCGAGGGCGAGACAGTCCTGATCGAGCCGGAGCGCTCGCGCGATCACACCGAGCGCATGCTGAAAGTGTTCGGCGCCGACATCGACGCCGTCGAAGTTGACGGGCGCACCCATCCTCGCGTGCGCGCGAGCCGGCTCCAGGGCGCCCACATTTACGTGCCGGGCGATCCCTCCTCGGCCGCATTCCCGATCGCGGCCGCGCTTATCGCGCAGAAATCGGAAGTGCGGATCGAAGATCTGCTAGTGAACCCGCTGCGGCTTGGGTTGATCGAGACGCTCCTGGAAATGGGGGCCTCGCTCACCTTTGAAGAACGGCGCGATCCCATTGGCGAGCCGATCGCCGATCTCATCGTCAGAACCAGCAAACTCAAGGGCGCGACGCCGCCGGCGCGGCGAGCGCCGTCCATGATCGACGAATTTCCGATCCTGGCCGTGATTGCAGCGTTTGCGGAGGGTGAAACCCGCATAGAAGGCGCAGCCGAACTGCGGGTGAAGGAAAGCGACCGCATCACGCTCATGGTTGACGGTCTCAAGGCTTGCGGCGTCGACGCCGAGGAACTGCCCGACGGCCTCATCGTGCGCGGCGAAGGCCCCAAGAGCGTGCGCGGCGGCGCCAGCATTCGCACCCATGGCGATCACCGCGTGGCGATGTCCTTCCTGGTCCTGGGGCTGGCTTCGAAAGAACCGGTAATCGTCGACGACACCGAGATGATCGCCACGTCGTTTCCGGACTTCCCGGGTTTCATGCGCGGCTTCGGCGCCAATATCGAAGCTCTCTAGCGCCGCGTTAACGCCGCTTTCACCACGCTCCTAACCGCTCCCTTAACGACGCCTCACTATGATCGCCGAAAAATAAACGGTGGGATCGATGCGTGTTCCTGGCTTTCAAGCAGCCATCGCCAGCTTTTGCGCCTTCTGGGCGCTGAGCGGGCAAGCGGCTGCGCAGCATTCGCCGGTACAGCGTTCCGATGACTGGATTGTGCAGGGTGAAGCCCTGGCGCGCCGGATCGAGGCCGGCAACCTCATCCTCACCGCCCATACGCGCGCCGACCGTCAAGCCGACGCCGCGCGCGCCCACGGCGAAGATCGCCTGCAAATCCTCTATGATCTCGCCGCCGACGATTATGTCGGCTCCGACGCCGGGGCCGGCGCCCAATCGCTCGCCGCCTTCGAGCGCGAGGCGGCGGCGCAGCACGACGCCCATTATCTCGCCATGGTGGCGATGCTTGAGGCCTATCGGCCGGCGCTCGACGGCGATTACCTGGCCGCCCGACGCAACCTGACGCGCGCGCTTTCGGCGACCAACGATGTGATGGCGCGCGCCGCCGGCGCGCGTCTGCTCGCCTACGCCCTGACCGATCTTGGTCTCTTCGGCAATTCCTTGGAGGCCGCGCGCGCCGGGCTGGTGCACCTGCCCGACAACGCCGCGACGCGCTCGCTGCGCTCGGGCCTGCACGACGCCATGGCGTACAATTCAGTGCGCGTCGGCGATTACCCGGCCGCGCTTGAACACCTTGAGCGGACGGTCGAACTCGACACCGCCTCCAACAAACCGATCGACGGCGCCGTCATCGTCAACAATATCGCCAGCATGTTTGCGCTCGCCGGCGCCACCGAGAACGCCGAACGGCTGGCGGAAATTCATGGCGCGCTCACCGCGCATTCCGGAATTCCGGCCATGCGCTTCTTCAGTGACCTTCTCTGCGCCAAGGTGAAATATCTCGCTCGCGACTTCGCCGGCGCCGTGCAATGCGCCGATGACGGCCGCAGCATGGCGAACGCGCCGCCGGAATACCTGACCCGCCTGCTTGTGTTCCGCCTGCGCGCGCTTGCGCGCCTCGATCGCGCCGAACAAGCGCGCGCGGCGATGACCGAGTTGCGCGCCATGGCCGCCTCGCGCGGCGACCCGAGCTTGAGTGAACAGCTCGATGTGATCGAGCCGGAAGTGCTGAACGCGGAGGGCCACTATGCCGAGGCCTTCGAGGCGCTGCGCACCGCGCACGAAACCGCCGAGCATTTGCAGATGTCGCGGTTCAACGACGGCGTCCGCGATCTGCGCGCCACCATGGAAAGCGAAGTGGCGCAGGCCGAGGAGCGCGCCGCGGCGCAATCGGTGCGCTCCGAGCTGCAAGAGCGAACGCTGGAGAAGATGACGTTGGCGACGCTGCTGGCGAGCGCCTGCCTGATCGGCCTGTTCGTCATCGCTGCGCTCATCTATCGCAGCCGCCGCGCGATGCTGAAAGCCGTCGGCCGCGCCGAGGAAGTGCTCGCGCGCCGCGGCGCCGAAATTGTCGCTGCGGCGACGAAGCGAGAAGGCCCGACGCAACGCCTGAGCAACATCCTCGACGAGATCGAGCGGCGCGACATCGAGCTGCAGCGCGCGTTTGAAGAACTCGACGCCGCGCGCCTCACGGCCGAGGAAGCCAATGTCGCCAAATCGCAATTCCTGGCGACCATGAGCCACGAGCTGCGCACGCCGCTCAACGCCATTATCGGCTATTGCGAAATACTGCGCGAAGTCGCCGACGATCGCGGCGGCGACGATCAGGAAGTCGAGGACCTCAATCGCATTCGCGCCGCGGCCCATCGCCTGTTGGCGCTGATCAACGACGTGCTCGATCTGTCGAAAATCGAATCCGGCGCCATGGCCGCCGATATCGAGCGCGTCGACCTCGACGGGTTGATCGAAGAGGCCGCCGCCACCGTGCGTCCAGCCGCCGCCGCCAACGGCACCTCGCTCACCATCGAGAAGCGCAACGCCCTTGGCGTCGCCGAGACCGACGGCTTCAGGCTCAGCCAGTGCCTACTCAATCTCTTGTCCAACGCCGCCAAGTTCACCCGCGACGGATCGATCAAGCTTCGCACCGCGCGCGAGACCAAAGACGGCGCCGACTGGCTCGTGTTCGAGGTGATCGACACCGGCATCGGCATCGCCGCGGAGGCGCAGGCGCGCCTCTTCCAGCCCTTCGTGCAGGCCGACGCCTCGACCACTCGCGCCTTCGGCGGCACCGGCCTCGGGCTCGCCATCACCCGCCGTCTGGCCCGCATCATGGGCGGCGATGTCACCGTCAGGAGCGCGCCTGGGCGCGGCTCGGCCTTCACCCTGCGCCTTCCGGCGAAGGCGCCGAGCCATGCGCCCGCCGGCGATGAAAGTTCCCGCCTGCAAGCGGCGTAACCCGCGATCAAATAAAAATGGCGGCGCAACCGCTCGGCCGATGAGCGCGTTGGCTTGGCGAAGGAGAGCATCATGAAAACCGCCATTCTCGCCGCGGCGCTTTTTGCTGCGGCGTCAGCAGCATCATTCGCCGTCGCCCAGGACGTCGGCGTCAAGCCGATGGAACAAGCCAATCCGAGCGCCAGCGCCACCCCGGCGCCGCAGACAAATGAAGCGCCCGATGCGCGCCAGATCGCCAGCGACGCCGAAGTGGGCGTCGCCCGACGCGCCTATCGCGCCTCGTGCCAGCGTTATCAGTCCTTCGGTTTCTGCGATTGCTTGACTGCGGGCGTCGCTCAGGCGCTGGCGCCGGCTGAGGTGCGGATCGCCGCGCGAGGCATCGGCTCGTGGATCAATGCGCAGGGCGACGCAGCCGGCGGCGCCAACACCGACGCGGCCTCGCCTGGCGCGAACTCAAGGACGCGCATCGATCAAGTGCAAGCGCACTACGCCGATACCTGCGCGCAATTCCGTCGCGGCTAGACGGCCGCAGGGGCAGAGGCTTTCTCGCCGCGCGCCAGAATGGATGTCGCGGCGAGATCGCCGGTCACGTTTCCAAGCGTGCGGAAGATATCGGGGATGACCTCGACGGCCAGGAATATGCCGAGCAAATCAGTCGGCACGCCAAGCGCCAGGCAGATCGGCGCAATCGACGCGATATAAGAGACTTGGCCCGGCAGCCCCACCGCGCCGATGCTCATGGCGTAGGCGACGGCGACGCCGCTCGCCAGCTGAAAGACGCCGGGATGGAGCCCGTACAAATGGGCGATGAAGAAGCAGACGGCCAGATTTCCGACCGGACTGGTGAAGCGAAACACCGCCACCGCCAGCGGCAGGATCACGTCCACAACCCGCTCGGATACGCCAAGCCCGCGCCGCGCCGCCTCCAGCATCGCCGGCAATGAGGCGAGCGAAGATTGCGTCGAGAACGCAATCGCCCAGACCGGCGTCGCCGCGGTGACGAACTTGCCGACCGGCTGGCGCCCAAAGCTGATGGCGATAAGGAAAGCGACCACAACGCTCACCGCAAGCGTGCCGGCGACGACGGCGATATAATGGAAGATAGTGCCGGCGGCGGCGAAACCGGTATGCGCGCCGACGCCGAGCGAGAGCGCAAACACGCCGAACGGTCCGGCCAGCAGCACCCATTGCACAATCACGATCATGGTTTCTGAAACTGCCCGGAAGAACATCACCAGCGCTTCGCGCATGTTGACGCTGAGCCGGGTGGCGGCGAACCCGAAGAAGATTGCGAAAACCACCAGAGGCAGCACTTTATCCTCCGCCGCGGACGTGATCGGGTTGGAAGGCGCAAGCCCCTGCAGCCAGTCGGCGAACGTCGGCGGCGCGGTGATATGGGGCGCGCTCGCGCCGGCGCCGGCGATGAAGCTGGCCGCGGCCGCCCGGTCGACGGGCCAGAGCGACAATAGGCCGGTGACGAATGCGATGGTGAGCGCGGCGGCCAGAAAGAGCAGCACCGTGAAGAGAACGATTGCGCGCGCGACCAAACCGCCGGTCGCGGCTGCGTCCGCCACCGAGGCGATGCCGACGACCAAAAGCGAAAAGACCAGCGGAATGACCGTCATCCGCAGCGCGTTGAGCCAAAGCCCGCCGAACGCCTGCACGACATCGGCTGTCGCCAATAATTGGGGATTGCCGCTCGATTGCATCCACGCGCCCGCGAGCAAGCCCACGAGCAACGAGGCCAGCACGATCAAACTCAGCGAACGGGTCATGCGCCCCCCTTGCGACAAGGTCGCGCTTGGTAGCGCGCCGTCGCACCCAAGGCTAGGGCGAGGCCGGCGCGGCTAGACGAGCGCGGGTTGGCGCGGCGCGTCTTGCGCCTGGACATGTTGGGGCGCGCGCTTGAATTCCAAGACGCCATCCTCGATGGCGCCGAAGCGCAGATCGATGAGGTCGTGGGCGTAAGATTGATTCTGCTTCCACGGCGCGATCGTCGTCTGCTTGGGCAGGATATCCTTGGCCCGTTGAAAATAGCCGGACGAGAAATCGACGAACGGCTTGTCGTGATGCTCGGTTGCGAGCCGCGGCGTCACTTGATCCAGTTTATAATCGTGGAGATAGTTCACCAGCCGGCAGACATACTGGCAGATCAGGTCAGCCCTGAGCGTCCAGGATGCGTTCGTGTAGCCGAAGACCGAGGCGAAGTTCGGCACGTCCGAATACATCGCGCCCTTGTAGGCGTAGAGCTTGCCGGTCTCGACTTTCTCGCCATCGACATTGAGCTCGGCGCCGCCGAACATTTGCAGGTTCAGGCCCGTCGCCGTGATGATGATGTCGGCTTCAAGCTCCTTGCCGGAGCCGAGCTTAATCCCCTTCTGCGTGAAGGTCTCGATCGTGTCGGTGACGACCGAGGCTTTGCCGGCCTTGATCGCCAGGAACATGTCGTTGTCCGGGACCAGGCAGAGCCGCTGCTCCCAAGGATTATAGCGGGGCGTGAAATGCGTCTCCATGTCGTAATCGGCGCCCAATTGTTGGCGGATGAGACCAAGCAGCCGCTCCTTGGTCTTCTGCGGCCGCGAACGCGCCAGGCGGAAGAAGAATTGCTGGAAGAGCACTTTGCGCAACCGCGTGATGTCGTAAGCCAGCGACGCGGGCAGGTGCCGTCCCATCCAGTTCGCCAGCGCATCCTCGGCCGGCAGCGACACCATGTAGGTCGGCGAGCGCTGCAGCATCGTCACGTGCGCGGCCTTGTCGGTCATCGCCGGCACCAAGGTCACCGCAGTGGCCCCCGAGCCGATCACGACCACGCGCTTGCCGGCATAGTCGAGATCCTCCGGCCAGTGCTGGGGATGAATCAGCGCGCCTTTGAAATCATCCATGCCCTTGAAGTCGGGCAGATAGCCCTTGTCGTAACTGTAATAGCCCGCGCAGCTCAGCAAGAACTTGCAGACGAAGCGCACCTCCTCGCCGTCGTGCTCGGCCTCGATCGTCCAGCGCGCCGTCTCACTCGACCACGAAGCCCGTCTCACCTTGTGCTTGAAGCGGATGTGGCGATCGACGCCATACTCACGCGCGGTCTCGTTCACGTACTTCTTGATCGAGGGACCGTCGGCGATCGCCTTCTGCTCGCGCCAGGGTTTGAAGGCGTAGCCGAGCGTGAACATGTCGCTGTCGGAGCGGATGCCGGGATAGCGGAAGAGGTCCCAGGTGCCGCCGATGGCGTCGCGATTCTCCAGAATCACAAAGGTGCGATCGGGACAATCGCGTTTCATATAATAGCCCGCGCCGACGCCGGAGAGCCCCGCGCCGACGATCACGACATCGAATTCGCTCTGCATTCCCCATTTCCGAGCCTCGCAAGCGGCAGTGTCAAGCCATACGCTGGGGAAGCCCGGCGCTCTGAACGCCGGCGCCGGCGCCAGCGCGCCGAGCGAGCGCCGCCAGGACGTAAGGCCGGCGATTTTCCTCGCCGCGATTTAGTGTTCCGAAGCGATCCCTCTGCTACATGCGCTGCCCATGATCATCGCGCTGGATGGGCCGACGGCGTCGGGAAAAGGCACGATCGCCAGGCGTCTGGCGGCGCATTACGGGCTGAAGCGGCTCGACACCGGCTCGCTCTATCGCGCCGTCGGGCTGGCGGTGCTCGACGTCGGGGGCGATCCCGCCGATGAAAAGGCCGCGGTGGCCGCCGCCGAGAGCCTTAACCTTCGGGCCATCGACGAACACCGCATCCGCTCCGCCGCCGCCGGCGCCGCGGCCTCGATTGTGGCCAACATCCCCGCCGTCCGGGTGGTGCTCCGCAAGGCCCAGCGTCTTTTCGCCAACGATCCGGCCGGGGCGGTTTTGGACGGGCGCGATATCGGCACCGTGATCTGCCCGGATGCGGAGGTGAAGCTCTACGTCACCGCCGCGGCCGGCCCGGGTCGCCCGCCGCCTTGCCGAGTTGCAAAGCCGGGGCGAGGCCATCACCTATGCGGAGCTGGAGCGGCAGATCGCCGAACGCGACGCCCGGGACATGAACCGGCTCGATTCCCCGCTCCGGCAAGCGCCAGACGCGCACTTGCTCGACACCACCCATCTTTCTATAGAGGCGGCGGTGGAGGCCGCTCGTCGCATCGTTGACGCGGCGCTCAAGCGACCCGCGAGCCAATAGGCGCCAAGCTTGTTGCCCCGGGGGCCGTCTTGCGTATTTGGCCCTTACCACAGCCTACCTCGGACGGCGCCATGGTGGCGCCGAGACCGCCGGAGCCAACCGGCTGGCCCGTGTCAATTTTGGAGTTGAAGTTCACATGGCTGCACAAGCCCAGAATCCCGCCAAGAATGCCTCATTGAACCCCTCGCGCGACGACTTCGCCGCGCTCTTGGACCAAAGCTTCGAATCCCGCGGGATGATCGAAGGCAAAGTCATCCCCGCCACCGTCGTCGCCATCGAACACGACTTCATCGTCGTCGATATCGGTCTGAAGACCGAAGGCCGCATTCCGGTGCGCGAATTCTACACCGATGACGGCGCGCCCCTCCCGAAGCCGGGCGAGATCGTCGAAGTTTATCTTGACCGCATCGAGAACGCGCTCGGCGACGCCGTCGTCAGCCGCGAGAAGGCGCGCCGCGAAGAAGCCTGGACGCGTCTTGAAAAGAATTTCGCCGCCCAGGAAGCGGTGAACGGCGCCATCGTCGGGCGCGTCAAGGGCGGCTTCACCGTGGATCTGGGCGGCGCCAATGCGTTCCTGCCGGGCAGCCAAGTCGACATCCGCCCGGTGCGCGACGTCGGCCCGCTGATGAACATCATGCAGCCGTTCGCGATCCTGAAAATGGATCGCCAGCGCGGCAACATCGTGGTCTCGCGCCGCGCCGTGTTGGAGGAATCGCGCGCCAGCGAGCGCGCTGAAATCGTCGGCCAGCTGAAGGAAGGCGAAGTACGCGAGGGTGTCGTCAAGAACATCACCGATTACGGCGCCTTCGTTGACCTCGGCGGCATCGACGGCCTGCTGCACGTCACCGACATGAGCTGGAAGCGCGTCAACCATCCAAGCCAGGTGCTCAATGTCGGCGACACGGTGAAAGTCCAGATCGTCAAGATCAATCCGGACACCCAGCGCATCAGCCTCGGCATGAAGCAGCTCTTGACCGACCCCTGGGACGGCGTCGAAGCCAAATATCCCGTCGGCGGCACCTTCTCCGGGCGCGTCACCAACATCACCGATTACGGCGCCTTCGTTGAACTTGAGGCCGGCGTTGAAGGCCTGGTGCACGTCAGCGAAATGAGCTGGACCAAGAAGAACCTGCACCCGTCGAAGATCCTCAGCACATCTCAGGAAGTCGACGTTAAGGTGCTCGATGTGGACGGCGAAAAGCGCCGCATCTCGCTCGGCATCAAGCAGGCGCAAGCCAATCCCTGGGATGCCTTCACATCCGAACACCCGGTTGGCTCGATCGTGGAAGGCGAAGTCAAGAACATCACCGAGTTCGGCCTCTTCGTCGGCCTGACGCCGGAACTGGACGGCATGGTCCACCTCTCAGACATCGCCTGGGACGCCCAGGGCGAAGCCGCCCTCGGCCGCTATAACAAAGGCGACGTGGTCAAGGCCAAGGTGCTCGACGTCGACGCCGAAAAGGAGCGCATCTCGCTTGGCATCAAGCAAGTCGCCTCCGATCCGATGTCGGAAGCCGACTTCCGCAAGGGCCAGATCATCACCGTCGAAGTGGTGGACGTGGCCACCGGCGGCATCGAAGTCGCCTTCGGTGAAGGCAATGCCCTGCGCAGCTTCATCCGCAAGAGCGACCTCTCGCGCGACCGCCAGGAGCAGCGTCCCGACCGCTTCTCGGTCGGCGATCGCCTCGACGCCATGGTGACAAGCTTCGATCGTTCGAGCCGCAAGGTCTCGCTCTCGATCAAGGCCATGGAATTGGCCGACGAGAAGGAAGCCATTGCTCAGTTCGGCTCATCCGATTCCGGCGCTTCCCTCGGCGACATTCTCGGCGCGGCGCTCAAAGAAAAGAAATAAGCGAAAAGAAATAAGCGCTCCGTTACCGCAAACGAACGATAAACCCGGCCAAGCATTGCTTGCGCCGGGTTTTCCTTTGCTCGCGCAGACGCACGCAGGAACAGGGTCAAGAGCTCCACGTTTGCGAAAGAGCGGCGGTGCACTGCACGGCCAGCGCTGCGGCGACGACGTGGAGGCGGAGATCATCATCCCTGAAGAAGGAGCTCGCTTATGACCAGAACCATCACGCGCCTTTACGACAACCGCAACGATGCGATGGAGGCGGCCCACGACGTTGAACGTCAAGGCGTGCCCAGCCAAGACATCAGCATCGTCGCCAGCAATAAGGATTCCTGGTACGATAAAGACGCCAAGCGCGACACAACCCAAGACAAAGCCCATGACACGGGCGGCGGCGTCGCCAAGGGCGCCGCCACCGGCGGCGCGCTCGGCGCCGGCGCCGGCTTACTCACCGGCCTTGGCCTGATCGCGATCCCCGGCATCGGCCCGGTGGTCGCCGCCGGCTGGCTCGGCGCCACCCTCATCGGCGCGGCGACTGGCGCTGTCGCCGGCGGCGCCGTCGGCGGCTTGGTCGGCGCACTGAACGATGCCGGCGTTCCGGAAGAAGAAGCGCACATTTACAGTGAAGGCGTGCGGCGCGGCGGAACGCTGCTTTCGGTGCGCGTCGACGATGCCCGCGCAGCCGCCATTGAAATGACGCTCGATCGCTATCGCCCGGCTGACCTGCGCTCGCGCGGCCAAGAATACCGCTCCAGCGGCTGGACGCGCTTCGACCCCTCCGCGCCGCCGCCGCCGTAACCTCGGTCGCGGGTCTCGCCGCGAGGTTCAAGGCCCGGCGCAGGCTTCCCGCGCCGGGTCTTTTCTTTTCGTTATTTCAAACTGATAGAGGTTGACCCCGGGCTCATGGGGGCCTCTACTTCAGCCTCGTTGGATCATTGGGGAGCGGTCCATGTTGCGATCCGAATTGGTCGCCAAGCTGCAGGAAGAGTTCGCGCCGATGAAGGCGCAGGACGTCGAGCACGCGGTCGATATCGTACTCGACGAAATCGCCAGCGCGCTGGCTGGCGACGGCCGCGTGGAGCTGCGCGGCTTCGGCGCCTTCTCGGTGCGCAAGCGCGGCGCGCGCACCGGGCGCAATCCGCGCACCGGCGCGGCCGTCAAGGTGTCCGCCAAGCGGGTGCCGTTCTTCAAGCCGGGCAAGGAATTGCGGCTCAACGTCAATGGCGGCGTCGAGCCCTGAACGTAAGTTCGCGCCGCTTTAGCAGCGTTCTTTGAGCTTTTCGCATTCCTTGGCCTTGGCCTGCATCGGCTCGGGCCAAGCCGACGCTTCCTGGATCTGACGCACTTCAATGGTTTCGTTGTCGCCGCCGGGACAACATTTCGCCCAGTCAATCGCTTCGGCGCGCGAAGCGACTTCGATGATCCAATAACCGCCGACCACTTCCTTGGCCTCGGCGAAGGGCCCATCCATGACTATCGGCTGCGCCCTTGAACGACACGCGCGCGCCCATCGACGGCGGATGCAGGCCGACGCCCGCGCGCAGGACCCCGCGCCTCCGCCAATGACCGATTGTAAGCCATCATCGCATCGAGCGCCCCGAGATCGTCGGGCATGGTTCCAGGCGCCGCGGTCTCGTAGCCCTTGGAGATCATGAGCATCATGAAACGCATTGGGCGTGTCCTCCTCTGAACCTAAGGACGAACCGCTCCCGGGACGGTCCGACATTTCGAACTTGTCCAGCACTGGCCGCCGCAGCGGAATGGTGGCAAACGACCACCATTCCGGCTTTGGAGGCAAGCGAGCGATGTCGATCCTGAAAGAATTCCGCGAGTTCGCCCTCAAGGGCAGCGTTGTCGATCTGGCCGTCGGCGTCATCATCGGCGCCGCATTCGGCGCCATCGTTTCCTCGCTCGTCGACGACATCATCATGCCCCCCATCGGCCTGGCGCTCGCCGGCATCGACTTCAGCACTCTAAAGCTCGTCCTGCACCCGGCGACGGCCGCCATCGGGACGCCCGGCGCGCCCGGCTATGCAGCGGCCGCCGGCGAAACCGCGATCAACTACGGCAAGTTCATCAACGCCGCGATCAAGTTCATCATCGTCGCCTTCGTGCTCTTCTTCATCATCAAGGCCATGAATACGATGAAGCGGAAGGAAGAGGCGGCCCCCGCCCCGGTCGCGGAAACGCCGGCGGATGTGAAACTGCTGACCGAAATCCGTGATTTGCTGAAGGCGCGCCCCTAATTAGAGGGGGCATGGCTGAAGCGAAGATCTGCGGCGTCAATGATGCGCGAGCCTTGGATGCGGCGCTTGACGGCGGCGCGCGCTATATTGGCTTTGTCGTCTATCCAAAGAGCCCGCGGCATTTGTCGCGCGACAAGCTCGCAGCACTCGCCGATCGCGCCCGCCAAAGAGCTGAGATCGTTGCGGTGACGGTCGACGCCGACGACGAACTCTTGTCGCTCATCCAGCATCACGCCAAGCCCGATTGGATCCAGCTGCACGGGCGCGAACGGCCCGCCATGGTCGCGCACGCGCGCCAATATGCGCGCAAGGGCGTCATCAAGGCGCTGGGCGTGGCGCGCCGCGAGGATTTGGGTGAGGCGGCGGCTTATGAGCACGTCGCCGAGATGCTGATGTTCGACGCCAAGCCGCCGCCTGGCGGCCTCCCCGGCGGCAACGCCGCGGCGTTCGATTGGGGAATACTCGCCGGCGCGCATTTCTCTCGCCCCTGGATGCTGTCGGGCGGGCTCACCGCTGAAAACGTGCGCGAGGCGATTGCGGCCTCGGGTGCGGCCATCGTCGACGTCTCGTCTGGCGTCGAGAGCGCGCCGGGCCTAAAGGACCCCAACAAGATCGCCCAATTCCTGGCGGCAACCCGAGCTTGAATTCCGGCATGGACGCGGCCCGCAACTGGCAGGACCTGCCCGACGAGAATGGCCGTTTCGGCGGCTATGGCGGGCGCTACGTCGCCGAGACGCTGATGCCGCTCGTGCTCGACCTCGAGAAAGCCTACCGCTCGGCCCAGGCCGATCCGGCGTTCCAGGCGCAGATCGACGATTTCTCGACCCATTATGTCGGCCGCCCCTCGCCTTTGTATTTCGCCGAGCGGCTGACGCAGCATTTCGCCGCGGCGAAGATCTATTTCAAACGCGACGAGCTCAATCACACCGGCGCGCACAAGATCAACAATTGCCTCGGCCAGGTGCTGCTCGCCCGACGCATGGGCAAGACCCGCATTATCGCCGAGACCGGCGCCGGTCAGCATGGCGTGGCGACCGCCACCATCTGCGCGCGTTTCGGATTGCCGTGCGTCGTGTTCATGGGCGCAACCGATATCGAGCGACAGAAGCCGAACGTCTTCCGGATGAAATTGCTGGGCGCTGAAGTGCGCCCGGTGACGAGCGGGGCCGCGACCCTGAAGGACGCGATGAACGAAGCCTTGCGCGACTGGGTGACCAATGTCGACGACACCTTTTATTGCATCGGCACCGTCGCCGGCCCCCATCCCTATCCGGAAATGGTGCGCGATTTTCAGAGCGTCATCGGGCGCGAAGCGCGCGCGCAGATCCTGGAGCGCGAAGGCCGCTTGCCGGATGCGATCATGGCGTGCGTCGGCGGCGGCTCGAATGCGATCGGCCTCTTCCACGCCTTTCTCGACGACGAAGCGGTGAAGATCTACGGCGTCGAAGCCGCGGGCCGCGGCATCGACGATCGCGTCGAACATTCCGCCGCGATCAGCGGCGGCCGCCCCGGCGTTCTGCACGGCAACCGCACCTACCTGTTGCAGAACCAAGACGGCCAGATCCTCGAAGGCCATTCGATCAGCGCCGGCCTCGATTATCCCGGCGTCGGCCCGGAGCACGCTTATTTGAATGATATCGGGCGGGCGAAATATCTGAGCGCCACCGATCAGGAAGCGCTCGCCGCGTTCCAGCTCTGCGCCAAACTCGAAGGCATTCTGCCGGCGCTCGAGCCCGCCCATGCGCTCGCGCGCGTCGGCGACATCGCCCAGGCGCTGGGGCCGCAAGGCCTCATCATCATGAACCTCTGCGGGCGCGGCGACAAAGACGTGTTCACGGTGGCGGATGCGCTGGGCGTGAAGCTGTGATTGCGTGCGCTCTCGCGGCCGCCTGTTCATGACGGCGCGTCTCGACAAGCGTTTCGCAACCTTGCGCGCAAGCGATCGCGCAGCTCTTGTCGCCTACATCATGGCGAGCGATCCCGATCACGACACCTCGTTGGAGATCCTTCGCCAACTCCCCGCCGCCGGCGCCGATGTGATTGAATTGGGCTTTCCGTTCTCCGATCCGATGGCCGACGGGCCCTCGATCCAGAAAGCCGCACAGCGTTCGCTCAAGGCCGGCGGCTCGCTGCGCAAGACCCTGGAAATCGCCTCCCGCTTCCGCGCCGAGGACAAGGACACCCCGCTCATCCTCATGGGTTACGCAAACCCAGTGGAGCAAATGGGCCACACAGCCTTTGCAGAAGAAGCACACAAGGCCGGCGTCGACGGCGTCATCATCGTCGATCTGCCGCCGGAAGAAGATGCGCCCTTGCGCACCGCACTTTCTCCACATCAAGTTTCGCTGGTTCGCCTGGCTACGCCGACAACGAATGATGAACGCCTGAAAACCGTGCTCGAAGGCGTTTCCGGATTTGTTTACTACGTCGCCGTCGCCGGTGTGACCGGCGCCAAAGCTGCGGTCGCAGATCAAGTCGCCGCCGCCGTGGAACGCTTGAAGCGCGCCACCAGTTTGCCGGTTGCGGTCGGATTTGGCGTACGCGAGCCAGAAGCCGCGCGCGCTATAGCGTTAACCGCCGATGCTGTTGTAATCGGCTCCGCCCTTGTCGATGAAATCGCCCGTGGCGGGAAACCAGAGGCCCGCGAACGCGTCTTGCGCAAGGTCAAGCTTTTGAGCGATGCTGTGCACGCGGCCCGACACTTGGAAGGTCATTCGCCATGAACTGGCTGTCGAATTTCGCGCGGCCCGGCTTGAAGAAAAAGGGCGACGAAGAAAAGCGCGACACGCCTGATAATCTCTGGATCAAGGATCCGGTCAGCGGCGATTTGATTTATCGGTCCGAGCTTGAAGCTTCGCATTGGGTGACGCCGTCGGGCTTCCACATGCGCATCGGCCCCGAGCCGCGCTTCCGCCAATTGTTCGATGACGCGGCCTGGCAAAAAATCACCCTGCCCAAGGTCGCCGCCGACCCGCTCAAGTTCAAAGACGACAAGAAATATGTGGATCGCCTGAAGGCGGCGCGCAGCAAAGTTCATCGCGAAGACACGATGGAAGCCGGCTACGGCCGCGTTGGCGGCCTGCCGACAGTGGTGCTGGTGCAGGATTTCGAATTCATGGGCGGTTCGCTCGGCATGGCCGCGGGCGACGCCTTCATCGCCGCCGCCGAAGCCGCCGTTCGCCGCAAGGCCGCAATGGTGATGATCACCGCCTCGGGCGGGGCGCGCATGCAGGAAGGCATTCTGTCGCTCATGCAATTGCCGCGCACGACGCTGGCGGTGCAGCTGCTGAAGGAAGCGGGCTTACCCTATATCGTCGTGCTGGCTGATCCGACCACGGGCGGCGTCACCGCAAGCTACGCCATGCTCGGCGACATTCACATCGCCGAGCCCGGCGCGCTGATCGGTTTCGCCGGTCCGCGCGTCATCGAGCAAACCATCCGCCAGAAATTGCCGGAAGGCTTTCAGCGCTCGGAATATCTCCACGACAAGGGCATGGTCGACATGGTCGTCGATCGCCGTCAATTGAAGGCGACGCTCTCGACCCTGCTCTCGGTGCTGATGTCGAAGCGCGCAGCCGACGTCGGCGGCGAGGCCGAGACCATCGAGATGTTCGAGGCGGAGGAAGAAACGCTGGCGGCCAAGCGCAAGCCGGCGAAGGCGCCGCGCGCGAAGGCGGCGGAGTAGTTTGCGCGACCGCGCGCTCGAACGCTTCGAAACCCGCTTCGGCCCCGAATTCGGCCACGGCAAGCCGCTGCTCTCTGGGCCGCTGCGCGAGGCGCTGGCGATCCTCGGCGATCCCCAGGACAAGCTCCCATCGCCGATCCATGTCGCCGGGACCAACGGCAAAGGCTCGACCATCGCCTTCATGCGCGCGATCGCGCAGGCGGGCGGCCTTCGCGCGCACGCCTTCACCAAGCCGCATCTTTTTCAACTCAACGAGCGCTTTCTCGTCAGCGACAAGATCATCGGCGATGAAGCGCTCATCGCCGCGGCCGAACGCGTCGGGCGCATCGCCCCAAATCTCACGCAATTCGACGCCCAGCTCGCCGCCGCCTTCCTCCTCTTCGCCGAAACCCCTGCCGACATCACCTTCATCGAAACCGGCATGGGGGGCCGCGACGATTCCACCAATGTCATGGCCAAACCGGCGGCGACCCTCATCACTCCCATCGCGCTCGATCACCAAGACGCGCTTGGGCCGCTTCTGAGCGACATCGCCGCGCACAAGGCCGGCATCTTGAAGCCTGGCGTCGCCGCCATCGTCGCACGCCAGTACGACGATGCGCGCGCGCCCATCGAAACGGCGGCCGCCAAGGTCGGCGCGCATCTGCGCATGCAAGGCGTCGATTGGGACGCGCACGCCGCCCACGGCCGCCTCAGCGTGCAAACCGGGAACCAGACTTTGGACCTGCCGGCGCCCACGCTCACGGGCGCCCATCAGCTCGACAATGCCGGCCTCGCGGTTGCGGCTTTGCTCTACGCCGAAGCGCCGATCGGAAACGACGCCTTCTCCGCCGGGCTCGCCAATGCGCGCTCGCCCGGCCGGCTGCAGCCGCTCACACGCGGGACGATGAGCGCGCCGATCCGCGCGCTTGGCGGCGAGGTATGGGTCGACGCCGGCCACAACGCCCACGCCGCCGCCGCTTTGGCGCTGGCGCTCAAGGCGATGAACGCCAGGCGCAAAGCCGCCACGATCGCTATTGTCGGCCTGCGCGCACGCAAACATGGCGAGAGCTTCCTCGCCGTGCTCGCGCCCGCTTGCGATCACCTTATCGCGGTCCCGCTTGGCGAGGCCCACATCGCCCCTGCACACATCGCAGCCAAGGTCGGCGCCATGGATGCGGCGGCCTCAACCGCGCCTTCGCTCGCCGCCGCCATGCAAAGCGCGGCGCAGTTTCCTGCGCCGCGTGTGCTGATCTGCGGATCGTTCTTGTTGGCGGCCGAAGCGCTCGCCGCGGAAAGCGCCTAGACGCTCTCGTTCAACCACTCGACAATCTTCGACTTCGGCATCGCGCCGACTTTCGTCGACGCCACCTTGCCGTCCTTGAACACCATCAGCGTCGGGATGCCGCGCACGCCGTAGCGGCCAGGCGTCATCGGGTTTTCGTCGATATTGAGTTTGGCGATCGTCACGCGTCCGCCCATCTCGCTGGCGATCTCTTCGAGCGCGGGGCCGATCTGTTTGCAGGGACCACACCACTCCGCCCAGAAATCGACGAGGACAGGCGTGCTCGATTTCAGCACGTCATTTTCAAAGCCGTCGTCAGTGGTTTTGGTCGTAGCCAAGGCATGCTCCCATGAAGAGGTCGGAAGGCCTAAGTAGGCGCGAAAGGTTACCAATTCAACCATGCTCGAAAGCGTGCAATGCAGCATCCAAGCGCGCGTCCGGCAGCTCCATCAGCTGCGGCTTTTCAGTCCAAAGCAGCGCGCAAATTACACTCCGGCCAGGGAAGATCTTGCGCAGGACGCTGCGGTAGAGCGCCAGTTGCAGAACATACGCTTCGGGGGCTTTGTCGGCGTTTTCGGGAGCGGGACGATCGCTCTTGTAATCGAGGACCATCACGCGCTCGTTATCGATGGCGAGACGATCGACGATGCCGCGGACGCGCACGCCGTCGACGTCGCCAATGATCGGCTGCTCCGACCTTGAGTTCGAAGCGAACAATGGCGCAAAGCGCGCATCGTCGATGACGTTGAGCGCTTCCTTCGTGAACAGGGACGCATCCGCCTCGCTGACGCCCTGACGAGCCAGCCACGCCTTGGCGGCCGCTTCGCGCTCGTCGCGCGAGACCTCCGGCAGCCGCTCCAACAGTTTATGTATCATCAGCCCGCGGCGGAAACGCTTGCCGCCCTGCCCGCGCGGCGAGAACAGCGCCCCCTCGTGGCCGCCGCCGCGCGAAGGCGCGGCGAAGGCGATCGGCTTGGCCTCCGGGGCCAAACGCTTCGCCCACGCCGGCAATCTGTGCGAGGCCGGCTCGGCGCGCAGGCGCGGCTCGCCCTGTTGCGGTAGGCCGAGGCGCAAGCCTTCGCCGGTCGGGGTCGCGAACGCGTCTGCGCCCAAACTCGTCAGCGCCTGCGCAATCGCAAGGCGCCAACTTTCCGGCGCTTCACCGTCCTTCGAATTGCCGTGCTGGGCCCCGCACACGATCAGCCGATCGCGCGCGCGCGTCATCGCCACGTAAAGCAGCCGCCAATGCTCGCTCAGCATACGCTGCTTATAGGTCGCCCGCGCCGCGCGCCCCGCCGCATCGTCGTCGGACTCGCGCTGCGAGAAATAGGGGCCGTTCTCATCGAAGATGAGATTGTCGTCGGGCTTTGTGTTCGCCGCGCCGGTTGAGTCCGGAAGGATGACGACCGGCGCCTCCAGACCCTTGGCCCCATGCACGGTCATCACCCGGATGGCGCCGGTCTCGGCTTCCAGTTCGCGCTTCACTTGTCCGGCATCGAACTCGATATCGGAAAGAAAACGCTGCAAGGTCGGGGCGGCGTGGACATGCGGCTTAAGCGATCGCTGCAGCAATTCCTCCAACGGATCGCGGGTTTCCATTCCCAGCCGCGCAAACAAGAGCTCCCAGCCCGATGGTCCGCCGAAATGCGCCGTCTCCAGCGCCCAGCTCAAGAACGAAAACGCATCGGCGCCGGCGCGCGCAACCAGATCGTTCACCAGCGCTCGGGCGTTGGCGTATTTGTGCTCGCCGCTTTCCAGCAAGCGCTTGTGCAGCGTCTCCCCCTGCTTGCGGCCATAGGCGAGCGGGAAGAGGTCGCAATCGTCGTCATCGAGATTGAGCCACGGCCCCTTCAGCACGCAGGCGAGGGAAAGATCGTCCGCCGGATCGAGGGCTGTCCGCATCAGCGCCAGGCAATCCTCGACCGCCAGTTCGTCGCGGAGGATCATGCGATCGGCGCCCGCCACGGGCAGCCCCGCGCGCTTGAACGCCTTGATCAGTTCGCGAAAGAGTGCGCCGCGCGTTTGCACCAGCGCCAGCACATCGCCCGGTTCGATCGCGCGGAGCGCGCTTCTTGTCCCACACCGCTTCGCGCGCGGCGATCATCGCCTTGATGCGTTTGGCGATGTGGCGCGCCAAGTGCGCGTGCACGCTGGCGCCGGTCTCGACATCGACCGGCGCGTCCCAAGGCTCCGGCGCGGCGAATACCGGCCGCTTTAGCAGCGGCCACACTTCAACCACGCCATGCTCGTTGTCGCGCGAGGCCAAGTGGCGCGTCTGCTCGCCCTTGCTCGCCTCGGCGAGCGGGCGATGCTTGAACGTCTGATCCACCGCCGCAAGAATTTCCGGCGCGGAGCGAAACGAGGTCTCCAGCACCGGCGACTTGAATGTCACGCCGGCGCGGTGCGCGCGCTTCGACAAGAGCTGCGCTTCATCCAGGAACCGTTTCGGATCGGCGCCTTGAAACGCGTAGATGCTCTGCTTGGGATCGCCCACCGCAAACATCGTGCGCAGCTTGGCCCCGCGCGCTCCCTTGCCGGAGAAGAACTCATCCTGCAGCGGCGCGATCAGATCCCATTGCGCCGGCGAGGTATCCTGGCCTTCGTCAATCAAGATGTGATCGAGGCCGCCGTCGAGTTTGTAGAGCACCCAGGGCGCGGCCTCTGAACGGCGCAACAAGGTGGCCGCCTCCGCAATCAGATCGTCGAAATCGAGCGCCCCGCTCGCGCTCTTGGCGTCCTCGTAGGATTGGTCCAGCTTCAATGCCAACGCCAGCGCCGCCGCCGCATCCTCGGCGCGTTGCACGGCGTTCCATTGCTCCCGCGCTTGCGCCGCGTCTTCGGCGAAACCGCGCAGCAGCGGCTCCAGCCAGGGATGATTTTTCTTCGTCGTGGCGGTGGCGAAACTGCTGCGCAGATCGCCCTTGTCGGTCAGCGCAAAGCCGAAGCAGGCGTCAAGCGCCTCATCGTGCGGCCGCACGCTCCAAGCACGCCAGCGCCGCGGCCAATCGTTCGGCTGTCGCCTGATCCTGCTTGCCGCCCTCTTCAAGCAAAGCCGCCGCATGGCGCAACGTCGCCCAATCGTGCTTGGCCATGAACTCGCGCGCGAAGCCATCGGCCCCGACGCGCACGCCATGGCGGTTCTTGATCGCGGCGTCGGCGAAGATGAAACCCTGATGCTGCTCGGAATAGCGGTGGAAATCCGCCCGCCGCAGCGCCAGACGGTCCATCAAGCCTTCCAAGCGCTTCGCCATGGAGCTTGGCGGCGAAGCGGCGAAACGCCTCCACCGGCGCATCCGCTGCGAGCGCTGCATCCGCGCGCGCCCTCGCCAACATCGCCGCTGCGCGCGGTTCATCGGCGATGTCAAATCCAGGCGGCACGCCCGCCTCCAGCGGAAAGCGCGCCAGCAGACGTTCGCAAAACGCGTGGATGGTCTGGATCTTCAATCCCCCCGGCGTCTCCAGCGCCTGAGCGAACAGTTTGCGCGCGCGGCCAAGATCATGCGTCGGCTCGCCGAGGGCGGCCAGTTGCGCCAAAAGCGCTTCATCATCGGCGACGCACCAGGCCCCTAAGCGCTCGAACAATCGCCGCTGCATCTCCGCGGCGGCCGCCTTGGTGTAGGTGATGCACAGAAACGCCGACGGCTGCGAGCCCTGCAGCAACAAGTCGCGCGATGCGGTCGACCAGCACCTTGGTCTTGCCCGACCCGGCGTTGGCGGTGACGAAAACCGAGTTCGCCGGATCGGCGGCGATGCCCTGGTTGAGGCGGGCGTTGTTGCAGCGCGCGCGAGCTCATTCCTCGCCCTCCGCGTCGGCCCATTCCTTGCGCCGCGCCAGCTGATCGTAATCGTCATAGAGTCTGCACTTTCAGCACGCGCGGCTTGGAGAGAAACGCTTGCTCGGGCTGGGCGTAACAGTTCAGCAAAACCTGCAATTTACGCAAGGCGGTTTCACCCGCGCCCGCCGGACCTTCGTCCAGGATCAGGGCGCGCGGGGTCGGTTCGGCGTTGCCGAAGCGCCAATACAAGAGCTCGCTCACCTGAGCGCCGGGGCGTATCGTCGAAGGCGCCACGCGCCAGCATCGCCGCTTCCAACGGCAATTGCGGCGAAAGCCCGCTTTCGACCTGCTTGTCGGTCGGCGGCGCGCCCGGTCTTGAAATCGAGAATGGCGACATGACCAGCGGCGATCTCGATGCGGTCGGCCACGCCCGAGAGCTCGACGCCGCCATCGAGCCTCAGCACGCCCTTCTTCTCGCGATAGATGGCGGCCTTGCGCGCGCGACGCTCGGCGAACCAGGCGATCAACGCCTTCACCGAAATCATCAGCCGTTCGCGCTCGGCGGCGCGCCGTTCCGGCGACACCCCCGCGCGCTCCAGCTCTTCGTCCAGCAATTGCGTCAGCACGCCGTGCTCATCTCCATCCTCGAACCGTTCGATGGCTTTGTGGACAGCGCTGCCGCGCTCGGCCGGCTCCCGCTTCGGCCCCGATCGGCTTCAGCACTTCAAGCCCCAGAATGCGCCGCGCATAAAGCGCATAGGGATCGCGGATAAGGGTCTCCACCTGGGTGACGGAAAGCCTTTTGATGCGCTTGTCCGCCGCCGGCTTCGGGCGCGGCGCGATCGGCTCGCGCTGCGCGGCCGGCGTATTGAGCGCGCGCGCCCAAGCCAGCGGCGCGGCGGCGGGAGCGATCTCCTCCTTGGCCCCCTGCACCAAGGTTTTCAGCCGCCATAGCCAGCGCGACGCCAAGGTGGGCGCGCCATCGCGCCGCAGCGAGCGGGTCAGCACCACCTCCGGCGCATTGGCGAGCTGGGCGAAATCGTGCGCCGCCAGACCGATGCGCTCGTCGAGCGACGGCAAACCCAATTGCGCCCGCATCGGCCGCGACAGAAACGGATCCTCGCCTGGCGCATCCGGCCACACGCCCTCGTTCAGGCCGCCGAGGATCATCAGGTCGCGCCGCTGCAAGCGCGCTTCCAGCGCGCCCCAGATGGCGATGCGGGACGAGATCGCCTGCGCCCGCGGCTCGACCTCGGGCTCGAGCAGCTTCATCAGCACGCGCGGTGCGTCGGCGGCGGCCATCAAGCCCAGCTCTTCGCCGTAATTGATCGCCTCGCCCAGGACCTGCTTGGCGACCGCTTCGCCGTCGGGACCACGCCACACCGCGGCGGCGCCGAAATTCTCCGCCGTCTCCGTCACCGCATCGGCGAAATCGCGCAAATTGATGTCGCGCTTGCTCATCACCGAAGTCAGCGGCGCGAGCGCCGCCTCGATGCGGGCGACCAGCTGACGCGCGAACTCCCATTTCTCCAGCGTGTCCAGCGCCGCCAGATCGCGCAGCGTCTTATGTCGGCGCGGGCCGCGCAACGCCCGATGTTCGAGCGCCGTGCGCGCGCTCGCCCCCGCCAATGCGACGCGCGGATGTTTCATGAGCGCGGCCAGCGCCACCGGCTCGGCGGGATCGCGCGCCAGCTCGCAAAGCAGCGCCACCAGCGCCCCCGCTTCGGTCTCGATGAGCGGACGCCCGTGCGAGACGGCCGCCGCAACCCCCCAGCGCGCCAGTTTGGCTTCGACCCGCAACGCCAAGCCCGCGTCGGGCGTCGCCAGCGCCGCCGTGCGCCCCGGCGTCTCCAACGCTTCGCGCAGCATCAGCGCAATGGCCGTGGCCTCCTCGTCCTCGCTCGCCGCTTCGAGCAGACGCAAGCCCTGGACGCCCTCGCGCACCAAGCCGGCGCCGCCCGCGAGCGCCAGCCGCTTCAACCAATCGGCGGTCTGCTCGGCCGGCGCCAACGCTTCGCGCATCAGCACCCGCCGCGCCCGGCCCAGCGCGGTCTCTGCGCAGAGCGCGGGGATGGCGCGGCGATCGACGCCCAGCGCCGCCAGCGTCTCCTTCAAAGCATGCTGGGGATGCTGATCGCCGATCATCTCCCACGACGGATCGTCGAGATCGATATCCAAACCCGGCAGCACCACGACGCCGCGCCGCAGGCCGGCCACCACCCGCATCAAATCGCGCGTCGTGGCGATCGAGCCGGTGGAGCCTGCGATCACGATCGGCCGCCGCGGCGGATCGGCGATCCAGCGCGCGCAAAGCGCCTGGCGCAAATCCGCGCCATAGGCGGCGAAGTCGCTGAGGCCCTGCTCCTGCAAATGTTGCGGCCAATAGGTGGCGATAATGTCGAGGAAGCGCGCGCTCGCCTCCCAATGGCGCGCCAGATCGATGTCATCGACCAGCGTCTTCAGTTTCTCCCAGGCGACGCGCTCCACCGTCGCTGCGCTATCGAGCAGCTTGGCCAGCTCATCGGCCAGCGCCAAGGCGCGCGCGGGATCTTCAACGCCGTTCTGCGCCTTGTCGCGCCGACGGATCAGCGCCGCCAATTCCATCCGCCGGCGCATTTTTGCAATCTGCGGCGGCGTGTTGAGCGTCTCGCCCCACACATCGGGATCGTCGTCCGCATAAGGATCGCCCAACGGACGGATCGTCGGCAGCAACGCCGCGCCGCCCAAGCGCTTGGCGAATGCATCGACGAGCCCGCGCGCCGCGCGCCGGTTCGGCAACAGCACCAGCGCATCGCTCAGGCTAAACGGATCGTCCTGGCGATAAAGCGCCTGCGTCATCGCCGCGGCGAGCAATTCCAGAAACGGCGCGGACGCGGGCGCGGCGCGCAAACGAGGTGCCGGGCCGTCAAACAGCCCGGGGAGGGTCATAAAGCCGGCCGCAGCCAAGCGCGCTTCGGCTTCCTCCTTGGCGCGCGGATCGCCGACATGCATCCAGAAGCCATGCAGCGGCGCGCCATAGAGCCGCCCTTGCCGCGCCAGCCGCGCCACACGCGCGTGAACGAGAAGGGTTCGAGCGGCTCTTCGTCCATGATCGACGGCTCGATGATCTGCACGCCCATATAGGCCCACGGCGTATGCGGCAGCGCATCGCGGAACATGAGCGCGCCATGCTCATCCATGAAGAAATCGCCGGCGCCGTCATAGCCGAGCTGTTGATCCATCGCCGCCAGCAGCAATTGCGCGCCCATCCGGGACGCATCGAAGCCGCGCGCCAGGCGCGCCATCGCCGAGCCCTGCGGCTCGGTCCAGACCGAATCGATATTGCTGACGATGATCGGCTTGTCGCCCAACAGCGCCCGCGCCTGGCGCACGCCGCCGCCGGTCTCCATCAGCAGCGCGCGTTCATCGGAGATGATGATCTCGATATCGTCGCGGCGCTTCAAATGCGCCTCCAACCGATCCGCGAACGCGTGCGCGTTGACGATGGCGCGCTTGACGCCCGCTTCGACGCAGCGATCGAGCACATGATCGATCAACGCCCGCCCGCCGACCTCCACCAGCGCCTTCGGCCGGTCATTGGTTAGCGGCCGCATGCGCGTGCCGAGGCCCGCGGCCAGCACCATCGCCGTATCGGGCAATGCGCTCATGCCGCCTGCTCCAGATAAGGACGCGCCACCTCCTCGACGAAGGCGCGCGCATCGCTAAGCGCCGGGTTCTTGAGCGTGCGGGCGAGATGGCCCCACATTCGCGGCATGAATTCGCGATAGCGCATCTTGTGGTCGCGCGCCGTCAGCCGCGAGAACACGCCCAGGATGCGCATCACATTGATCGCCCCCAGCACGGAAAGCTCGCGCTGGAATTCAGCCTCGTTGGCGCCGGTGATGTCGAGATAAGTGCGGATCGCCACGTCATGGGCGGCGCGCGCTCACATCGCGCCGCGCATCGTGCAGAAGCATGGAGAAGTCCCACGCACGCCAACCGCGCACCGCGTCCTGGAAATCCAACAGGCCAACCCGCTGCAGGCCGACGCGATCGGGAAGCCAGAGCAAATTCTCGGCGTGATAGTCGCGGATCGTGAAGGCGCGAGGAAAACCCAACGCCTTGACGATCAGCCCATCGCGCACCTTCTCCCAGCGCGCACGCGCGGCGTCGTCGATGCGGATATTCTCCGCCTTCGGGACCCATTCGACGAAGAGGTCGGCGTTCACTTCGAGCGCGAGCGCGTCATAATCCAAGAGCGGCCACACCGCCCCGTCCGGCGCGACCAGTTTCGCCGGCGCCTGCGGCGGCATGCACGTGGGCCAACAATTCCGCCGCGGCTTGATAGAGCGGAATTTCCTCCGCGCCCTTGCCGATGACGTTGGCGTAAAGGTCGTCGCCCATATCTTCGAGCACCGCGTAGCCCGCCGCCGCATCCATTCCGTAGATCTCCGGCGCGGCGAGCCCGATCGATTTGAGGTAGTGCGGCGACCGCCGCCGAACGCTTCCACGCGCGAGGCCGCCAGGCGCGCCACCGCGTTCCAGCCCATCGTGCGCCGCTCGCGCGGGCGTGGCCCCCGGCGGGCACGGCGGACTTCCTTCGGCGGCGCGTTCATCAGCACCGCGCGGCGGTCGCCCAAGCGCAGGCGTTCGTACGAGCGCGTCGAGGCGTCGCCCGCGAGCGGCGCGCGCTCGGCTTCGGCGAAGCCGGTTTGCTCAAGCAGCCGCGTCAGCGCCTCAGATCGATCCAACACGCGCTCCCCACTTGCCGCGCCCGCTCAGTGTCGCGCGCCGTCCTTCGCCGTGCGATCTCGAGCGCAATGTCGAGCCGGTCGCGCGGCAGCGCGCCGCCCAGCCGCTCCGGCCATTCGATCAAGCACGCGGCGTCGGCGAACGCATCCTCCAAGCCCAGTTCCCAGGCCTCCTCGGCCCGCTTAAGGCGATAGAGATCGACGTGCCAGAGCTGCCCGCGCGCACCCTCATAGGTCTGCACCAAAACATAGGTCGGGCTCGGCGCTTCTTGGCCATCGCGCGTCCATGCCGCGATCGCGCCGCGCGCCAGGGTGGTCTTGCCCGCGCCCAGACCGCCGCTCAAGCACACGACATCGCCTGGCGCCAGCTGCGCGCCCAGTCGCGCCCCCAACGCCAGCGTCGCGTCAGGGTCGGCGAGCATGATTTCCCGCGAATCAAGAAAGGTTTCGGTCTTCACCGGCGCCGATGCTGCCCTCCCGGCAACCGCCCTTCAAGGCCCGCTTGCGCCGGCAGGGCAGCCGCTGCAAACACTAAGCCGCTGTGAGTGCGGGCGAAATCAGACGCGTAATCATTATCGGCGGCGGTCAAGCCGGCGGCGAGATCGCACTGCGGCTGCGCCAGGGTGGTTTCACCGGCGACATCACCCTGATCGGCGAAGAAGCGGCCGCGCCCTACCAGCGCCCGCCGCTGTCAAAAAAATATCTCGCCGGCGAACTCTCGATGGACCGGCTGCTGTTGCGGCCGCCTGCGGTCTACGCCGAGGACAATATCGCCTTATTGTCGCCGGTGCGCGCGGTGTGGATCGACCGGGCTTCAAAGCGGGTGCGCCTGGAGGGCGGGCGCGAACTTCCCTACGACGCGCTCGTGCTCGCCACCGGCGCGCGCCCGCGCAAGCTGCCCCTCGCCGGCGCCGATCTGGACGGGGTGCATGTCTTTCGCACCGCCGCCGATGTCGACGCCATCCGCACCCGCTTCAACGCCGGCGCCAAACTGATCGTCGTCGGCGCCGGCTATATCGGCTTGGAGGTCGCAGCCGTTGCGCGCCAGCACGGTCTCGACGTCACCGTCGTCGAAACCGCCGTGCGTCCGCTGGCGCGCGTGACCTCCCCGGAAGTCGCCGGCTTCTTCCTCGATGAACACACCCGCCAGGGCGTGCGCTTCGTGCTCGGCGGCCAGCCCGCGGTGATTAAAGGCCAAGCCCACGTCACCGGCGTTGCGCTGACCGACGGCGCCGAACTGCCCGCCGATCTTGTCATTTCGGGCATCGGCATCAATCCGGAAACGACGCTCGCCCAGCAGTGCAATCTGGTCGTCGATAACGGCGTCGTCACCGACAAGGAGTGCCGCACCAGCGACCCCAATATCTTCGCCATCGGCGACTGCGCGCGGCGTCCGATGACCTATTACGACGATCGCATGCAGCGGCTCGAAAGCGTGCACAACGCCGTCGAAGGCGGTCGCATCGTCGCCGCCGCGATCCTCGGCAAGGACGCTTACGTTGAGGAAACGCCCTGGTTCTGGTCGGACCAGTACGATTTGAAGCTGCAAATCGCCGGGCTTTTCCAGGACTACGACCATCTCACCTTCCGTGGCGCGATGGCTGAGCGCGCCTTTGCCGCCTTCTATTACAAGGGCGAACGCCTCATCGCCGTCGACGCCGTCAACAAGCCCGGCGAGTTCCTAGGCGCCAAGACCTTGATCCAGCGCAAGCAAACCGTTGCGCCCGCCGATATTGCAGATACATCGCGCCCGATGAAGGAACTTGTCGCCGCCGCGCGGCCCCTCTAACGAGACACCGCATGCCGAAGATCACCTACATCGAACATTCGGGCAAAGAGCACGTGATCGACGCGCCCGTGGGCCAGACGGTCATGGAGGTGGCGGTCAAGCACGCCGTGCCCGGCATTGACGCCGATTGCGGCGGCGCCTGCGCTTGCGCCACCTGCCACGTCTATGTCGATCCGGAGTGGACGGCCAGGACCGGCGAAAGCTCGAGCATGGAGCAGAGCATGCTCGATTTCGCCAATGACGTTCAGGACAATTCTCGCCTCTCCTGCCAGATCAAAGTGAGCGAAGCGCTCGACGGCTTAGTCGTGCGCCTGCCGAAGAGCCAGCATTGACGTGAAGATCCTGCCGCCCCCGATCTGGGCGATACTGGCGCTCATCGCGCTCTATTTCATAAGCCAGCTTCCGCCGTTCGCGACCTGGCCGGCCTGGCGTTCCGAGCCGCTCGGCGCGCTCATCTTCATTCTCGGCATGATCGCGCCGGTGATCGCCATTCTGCAATTCCGCCGCGCCGGCACGGAAGTGTCGCCGACATCGCAGACGAACGCCAAGCTCGTCGTCGCCGGGATTTACCGCCTCACCCGCAACCCCATGTATCTCGGCCTCATAATCGCTTCCCTCGGCGTCGCCTTGTTTTTCGGCCGGCCGCTCATGTTTGCAACGCCCGTCTTTGTGTTCGCGATCGCCAACTGGATTTTCATTCCGTTCGAGGAAGCCAAAATGCGCCGCCAGTTCGGCGACGAATTCGACGCCTACGCCAAACGCGTCCGACGCTGGCTTTAAGCCGCCGCGCGCTTCTTTTGCCTTGCTTCCGGCGGCGTCGGCGGGGGTCCCGCGATCGGCGCGTGCGCCGGCAAATGACAGGTCACCATCACCCCGCGCCCGGGTTCGCTGGCGAGCGCCACCCAACCGCCGTGCATTTCCACGAACGATTTCACCAACGCCAGCCCCAGCCCCGCGCCCCGGCGATCGCCGGAGGAGAAACTGTCGAAGGCGCGGGCCTGCGCATCGAACGCCATGCCCTTGCCCGTGTCCTGCACGGTGAGCCGCACCACGCCGTCGATCCGCTCGGCGCCGACGGTGATGGTGTCGCCGCGCTCGGTGTGGCGCAACGCGTTGGAAAGCAGGTTCACGATCACTTGGGTGATGCGCTTTTGGTCGGCTTCGATCGCGCCAATCTTCGGATCGCACTTGATCCGGATCGGCACTTCGGTGTCGCGCGCTTTCGACGCCGCCATCTGCACGCTTTCGGCGATGGTCTCGTAAACGTCCATCGGCGCCGAGATCGAGCTGGACATTGCCGGCTTCGACCATCGCCACGTCGAGAATGTTGTCGATCAGCTTCGAGAGATTTCCCGACGCTTCGATGATCGAGGACACTTGCTCGTTCTGGCGATCGTTGAGCGGGCCGAAGATCTTGTGCTGCAGCATTTCCGCGTTGCCATGGATCGCCTGCAGCGGGTTCCTGAGCTGGTAACTCACATTCTCGACGAATTGCGTCTTCAGCTGGTCGGCGGCCTCGAACGCCTCGGCGCGTTCGCGCAGCGCGTCCTCGACGCGGCGATCGGCGGTGATGTCCTGGAACGCCACCAAAGTCGCGCCGTCCGGCAGCGGCCGGGTCAAGAACTTCAGCATGCTTTCGTCCGAACGGCGCATTTCGCCGCGATATTCGGTGCGGGCTTCCGGCGAAGGGTCGGTGATCCGCGCCCGCACCTGCGCCCAGGTCGCCCGGTCGTGGAAGAGCTTCTCGCACGCTCCCACCACCTTATCGAACGGCATGTCGGCTTCCAGGGCGTCGCCATCCAGCTTCCACATCGCCGAGAACGCGGCGTTGGAGAGCTTCAGGCGTCCGTCGAGGCCGAACACGACAATGCCCTCATGCAGTTTGTCGAGAGCGGCTTTCTGCGTCTGCAGCAGCGCATCGTACTGACTGCGCAGCGACACTTCGTTGGTGATATCGGAGAAGATCACCAGCAAGCCGCCGCTGGGGTGGCGCTGCCGGGCCACGCGCAGCATTCGCCCGTCCGGCAACACCCACAGGTCCAGCGGCAGCTCCGCCACTTCCTGATAGAGCGCCAATTCGCCGCGCGCGCCATTCGGCGTAGTTCGCGTGCGCCGGCAGTTTGCGCTTTTCCTTCAAATGATCGAGCCACGCCGCATGCGTGGGCCGATCCTGCAGGAAGCCCGGATCGAGCTGCCAAAGCTGCTCGAACCCGCGATTGTGGAACACCAGGCGCTTTTGCGCGTCAAACACGGCGATGCCCTCGGCCAAATGATCCAGGGTCTCGTCATGGGCGCGCTGCTGTCTTGAAAGCAGATCGCGGCTGGCTTCGATATCGGTGACGTCGAGCGCCAGGCCTGCGGCGCCGCCGGCCACTGGCGCCATCTGAATTTGCAGCGTGCGCAATTGGCCCCCGACCACCGCCGAACGCGTCTCGCGCTGCGGTTCGCCGCTGTCGATGGCCTTGCGCGCCAGATCCGACGCCGCCTGATCGAGTTGCAGGTTGCGCGTGATCGCCTGCTCCAGCGATTTCGCCTCCAACGCCGTCAGATATTGCGGGTTGGCCCATTCAAGCTTCAGCGCGCCATTGACGCGCCAGGCCATCAGCGGCGCTTCGTTCCACATTTCCAGGAACGCCGCGGGGTCGCGGGCGATCACTTGCCGGGCCTCTTCAATGCGCCCGCGGGCGCCGCCCTCTTCAACGCCGCGCACGCTTGCATCGAGGATCCAAACCACGGCGCGGGCGCCCGCCGTGCGGCCGTCGACTTCCACGAACACGCCCTCCGGCGTCGAAATCGTCAACGAAAACGGCGCGCCCTCGCGACGCAGACGCGCCAGCGACGGGGCCAGGCGCGTCAAGCCGCCGGTTGCGTCTTGGGCGTCGAAAACGCCCAAGCCTTGCAGAATGCGCACCGAGGGCTCGGCCGCATGGGCGGTGTCGGAAAAGCGCAGCAAGCTCGCCAGCGCCAGCGGCGAACCATAAATCCGCGGCTTGCCCCAGTCGGCTTCGTTGGTCGCCAGATTGGCGTCGTCCCAGATCAGCACGATGCCGGGGAAGGCGCCGAACACGCCGTCGGCGCCGGCCAGCGCATCCTCCACTTCGCGGGCGCGCCGCTTCCACACTTCGATGCTCGAGCGCGCGCCTTCGGTGACGCGCAGCGCCCAGATAATGGCGGCAATCGCGATCGCGGCCGCGCCGGCCGCGGCGATGAGGCTCAAGTTCGCGCCGTCCAAAAGCCGACCCCTAAATTTATCCAACGGCGAAACGAATTGCCGGACCCCGCATTCATCCTCACGCAAGCCGGGCGCGTGAAGCAAACGCTTCGGCTGACTGAAAGCGTTAACAAGCGCTTAAAAAAGTTGATGCCGGGTTAAGTTAAGAAAGATCAACGTGTTAACGGCTGCGCGCGCGAAACTCTGCGCCATGGGCTGAGAGATTTTCCACAAGCCGCTGCAGCCGCGTGCAGGAGCGGGCGCAAGGTCCTTGCACGCTCACCCTTTTCAGCGAGCTGGGTTATTCCGTTTAGCCGGAACACGAACGGCATCCGATAGCTTGCGCCAAAGCGCACATGTTCGTCCAAGCCTGGCTGAAAACGCGCGTGCTCGAGCGCCTCTTTCGCCGCGGTGAAGAAGATGTCCGACGGCCAAGCGTCAACCAGATAGATGTTCTTGGCCCGCCCCTCGGCGCTGACTTCGAATTCGGTGATCGCATAGCCCTCGATCTGAAGCCGCCTTGGCAGGCTGGGATATCGCGCCCGCATCGGCCCGATCACCCGCCACGGCATCGCCGCCCCGCCCTCAGCCGCAGACGCCGGCTTCCACAAAACGCACATCGGGCCTGCAGGCAATTTCAACCTGAGGCGCTCGACTTCGCGCCGTTGCTGCAGCCACCGCCGCAGCCAATCGGCCCCTTGCACCAACGCCAATACCAACAACAGCACGGCTGCGCCCGATACCAGCAAGGAGAGGCCGCCATTCCAGCCGTGTTGGCGCAGCGCCGTCGTCAGTGCGACATGGACGACGACAACAACCAAGAATAACGCGGCGTAAAACAGCGCGCGCAGCACCCACGTCGATAGCGTGCGCGTCGCACGAACAAGCATCCAACGTCCCCGTGCGGGTTCTTCTAGCCGGCTTGCGCGCCGGCGCAACAGAACCGATTAGCCCGCTCACATGAATCGCAGGCAATCAATGGCGGTGCGCGCGCCACGCGCGGGCTCGAGCGAAGAAAGCTGCAACGACAAGTTTTGTCGCAGTTTCGAATAACGCCCGACAACATCCCGGCTCATAGCGCCCACCGGGGTCGCTGGCCCAGAGGAGTTCAACCGACAATGCGCAAGATCTTGATCGCGGCGGCGGCGCTAACCGCACTCACCGCCGGCGGGGCGATCGCCCAGGACAGCCAAGCCGGCGGCCATTTCGGGCAAATGCTGGCGATGGCCGACGCCAATCATGACGGCGTGATCACGCGCGCCGAATTCGACGCCGCCCGCGCCGCGCGCTTTGCGCAACTGGACGCCGATCACAATGGCGCGCTTTCAGCCTCGGAACGGCCGCAATGGGGCGGCGGAGCGCGGCCGGCCGGCGCCGCCGAGCGGCTGCGCGGCGACGCCAATGCCGACGGATCGGTTTCGCGCGCCGAATGGGACGCCGAAGGCGCGCACATGTTCGCGCGGCTGGACGCCAACAATGACGGCGCCATCAGTCAAGCCGAATTGCAGGCGGCCCAAGCGCGCATGCAGGCGATGCAGCGCTGAGCGTTCGCCAGACTCATCGCGGCGGCGAGCCCGTCGCGAGAGCGCTCACCAGAGCGCCTCTAGAAAACTCAGGGCGCCGCCGCGCGCCGCCCGCTTTTCTATTTCGGCGGATAGTTCGTGGGCGCAGGCGCCGGCGGCGGCGGCTCGTCGGGCTTGCCGGTGTCGACGACTTCCGGCGTGTCGTGGCTGGCGTCGCAATTGGTCGTGTTGTGTCCGATCGCCCCGCCAGTGACGCCGCCGACCACCGCGCCCAGCGCCGTGCCCGCGCCGCGATGGCCGTGCGCGGCGACATTGCTGCCGACGACGCCGCCGACGATTGCGCCAACGGCCGCGCCCGCGACCGTGTTGTTGGTCTGATGCTGCTGACAGTTTTGATCGGTCGGCGGCGCGCTCGCGCCCTCGCCCGCATACGCCAACGACGCCGAAGCCATCACCAAGCCGAGCGCGCCAACAGCCAAGAACATCCGCATGAGTTTTCTCCTCGTCCCGGGGCGCGAGCAGGACGCCTCCGTGAGCCAAAAGACAAGCGCTCCTGTGCGCCGGATTTGAAGGCTCGAGCCCTTAGGCGCGGCCATTTGGCCAAGCCCTGCGCTTATCTCACAAATTTGTCAGCTCAATTGAACGCCAGAACTGCAAACAGAACCGCCAGCAGCGATGACAGACCCGCCCAGGGCCCAAGCGCCGGCAGCCGCTTCGCCGCCGCCGTGTCGCCGCGCTTCACCGCTCCATAGGTGAGCTCAATCACGATCGCGGCCGCGGTGAGCGATGCGACGAAAACCATTTTCGCCCAGAAGAGCGGCGGCAGATGCGCAAAGCCTCCGAATTTCATGAACACAAGCGCAGCGCCGGTGATCAACATGACGATCAGCCCGGCCGCGGCGAGACGGCTAAGCGCGGGGCCAATACTGCGCAGTGCGTTGGCCTCAACCGGCGGCCGCGTCAGCGCAACACGCATGACGACCATGGAGCCAAAGCCGCCGCCCGCGCCCATCAACAAGCCAAGCAGATGCAGAAAGAGGACGATGTTTGCAACCATGAATGCCCCCGAAAATTCTCCAATGATCCGCTCTTAGCAGAGAGCCCGGTTAGGGCGCGAGCCCCACTTCGTACTCGCCGTCGATCAGCACAAAGCACATGCGCGCCGGCTTGCCCGAACGATTGACCCAGGCGTGATTTGTCCCGTTCTGTACAATCACGTCGCCGGCGCGGCAGAGCGTTTCGGCGGTGTCGGTGATCAGCGTGATCTCGCCTTCGAGCACGACCCCGTAATCGAGCGACGGCGTCACGTGCATCGCCGGATGCGTCTGGCCTGGCCGATAGCGCGAGGCGTTCGCCGCCCCAAGCATCGCAAACGCTTGCTCGATGAGAGCCGCGTCAGGAGCTTCCTCGCCCGCCGCTTCGGGCGGCGTGTCGACAATACGGATGCGCACGCCGCCTTTCGGCGGCTCAAGCGAGAGCGAGCCCTCAAGCGGCTCGGCGCTGGCGCGATCGATCGCCGCCGGCACCGTCTTGGTGTGCCAGAATTCGTGGAAGACGAGGCCGCGTCCGGCGAGATCGATCGAGCGCGGCGGGGGCCCGTCCTGGGCGATGATCGAACGCCCTTGCCCGTCATGGCCGGTGACGATGCGGCGAACTTCCCTCAGCATGAACCGCCTCCGCTCTGTTTGGCGCGAGGCGGTTCTAGCCGACAAAGGCGCAAACTAGGAGCGCTCAATAGCGATAATGATCCGGCTTGAACGGGCCGGACTGCGGCACGCCGATATAGTCGGCCTGCTCTTTCGACATCTTCGTCAGCTTCACGCCGAGCTTGTCGAGGTGGAGCATGGCGACCTTTTCGTCGAGATGCTTGGGCAGCGTGTAGACCTTCGTTCTCGTAATGCCTTGCCGTTGGTCCAAAGCTCGATCTGCGCCAGCGTCTGATTGGTGAACGACGCCGACATGACAAAACTCGGGTGGCCGGTGGCGTTGCCCAGGTTCACCAGGCGGCCTTCCGACAGCACGATGATCTTCTTGCCGTCCGGGAATTCCACGTGGTGGACCTGATCCTTGATCTTGTCCCACTTGTAGTTGCGCAGGCCCGAAATCTGAATTTCGGAATCGAAGTGGCCGATATTGGCGACGATGGCGTTGTTCTTCATCGCCCGCATGTGCTCGACGGTGAGCACGTCCTTGTTGCCGGTGGCGGTGACGAAGATGTCCGCGTGCGGGGCGGCGTCTTCCATGGTCACGACCTCATAGCCTTCCATCGCCGCCTGCAGCGCGCAGATCGGATCGACTTCGGTGACCATGTACGCGCGCGCCGCCTTGCGCAGCGACGCCGCCGAGCCCTTGCCGACATCGCCGTAGCCGGCGACCACCGCGACCTTGCCCGCCAGCATCACGTCGGTGCCGCGGCGGATCGCGTCGACCAGCGACTCGCGGCAGCCATAGAGGTTGTCGAACTTCGACTTGGTGACGCTGTCGTTGACGTTGATGGCCGGGAACGGCAGCTCGCCCCGCTTGCGCCATCTGATAAAGGCGATGCACGCCGGTCGTGGTTTCTTCCGACACGCCCTTGACCGAGGTCGCGGATCGCTTCGTAGAAGCCCGGCTTCTCCTTGCAGCGTATTTCTGATCATTGCGAAAAGCGCCTCTTCCTCCTCGTTGGAGTGATGCTGCGAGGAAGTCCGCGTCCTGCTCGGCCTTCGGACCCAAGACACAGAGCAGGGTGGCGTCGCCGCCGTCATCGAGGATCATGTTGGCGTATTGGCCGTTCGGCCATTGGAAGATGCGGTGGGTGTAGTCCCAATATTCGGCGAGGCTCTCGCCCTTCACCGCAAACACCGGCGTGCCCTTGGCGGCGATCGCGGCGGCGGCGTGGTCCTGGGTCGAGAAGATGTTGCACGAGGCCCAGCGCACTTCCGCGCCCAGTGCCTGCAGCGTCTCGATCAGCACCGCGGTCTGGATGGTCATGTGCAGCGAGCCGGCGATGCGCGCGCCCTTCAGCGGCTGTTGGGGCCGAACTCCTTGCGCACGGCCATCAGGCCCGGCATTTCAGTCTCGGCGATTTCGATTTCCTTGCGGCCCCAGTCCGCCAGACTCATATCCTTAACGACGTAATCATGTGCGCTCATCGCGCGCCTCCTTGAGAAAGCGGCGAGCGTCGTTTTCCAACCGGAAAGCCCGTCGAGCCTGGCGGCAAAGCCGTCGCAACGCTCCTCGGCGGGCGGGCGGCTCATAGCAAAACCGGCCGCCGCTGGCAATGTTTAGGGGATGACGCGCACGGTCTGCGTTCCCGGCGCCTCCTCGCGTTCTTGCAGCACGCCAACCAGCTGCAAGAGCAAAGTGATGACCTGGTGGGTCCGATCCGGCGTCCCGCCCCGCTCCAGAGGCGGATACGGCACATAATAAGTCCGCCCATCCTCGTGGCGGAACACAATGCCGCTCGGAGGTTCGCCGTCGCCGGCGCGATGGACGACGAAAATCGCCTCTGGCGTCAATACGCCATTGCTTTCGCGGTCGATGCCGATGGTGATCGCATGCGCGTCATTGGCGTCGGCGCGATGTTCGGCGCGCACCAATTCGCCCAGATAGAACAGCACCCCTTCGATCGAACGGACATAGATCCGGTTGTCCCCGATCGCGCCGGCGATCTGGCCCTGCTCGGTCGTGGTCACGTATTGCTGGCTCGGCGCAGCGTCGCGATTGGACTGCGAGACCTCGCGCGTCACCGACGCCAACGCCTCCTCCGGCTTGCTGCAATCGAACGAGAACCAATGGCTTTGGCTCGGTCGCACCAGGCGAACCTGGCCGCCGCTCTGTTGAAACTCCAAATGCTGCTCGGCCACCGCCGCCATGCCCGACAAATCCGTCGGCCCCCGCAGATCGAGCGGCGGGCTGAACACGCTCGGGTTCGATTTGGCGCACACCCGCAAGCTGCGCGGAGCGCCATGCGGATCGCTGTGCAGCCATTGCTGAAATTCCGCGAAGGCCCGCGGATCGCCGGGGTCATTGTCGTAGACACGCCCGTTCTCCACCACCCGCTCAATGAACAGGGAGTGCAGCAGGTTTGGCCGCCAGCCGTCATCGATCAGCGATTGATAGATGCCGAGATCGATCGACGACTCGATGGCGCGATGGAAGCGCTCATCGTTCAGCACCGACAGCGTGAACGACGGCGACACTTCGCCGCCGGCCGAAATCTCCGGTCCGAAATTGTCGTTATGGGGCCCCTCATTCATCGAGAGCGATGCGCCGCCCGATACGCTCCGCTGCATGCTGCCCGAAAAACTCTGGATGCGGGTGAACACCATGGATGTGCGGTCGCGCGCGCGCATGACGTTGCGCACGATCATCAAGCGCTCGGTCTGGGCGGCCGTGGTGTTGAACTGGTCCGCCTGCACATCGAGCGGCACGGGATGGGTGTAGAAGCTCGTCGGCACGCATCCGCCCAGAGCCGCCATCGCCGCGAGAAGCCCAAACCGCATGCCGCTCTCCTCTCGTCTCACGCCGATTTTGGTACGACGCCGTTCGTTAAGAAAAAGAGCCGCCGGCTCGCGCCGGCGGCTCTCTGATCTCAACGAGCTAGGACGTTCAGGCCGTCCAACGATCCAGCATTTTCTTGGCCGCGTCGCGTCCGCCGATGCCGAAGGCGATCGCCACCGCCACCGCCACAGCGCCCAGAATGAGCGCGAACGCCAGTGCGATGATGTTGTTGGCCAGGCCCATGAAGCTTAGGCCCACCGCTGTCGCCAGAATGATCACGCCCCAGCGCACCGCAATGGACATGATATCGGACTGCGCGCCGCCCTTGCCGACGGCGCCGGCCAGGATGTTGGCGAGCAGCACGCCGAAGGCGATGATGATCACGCCGAAGAGCACGCGACCCGCCAGATCGACGATTTGGCTCAGCATCACCGCCATGGCGCCGAAACCGAGCTGACGCGCGGCCTCAACGCTCGCGAACAAGATGATGCCGATCAACACCGCCATGCCGACCATCCGCGATGGCGGGAATTTCTTGAAGTCGATGGTGTCGACGCCCGGCGTCGGATCCATCTTCTCCATCGCGGCGCGGATGGGCTCAGCCGAGCTCAGCGAGTTGATGATGTCGTCGAAGCCGATCGACTTCAGACCCTCTTCGGTCAGCACCGCGATCCAACGGCCCACCATGTAGGCGATGAAGACGATCAAGGCCGCGCCGATCACGTTCGGGATGGTCATCAAGATGTTGTTCAACATCGCCGTCGCGGGGGTGGAGATGGCGCTGATGTCGAGAACGCCGAGCGCGGCGATCGCCACCGGGATGATGATCAATGTGAAGACGAGGATGCCGAGCAAGCGCGCCAGACCCGGTCCGCGCGGCGTGGCGGTGAGGCCCGCGTCCACCAGGCGGCGGTCAAGTTCGACCGCCTCGACCGTCGCCTCCACCATGCGCCGCACGATCGTCGCCAGCACAAAGCCGATGAAGAAGATAAGGCCCGCGCCGACCACGCGCGGCAGATAAGCCAAGAAGCCCGCCACCATGCCGTTCAGCGGCGCAACGATGCCTTGGGCCCAGTCGCCGCCGATCTCGTTGAGCGCGGCCATCAGGCCGAGCAGCCAAACCAGCCAATAGCCGATCTCGCCGATGCGCTCGCCGACATCGACCATCGGCTTGGCTCCGCCCGGACCAGCGCCGTCGCGGCGCGTCAAGAAGGGAATCCGGTCGATCGCTTTCGCGACACTCCACTTCACGGCCTTCGCCGCAAAGTGCGCCACAATCAAAATGATCGCGGCAATGATGATCTTCAGGCCGTAATCATTGAACCATTGCTGCAGCACCGCAGTATTAAGCATGAGGCCGCCTCCCTCGAAAGCCGCACGAACCTACGCTAAGCTTTGCGCAAGGATATGCAGATTCCGACGGGTTGCACTCAGCAGGCGTGTTTGTTTCGTGCTGCGACCGCGAAGATTTCGCGTAGGAGGCGAATTGCCCGCGAAACCGGTTCGCGGGCGGGATCGAACGGCGATCGCGCCCGTCAGCCTTCGCCGTCGCCGAACCGCAAGCGCAGGAGGAAAATCGTCGATGTCAGCACGACGCAAATGGCGTTCGACGCAGCCACCGGCCAGGCGCCGGCGAGCAAACCATAAGTCGTCCAGCACACAAATCCGAAAATCGTCACCGCATACATGTTGAGCGATACGCCCTCGGCGTCGCGCTGGCGCAGCATCTTCACGATTTGCGGGACGAAGCTCAGCATCGAACAGCATCCCGCGGTCACGCCGAACGCGTCGATCAGCCAAGCCGGCGCACTCGCCATCGCCTCAAGCGCGTTTGACGACGCGGATAATCAGCAACAGGATCACCGCACCCAAGAACGCCGTGAGAATTGCGTTCAAAATCCCCGGAAAGAACGAAAAGCCGATGGCGCCGAAGAGCCAGCCGCCGAGCACAGCGCCCAGAATGCCGACGACAATGTTGCCGAGCAAACCAAAGCCGAACCCGCGCACCACCAAGCCGGCCAGCCAGCCCGCCACCGCCCCGACAATAATCCAGATCAATAACAGCTGCGCATCCATGAGAGACCTCCTCCGGCATGGGGTAACAACGGATGCGCCGCGGCGGTTCCGTCATTGGCCGGCAAGCACGCTCAGGCAGCGTCGAAGCTCGTCCCCGGCTAAGGGCTCGGCGATCGCCAGCCTCTGCGCCGTATAATCGCCGTGGCCGCGCGGCATGTAGGCGATCGTACGCTGGGTTTGCCCGTCGAGGACGATATAGGCGATCTCCCGCTCTGAATCGCCAATGGCGCCGTGATCGCGGCGGACCAGAACCATGCCGTCGCGCAGACCGGCGGCGTAAGCGGGCAATGCCGGATCGACGCCGCTGATGACGTTATTGTGCGCCTGGGTGGCGGCGATGTCGAAGCCGCGGCTGAACACCGGCGACGTATGCGCTTCGAGCACCCCGCACGGGGCAAACACATCGTCGGCCAAAACCAGTGGCGCGCCGCCATCGATGTAAGCGGCGATATCGGCGCGGACATCGACGCCAAGTGCGTTCATCACTTCGGTAAAGAGCGCCGCGGCCCGCAGCGGATCGCCATGCCGCGCGCGCTCTCGCATCGTCGCCATCACCGCATCGAGCGAGCGGCCGCGGGCGCGCAGGCGCGCCTCCCAAATCGCCGCCAAGATGCGCCCGCGCTGATAAGGCAGTCTGCCGACATCGCCGTCGCTCCAGAAGTCGGCGACCACACGCGCATTCGGCGCCGCGCGCACCGGAGATTGGGCGTAGGCGCTGAGCATTTCGTTGAAATCGGCGGCGTAATCGGCTGGCGTCCACAATCCTTCGCGCACCAGGAGGCGCCCGGTGTAGAAATCCGTGAAGCCCTCCGAAAACCAATAATCGCTCGCCTCATTCTGTTCCGGCAGACCGCCGACCAGATTGGGTATCCAAGTGTGCAAGCCCTCGTGCGCCAGTGTCCGCGTGACCTGGCGCAAATCCACGTTGGCGGTGGCGAAGAGCGCAAAGGCGTCGCCAAGGCCGGTGCCGCCGAGCGAGAGCCAGCCGGAATTGGGCGCCGCGAGCTGCGTCACCGTCACCAGATGGGGGGTCGAGCGGTCGCGCCAGAACCCGCGTTCGCCGGTGATGATGGCGTTGACGCGCGCGGCGAATTCAGCGTCGGTGAACATCCATTGTCCGCGCAAGGCGACGCGAATGTGGGGATCAGCGGTGGTGACGATGCGATAGTCGCCGCCAACGGTCACGCTCTGCAGCGCTTGCGACAGCACAAGTCTGGGATGCTCCAAGTCGGACGCAAACGACCAGCCGTGCGGCAAACCGCGAATGCTTACGTAGGTGGGAGAATTCTCGTCGACGCCGGGCTGAACCAGGAAGGCCTCGCCGATCAGATGAAAATAGCTCGGCCGGATCACGGGCCGGTAGGCGTTGCCTTGCTCGGCGCTGGGATCGCCTGGGCGATCCTGGATCACCCGATAGCGCAGATGGATTGCAGCACCCCCCCGATGATGCAGCACCCTGCGCCAGGCATCGGCGCCGTCGCTCATCGTCGCCCCGGAGATGACGCTTAGGTCTTGGATCCCCCGCCAAAGCTCGCGCTGTCCGCCCCACTCGCTGGGCAACTCCAACGCCGTCTCGCCGCCGCGCCCGCCGCGAAAGGTCAGATCGACCTCTATGGCGTTGAGGGCGCCGTTCTCGAAGAGCGGCGTCAGCACGTAATCCACCCGCGCCGGGGCGCCAAAGCCTGCGCAAAGCCCAAGCGCGGCCAGCGCCAAAAGCCATCGCCCAAGTCCCGTCATCGCCTCTCCCCCGCGCACGCCGGCGCGAAGAGGCGAGAGCTGTGTGGCGAAAATTTGGTGCGCGGGCGCTCTCCTCACCGCGCCAAGATGGCGGTGACGCGGCCCAGCAAATAGTCGCACGGAATATCGCCCATCATCGAGGGCGCGCGGCTATCCAGCGAATTGTCGCGATCATCGCCGAGCACGAAGTAGACGCAAACCAGATCCAGAGCGGCCATCCCCCGCGCCGCGGTTTGCTCGCAGGCGCTTGCATCGCGGTCATCAAGGTCTACTCCCCCTCGTCGAACTTCGCCGCCACCATGGCTTCGATGGCGTCAAGCGCCTCGCGCGCCAGCGGCCCCTCCGCCTCGACCTCGATCTCGCTGCCGGCGCCCGCACCGAGCATCATCAGATCCATGAGCGAGCGCGCGTCGGCTTCATCCTCCTCGCGCCGCACCATGATCATTGTGCCGTCGAAGGAAAGCGCCAGCTCCGCCAGCTTGCGCGAGGCGCGCGCATGCAAGCCGCGCACATTGACGATTTTGAGTGTTCGCTTGAGCCCCATGGCGGTTTTTAGAGGCTTACTAGCCGCCGCCGGCCAATTCCACCGAGGCGACGCGGATATAGCGCCGGCCGGCGTCCTGCGCCGCCAGCGCGGCGTCGGCGAGGCCCATTTTATCGCGCACTTCCGCCAGTTTGATCAGCATGGGCAGGTTCACGCCGGCGATCACTTCGATCTTCACCTGGTTGATCACCGAAATGGCGAGGTTCGACGGGGTGCCTCCGAACATATCGGTGAGGACGATCACGCCCGCGCCGCGGTCGACGGCGCGCACCGCGTCGATAATATCGGCGCGCCGCTCCTCCATGTCGTCAAAAGGGCCGATGGCGACGGCGCGCATTTGGTCCTGCGGACCCAAGACATGCTCCGCGGCCGCGACGAACTCATCCGCCAAGCGGCCGTGGGACACCACGACGACGCCGATCATCGAGAACTCCCGCCCCCGCTCCAAACCTTCATTCTACGCCTTCGCAAGTGCGAGAAAAGTGAAAGCCGCATCCAGCCGGCAGTTTACCCGCCGTTATGGCCTTTGGGGGACCGCCAGCGGCAAGTCCACCACCAATCGGGCGCCCGATGTCCCGCCGCCGCTCGCGACCGGTCCGGCGCGGACGATGTTTTGCGCATAGATTCGGCCCCGGTGCGCCTCGACGATCTGGCGGGCGATGGAGAGCCCAAGGCCGGAATTGCCGCCGAACGCCGTTCCCGCCGGGCGCTGGGTGTAGAAGCGGCGGAAAATGGTTTCGAGATTCTCTTCCGGGATGCCCGGCCCCTCATCATCCACCGTGGCGCGCACGACTGGCCCGTCCTTCGTCCGCACCGTCTCCGCCGAGACATAGACATGACCGCCCTCGGGACTGAATGAACGCGCATTGTCGATCAGGTTGCGGAAGACTTGGCCCAACGGGCCCTCTTGCCCCAGCACAATCAGCCCTTGCGGCTTTTGCCCCCTAAACACGACCTCGACATGGCCGCGTGAATCTTCCGGCGGTTCGTAAGCGTGGGTCAGTTCGTAAACCAGCGCACCAAGGTCGACGCGCCCGACATCGCCGCGCGCTGTTTCCGCCTCGATGCGCGTTGCCCGCGAAATGTCGGTGATCAGCCGATCGAGCCGCTGCACGTCCTGCGCCACGATGCCCAACAATTGCGTCTGCCGGTCTGGCTCCTTCACCGCGCGCGCCGAATCCACCGCCGAGCGGATCGAAGCGAGCGGGTTCTTGATCTCGTGGCTCACGTCGGCGGCGAAGCGTTCATTGGCGTCGATGCGGTCGGCCAGCGCATTCGTCATCGCCTCCAGCGAGTGCGAGAGAGCGCCGATCTCGTCGCGCCGCTTCGAAACATCGGGAAGCGACAGCCGCGTCGCGCCGGTGAGGCGCAGCCGGTCGGCCGCTTGCGCCAGACGCCGGATCGGTTGGGCGATGAAGAGCGCCAAGAGCAGCGAGGACAGGAAGATGGCGATGCCGGCGCCGAGCACGAACGGGATCATGCTGGCGCGCTCGGCCACCAGAATGCGCTCGACATCGGCGCTTTCCAGCGTCACTGAGCCCAGGATCTGCTGCACGCGCCGCAGCGGCAGCGTCACCGAGACGACGCGTTCGCCGCGTTCGTTCAGCCGCTCGCCGCGAACGATTTCGCCGCGCATTGCGCGCGCCTCCGCCTGCGCCAGCGTGATGGTCGGATGCCACGGCGTCAGCCGCCAATATTCGACATTGGCGGCCGCGTGCTCAAGCGATTGGCCGATCGAGGGCTGATCGCCGACCCGCGGCAGCGGCGTTTCCTCAACCACATCGTAAATGACGTCGGTGTCGGCCACCAAATGCCCATCGGCGCCCGCCACCCGCACGCGCGGGCCCTGCCCCGGCCGCGCCCCCTCGGCGATCGGCGGCAGCAAGCGGCGCAGCACTTCGCGAACCGCCGGTTCGTTGATGTAAGGATAGGGGTCGCCCTGAAGCGTGCCGGTCTCAATCAGCAGATTGGTGATGAGCTCGCCCTGCGTGCGCAGATTGCCGTACTGCGCCTCGGTCAATCCCGCGCGCATTTCCGACAACAGCAGCACCCCGACCACAAGGATCAGGAAACCCGCGAAATTCCAGATGAAGATGATCCGTGCGATGCGCGTACGCGCGATCGCACGGAAGCCTTCAGCTCTCGTTGTAGCGGTAGCCGACGCCATAAAGCGTTTCGATCGCGTCGAAGTTGCCGTCGATGTCGCGGAATTTCTTGCGGAGCCGCTTGATGTGGCTGTCGATGGTTCTGTCGTCGACATAGACTTGATCATCATAGGCCGCGTCCATCAGTTGGTCGCGGCTTTTCACGTAGCCGGGGCGCTGGGCGAGCGCCTGGAGGATGAGGAATTCCGTGACCGTGAGCCGACCGGTTCGCCCTTCCAGGTGCAGGCATGACGGTTGGGATCGAGCGAGAGCTCGCCCCGCACGATCGGTTTCTTGTCGCCGCCCTCCGATCCGGGCGCGCCCGCTCGCGTTCGGCGCAGGAGCGCCTTCACCCGTTCGCTGAGCAAGCGCTGGGAGAACGGCTTTTTGATGTAATCGTCGGCGCCGACATTGAAGCCGACCACCTCGTCCATCTCGTCATCCTTGGAGGTGAGGAAGATGACCGGCAGGTTCGACGCCTGCCGCAGTCGCCGCAACACCTCCACCCCGTCCATGCGCGGCATCTTGATGTCGAGAATGGCGATGTCCGGCGGCGCCTCCGACAGCGCCGCCAGAGCGGTTGCGCCATCGGTATAGGTGCGCACGGTGTAGCCTTCCTGCTCGAAGAAGATCTTCGAGCGAGGTGAGGATGTTCTCGTCGTCATCGACAAGGGCGATAGTGGGCATTGCGGGGCCGGACTTCCTGACGTTGCCGTAATGAACTGGCGCCGCCAGTCTTAGCGGTCAAGAAGGGTCAAGAAAACCCATGGGCGCGCTCCAAGCGCGCAAGCTCGCGGGCTTTTGAGGGGGTAGGGTAAAATGCGGCTCTGGCGGCTCTTCTTTCTGGCGGCGGCGCTCAACAATCTCATCATCGGGGGCCTGATGCTGTTCGGCGCCGATCTGGCCGCCGCGCGGATCGGCGTCAGCGGCCCAGCCGCCGGCTACATCGTCGGTTTCGGCGGCGTGCTCGTCGCCATCTTCGGCGTCGCCTATGCGCTCGTCGCCTACCGCCCGCTGCCGCAATCGCAACCTCGTCGTCATCGGCGCGCTCGGCAAAGCGCTGCCGTCGTGCTGGCCTCTTGGCACGCGCTCGCAGAACCACATCCCGCAGAGCACCTATCTCTTGGCGATGGGCGATCTCGTCTTCGTGCTGATCTTCTGCGTCTTCCTGGCGCAAACGCGAAGCGCGCGCGGGCGCGACGCCCTAACTCGCTCTCGCCTGCGTCGCGGCTCAAGGTGAATCCGCGCCGGTCCGCGTTGGTGCAGCTGACGCCGGCTTCGCTCATGTCGCAAGCTGAACGGCCCGCCGGTCCAATGGGCGCCGTGCTGGCATGACATCGCCGCCGCAACAGCTGGCGTCGCCGACATGCTCGATGAGCGTCGCCGCACCGCGCGCCGACAGCGTGAAGCGCACATAAGCCGGCTCGATACGATCGCAGATGAGTTGCGGCCCGCCGTCCGGCGTGCGGTAGGTCTCGGTCCCGCCCGCCGGCACATACTGACAGCCGATATTGCCGGACGGAGCCTGAAATTCGTCCGGGCGCATCGGCTTGCGCGGTCGAAGCTCGTAGCGGCGCTTACGGCTGACGTTGTCGCTGGCGTCGGCGCGGGCTGACTGGGCGAACACGACAACGCCATCGCCGCCAGGCAGAGACTTGCAATCTGCGCATGCGGGCGAGCCTATGGCGCCGCTCCTCAAATCTCAATGCGCGCCGCAAGACTTCCTCGCGGCGTCCGGCGGCAAGCGCATTCAATGCGCCGCGCCCCAGGTCGCGCCGGCCTTGGCTTCAACCGTCAGCGGAATGCTCAGCGTCACCGCCGGCTCCGGCGCCGCTTCCATCACATCGCGGGCGAGCGTGCACAGCAACTGCGCCTCCGCTTTCGGCGCCTCGAACACCAATTCGTCGTGCACCTGCAACAGCATCTTCGCCTTCAGCCCCGCTTTCGCCAGCGCCGCGCGGCAAGCGCACCATGGCGCGGCGGATAATGTCGGCGGCGGCGCCCTGCAGCGGCGCGTTGATCGCCTGGCGTTCGCCGAAGGCGCGCTCTTGCGGGTTCTTCGATTGCACGCCCTTCACCCAAATGCGCCGCCCGAAGATCGTTTTCACATAGCCATTGGCGCGCGCGAACGTCTTGGTCGTTTCCATATAGTCGCGAATGCCCGGAAAGCGCTCGAAATATTTCTTGATGTAGGCGCCCGCCTCTTCGCGCTCGATGCCGAGATTGCGCGCCAGGCCAAACGCCGAAATGCCGTAGATGATGCCGAAATTGATCGCCTTGGCGCTTGCTGCGAATTTCCTGCGGCATGCCCTGCACCGGCACCCCGAACATCTCCGACGCCGTGCATCGCGTGAATGTCGATGCCGTCGGCGAACGCCTTGCTTCAGCTGCGGAATTTCGGCGACGTGCGCCAGCAGCCGGAGCTCGATCTGGCGAATAATCGGCCGAGACGAGCAGCATTGCCCTTCTCCGGCAATGAACGCCTCGCGGATGCGCCGGCCTTCCTCGGTGCGGATCGGAATGTTCTGCAGGTTCGGATCGTTGGAGGAGAGCCGGCCCGTCGTCGTCGAGGCGAGCGCGTAACTGGTGTGCACGCGCCCGGTGCGCGGATTCACGGCCTGGCCGAGCGCTTCGGTGTAGGTCGAGCGCAATTTCGAGAGCTGGCGCCAATCCAGGATCTTGCGCGGCAGATCGTGCTGCTCGGCCAGCTCTTCCAGGATCGTCGCATCCGTCGACCAGGCGCCGGTCTTGGTCTTCGATCCGCCCGGGCAGCTTCAACTCATCGAACAGGATCTCGCCGAGCTGCTTTGGCGAGCCGATATTGAATTGCTTGCCGGCGAGCCCGTAGGCTTCTTCTTCGTACTGCAGCATACGCTGGGCGAAATCGCCGGAAAGCCGCGAGAGCATTTCGGGATCGATCTTGATCCCCTCCTTCTCCATCGCCGCCAGCACTGGCGGCATCGGCCGCTCCAGCGTTTCGTAGACCGTGATCAGCCGTTCACGCGCCAATTCGCGGTTTCAGCTTGCGATAGAGCCGCAGCGCCGCATCCGCCTGCTCGCACGCATAGGCCGACGCCCGTTCAATCGCGACCTGATCGAACGAGATCTGCGATTTGCCCTTGCCCGCGACATCGGCGAGCGGGGTCAGTGCGTGGCCAAGATGCTTCTCGATCAGGTCGGCCTTCTCGTGCGAATCCATGCCGCCATAAAGCGCATAGGAAATCAGCATCGGATCGTCGATGGGCGAAAGCGCGATGCCGTGTTTGGCGAAGAGCGCCAAATCCCATTTGACGTTGAGCCCCACTTTCACGACCGACGGATCTTCGAGCAGCGGCTTTAACGCCGCCAACGCCGCCGCCAACGCAATCTGCTCGCCCATATCCGCCGTCGTCTGCGCGGCTTTTCTTCAGCGGCAAACAATTCCCCCGCGCGCGTGTCGGCGCTCGCGTGCGCGAGCGGGACGTAGCCGGCGACGTTAGGCCCCAGCGCCAGCGACACGCCCACCAGATCCGCGCGCGCCGCATCGAACGATGTCGCTTCGGTATCGAGACCGAACAACGCCGGCCTTCTTGGCGCGCGCAATCCAGCCTTCCAGCGCGGTCAATATCGCGCACGCACTCATAGGCCTCGCGCTTGAACACGCCGTCTTCGGCGCTCGGCTCGGCGGTCACGCCGGCGCGTGATCGGCGCGCCCGCGGCATAGGACGCCACGATCTCAGCGCCTTTCTCCTTGGCGAAATGCTCGCGCACGCGCCGCGACAGCGTGCGAAATTCCATCGCATCGAGGAATTGCAGCAGCGGCCCCTGATCGAGGCGCGCGCACCGCGAAGTCGCCCCAATTCTCCTCGACCGGCACATCGTCCTTCAGCGTCACCAGCACCTTCGAAAGCCGGATCTGGTCGGCGTGGTTGATCAGCGTCTCACGCCGCTTCGGCTGCTTGATCTCGTTGGCGCGTTCGAGGATCGCTTCCAGCGAACCAAACATCGCCATCAATTCCGCCGCCGTCTTCGGGCCGATGCCCGGCGCGCCGGGGACATTGTCGGTGCTGTCGCCGATCAGCGCTTGCACATCGATCACCTTGTCGGGCCCGACGCCGAACTTCTCCATCACCGCCTCGCGCCCCATCGCGCGGTTTTTCATCGGATCGTAAAGCTCGATGCGCCCGTCCTCGATCAGCTGCATCAGGTCCTTGTCGGAGGAGACGATCTTCACCGTCGCGCCGGTCTTCGCCGCTTGCCGCGCATAAGTGGCGATCAGATCGTCGGCCTCGAAGCCGCCCATCTCGATGCAGGCGACATTGAACGCCCGCACCGCATCGCGGATCAGCGGAAATTGCGGCACCAGATCTTCCGGCGCCGGCGGGCGATGGGCTTTGTATTCCTTGATAGAGTTCGTTGCGGAACGTGATCTCGGACTTGTCGAAGATGACCGCCAGGTGCGTCGGCGCATCGGCGCCCTTCATCTCCTCCAGAAACTTCCAGAGCATGTTGCAAAAGCCCGCCACCGCGCCGACGGACAATCCGTCCGACGCCCGCGTCAGCGGCGGCAGCGCATGATAGGCGCGAAAAATGTAGCCCGAGCCGTCAACCAGAAAGAGGCGCGGCGAAGCGGTTTTGGCCATGCGCTTATCTAGGCAATCACAGCCGCGCGGTCAGCCCTCAAGCGCGAACAGCGCGTTGTAATCGACGGGTGCGCCGCGCCGGGCCCAGAGCTTTTCGCTGTCGCCTTCGGCCAGAAACTCGCGCGCGGCCTCGCTCGCCCCCGCCATCGCCGCGTTGAAAATGACTGGTCGCCGCGCTCACGCGCTTGGCGCCCAGCGCCTGCAGCGCCGCCGCCTTCGGCGCGCCCGGCCGCGCCATCACATTGAGCGGCAGCCCGCAGCCGGCGGCGATCGCCTTGATCTCGGCGGCGTCGGCGAGGCCCGGCACGAACAGCCCGCTCGCGCCTGCCTCCTTGATCGCCTTGGCGCGCTTCAGCGTTTCTGTCACGCGCCTGCATCGCGCCGGCACAAGCTGCTTCAGATAGACGTCGGTGCGCGCATTGATGAAGAGCTTCACGCCCGGCGCGCTCGCCCGCATTGCGCGCCGCTTCGATTTTTTTCAGATGCAGTTCATGGGGCTGCTTGCCGTCTTCCAGATTGATCGCCGACGCCGCCGGCGTCGATCAGCCTGGCGATATTTTTCTGCAACCTCCGCCGGATCGTCCGAATAGCCGCCCTCGGCGTCGACGGTGATCGGCACGCTGACGACGCGGGCGATTTCCTGCACAATGGTCGCCAATAGCGACACCGGCAGGCCATGGCCGTCAGCGTATCCGTGCGCCCACGCCACCGCCGCGCTCGACGTCGCCACCGCCTTGGCGCCCGCTTCCTGCACGATGCGCGCGGAGCCGGCGTCCCATGCATTCGGCAAAATCAGAAAATCACGGTGCAGCGCGTGAAATTTTTCGGCGTCTTGCGGGCGTGCTGGCATGGGGCTTGTCTCCTCTCAAGGCTCATGTAGCGGCTAGGCGGCGGCGCCGCACGCCGAAATCGGACTTCGATCAGCCGATTATTGCGACGTTTGGGCGGTCCTGCATGGGGATGGATCGGGCTCATCGTCATCGGTTTCATCGCCCGCTGCACGCAGCCGGCGGGGCGCGGGTGAATAACTTTGTCGCCGTGATCGGCGCCCAGGGCCAACAAAACCGCCGGTCGCAGTACAGGCACTCGACGAAATCGTCCTCGCCCATGTCGTAATACACCACCGGATGCCCAAGCGCGCCGCCGCCGCCGTCGCACTTCACTTTCTTTGAGGTCACCACGATGACTCTCCGGCGCCGGCCGCGCGTCGGGATCGCCGGGCGTCGATCGGAATCGGTGCGCGGATTGTCGTGAAGTTTGGCCATGCGGCTCTCTAAACCATTGAAGCGGCGGATGCGCGCCCGTACCTAGAGCGCATCGCGCGCCCGCGCAATCGCCGCCGCCACGCGCCCCGGAACACTTCATGCTCGCACCGACCTCGCCGCCCGATTTCGCCATCGAAGCACGCGGCCTCGACAAGACTTACCGCGCCCAAGGCAAGGGCGAAGCGGTGCACGCGCTGAAAGCCGTCGATCTCGCCATTCCGCGCGGCTCGTTCTTCGGCCTGCTTGGGCCCCAACGGCGCCGGCAAATCGACCTTCATCAATATTCTCGGCGGCCTGGTCGTGAAATCCGGCGGCGCGGCCAAGATCTGGGGCCACGACATCGACGCCGACCCGATGAATGCGCGCGGCGCCATCGGCATCGTGCCGCAAGAAATCAACATGGACCCGTTCTTCTCTCCCGCCGAAGCGCTGGAGATCCAGGCCGGCTATTACGGCGTGCCGAAAGCCGAACGCCGAACCGAAGACGATTCTCCGCGCCGTCGGCCTCTGGGACAAACGCGACGCCTATGCGCGCACGCTCTCCGGCGGCATGAAACGGCGCCTGCTCGTGGCGAAAGCCATGGTGCATTCGCCCCCGGTGCTGGTGCTCGACGAACCAACCGCCGGCGTCGACGTCGATCTGCGCCGCCAGCTTTGGGAATATGTGCGCGCCCTGCATGCGCAGCGGCGTCACCATCGTGCTCACCACCCACTATCTCGAAGAAGCGCAAGCGCTCTGCGACACCATCGCCATCATCAACCACGGCCGGGTCATCGCCTGCGAGCCCACCGGCAATCTGATCGGCCGCCTCGATCGCAAGACGCTCGTGGTCACGCCGCAGGCCGAGATCCATCCTCCGCTCAACGGCTTCGAGGACGTCACCTTCGCGATGCGCTCAACCGGGCGCTTTCTCCCTCACCTACAAAACCAGCGAGCATTCGGTCGAAGAATTGCTCGACCGCGTCCGCGCCGCCGGCGTCGCCATTAAGGACTTGTCGATCGAGGAGCCGGATTTGGAAGACGTGTTCGTCGAGCTGACCGCCTAAGGAAGGACCCGCATGTGCCGTAACATCAAGACCCTGTTCAATTTCGAACCGCCGGCGACGGATGAGGAAATCCGCGCCGCGTCTTTGCAATTCGTGCGCAAGCTCTCCGGCTTCAATGCGCCGTCCAAGGCCAACGAAGCCGCCTTCAACCGCGCCATCGACGAGGTCCACGCAGCCGCCCACCGGCTCATCCACGATCTCGAAACCCAGGCGCCGCCGCGCGACCGTGAGGTGGAGGCCGCCAAGGCCCGCGAACGCGCCGTTCACCGCTTCGGCCCGCGCCCGGCGGAAGGGTGAGTGCGGAATGGCTGCGCAAACCTCGCTCTATGTCGCGCTGTCGCTGCTGGGCGGCGTATTCATCCCCATCACGGCGGCCCTCTCCGGCGCCATGGGCCGCACGCTCGGCAACCCCAGCATCGCCGCCTGCATCACCATCGCCGGCGCCTTCCTGCTGGTGCTCGCCGTCACCCTCGCAACCCAGGGCGCCGGCGTTTCGCTGACGGCGCTGCGGCAAGTGCCGGCGCTGCAGCTGGCGGCGGGCTTCGGCATCGCCTTCTACATTCTCTCCATCACCTATGTCGCGCCGCGTTTCGGCGTCGGCAACGCCATCATGCTGGTGGTCGCCGCGCAAATCGCTTCGTCCGCGGCGATCGATCAGTTCGGCCTCTTCGGCGCGCCGCAAAAGCCGATCGACATGCTTCGCGCCGCCGGCCTCGCGATCATGGTCGTCGGCGTTGTGATCGCACAATACGCCGCCGCCCACCCAAGAAACGTCTGACCCTAATTGGTTCGCCATTGACGCCGCGACGCTTCGGGAGAGGATGTCGCCGCTTCATGGAGGGACCGATGAGCGACGCCGCCAACACTGAAAAATTCGGCGCAACCAGGCGAGGCATCGTCGCGGGCGCGGCCGCGCTCGCGCCGGTGAGCGCACTGGTCGCCGGCGGCGCCGATGCGGCGACGCCCGATCGCGGCGCGCTGCAACGCGCCGTCGAGAACGGCAAGGAAGCCGCGGTCGCGCGCATCCGTGATTGGATCGCCCATCCCACCATAGCCGCCGAGCATCTCAACGTGCCAGAAGGCGCCCAATACATGCAACAACTGGCGCGCGACGCCGGCTTCCAGACAACCGAGATCGTGCAAACCGACGGCTCGCCCGGCGTTTACGCCACCTGGGATGTTGGCGCGCCAAAAACGCTCGGCGTCTATTTCATGTACGATGTGAAGCAATTCGATCCCGCCGAATGGTCGTCGCCGCCGCTGGAAGCGCGCATCGTCGAGAAAGCCAATTTCGGCAGCGTCATGGTCGGCCGCGGCGCTGTGAACCAGAAAGGTCCCGAAGGCTCTTTCCTCGCGGCCCTGCACGCGCTGCGCGCCGCCGGCCGCAGGCCGCCGGTGAATCTCGTCATGGTGTGCGAAGGCGAAGAAGAAATCGGCAGCCCGCACTTTCATCAAATCGTCCGCCGCGCCGACATCATGGCGGCGATGCGCCGTGCGCGGGCGTGTTCATTCCTTCGGCCTCGCAAGACCCCGGCTCCGGCAACGTCACCCTGACGCTCGGCGCCAAGGGCATTATCGAGTGCGAGCTTGTCTCGAGCGGGGCCCATTGGGGCCGCGGCCCCACGCACGACATCCACTCCAGCAACAAAGCCATGGTGGATTTGCCGGTGTGGCGGCTTGTGCACGCGCTGCAAACGCTGGTCTCCGAAGACGCCAACACCGTCGCCATCGACGGTTGGACCGAGCATGTCCGCCCGATCAGCGCGCGCGAACGCGAGCTCATCGCCCAAAACGCCCACAACACCAGCGAGGCCGATTGGAAAGCCCGTAACGGCGTCACCCACTTCATCGACGATCTGCCCTGGCCGCAAGCGCTCGAGCGCCTCGCCTCGCAGCCGACGGTGAACATTGAGGGTCTGGTGGCGGGCTATACCGGCCCCGGCGGCAAGACCATTCTGCCGACGCGCGGGGCCGCCAAACTCGATCTTCGCCTGGTGCCCAACCAAACCCGCGCCGATTGCGAAGCGAAACTGCGCGCGCATCTCGCCGGCAAGGGTTTCCCCGACATCGAAGTCAACGTCACCGGCGGTTACGACCCGACTGAAACGCCCGAAAACAGCCGCATCGTGCAAGCCGAACTCGCCGTCTGCCGCAGCCTGCGCATCGAAGCGACGCTCAACCCGCGCTCCGCCGGTTCGTGGCCAGGCTCGGTTTTCACCGCGCCGCCAGTCAGCTTGCCGGCCGCCGCAATTCGGCCTAGGTCATGGCAGCGGCGCGCATGCTCCCGATGAATACTTCGTCATCGACAGCAACAACCCGCACGTGCTCGGCCTCACCGGCTCGACCATGGCCTATATCGATTTCATGTACGAAATGGCGCGGTGATCCATGCAATACATCAATCTCGGCAAGACCGGCCTCAAAGTCTCGCGCATCTGCCTGGGCTGCATGTCCTACGGCGACCCGAGCGATCAGAACCGCACCTGGGTGTCTGCGCGACGAAGAGAGCCGCCCCTTCTTCAAGCAAGCGCTCGACGCCGGGCATCAATTTCTTCGACACCGCCAACGTCTATTCCAACGGCGTCAGCGAAGAGATTACCGGGCGGGCGCTCAAGGACTTCGCCAAGCGCGATGAAATCGTGCTCGCCACCAAGGTCCACGGCCAGATGCGCGGCGATCCGAACGGCAAGGGCCTGTCGCGCAAGGCCATCCTCACCGAGATCGATCACTCGCTGAAGCGTCTGCAGACCGATTACGTCGATCTCTATCAAATCCATCGCTGGGATTATGAAGTCCCGATCGAGGAAACGCTGGAGGCGCTGAACGACGTCGTGCGCGCCGGCAAGGCGCGCTATATCGGCGCCTCCTCGATGTGTGCCTGGCAATTCATGCAGGCGCTGGCGATCCAGAAAGCCAATGGCTGGGCGCGCTTCGTCTCGATGCAGGATCATTACAATCTGCTCTACCGCGAGGAAGAGCGCGAAATGCTGCCGCTCTGCCGTAATCAAGGGGTCGGGGTCATACCGTGGAGCCCGCTCGCGCGCGGCCGCCTGGCGCGCCCCGCCGACGGCGACGCCACCAAGCGCAGCGAAAGCGACCGCTTCGGGCGCCTCCTCTACAAACGCACCGAGGAAGCCGATCGCGCCATCATCGACAGCGTCGGCGCCATCGCCGCCAAGCGCGGAATCGCCCGCGCGCAAGTGGCGCTCGCCTGGATGCTGTCAAAGCCCGGCGTCACCGCGCCGATCGTCGGCGCCACCAAGCGGGAGCATCTGCAGGACGCTGTCGCCGCCCTGGATGTGAGCTTAAGCTCCGACGAAATCTCAGCGCTCGAAGAAGCTTACGTCCCCCATCCCGTCGCCGGCTTCATCTAACGCGCGCGCCGAAGATTGGAATCGACCCCAATCGCGCCGCTCTACGCAAGCATCGTCGAGGACGGTCGCCCGCTCGATGTCGCCAATGTGTTCTGGTCGACCGGCTTTGAGCCGAACTTCAGCTGGATCCAACTGCCCGGCTTCTATTGGGAGGGCGAACCCAAGCGCACGCGCGGCGCCGCCGAAGGCGAGCCAGGCCTGCATTTCGTCGGGCTGGCTTTCCTCTACGCGCAATCGTCGGCGATGATTCACGGGCGTCGGCCGCGATAGCCTTAGATCGCCGCCGCGATCGCTGCGAAATTGGCGCATTCAGCGCCCGCTTGAGACGCCCGCAATCGCTCTTTGCCGCCCAAGAGAAAGCCGCGGACCCGAAAGTCCGCGGCTCAAGTTTCAATAGGGAGGAAACGCCCGAAAAGGGCGGTTGCGGGTCGCGAAACGCCGCAACGCAACAAAGCTAGGGTGCAGCGCACAAAGACGCAAGTTCACGTCCGCGTAACTTCACTTTATGCGCCATCAACTGATGGATTTTTATAGTAATTTTTGCCGCCTCATGCCATTTTGCAGGTGCACACACCCAGCCCTGGATGGGGCGGGCGTCAGAAAACCCCGCCCGGCCCGTTGCTGCCGCCTCGTCCACAAGGCAGAAGGCGCGGCTCTCAGCTTATAGAAAGCCCCCATGGCCGAGCGCCTGCGCAATCTGGCGATCATCGCCCACGTCGATCACGGCAAGACCACGCTCGTGGACCAGATGCTGACCCAGGGCGGGGCTTTCCGCGCCAACGAAGCGCACGCCGAACGGGCGATGGATTCCAACCCGCAGGAGCGCGAACGCGGCATCACCATTCTCGCCAAATGCACCTCGATCCATTGGGCTGCGGGCGGTCAGGATTATCGCGTCAACGTCGTCGACACCCCCGGGCACGCCGATTTCGGCGGCGAAGTCGAACGCATTCTCGGCATGGTGGATTCGCTGCGTGTTGCTGGTCGACGCCGCCGAAGGCCCGATGCCGCAAACCAAATTCGTGCTTTCAAAGGCCTTGGCGCGCGATTTGCGCCCGATCGTCGTGCTCAACAAAGTCGATCGTCCCAACGCCGATCCCGACCAGGCGCTCTCCGATATTTTCGACATGTTCCTGGCGCTGGGCGCGAGCGACCAGCAGGCCGATTTCCCGATCCTCTACGCTTCCGGCAAGGAGGGTTGGGCGATCAAGGCGTTGACCGACCCGCACAAGGATCTCCAGCCCCTGTTCGACCTCATCGTCGCGCACACGCCGGAGCCCAAGCCCGTGCAAAAGCGCGACGAACCATTCGCGCTGCTCGCAACCATGCTCGACGCCGACCCTTTTCTTGGCCGCGTGCTCACCGGGCGCATCGAATCCGGCCGCATCAATGTCGGCGCGACGGTGAAATCGATCACCCGCGACGGCACGTGAGATCGAGCGCGGGCGACTCACCAAGCTCCTCGCCTATCGCGGCCTGAAGCGCATTCCGGTCGAAACCGCCGAAGCCGGCGACATCGTCGCCATCGCCGGTCTCGTCGAAACCAGCGTCTCCGACACGATCGGCGCCATCGATCTCGCCCAACCGATCCCCGCTCCGCCGATCGATCCGCCGACGCTGTCGATCACCGTTTCGATCAATGACAGTCCGCTCGCCGGGCGCGCCGGCGACAAAGTGCAAAGCCGCGTCATCCGCGACCGGCTGTTGCGCGAAGCGGAATCCAATGTCGCCATCCGCATCGACGAATCGCCAAGCCGGGACGCGTTTGAAGTCGCTGGGCGCGGCGAACTGCAGCTCGGCGTGCTGATCGAAACCATGCGCCGCGAAGGCTTCGAGGTGTCGATCTCACGCCCGAAAGTGCTGACGCGGCGAGAGAACGGCCAAATCCTGGAGCCGATCGAGGAAGCGGTCATCGACGTCGACAGCGAATTCTCAGGCGTCGTTATCGAGAAGATGTCGCTACGCAAGGCCGAACTTGCCGACATGCGCCCGTCCGGCGGCGACAAGACGCGGCTCGTCTTCCACGCCCCGTCGCGCGGCCTGATCGGCTATCATGGCGAATTCCTCACCGACACGCGCGGCTCGGGCGTGATGAACCGGCTCTTCCACGGCTGGGCGCCGTGGAAAGGCGAAATCCCCGGCCGCCGCAACGGCGCTCTCATCTCCAACGACAAGGGCCAGTCGACCGCCTACGCGCTTTGGAACCTGGAAGAGCGCGGCACGATGTTCATCGCCGACGGCGAAGACGTCTATGAGGGCATGATCATCGGCGAAAACAGCCGCGGCGAGGATCTCGACGTCAATCCGCTCAAGGGCAAGAAGCTCACCAATGTGCGCGCCAGCGGCAAGGACGAAACCATACGCCTGACGCCGCCGCGCCGCCTCACTCTCGAACAGGCGATCGCATGGATCGAGGATGACGAACTGGTGGAGGTGACCCCAGCCGCGATCCGCCTGCGCAAGGCCTATCTCGATCCCAACGAACGCAAGCGCCACGCGAGGGCCAAGGAGGCGGGTTGACGGATCATGCGCCAAGCGCCCGCGCCCACGGCGTGGACGCTATGAACGGCGGAAAACTTAATCTGACTAACGCCGAAATGGCGCCGTACAGCGGCCGCCCTGCTCCGGCGCGCCGAGTGAGATCGCGCCAAGGCTCAGCTGGCGGGCGTCGGCCCTCACTTCACCCGACAAGACGCGATCGCTCGGCTGATAATTCCCGCCCTCCACGCTCAGCGTGAGCACGCCGGTCGCCGCGTCGTAGCGCCAAGCGCCCCAATAATCCTTATAGGTCTCGAACGGCGCCCAGGTCACCGAATAGCGGCCATCGGCGGTGAAGACGAGCTCCCGCACCGGCTCGGCCCGTGCGCATTCGGCTTCCGCTTGCGCCCAAGTTCCCACCAAAGCCGGCGCTTGCGCGCCGACGCTTTGGCTGCTGGCGCAGCTTGCCGCCGCGATCGCAAGCAAACCCAAGCAGCAGAACCTTGCAGCGCGCATCCATCGCTCCCGTTCATGCCCATGCGCATCATCGGGTAGCGCCGGGCGGCGCGTTCATCCTTAGCGCAGCCGCACGTTGCACGCGAGCGCGGCGAATTCAACGCCTGCGCGACGCCTCGGCGCGCACGCGCCAGCCGAGCGGGTGAACTCGCTCATAAGGATTGAAAACGCGCGCGCCGAGTGCGCCGCAATGCGCCAGCTCCCGCGCGGGCGCGCGCTTAACCTTCACACTTGTTCAGGATTGTTACGCAATTCGCCCCAAGGACACGGTTCAGACCGGCAAAATCGGCCTCTCCGTTGGCGTGCCGTTTGCGAAGCCCGCCCCGATAACAAGGCCGGCCCATGGGGGACCGGTTGCGAAAAAGGGCGCTAAACATGGCTAACGCCATCGATCTCCATGTCGGCAAGCGGCTTCGCCGCCGTCGCCGTCTCTTGGGCCTCACCCAGCAACAACTGGCTGAGTCCATCGGCATCCGCTTCCAGCAAATCCAGAAGTACGAGTGCGGCGCAAACCGCGTCACCGCTTCACGCTTGTACGAACTGGCCGTCGCTTTGAACGTGCCGGTCAATTATTTCTTCGAAGGCCTGCAACAATCGATGCAACCGGCGACGCCGGGCGCGCCAGCCAACGACCGCGATCTCATCGCAGCCGATGTGCTCAGCCAGAAGGAAACGCTGGAGCTCATCCGCGCTTACTACAAGCTCGGTGAACGGCCCCGCCGCCGTCTGCTTGATCTGGCGAAGGCGCTGCAGGACGAATCCACCGACGCCGCTTAAGCGAAACCCCAGACGCTCTTCACGCCGCTTCAGATCCACCCCTCCTCAAAGAGCGGCGCGGGGGCCCCGGGGGAACGGGCTCGCCGCATGGCGGGCCCGTTTTCATTGTGCTTAAAGCACGCGCATGGATCACGACATCCCGCGCCTGCTCGCCTTCGCCGACACCCTCGCCGACGCCGCGCGCACCGCCATCCTGCCGTTCTTCCGTGCGCCGCACGCGGTCGAAAACAAGAGCGACAAGATCTTCGATCCGGTCACCGAAGCGGATCGGGCTTGCGAACAGCGCATGCGCCAGCTGATCGGGCGCGGCTTTCCCGATCACGCCATCCACGGCGAAGAGTTTGGCGAGACGGCGGGCGAAAGCGGTTATCAATGGGTGCTCGACCCGATCGACGGCACCCGCGCCTTCGTCGCCGGCTTACCGACATGGGGCGTGCTCATCGGCCTCTATTATGAAGGCGCCCCGCTCATCGGCGTGATGGATCAACCTTACCTGGACGAACGCTATCGCGGCTTTCCCGGGCGGCGCCGAAAGCGTCATTCGCGGCGCGACGCGTCCGCTCAAGACCCGCGCCTGCGCCACCATGAAGGAAGCGACGCTCTCAACCACCGACCCCACCCTCTTCCGCGGATCCGAGCGCGAAGCGTTCGACCGCGTGCGCCAGGCCTCAAAGGTCGTGCGTTACGGTTTCGATTGCTACGCCTATTGCATGCTTGCGGCTGGTTACATGGATTGCGTCATCGAAAGCGGGCTGAAGCCCTTCGATATCGCCGCCCTTATTCCCATTGTCGCCGGCGCCGGGGGCGGCGTCTGCGGCTGGCGCGGCCAGAGCGCAGCCCAAGGCGGCCAGGTCCTGGCTTATGGCGATCCGCGCCTGCGCGATCGGGCCTTCGAACTGTTGCAAGGCGGGCGCCTCGGCCAAGCCTGAACCCGCGCGCGGCCTGTCGCCGCTCACGGATCTGGCGCTCGCCGATCTGGCGCTCACTGATAAAGCGCCGTCACGTTGGCGGCTTCGCGCGCGATGGCGGCGCGCAGCGCCACTGGCGCCAGCACCTCCACGTCCGCGCCGAGCCGCAGCAATTGCCGGGCGGCGAGCGCCACGCTCTCGATCGGAATTTGCGCTTTCACCCAGCCGGTGGGCTTGGCTGGGGAGTGTTGGGCTTCGGCCGCTTCCGAGGCCACCGGGCTCACATCACGCAAAATCCGCCGCCCCAGCGGGGAAAGCTTCACCAGCGCGCGCTCGCTGAACATCCGCGCCTCGAAATCGCGCGACCACGACGCCCAATAGCGGGCCAAGTCGAACCGCGCCAGGCGCTCGCCCTTCGCGCTCAGCACTTCGAGCGCTTGAATATTCGACACCCGATATGTCCGCGCCTGACCCTTCACCGCCGCGACCAGGTACCAAACACCGGCTTTCAACACGAGCCCGAGGGGATCGAGCTCGCGATCGACCAGATCGCGCCAACTCTCATAACGGACCCGAATGCGCCGCTCGCCCCACACCGCGTTCGCCACCGCCGGCAAAATCTCGCTCGCTTCGGCGCGGCTATACCAATTCACCGGATCGAGATGAAAGCGCTGCGCCACCCGTTGCGCGCTGGCGCCGGTGTCCGGCGGCAGGCTCGCCAGCAACTTCAATTGCGCCGCCGCCGCCTCAGCGCCCACGCCCAAATCCGCCGCCGCCGGCCCCATGCCGGCCAGCAGCAACGCCTCCGCCTCGGCCGGGGTGAAGCCGGTCAGCCTTGTGCGATAACCCTCGAGCAGCGCAAAGCCGCCATTGCGCCCGCGCTCGGCGTACACAGGCACGCCCGCCGCGCTCAGCTGATCGATGTCGCGATAGATTGTCCGCACCGACACTTCGAATTCCGCCGCCAACGCCTCGGCCGACATGCGCCCGCGCAGCTGCAGCAGGATCAATAAGGACAAAAGCCGGCTCGCACGCATTTTTGCAGGCTAGCACAAAAAGCTGACGTTAGATGTCAGGTTTCGACTGTTAGCGTTCTCGCGCTAACAAAGGAGGCCGCTCATGCGCCGGCGCGACCAAGTAGTGGAATTGCGCAATTACCGCACTCAGCCGGGCCAGCGCGACACGCTGATCGATCTCTTCGAACGCGAATTCATCGATCCCCAGGAGGCGCTCGGCGCAAGCGTACTGGGCGCATTTCGAGACATCGACGACCCGGACCGGTTCGTCTGGCTGCGCGGATTCGCCGATTTCGACTCACGCTTCACCGCGCTCGACGGCTTCTACAGCGGCGAGGTCTGGAAGCGGCGCCGCGCGGAAGCCAACGCCGCCATGATCAACTCCGACGACGTGCTGCTCTTGCGCCCGCTCGCCGGCGGCATTGGGCGCGATCCAGGCATGCGTCCGCCGATCGACGCGCCGGCGTCCGGCGCGATCATCGTTGCGACCACATGCTTTCCAGCGCCGGGCCGAGACGCCCTTCGCCGCCTTCTTCAGCCACGACGTCGCGCCGATGCTGAAGGAAACCGGCGCAGATCTCCTCGCCACATTCGCCACCGAACACAGCCCCAACAATTATCCGCGCCTGCCGGTGCGCGAGAACGAAACCGTGTTCGTCTCGCTTGCGCGCTTTAATTCGCTCGCCGCATGGTGCGCCCACGCCGTCGCTTTGGCGGGGCGCCCCGAGCAAAGTGCGCTCGAAGCCGTCCTCCACCGCACGCTCACCGCGCCCACGCAAACGCTTCGCCTTCAACCCACCGCACGCTCGCTGCTGCGCTAAAGGAGCCGATCCCCATGACCGAACCAAATCGACGCGATACGCTAATGATCGCCGCCCTCGGCGCCGTCGGCGCCGCCTTGGCGTTTACGCCAAACGCCGGCGCAACGCCGCAAGGCGCCGATCCGGCCCTCGACGCCCATCGCCAGGATTTCGCCTGGCTCGTCGGCCGCTGGAACGTCCAGCATCATCGTCTGAAAGAGCGCTTGCTCAACAATCACGACTGGGACGATTTCACCGGCACAAGCGAGCTCTGGCTCACCATGAACGGCCTCGGCGCCGTGGATGACAACGTTCTCAATCTGCCGCAGGGCCAATATCGCGCCGTCGGCGTGCGCGCGTTCAACCCGCAAACCCGGCAATGGCTGATTTGGTGGCTCGACGGCCGCAACCCGACGACCCTCGACCCGCCCGTCGCCGGCGGCTTTGCAAATGGCGTTGGCGTCTTTCTCGGCGACGACACGCTGCGCGGTCGCCCGATCAAGGTGCGCTACCAATGGTCGGAGATCACCGCCCATTCCGCCCGCTGGGAACAAGCCTTCTCCCCCGATAATGGCGCGAGCTGGGAAGTGAACTGGATCATGCACTTCGCCCGCGCGCCTTAAAGCCGCCCTCGCACGCCAAGAGCTAGCGCTAGCGATCGGATGGCGCCGCCGCCTGAAGCCGAACCTCGGCGGCGGCGATCATCGCCTTGAAACGCGGATGCTCGCGTACGCGATCGAGATCGGGATCGACCTTCGCCCAATTGATCGGCTCTTGGTGGGCGCGCTCCATGACCGCCCACAGAAGATCCAGCCCCGCTTCGATGTCATTGGCCTGGGTGATGAGCGAACAGGCGAGGTTGTAGCGCATGTTGATGTTGTCGGGGTCGACCAGCAGCGCGCGCTCGATCCATTCCTTGCCCCGCTCGACCTCGCCCAACGCCAGCAGCGCCGCGATGCCGAAACTCAAGGCCGAACCGTGATCAGGTTCGCGTGCAAGCAGCTTTTCGGTGCGCGCCAAGGCGCGCCGGGCGGCCCGCTCCTTGCCCTCTTGGTCGCCCGCCGCTTCGTAAAAAGCGATCACCATCCCCGCCGCGTAGTACTCGCTCTCGATCAAACCCGCGGCTTTTTCGAAATACCTGATCGCGGCGGCATGATCGTGCATCGCCGTGGCGTAGATCGCCGCCTCGCGGTTGGCTTCATAGCTCTCAGGATCCAACGCCAGGGCGCGCTCCACTTCGATGCGGGCCTCGGCGTAACGGGCGCTTAGGTTCAACACGCGCGCCTTGGCCGCGTGCGCTTCCGGGAGATTGGGCTCAAGCGCAAGCGCCCGTTCGGCCTCCTTCAGGCCATCCTCCAGCTGACTATCGAAATAGAGCTTGGTGCTTGATTGCACGAGCGCGAGCAAGGCCCAGGCCTGGGCGTAATTGGGATCGATCTCGACGGCGCGACGGCACAGGCGAATGGCGAGATCTGAGGCGCGGCGATTGCCGGAATTGCCAGTGTCGCGATATTGGCGCGCCATTAGATAGAATTTGTAGGCCTCGGGGTTGGTCGTCCCGCGCTGCTCGATCGCCTGTTTCTCTTCCGGCAACAGTTTGAGCCTCAGCGCCTGGACGATCGCTTCGGAAATCTCGTCCTGCAGAGCGAAAATATCGTTGAGATCGCGGTCGTAGCGATCGGCCCACACATGCTCGCCGGAGGCGCCGTCGATCAGCTGCGCGGTGATCCGCACGCGCCCGCCCGCCTTGCGCACGCTGCCCTCGAGCACGTGGCTCACTTTGAGCTGCCGCGCCACTTGCGGCACGTCCACGCTCCTGCCCTTGAACTGAAACGCGGTGTTGCGGGCGATGACGCCCAGCGCCGAGACCTTGCTGAGATCGGTGATGATGTCTTCGGTGACGCCGTCGCTGAAATATTCCTGCTCGCTCTCGCCGCTCATATTGGCGAAAGGCAGCACGCAGATCGAAAATTTACTGCGCTCGCCCACTCTCACCCTCTCGGCGCTCTCACCGGCGGCGCCCACCGCATACACATGCAGCGGCCGGTCGATATTCTTCACCGCGTGCTCGCCCATGTCCTCGAACACGCAATCCATCTTACCTTCGGCATTATCGCGCACCATGCGCGAGACCGCCACCCCGCCCACGGCGGCCAGCGCCTGCAGCCGCGCGGCGATATTGACGCCCTCGCCGTAAATGTCGTCGCCTTCGACGATCACTTCGCCCAGATTGATGCCGATGCGATAGCGGATCCCGGCATTGGCCGCATCGGTCGCGCGCTGGATCGCCAGCGCGCAATCGATCGCCGCGATGACGCTTGCAAACTCCACCAGCGCCCCGTCTCCCATCAACTTGAACTGGCGGCCGCCATACTTGGCGACCTGGAGATCGAAGATGGCGCTTCTATTGTCCTTCAGCCTTTTGAGCGTGCCGGCTTCGTCGGCCTCCATAAGGCCGCTATAGCCGACGACGTCGGCTGCAAGGATCGCCGTCAATTTGCGCTGCATGGGCGCTTCGGAGCCTATCGGGTCAGGCGGCTGTCGTCACGCCTAGACCAGCCGCGTCGCCATCTCGTCGTTGGAAGAGGCGACGCCGCTCAGCGTCAGCTCGAAATCCTGGAAGATGTCGAGCGCCTCATTGCCTTCCATCATCGGCGTGCGGCCGGCCGGGAAGCGGAAGCGCCAGAATAAGTCTATATGCTTGATGATGCCGACGGCTTCGCCAATGCCTAGGAACATGCTGGGCGCGCTCAGCAGAAAATCGCGGAACGCCGTGGGCTTGCCTTCCTGCAGGAACTGGAACGCGGTGTCGTACTCAGCGAGCGCATTCTGCACGCGCTTCATGGTCGAGCCCATGACCTTGACGATGCGTTGGCGGGCGGCGTTGATCGCCGCCATGTCGTCGCGCGGCGCGTTGACGATGCGCGCACCCAGAACGCTGCGGGCGAGGTCGGGCATGCGCGCGCCCCATTCCGCCACCACCCACTTATAATAAAGAAAGCCCTTCCACGCGAACACGCCCTCGCGGTATTCATCGCCCGAGAGCTTCAACGTCGCGCGCAGCGGATCGAGGCTCTGGGCGGTTTCATCGGTCATCAGCTTGTCGGCCAGGCGCACTGAAAGCTCGCGCGCCGCCGGAACCGCGCCCGCGAACGCCAGCTCCACCAAGGCCGCAATCTGGCCGCTGACGAATTGCTGCATGCGCGAGGTGTCGGCGGTGGAAATGTCGAAATAGCAGCGCGCCGCCTCCTTGCCGCTCTGGCGCAAGCGCTCGCGCATCAGGAACGGATCGAACGAGGGCAGCGAGTCGATCTGCTTCAGCGTGTCAAGATCGCCTTGGATCTTGGCGGGATCGCCGGCGCCGATCTTCTGCGCCAGCTTGCGCGCGAAATCCGGCTCGCCGACAAACAGGCTCTCCCCGCCCAGCGCCAAATCCTCTTTCGCGAACGGAAACACGATCTTGGTCGCATTCATCCGCAGGCCGTTGAAGATGCTGCGCTCGGAGGCGCGCAGCGCATGCTTCATGATCACCGACGAATTCAAATGCTGGTTCGAGAAGAGCGGCTTTTGCCGATATTCCTCGGTGCCGCCGAAACGGCTTTCGATGAACGCCAGATCCAGGATCCGCGTCGTCGAGGCGCTTTCGCGGATAAGCGACAGGTTTCTCCGGTCGGCTGGCTTCGCCATCAATGCTGCTCCCGTGCGGCAACCTGATGCAGACCCGTTTACTAAGGGTTCACAACCTGCGCATGCAGCGCCGTTTTTCGTCGGAAATCACCGCGGGCGCTTGAGCCGAGCGACACGTGGACAATTGGCGCGCTCACGCGCGAGCGGCCTTGAGCGGGCGCGCCGGCGTCTCACTCTTTGCGGCGGAGGTCGGATCGCAGCCGGTCCGAAATCCGGCCTCCAACTCATGCTAGGCAGGCTTCCCATGCAACAGTTCGCACAAGCCTTCGCCATCATCCTCGCCGGCGCCTCGCTCGGGTGGATCATGCTTTTCTCGTTCGTCTTGTCGCCGGTGGCGTTCAAGCAATTCGACCCCGGCCGCGCCGAGCGGCTGGTCAAGCACGTGATGAACGCCGGTCACGGCATCTTGGGCTTGATCGCGACCTGCTCGGCAATCGCGGCTTTGATGGCCGGCGCCGTGGCCGGCGCCGCGGTCGGCGCCGTCGCCGCGGGGTTCGCTTTCCTCTGCAAGTTTGCGCTGGCGCCGCGGGAGGACAAACCGATCCAGGGCCATCGCGTCGTCAAGACGGCGCGCATCGTCGCCTCCGGCCTCACCGCCTTCATCATGCCGGTGGTGATCGCCTCGATCGTGCTGACGCTGCTGGGGATCTAAGCCGCCGCGGTCTTCTTTGCGCTGCGCTTGGCGCGCTCGATCCAGGTGGCGACATCGTCGACGCTTGGCGCCGGGGCCGCGCCCCAGGCGCGCGCGCCCTCATCGGAGAGGCCCCAGCCGGCGATGGCTTCGACCAGGCGTTCGGCGTCGCTTTGCTCAAGATCGTCGGCGTCGCGCACCCCGCAGGCGACCAAAGCCTGCGCTTCGCGCGACTTCAGCCCCGGCACCGTGCACGCCAGCAGCGCTTGCGCCTGCCAATCGCGGATCGACTGCGCCGAGATGTGGCGGGCGCCGATCTGGCGCTGCTTGTCGTCCGCCGACGCCGCCAAGAGATCGGCGATCGTGCGCACGCCGACGGCTTCCAGTCGCTTGGCCGTCTTCGGCCCGATCGACGGCGCCCGCTCCACCGGAGCGCGCTCATCCAAGGTGAAACGCGGCAGGCTTTTCTCAAGGCGCGGCCGCGGCGCGCCCTCAGGCAATTCCGGCTTAAGCCGCGGTTCGCGCGCCAACCGTGCGGGTTTGGCCGCGACTTGCGGCTCAAGCTCTTCAATCGGTCGAATTATCGGCTTAAGCCGCGGCTCGGGCGCCGCCACGACCGGCTTTGGCGCGGGCAACGGAGCCGGCGGCGGCGCCTTTGCGGCGCGCGCGGACTTCGCGCCGATTTCACGCGGCCATTTGGCATCCAGCGACGAAAGCGGCGTCTTCAGCACCTCGGCGGCGTACAATGCGCGTACGGCCTTGTCGTCTTCGCCCAGCGTGTTTCGCACTTTGCCGGTGCGGCGGAATTCCTCGTACTGGGCCTCGACCTGGCGGCGCGCTTTGGCGTCGTCGATGGTCTTCAATATCGCCTGGATCGGCATTTCCGTCGTCAGAAACAACGCCTGCAGCGTCGAGCCGACCTTCGGCGGTTTCACCGCCGCTTCGGCAAAGGCGCGGTCGAGAATGCGCGCCAGTCCGATCACGGCGTGACCGACAAGACCGGCGACGGTCGTGCGAAGCGCATCGTCGAGACCCGAGGGCGGATCCTTCACGCCGGCGGCGTGGTCATAGTGTTCGATGATCAGCTCATAATGCGGGTTCGACGCTTTGGCGCCGGCGAGCACCATTTGCGCCAGCCAATCCTCGCCGTCGGGAACGCGCACGTCCGGATAGCCGCCGTTGGCCGCAAGGATGCGCTGAAACGTCCCGTACGATTTCGAGAAGCTCCACTCGACCGCGCGGTGGATGACATTTTCTTCTTCAGTCTGATGGGTGTGAAACGGCTGCAGCGGATCGACGTAATAGTGGCTCATCACGCCCGGCCGACCAGGCCGCCTGCTTCCAGTCCTTGTCGCGAAGCGCGCTCACCGTGCGGCGATACCATTCCTCGCACGCCTCGATGGCGCCGCCCCAATTGTTGTCGCGCACGTGCAGGACGTGATTCTTGAAATCCTTGAACTCGTCGTCCGGCGCCTTGGCCCCGGCCAGATAATCCAATGATAGTGGAGCAGGAGATCCTGCCAGTCGCCCGCTCGCGGCGACTGCAAATGCCGCAAGGCATCAACCGCCAAGCGATGGTGATTGGACCGGCAGCGGCTGGCGAAACACGACCGCATACAGCAACGACATCGCGCTTTTCGCCCCAAGTCTAAACGCAGGGTTAAGGCGTGCCGCGAATCCGTTAGCGAGAGGTTAATGCGCTCACGCCGCTTGGCTGCCGGCGCGGCGGATCGAGGCCTAGATCCTCACAGAGAATGCGGATCAGCCGCTCCTGGCGATCTTCGATCGCCGCCAGCGTCCATTCCGCGACCGGCTCCATATCCTTGGTCAGCGCATGCACCGGCGCGCCCGGGGTGTTGAAGATCACCTCGCGCTTTTCGGCGTAGGACTTGTTGTCGGCGCGTTCGTTCTGGTCGTGCGTGACCAGCGTCAGATTGCCGAGCAGGTTCGAGGCTTCTTGACGAAGCTTCTTGTCCGGGAAGAGCTGGTTCCACCAGGCGCTGCCGGCTTTCGGCAGCACGTGCTCGACGGTGACGTCATCAGTCATGCTCAGCCGGTGGCCGTTCGGCATCGCCGCTTCGATGCGCATCATCAGCAAGCGGCGCGAGCGATCGCGCTTGCGGGCGCGGTTAAGCGTTTCGATGAAGCGCCCGTGCTCGGCCTGGGTCAGCTCCATGACGCCTTGCGGTCCATAGAGTTTCCTGTCGTCGCCCATCGCCTGCATGATGCGCTTATAGCGCGACGCCACCGAGCGGCTGTCGACGACCGCGAGTTCGCAGCCGAACACTAGTCGATCGAGCGCCTGCACGAAGGTCGGCACGCGGCGGTGATCGCCGCCATGGTCGGCGAGAAAAGCGATGAGCGTCGGCGCCCAATCCCAATCCTGCACCTGCTTCATCATGTGAACGCGGCGGTTCACGTCAGCGCTCGCCCTGCCCGCTTCGATGGAATCGCTGAAGATCGCCCGCAGCGCATTGGCGTAGCGGGGCAGTTTTTCGGACAAGAAAACCTGCACGCCGCCGCTGCGCTTCACGGCGTTGAGGAATTGGTTGAGGTCCTCGGGCGAGGTGACCGCCTCGCCGGTCAGCAGCGAGGGCATGATGTAAAGCAGATGCGCGAAATCCGCGCGCTCGAACATCGCTTCGATCTGCTCCCATTTGCGCGCGGCGGCGTCGGCCTTGGCGTTGTCGAGACCGGCGTTTTCGATGAGTTCGCTCTTGATGATGTCGGCGCCCGAGAGCGGCGAGCCGCGTTTGTTCAGCGTGTTGAACACCGTCTGGGCGCAGCCGCGCGCATTGGCGTCGACGACATTGAGCGTGCAGCAGCGCGCCACGAAGGAGAAGAACGCGTCGAGTTCGTTATCGGCGATGCCCGTGAGTTCGGTTTCGATGGTCTGCGCGGCTTCGCACAATAGATCCTTGGAATCGATTCCGGTCTCGACATGGCGGGCCATTTCGCGCATGCGCCCGGGCTCCTGCACGAAGCCGCGATAGAAATTGGCGTCCTCCTCGCGCAGCATTAAACGCGGCTGATCGCCCTCCAGGATCAGCTGCTGATAGTGCTTGGCGCGGTTGGGAAGACGATCGCGCACATAAGCGATCAACATGGTGAGCGTGGCCAGACGCTGTTGGCCGTCGGAAATTTCCAGATTTCCCTTGGCGTTCTTCACCAGCACAATCTGGCCGATGAAGTAGAATTGCGCCTTGCGCTCGAAGGCGCGCCAAAGATCGGTGATCAATTCGCGCACTTCGCGCTCCGACCATGTGTAGGGGCGCTGATAGCGCGGCACTTTAAGACCGCCCTTGCGGGTCAACACGCTGGCCAGATTGGAAATCTGCGACGTAAGGCCCTGAGGCGTCTCCCCGAATGCGCTGGCCATCTCCCTCCCCTTGGTCGTCGTCCCTAGCAGCAAGTCCCTTGCAGCAAGTCCCGAGCATCAAGTCGCGCGCAAGCAAGTCGCGCGCATCAAATCGTTACCGCGCCGACATGGAGGCGCAATGCATGCGGCTGCAGATGTAGGGCGCTACCGCCGCAGCGTTCCCAAAAGGTCACGATTTTAAACGCTTGCGGTTCCCGTTAGCGGGAACGCGTCAAAGCCGGGCGATGCGCCGATCTGTGCGATTGTGGAAAACCCGCGGACCTCGAGCGCCGCCCTGAGCGCTTCGATGACGCCTGCGTCAGTAAAGCCCGCGTGGCGCACTCGTGGCGCGCCCGGCGGCGCGATCAAGACGCTGGCGACCCGTCGGGCGATCGCCTCGCCGGAATCAAGCCACAAGCAAGCGCGTGGCGCGGCCGCCGCCAATTCCTTGTCGAGCAAGCGGAAAATGCGTGCAGGCGAGCGCCACGACATCAAGCTCTCCCCCGCCCGGCGCGCCGAACAGGCCCGCCATCGCTTCGGCGATCGCGTCGCCGTTCACCGGCGCGCCGCGCAGTTTCTCCTCGGCGGCGGCGACCAGGGCGGCCGAACCGAAGCGAATTACCCGCTTATCGGGCGCGAATTGGGCGATGAGATCATTGGTGTAGGCGCGCGCGCACCGTCGCCGGCGTAGCCAAGCATGCCGATGACGCCCGGTGCGCGTCAGCGCCGCCGCGGGCTTGATCGGCGGCACCACGCCGACTACCGGAATGGTCAGCGCCGCGCGCACCGCATCGAGCGCGATGGTCGAGGCGGTGTTGCAGGCGACGACGACGAGATCGGGCGCCCATTGTTGCGTCATGCTGTGGAGAAGCGCGGGCACGCGCGCGCGCAACTCGGCGTCGGACTTCAGCCCATAGGGGAGCCAGGAATTGTCGGCCACATAATCGAGTTCGAGTGCGGCGCCTGACGCAAGCGATGGCGTCGAAAACCGAGAGCCCGCCGACACCGGAATCGAACACCAAGACGCGCTTCACGCCATTAACCATTGTGGCGGCGCACGGGTTTGAGCGCCGTTAACGAAGATGATGATTTTGCCGGCAAATTCCAGTCGTTTCGCAGCCAGTCGGCGGGTAACGCACATTCCTGTGGAAAGACATTGTTAAGCAGATTTGCGGGAATCGTTACGCAGGGTAGGCACGTTCGATTGGGGTTTGAAGGTCACCCGCGCCGGCGGCGCGCGAGAAACGGGGTCGAAGTATGAGTGCGATCGGAAAATCGTCCGTCGTCTTCGTGACGCTCTCGGGATTGTTCTGGGGCGGCTGGGTGCTCGGCTCGCAAACGCCGGAGGGCCAAGAAGCGCTGGCGCGAGCCTATCAAGCCTATAGCGCCCAACAGGCCGAAGCGAACCAGGATCTTTTCTCCACCACGGCGCTGCGCGCCATCGTCTGCGGACAGCCGAACGCCATCAGCACCGATCAGAAGCCGTGCCTCGCCATTGTCGCGGCCGGGCGCCTTTTCATCGTCGATGCGGGATCGGGCGCGGCGGCCTCGCTCTCCTCGCACGGCATCTCGACGCAAACTCTGCAAGCGGTGCTGCTGACCAGCGCCGGCCTGACGCAAACGGCGGATCTCGACGAACTCTATGGCGATGGCCAGCGCGCGAGCGCGCTGTTGCCGGTCTACGGGCCGGCGGAAACGCAACGGCTTGTCGACGGCTTGAACCAGGCGGCCGGCTTCGATGGCGTCGAGCGCGGCCTGCAGGCGTGGGGCCCCGCCCCCGAGCCGGGCCGCTCGGTCATCGTCTACGAAGCCGATGGCCTGGTGATCTCGGCGTTCACGACCCGGGAAGACGCGTTCGCGGGGCGGGTGGGATACCGCTTCGATTATCGCGGCCGTTCGATCGTGGTCGGCGGCGATGGCCGCATGGCCGATGCGCCGGCGGCGGCGAACGCCGACGTCGTGCTCGAAGGCGCGCGCAGCCAACAGCTGGGCCAGCTGCATCGGCGCGACATGGCGACGGCGGCGGAAGTCGCGACCTCCGCGCGGGCCGCCAACGCCGGCATGCTGGTGTTGACCGGCGCCGATGACGAAGTCGCCGCTCAAATGCAAGTCGCCGAAGCGCGCGCCACCGGCTATGAAGACGTCCGCGCCGGCCGCGTCGGCATGGTCGTCGAGCTGCCGCTCGAAAATTCCGAAGTGAACGTGCGCGCGCTCTAGCGCGCCGCATGGGGTTTTGAAGAGTTCGGCCTGCGCAAAATCCGTCGCGCCCGGTTGGACTTACCTCGATGTAAGCATATGCTCGGCGCCCAATGCGCCTCGGCCTCATCGCCCTCTTCGTCGCCCTCCTCGCGACGCCTTCGGCCGCCGACACTTTTTCGCTCGAATATGAGGGGGCGGCGCTCGGCATCATTCCGCTTGGCGGCATCAGCGTCGACGCCAGCATCGAGGACAATAGTTACGACATCCACACCCATATGGCCTCGGGTGGCCTGCTCAACATTTTCGAGCACATGAACATCGCCGCCGCCGCTTCCGGCCAGATCGAAGGCGATCGCGTGCTCTGGCGGCGCTATGATCTCGATCACCACTATGCCCGCAAGCACCGCACCATCGTCATGAATGTCGCCGCCGACGGCGAAGTGGTGGCGCAGATCGACCCCACTTACCGCGTCTGGGGCAGCCCGCCGGCGAGCGACGAGCAGCGCCGCAGCGCGCGCGATCCGCTCTCCACCATGGTGGCGATGGCGATCGATGTCGGCGAACACCAACGCTGCACCGGATCGTATCCGACTTTCGACGGGCGCTTTTATTATATGCTGCAGCTGAGCGGCGGCCGCATGGGGCGTTTCGACAGCGCCGGCTATGACGGCGAGGTGCTCAAGTGCTCGATGGCTTACGTGGCGGTGGCGGGATTTGAGCGCACCGATAGCTGGGGCGGCAGACGGATTCCTCGAAGCGAAATCTGGTTTGCGCTGGCGCCGCATTCGCGCTTCGCGCCGCCGGTTCGAGTGACGACGCCGCTGAGCGCCGGGGGCGCCGTGGTGCGGCTGACGCATTGGCGGCGCGTCATGGTGGACATCCAGGATACGCCGGAAGGGATCCTCACCGCGCCATCGCCCCCGCCCAGCTCGACCACAGCACAGCCTTGAACGCGCGCGTCGCGGCTTGTGAGCTTGTGGTGGCGGTGCTCGACGAAGGTCGCCCGCTCGATGAGGCGCTGAACCAAACGCCGTCGTTCGCGGCCTTGGCCGGCCGCGACCGCGCCTTCGCCCGCGCCATGGCGACGACGGCGCTGCGGCGCCTTGGCGGCATCGACGCGGTGCTGGGGCAATTTCTGGAGCGGCCGTTGCCGGCGACCGCGGCGCATGGGCGGGCCATGTTGCGCATCGGCGCGGCGCAATTGCTGTTGATGGCGACGCCGCCGCACGCGGCGGTGGGCGAGACCGTGGAGGCCGCCAACGCGCTGCGCAAATCGGCGGGGTTCGCAAAGCTGATCAACGCAGTGCTGCGGCGGGTCGCGCGCGAGGGAGCGCCGCTTCTCGCCGCGCAAGCGCCGGGGTCGGACTTGCCGGCATGGCTGTTCACGCGCTGGCGCGCGGTCTATGGCGAGGCGATCGCCGCGGCGATGGCGCGCGCGCTGCAAAGCGAAGCCCCGCTTGATCTAAGCGTAAAGAACGACGCCGCCGGCTGGGCCGAGAAACTCGGCGCCTTGCAAACCCCGACTGGCACGCTTCGCCTGCCCTCGCCCAGAGCCGAGGCGAGCCCAGAAGCGACCCAAGACTGGGATGAAGCGCAGGATCGGGGCCAACGCCCCGCCGCTTCCCGGGGCGCGGGCGTGGAGGCGCTGTCCGGCTTCAGCGACGGGGCGTGGTGGGTGCAGGACGCGGCGGCGGCTTTGCCGGCGCGTTTGCTGGGCCAAGTGCGCGCCAAGGCGGTGCTCGATCTCTGCGCGGCGCCGGGAGGAAAAACGCTGCAACTGGCCGCGGCCGGCTCGCGCGTGACCGCGGTCGATCGCTCGCCCGAGCGCTTGGAGCGCCTGCGCGAGAACTTGGCCCGCACCAAGCTCGAAGCGACGCTGATCGCGCGCGACGCGCTCGACTTGCGCATCAAGGCGCCGTTCGACGCGGTGCTGCTCGATGCGCCGTGCACAGCCACCGGCACGGTGCGGCGACACCCCGATATCGCCTGGCTGCGGCGGCCGAGCGATGTTCAGACCCTGGCGGAGCTGCAGGGCCGCCTGCTCGCGCATGCGGCGACGATGGTGAAAAGCGGCGGCCTGCTGGTCTACGCGGTGTGTTCGCTCGAGCCCGAGGAAGGTCCAGCGATCGCGGCGCAGGCGCTGAAGAGCGGCGCCTGGACGCACGCGCCGATCGCCCGCGGCGAGATCGAAGGGGCCGATGAATTCATCACCGCCGATGGCGATCTTCGCACCCTGCCCTCGCAATGGAGCGAAATCGGCGGCCTCGACGGGTTCTACGCCGTGAGGCTGGTGCGTTCGAGCGCGGGGTAATCGGTATAGCCCACGGCGTCGTGGGTGTAGAACGTCTTGGCGTCCCAATCGCTCAGCGGCGCGCCGACGCGGAAGCGTTCGACCAAATCGGGGTTGGAGATGATCGCTTTACCATAGGCGACCGCGTCGGCGTCGCCGCGGTCGATGGCGGCCTCGCCGCTGGCTTGGGTGAAGCCTTCGTTGGCGATCATCAAGCCGCCGAACTCGCGCTTTAAATGCGCGGTGATGCTGTCTGGACCTTCGCGCTCGCGCGTGCACAGGAAAGCCAGCTTCCGCTTGCCGAGCTCGCGCGCCAGATAGCTGAATGCGCCCTTGAGGTCGCTGTCGCCCACGGAGTGGCTGTCCCCGCGCGGGGCCAGATGCATGCCGACGCGGCCCGCGCCCCATACGGAAATGCAGGCTTCGGCGACTTCGATATGCAGGCGGGCGCGATTTTCGAGCGAGCCGCCATAGTCGTCGTCGCGGCGATTGACGCTGTCCTGCAGGAATTGATCGAGCAAATAGCCGTTGGCGCCATGGATCTCGACGCCATCGAAGCCCGCGCGCCGGGCGTTTTCAGCGCCGCCTCGATAGGCTTCGATGATTCCAGGGATTTCATCGCGCCGCAGCGCGCGCGGCGTCACGTATTCGACTTTCGGCCGCACCAGACTGACATAGCCCTCCGGCCTCACCGCGCTCGACGACACTGGCTGCTCGCCATCGAGATAGAGCGGATGCGAGATGCGCCCGACATGCCAGAGCTGCAACATGATGCGCCCGCCGGCGGCGTGCACAGCGTCGGTGATCATGCGCCAGCCGGCGACTTGTTCCGGCGACCAGACGCCCGGCGTGTGCGGATAACCGACGCCAGCGGGCGTGACCGATGTCGCTTCCGTGAAAATGACGCCGGCGGAGGCGCGCTGCACATAATAATCGCGCATCAATTGGTTGGGGATGCGCCGATCGACGGCGCGGCAACGCGTGAGCGGCGCCATCACGATCCGGTTAGGCAGCTGAAGGTCGCCCAGCCGCAGCGGCTCGAACAATGCGCTCATGCAATAAGCCCTTGAAGCGCATGGTTTCGTGCGCCACCCCGAACAGCCGATTTGGGCGCCGATGACCGCACGCGCAAGCCTCGCCCCATTGCGTCACGGCGCCCCGGCGGCTAGCTAGGCGCCATGGGCCGAACGCTGATTGCTCCTTCGATCCTGGCGGCCGATTTCGCAAAGCTGGGCGAGGAAGTTCGCGCCGCGGAAGCCGCCGGCGCCGACATGATCCATGTCGATGTCATGGACGGCCATTTCGTGCCGAACATTTCGATTGGACCCGCCGTGGTGCGCGCGATCCGGCCGCACACCAAACTGCCGCTCGACGTGCATCTGATGATCTCGCCGGTGGATCCCTACATCCGCGATTTCCGCGAAGCCGGCGCTGACATCATCACCGTGCACCCGGAAGCGGGCCCGCACGTGCATCGCACGCTGCAGGCGGTGAAGGCGTCCGGCGCGAAGGCGGGGCTCTCGCTCAATCCTGGCACCCCGGTCGACGTCTTGGACTATGTGATCGATCTGGTCGATCTGGTCCTGATCATGAGCGTCAATCCCGGCTTCGGCGGACAGAGCTTCATCGAAAGCATGCTGGCGAAGGTGGCGGTGGTGCGCAAGCGCATCGACATGAGCGGACGCGACATCATCCTGGAAGTCGATGGCGGCGTGAACGTCAAGACCGCGCCGCTTGTGATCGCGGCCGGGGCGACCGCGCTGGTGGCGGGCACCGCCGTGTTCGCCGGCGACGCCAGCGCCTACGCCGACAATATTCGAAAACTGAGAAGTCCGGCCTGATGTCCAACGCGGCGCCGGTCTCCCCTCCTCGCCGGCCGCAACGGCCAGCTCCCGCCAATGACGCATGGCGCGCCAATCCGTTTCATCGCATGCGGCTGGGCGACGCTTCGTTCGAGGAGATCGCGCATTGGGCGCGCGACCCGCGCGTCGGCGATCGCGAGCGCGGACGCGAGATCGGCCGCGGCGTCTGGCGCATCGCCGCGGAGCGTTTGCCCAGCGAACAGGCCAATCCCTGGGCGGCGAGCCAGCCGTCGCGACACTTCACGGCGCGGCTGCATGCGTTTTCGTGGCTGATCGATCTTGCGGCGGTGGGGCCGTCAGCGGATTTGCGCATCGCCGATCTGGTCGACATGTGGGTCGAGGAGTTCGGCGAATGGGATGAGCTCGCCTGGGACCCCGAACTCACCGCCGAACGCTTGTTCGCCTGGTTGAGCTGGGGACGCCCGGCATTCGAGCGCGGCGATCCCGCCCGGCGCCAAGCTCTCATGCGTTCCGCGGCCCGCCAAGCGCGGCTGTTGATGTTGGCGGAAAGCGAACTCAGCGAGCGACATTTGGGCTCGATCAAAGCCGGCGCGGCTTTGGTGCTGGCGGCGGCGGCGGGATTTCCAGAAGCCGAGCGTCTGATCGAACAGGGCGAAGAGCTGCTGATTGAAGCCTGCGCCAAGCAATTCTTGGCCGATGGCGGGCACTTGTCGCGCTCGCCGGAGGCGCTGGCCGAGGCGCTCTGCGACCTCGCCACCGCGCACGACGCCTATGGCGAGCCGCCGCAGGCGATCCAAGACGCGATGAACAAGCTCGCCAACATGCTGCGCATGCTGCGGCTGGGCGACGGCGCCCTCGCCTGCTTCCATGGCGGCTCGGAAGGCTCGGCGGCTTCGATCGACGCAGCCTTGGCGCGCGCCGGCGGCGAGGTTCGGGCCTTCCAATTCGCCAATCATTCCGGCTTTCAACGTTTGGAGGCGGGGCCGCTGCGCGCGGTGTTCGATGTCGGCGGCGCCCCGCCGCTGGCCTATTCCGAGCGGGCGCACGCGAGCGCGCTCGCCTTCGAGCTTTCGAGCGATCGCGAACGGCTGATCGTCAATGTCGGAGCCGCGCGCGAATTGGAGCCGGCCGGCCGCATGGCCGCACGCGCAACCAATGCGCATTCGACGCTGGTGCTGGACGATGCGCTTTCGGCGACGTTCGAGGAGACGCGCCGCAAGGGCCCGGCGCGTCTGATTGGACCGACGCTTGACGATGTGCGCCGCTCTTCAGACGAAAGCGGCATCACCGTGCAGGGCCGTCACGACGGCTATCGCGAGCGCTTCGGTCTTCTGCACCGGCGCTATTTGTTCGTGGATCACGACGGCAAGAACTTGCGCGGCATCGACGAATTGATGCGGCCGGTGCGCGAGAAGCGGACGCTGACGAAGAAGCCGATCCCGTTCGTGGCGCGTTTCCATCTGCACCCGAGCGTGCGTGCGCGCATTGTCGAGCATCAAATGGCGCTGTTGGAGACGCCCGGCGGTCAGCGCTGGCGGCTGCGCACCGACGCGCCGGCGATCGCCATCGAGGCTTCGATCTATTGGGGCGGCGCGATCGTTCCGCAGGAAAGCCTGCAAATTGTCCTCAGCGGCGAAGCCGATCCGATGGGACATGGGCTGGCGCCGCCCAATCGCATCCGCTGGGCTCTGGCGCGGACCTAAATCCAGCGCGCCGCATTGACCGCGACGCAACTCATCCCCAAGCAAGGCCCATGGCAGACATTATCCCCATCCAGCGCGCGCTTATTTCGGTGTCAGACAAAACCGGCCTGATCGATCACGCAAAGGCGTTGGCGGGGCTCGGCGCCAAGCTCGTCTCCACCGGCGGCACCCACAAGACGATCGCCGACGCGGGGCTGGCGGTCGAGGATGTCTCCAGCGTCACCGGTTTTCCGGAAATGATGGACGGGCGCGTGAAGACGCTGCACCCGAAGGTTCACGGCGGCTTGCTGGCGTTGCGAGACGACAAGAGCCACGTTCGTGCGCTGAAAGAGCACAACATCGAAACCTTCGATGTGCTCTATGTGAACCTCTATCCGTTCGAAGCGACGGTGGCGCGCGGCGCCGATTTCGACACCTGCATCGAAAATATCGACATTGGCGGCCCGGCCATGATCCGCGCGGCGGCGAAGAACTACGGCTTCGTCGCGGTGGCGACCGACGCCGACGACATGGCCGCCATCCTGGAAGAAGCCAAGACCCATGGCGGCACGACCTTGACGCTGCGCAAGCGGCTGTCGGCGAAAGCGTTCGCGCGCACCGGCGCTTATGATGCGGCGATCTCGACCTGGTTCGCAGATCAGCTGGAAGATAAAGCCCCCGCCTGGCGCGCGCTCGGCGGCAGGCTGAAGCAAAGCTTGCGCTACGGCGAAAACCCCCACCAGCACGCGGCGTTCTACCTCAATGGCGAAAAGCGCTTCGGCATCGCCACCGCCCGGCAGCTGCAGGGCAAAGAGCTCAGCTACAACAATCTCAACGACACCGACGCGGCCTACGAATTGGTGGCGGAGTTCGATCCGGCGGAGTCGGCGGCGGTGGCGATCATCAAGCACGCCAATCCGTGCGGCGTGGCGTTGGGCGGCAGCTTGATCGAGGCCTACACGCGCGCGCTGGCCTGCGACCCGACCTCGGCGTTCGGCGGCGTCGTCGCCGTCAACAAGAAACTCGACAAAGCCGCGGCGCAGGCGATCACCGACATCTTCACCGAGGTCGTCATCGCGCCAGACGCGGATGAAGAGGCGATCGCGGTGTTTGCGAAAAAGAGGAATTTGCGGCTCTTGCTGGCGGGCGGCTTGCCCGACCCGGCCGCTCCAGGGCTCTATCTCAAGACAGTCTCCGGCGGCTTCCTCACCCAAAGCCGCGACAATGGCCGCATCAACGCCGCCGATCTAAAGATCGTCACCAAGAAAAAGCCGACAGAATCCCAAATTCGCGACATGCTTTTCGGGTTCCGTGTGGCCAAGCACGTGAAGTCGAACGCGATCGTCTACGCCAAGGACGGCGCGACCGCGGGCATCGGCGCGGGGCAAATGAGCCGCGTGGATTCAGCGCGGCTCGCGCGCCTCAAGGCTGAAGACGCCGCCCATGCTGCAGGCTGGAGCGATCCGATGACGGTGGGTTCGGTATGCGCGTCGGACGCGTACTTCCCCTTCCCCGACGGCTTGCTGCAAGCCGCCCAAGCCGGCTCCACGGCGGTGATCCAGCCGGGCGGTTCAATCAACGACGACAAGGTGATCGCCGCCGCCGACGATGCCGAACTGGCGATGGTGTTCACCGGCATGCGGCACTTCCGGCATTGAGCGCCATGACCTCACCGCAGCCCTTATCGGCGTTTCAGTTTGCATCCGATCCGCGGACGCTCGATGCGCGCGCCGATTGGCTGGCGCCGCATTTCCGAATTCGCAGGCCGAAGGGCGATGGCCCGTTTCCGGTCGTGCTCATGCTGCACGGCTGCGGCGGCATTCGTCCATTCACCGACGACATGGCCGAGGTCGCCGCGCGCGAGGGCGCCGCCGCCATCGAAATCAATTCATATGCCCCGCGCCGCATCAGCCGTGTGGCCGCGCTGGCCACGGTGTGCACGGGCGCGCGCCTTCGCGGACGCGAACGCGCCGGCGATCTATACGCGGCGCTGCATTGGCTGCGCCGCCAGAGCTGGGCCGATCCCAAGCGGGTGCTGGCGGCGGGCTGGAGCCACGGTTCGTGACACGGACTGAAATCCTACGATTTTGAGCTCTCGATCTCCGATGCATTGCTGAGGCGTACAAACCGGCCGATTATTGCGTGCAATCATTGCGTGCAATTCGGAATGGCCGCGATGTCGCTTATTGAGACGGCGTATTGCACGCAACAAACGGGGGGTCTAACGTGGGGGGTGACTTTGCGTGCAATACATGCAGCGAAGGCGAACTGAGGCCGCGCGAAACGGTGTGCGCCCCGCCAATCAGACACCACGACATTGCGTGCAATACGCTACCGTGCAGTTTTACGTGGAGGGGGCTTTCTGCACCCAATCCGTTCGACGAGGACCGCATCCGCATCCTGATCGCCGATGATCCGCGACCGTATTCGAAGGTGACCTGGCAACCGAACGGCCAGGGGCAGAAGGTGCGCCGCTCGATCGTCCCGACCGCGGCCGTTGGCACGCTGCGTCGTGCGGCGCTGTCGTCATTCCGGGCTGGGCTGCGATACTGGCAGGTGGAGCAGCGGTCCCTGCAGGTGAGCTTGCTCCCCTGCCATCGGCAGCCCCTATAGGTACCAGTGGGGAATGTCCTGGTCACTGAAGGTGGAACCCCCGAACAAGCGGCCGGCGCGGGAATGGCAGGGCGAAACGCGGGACCTTACCCGATGGCTGAGGATCGCCGCGCCGACGTATCGAATTTTTGGCATTTTGGGACAAGCAAAGGGCGGAGCTATGCCTGACCTGGGCAGCGGCAAGACTGAAGGCCGCACCGCGCATGCGCGGGCGCGTGCCATGACATCCAACGAAGCCACTGACGCCTGGCTCCGGTTCCTGCTCCGGACCGGGCCGCATGTCGACGCGGTAGTGCTACGCGTGATCGCTGAGCGGCTATCGGCCGTGTGACTGCTCGCGCGCGCGGAGGGGAAAAGGGGAATTAGAATGATTTCGGTCGGTTTCATCCACCCTGTCCCAGCGCTCAAAGTCGTCTCTGGCCGTTTCGCCGCCCGCGCGGTCAAGGGTTCTTGTCCCCCGGGGCGATGGGCCTGCGTGGCCCTGGACCAGCCATCCATTTCTCTCCGCAAAGGCGACAGCGGTGCGTGCGTCGGGAATTTCATCTGGATCTGAGCAAGCGGGCCGGCGCCACCGCTCCAGCCCATCAGCGGATCGATTGTCAGGCGCGCTGACGGCTCGAATTCCAGCAGCCATCCTCGACGTCCGGGACCTGACTGCGTGGCCGGACGCGCAAGCTGCGATATGCGAACGCGCGGCGCCAGAACGCCAGAGGTCGGGGGGATGCGTCTTAGCAACGATGAAATCCGGTCTCGGCTTGACGATGGCGTTGTGCCGAGATCGTCTCTCCTATGAAATCTGCCGAGCGCATACCTTTAGCTCCTTTTCACTAGCTCAATGTCGGATGTTGCGCACGTGCGTGGTACGCATGAGTACGCAGCAGCCGCTGATGATGATGATGGAATCGTCCTGCAAAATCAGCCTCCGTCGCGCAGCGCGCGTGATGCGGAGTTGGTTCGTTGGTGTCGGAATGCCCCGGGCCGGTGGCGAGCGCGACAGAGTTGCGGTCAGGCCCGGGGCCGAGTGCTCGCGAGCAGGGTACTCGCGTGCCGCCGCTGGCGGTTATGAATTCTGCAGTGAAACATAGCGCGCAACATGTGGGGGTCCCTGGCCCAGGTTCAATGATCTCTGTGCGCGGACCACGTGGGCGGCGACGGCCTGACCGCCGGTGACCAGCCAGTCGAATAGCATACGGATCGCGTCGAGGTCTGGGCCGAAGTCGCCCAATTCATGGAGGAACCGTGACGGGTGGCGGCGAATATCGTTCTGATCCATGACGATTTGGATTTCCTGATCGCACAATGACAGCCCTGCAGGCTGCCGGTACGGTGCGGACCTTTTTAAGAATACGATGCTGCGATCGATGCTTTGAAAGCGACGCATCAGATCGAGATCCTGATTACCCGTGTTTTACAATTCCGACCGGAGCGACTACACGGCGTTGCGCTGGCGCGCATTTCACGGGTGAAGCGTCCCTTGCGGCGATCAGCTGTTTCCTTTTACCGTCGTCAGAGTGCGCAGCCCCGCCAGTGCTGGAGCCAACACCCCTCGTCGGCGCTGACCGAATAAACCACATACACCGGGTACGAAAACCTCGGAGCACCCGCCACGAGATGCAGCCGGCCGGCCTCCACGTGATGGCGAATGGCTTGCATCCTAAAATAGCCGGAGCCACCCGCCGAAAGAACATAGCTCAGAGCCAATGGGCCGAGATTTGCGAACAGGGCGGGCGCCGCATCCGGAAAACTCACGCCGTGGTGAAGCGTGAAGTCCGGCCCCCAATCGACATGGACATAATCGAGCTCATTGCCGCTCGCCGCCGGTTCTGTCGTCGCGAGAACAAGCTCCTCTTCCATCAGGAAGTCAATCTTGAGCCCTGGGCGATGCTGGGGTGCATACATAATCGCAACGTCCACCAGGCCGCCGGCGACCTGATTGATCAGGTCTTGTGGCACATCGACATGGACGCGAAGCGCAACGTCGCGAAGAGACTGCCGCATCCACAATACCCAGTCGAGCAGGAGCGGCTGCCAGAGGCTCACCTCGCTCCCGACTGTCAGCATGGCGCGGTGTCCAGGGGGGACTGCCACCTGATGCTGGTTACGCTGCCATAATTGCACAAAGGTCGGAGCGTAGCGCAGAAACTGCCCCCGCCAGGGGTCAATGATGCACCACTTTTGTTTCGAACAAATAGCGGGCGCCCAAGTTGCTGTTCGAGGAGCCGGATACGCGCGCTCACGGTCGTCTGAGCGACATTGAGGCGTTCCGAGGCCCGGATGAAGCTCCCCGTCGACACGATCTCCAGGAACGTTCGGGCGAGTTCGATGTCCATACGCCATCCAGCAGAAAGTTTGCGCTCAAGTGGCAATTATATTCGTTTGCCAGATGTGTTGGCAAATCGCACCTTGAGGTTCGGGAGCATCTGGATTTCTTGTTCCAAAGAGGAAGCGGTCGGATGCGGATCGCCAAAACGAAGGCGTTTCGTCCGACCCATCCGCCGAATGCTTCGGTGGAGGTACAGGGGCGAGCATCCAGTCAGGACAAATCCAATGCGTGTCGCGAGTATATTGTCTGTCGCCCGGGAACGGCTGGTCACGATCCAGGTCGACGCCTTGCTCACAGAAGCCGCGAAGCTGCTGTGCGGCACACATAGGGCACTTCTCGTCGTCTGTGACAACAAGGGGACGATGACGGGTGTCATTACAAAGACCGACATCGTGCGGCAAGTCGACCGATGCCATGGAGTTCTGAGCGACGTCAGAATTGCGGACGTAATGACTGCCGCCGTGACTTACTGCAAACTGGGGGACTCTTCTGCACGATGTTCTGGCGCTCATGCATCTGCGAGACTTTGTCCATATACCTATGATCGATGAGGAGTTTCGGCCTTGCGGCGTCGTAAATGCACGCGATGCACTGCAGGCGCTCCTAGGCGAAGTGGAGGATGAGGAACAGCTTCTCCGCGCATACGTCGCCGGTATCGGATACAGGTAAGGGGGTGGGAGCGAGCAGATCATGAACTATTTGGTCGAGACGAGCGCTGGCCAGAACGCGGAGTTCCGCGCATCGAGCGCACGAGAACATCGCCGGCCTGTTCCCTCCGCCATCCAGGAGGCGGTCGGAATATTTCACCGCAGCGAGAACCTGCAAGGCGCAATCGACGAATTGCTCGGTTCCGGCTTCCATCGTGCCGAGCTCAGTCTGCTCGCGAGTGAGAGCGCCGTGCAGGCGAAGCTCGGTCACCGCTACGAGAAAATTAATGTGCTGGCGGGGACGATCCCTCAGTCCCGCGATCGGCCTATGTCTCAGCGGAGGCCATGGGCGGGCGCCGAGGGCGGGTTGATCGGCGGACTGGTGTATGTTGGAGCCGTGGTAGCGGCCGGAGCCGTGGTAGCCTCCGGAGGCACGCTTACGGCAGTTATCGCGGCGGCGGGACTGGCAGGCGGGGCCGGTGGCCTCATCGGCGCGGTTCTGGCCAAATGGGTTGGGGATCACCATGCGCATTATCTGCGAGAGCAGATCGAGCATGGTGGACAGTTGTTGTGGGTACGGACGTGGAATACCGAAGATGAGGAACGCGCTGTCGAAATTCTTAAGAGACACTCGGCCAGCGAAGTCCACATTCACGCACTACCCGCTGAAACTTAGCAGCGGCTAGAGCCCGTGCTTTTTTAGCGGTAGGGGGACCAGGCCCGTTTGGCGGGGGTGCAGGATATGAGGAGGATAGCATGAGCGAAGAATCATCGGCGGACGGTCCGGACCTCCGACAAGGCGGACCGCTGGACATGGGTGGTCGATGGCGAGATGCTGCTCGGGCATGTTGCGGACGAACCTGCGCTGCTCGTTCGCCGGGCTGAAGTACTGTTTGCGGTCGGCGCGACGTGCGCCCACTATGGCGGGCCGCTGGTCGAAGGTCTCCTAGTAGAGCGATACAGTGCGCTGCCCCTGGCATCACGCGTGCTTCAGCCTGCGCACAGGCGCGGCCCTGCGGCCACCGGCGCGAATGACTTACAGCGATGGCGGGTCGAGCAGCGCGATGGCATGGCGTTCGTATGCGAACCGCTGCCAACCGCAGTTCCGCCAACACTGGCTGCTGTCCATCTGCCAGCCTCTATCGTCATCATCGGTGGAGGCGCCTCGGGAAACACCGCCGCGGAGACCTTGCGACAGGAGGGCTATGCCGGCGCCATCACACTCGTGAGCGCCGACTTTCATTGCCGTGCGATCGGCCGAACCTGTCAAAAGACTATCTCGCGGGAACCGCGCAGGCCGATTGGATACCGTTGCGATCACCGGAATTCTATTCACAGCATGCTATCGATCTCAAGCTAGCAGCACGTGTCATGGCGATCGAGCCTGGTATGCAAACGGTGGTGTTGTCGGATGGGATCAGACTTCTTACGGCATGCTGCTGCTGGCCACAGGCGCTGAACCGATCAGGCTAAATATTCCGGGCGCCTCCCTGCCGCATGTGCACGTGCTCCGCACACTCGCGGACAGTAATGCGCTAATCGCGAGCGCCGCAGCGGTCAGGCGATGCGTGGTGGTCGGCGCGAGTTTCATCGGCCTGGAAGTGGCGGCCGCACTCCGTAACCGGGGCCTGGAGGTGGACGTCGTTGCACCTGAGGAGCGCCCGATGGAGCGGGTTATGGGCGCGGCGATCGGGGAGATGGTGCGCGCGATCCATGAACAGCACGGTGTGAGGTTTCGCCTCGGTGCGACTGTCGCCGCGATCGCGGAGCACTCGGTGACGCTTTCCACCGGCCAACAGCTGGATGCCGATCTGGTCGTGGTCGGCATCGGTGTCCGTGCCGCAACCGGGCTTGCAGAGACGGCGGGGCTAGCAGTCGATCGCGGCATCGTGGTGAACGAATTCCGCAAACAAGCGCGCCGAATATCTATGCCGCTGGCGATATTGCCCGCTGGCCTGACCGGCTGACCGGACAGCGTATCCGCGTCGAACACTGGGTTGTCGCCGAGCGCCAAGGTCAGATCGCCGCGCATAACATGCTCGGCAGACTACGGGCGGTTCGATGCGATACCATTCTTCTGGAGCCAGCACTACGACACAACCATCGCCTATGTCGGCCATGCGGAGCAGTGGGACCGGCTTGAGATTGATGGCGATCCTGCGGCGCATGACTGCGCGGTCAGTTTTTGGCGCGGCGGCCAGAAGCTCGCCGTCGCCACAGTGGGCCGCGATCTGGACAGTTGAGGGCTGAGGTGGAATTCGAACAGAAGCTGGGGAGATGACGATGACACAGGAGCTACCTGCAAGCCATGTACGGCTGAAACGGGCCTATGAGCCCGCGGCACCCGACGATGGCGTGCGCGTGCTGGTCGATCCACTGTGGCCGCGCGGGCTGCGCAAGGCGGATGCGGCGATCGATCGCTGGATGAAGGATATCGCCCCCAGCACCCAATTGCGCCAATGGTTCGGCCATGACCCTGAGCGCTGGCCGGAGTTCCGTCGCCGCTATACCATGGAGCTGCAGCAACAAGCGGCTGCTGTCGAAGAACTGCAGGAATTGGCCAGGAGTGGCCCGGTTACACTGGTCTTCGCGGCGCACGATGAAGCGCACAACGATGCAATCGTGCTGCGCGATGCGCTTCTGCAGCCACGGAATACTAAAGGCTCAGCTCGAGCCGGCGCGAGAGGAACAGCACATGTCCGACAAAATGTATCCGCCCACCACCCGTGAGCTGGCGCAGCGGCGCCGCGAACTTGCGCCGGCGGCCCAAGAGGCGTTCGACGCCTTCGGCAAGGCAGTGTTTGCCGACGGCGCCTTGCCTGCCAAGGTAAAGCAGATCATCGCAGTCGCCGT
>CAWJYY010000002.1:0-164919 GCA_963847165.1 uncultured Pseudomonadota bacterium
ATAATCGCAAATGGCGAGCTTCGCCAGCTGCGGACTGTAGCGCGGAGTTGTGGGTAAAGTGCTGGGTTCGAGTAGGGCGTACTCGATCGTCACCCGATAAAAGATAGTGTAGTCAACAGGCTCGACATTCAGAGGGAGCCACTTTTTGTCGCCCGCGGCCAACTGGCCTCGCCTGCTCCAAACTAACCCATGGGCGTTAAGGCGAAAGGGCCAAGAAGGCGCGGCGTGCGGAGCGTCCGTTTTCGGCTGCGTTCGCCTCCAGTCCGTTGTGGGGGATGGAAGCGGTTGCGACGCTTTCGACCTGCACTCGCTCGATTATTGCGGGCGCTCGAACTCAATTCTATTGGGGGTTCGCTTTTCCGGCCAATCCATTCGGTCTATACGACATCGTGGGAAATGTTTGGCGGCGGATTGAAGATTGCGACAATGAAAACTGGCCGCGGGGAAAATCGCACGGCTTGCGGTACACGGCAGAAGGTTGCGATTCGACCGCGCGCGAGTTTCGCGGCGGTGCTTGGAATCGCAGCGTTTTCTCTCTGCACCCTGGCTTATCGGGACGCGGAAGACCCGTCTCTTCGAGCATCCGCTTTTGGATTCCGTGTTGCGAGGTCGATGGTGCCCCGCGACAGGCGCTCGCTCTTTGAATAAGCGAAGGGATTGTTCTACGGACTAAGCCGACGGGAGATCCGCCTCATTTGGTGTGACGGACAGTGCTGGTCGCCACTAAACTCGTCACTTTATTTCAGACCAGATGACTCATGCCGCAATATCGCGTAGAAATCCCATGGAGCCGGCTTATGAGGATTGGCAGACGGACACTTATTGGCGGTGGCGCAGCTCTAACGGTGCTTGTGGCGTCACGCGCGGGTGCGCAAGCGAACGCGCCATTCGACGAACAGCAGCGCGGCGATCCGGATGTCAACTATGAGACCGTGCACGTCAATCCCGACGCGGTGGCAGGTCTGTCGTCTGGGGCTATGCGCGCCACGTTCAACCCGCGCAATCCGAGCTTCTCACAATCTCTGCTCACAGTGGCGCAGCGTTTTGTCGGTATGAGCCGGGCAAACAACCGTGACCAGGTCATCAAATTCCTGGATCTGTTTGATTTGCCTTTTGAGAATCCGAATGGAGACGTAGTGCCGTACTGTGCGAGTGGCCTCGCCTATGCTGCGGCGTTGGCTTACTACGAGTTCTGGAATCCCGGTCAGAGTACTCAGGACGTAATCGCCGTCCGCGGGGCGTTGCCCGAACTTGAGCATTACCATTTCTACCCATCTCCGTCGGTCGTCGACATGTACTATACCGCACGGGGAATGCGCCGTTGGCGCGATGCGTCCGATTCTGCAAATAAGCCCACGCCTCGCCCCGGATGGATCGTGATATACAGCTTCGGCCATGAGGCAGACCACTGCGGAATTGTCGAATCGTCGACGGCCAATGAACTTAGCACGATCGAATTAAACACGACCAACGGCCTCGCGGGTAGCCAGCGCAATGGTGGAATGGTGGCACGCCGTCAACGCGCCTATTCCAGCAGCGTGAAAGGCTTTATTGACGTGAACCTTTGACGGGGTGATTTAAATTGGGGCTAAGAATGAAAACGGGGTTGAGGGCGATTTTGCCCTTCGTTTTCACTGTTCTCTGCTCGTCGGTCATCGCTCAGGCCGTGCCGTTGTCCATCGATGTTAGCGGCACATCGCGAGTTTTGTATCAACAACGCTTCGCGCTGCTCGTAGGTGCAAGTCGCTATCAGAACTGGCCCGCCCTGCCGGAGGTGCCAAGCGACATGACGCAGCTCCACCAGGCTCTTGAACGGCAAGGATACCTGGTAGAAGAATTCCCTGATCCCACATCCGGCGCCCTCTTCAACAGGATCAAGACTTTTATCGACGTCCACGGTTCGTCCGAAACCGGATTGCTCATCGTTTTTTCGGGGCACGGAGAGAGCAGTGCAGACGGGGCAACGGGTTACGTTGTGCCCGTCGACGCTCCCGATCCGCAACAAGACCACACCGGTTTCATTTCTGCGGCTCTGTCGCTCAACCTTATTCGCACGCTGGCATTGGAGTCTCCAGGCGCGTCACACGCTATTCGTTTTTGACTCTTGCTTCTCTGGGTCTATTTTTATCTCGCGTTCGAGCGGAGATGTGCCTCCGGCAGTCTCACACGACACACCGGCCTATTTTCAACGTCTTTCACAACACAATGTTCAATTCTTGACGGCGGGGAGCGCGCACGAAAGGGTGCCAAGCCATAGCCTCTTCATGGCCGCGTTCATAAGCGCGCTAAACGGGGATGAACAAGCGGATTTAGACCACGATGGAGTGATCACCGCCAACGAGCTCGGGTTCTGGATGCGCAATTCTGTAAACCTTCCTCGTCAGACACCACAATTCGGTAGCGTCGGAGATTTCGGAGAAGATGGCCAATACGTAGTGGCGACGAACGTACATCGACCAGATGCCGTCAACACATCGACGCCGAATTCTCAATCGGCGGACGCGGATGACGATGTTTGGTCTCAGATTAGCGACGACGCTCTTCCCGAGAGAAGCACGCTCACAGCGTATCTGACAATATTTCCGAGCGGTCATCATGCTGAGCAGGCGCGGCGCTGGTTGCGCGAACCAACTGGCCCCGAGCACATAGCTGGACCCGATACGCCGCAAGCTTGCGATGGCCGTGAAGACGACGCGGTCGTTTACTTTGAATGGGACCGAGCCAATTTAAATCAAGCTGCTGTGGAAACGCTGGACGCGATGGTTGCGCGATTACCAAATCCGAGCTGGGTTAGGGTCGATGGTTACACCGACACCAGCACGGCACCCGGGTACGCGTTGGAACTCACGGAAAGGCAAGCCCGAGTTGTTTCTAGCGGACTTGTCGCGCGAGGCTATCCGAGTTCAATCATTACTGGCACGGCTCACGGTGGCACAGACTTAGCAAGGCCGACCGTACTAGGCGTCCGGGAACCTCTTAACCGGCGCGTGGCCATAACGATATGTTCAGTCGCTAAATGATTTGGCCCGCTTACCCCACGGGAAATGCGGTCGACTTTGTTGACTTCTCGCCGAGACAGCGTGCCATCGAAGGCGGACGATCTCACCTTCCCATACTACGCCTTATGGGAGTTCGTTAGCGCGCTTGTTCTATCAACCAGTCGAACAGCCCGGCGCGCACCGCCTTCTGCGCCAGTGTGTCTGCAAGCCAAAGGTCCACGCGTTCTGTCGCAGCTGCAGCACGCGCTATGAGGGCAGGCGTTGGAGAGTGGCACGCGAACACCATGCGGTCGGCGCCGCCATAGGCGCGGAACCGCTCGATATAGTCGTCTAGCACGTCGGGCGCGGCGCGCGATTTCACCTGCACGAAAGCGCGCTCATTGGTGGCGATCTGTTCGATTAGAAGGTCAATGTCCTTTTCGGTTTCACCCAGAACGCTCACGCGCCTCCAGCCGGAGGCGGCAAAGATGAGGTCGACTAGGAGTTCAAAATCCTTTTCGTGTAGCCGTTGGACGAGCCGGACGGCGATGTCGTGCAGCGCCCCACGAGCAGCCGTCGCCTCGACAATCAGCGGATCTTCTTCATTGTTCAGCGTGCGCAAAAGGTAGTCGCTATCTTCGACCTTGCAGATGGTGCCGCGATAGGCGTTCACGCGGGTGAGGCGAGTGCTTAAGCCTTGCATCCGAAGCGGCGCGCCGTTCAGACTGGTTGCGCGCCAGGCGCCAATCGTCTTGCGTCGGCGAGGCAATTGACCCGCAGCCGAACCGTCCCACGTTACTTCAGGATCGGCAAAGGCCCACCAGAGCGCGCCTTCCGCGAAGGTAACCCACAAAGCGTCTGCGCCCAATTCGTAGAAGGCGCGCAGTTCGCGAACATGGTCGTTGGCTTTAGCTGAGCTTTTGCCTTCGTCCAGGAAGAGCTGGCGGACGCTATCCCAATCGCCGGCGCCGCAAAGGTCACAGGGAATGGCGTCGAACGCTAGTGCAACAACGCCAGCATCGATACAGGGCCGCGCAAAGGCGCCGTCGGGGCCCAGTTTGATGTAGCGAACCGCCGCCGGTTTGATCGCGCCCTGTAGCCTATAAGTCTCGCTCATGGACCGTGCACAGCGCTCGGGGCGGGGCACTAGTCAAGCAAAATGAAACTCATCGTCTGTAGCCTCATCGGCCGCACCGGTGCGCTTTCCCGGCCATGGACATCCGCGGCCGACTTGCCCGCAATGTGAAGCGCAAACGCGAGGACCTGGGCTGGTCGCAAGAAGAGCTTGCCGACGAGGCGGGTCTTCACCGCACCTATATTTCCGGAATTGAACGCAAAGTGCGCAACCCAACCATTGAGATCGTTGAACGCTTGGCAAAGGCGCTGAAGGTGACGGCCAGCGCCCTTCTGGAATAGGGCGCTAGCCTTCACGTTATCACTTACTCAGGCGGCCCCTTTCGCGGCGGCTGTCCATGCTCAAGCAGCAGACCTTCAGCGCCTGGGATACCGTCCAGCGGGTCGCGCGGTAGTAGCTCGCCTTCGGTCGCCTTTAGCCACTCGTCTTGCTTCATGATGGGGTGGACGACCAGCACGCCGGTCTTTCCTCTATCTATTTCCGGCTTAAGCAGGTTGGCCTTATCAAACAAGGCCAGGGCGGCTGCGGTTTTTATCTGATCCGTCCTTTTCCAACCCGCGCAGCACTACGTTTCGCACCAGGATTTCCAGGGTCGGCATCTTCACCGCGCCCTTGGCCGTTTGGACCATCCTTTCCTCAAGCGCGATCTTCTTCACGATGTTGGTAAGGTCGCGGAGCTTTGCACGTTCAAGACTGGCAGCCTTACGCGCCTTGGCTTCCTTTCTAGCGCGGCGCTGTGCGTGTCCGCCGCTCGGACAGCCGGACTGGCCCTTCTTAAACTGGCCGCTTCTAGGCGGCTTGCGGTAGCCCACCTCTCCGTCGTCATCGGAATGCTTGCTCACTTCACTTACTCCTTATCACAACTCCAAATCCAAAGCGCCCGCGGGAGCGGGGGCCCATGCATCGTTCTACTAATTTCGTTGCGGGTTCTGAGAGCTGGGGAAGGCATCTCGCCGCTCCTCAGCTGGTTGCGCGCGCACATCCCCTGCGTGGCTTTAGAACTATACGCCTGTGCATATGCACCTGCAATACGTGCGCAGTCGCGCAGCCTTGCATAGCTTGCGTGATGCGTGCGGGCGCGCGAAAGCGCAGCGCGCGAGTAGTTCACTCACGCACCGCGCCTTCCTCATTGCGTCAGGCCGCTCGCCGCGTCTCCGCAACCGCGTCAAACGTCACATCAGTGTCAACCAGCCTCGCTTGCTTGCCGGTGTAGGTTTGGAAGCGCTTGATGGTGACATCGCAGTACGCTGGATCAATTTCGATCAGACGTGCACTGCGACCGCACTTCTCTGCAGCGATGAGGGTGGTTCCTGATCCACCAAAGGGGTCGATCACCACATCACCGCGGCGGCTGAGGTCTTTTAGGGCGTCTTCCACCAGCGCCACCGGCTTCACGGTTGGGTGCATGGCAAGCTCAGCATCACGCGCAGCGCCGAACGCGTTCACACCTGGGTATGACCACACATTGGTGCGGTTGCGCCCGAAGCGGCCGAGTTCGACGTTGTTGTGATGCTCGCCCTTGCCGCGCTTGAACACGAACACAAGCTCGTGTTGGCTGCGGTAGAGCGGAGCGAACCCATGCCGCCATTGCTCTTGCTTCACACGCAAAGGTTCTTGAGGTCATGAAAAACCGCTGCGCCTGCACCCATGAGCTCCCCCATGTGACGCCAGTCCATACAGACAAAGGCAATAGCGCCGTCGTCGAGCGTGGCTGCCGCCGCGCCAAGCGTCGTCTGAAGAAACGCTTGGAAGGCGGCGCTGGTCATTTCGCCGGACGCCATCGCGAATTCACGGCGCACTGCCTTACCGTTGCCACCGGCAAAGCCGTCGATGGCGACATTGTAAGGCGGGTCGGTGAACATCACCGCCGCGCGACCGCCAGCCATCAGTCTGGCGTAGGCAGTTGCGTCGCGTGCATCGCCACACAAGAGCCGGTGGCGACCCAGCTGCCACAGATCGCCGGGCTGGCTCACGGCATTTGCCGCGGGAGCGGGGCGTTGATCTTCGGCGTCCGAACTGGAGACGTCGGCTTCTGCCGCCTCACCCAGCACGAGATCGATTTCAGCCGTCTCGAACCCAGTCAGCTCAACTTCAAAGTCCAGGTCAATTAGACCTTGCAGCTCGATGGCCAGGGTCTCGCGATCCCAGCCAGCGTTTTCCGCGAGCTTGTTGTCGGCCAGTACGTAGGCGCGCTTTTCGGCTTCGCTCAGATGCGAGAGTCGCACGATCGGCACGCTGTCGATGCTCAGCTACTTGGCCGCAGCCACACGGCCATGTCCTGCGATGATGTTGAGATCATCGTCGACAAGGACCGGGTTGGTGAACCCGAACCGCTGGATAGAGGCAGCGATTTGGGCGATTTGGCGTGGCGAATGCGTACGCGCGTTACGCGCGTAGGGCTTCAGAGCGCGCACGGGGGCGCGCTCGACAGTGTTGGACATTTCGTCCTCCTGATTTGATTGTCAAAGAACAACCCACGCGCGGCATCACGCCGGCACACGAGTTTCGGAAAGGGGAGAGCAAGCGATCGACCGGCGCCCATCTCGGGCCACCTCCGGCTTGGGCGAAGCAATCACTGCGTTCGCGGCGCCGGGGCCTTCGTCCTTGGATGGCGATCTTAAAGACCGCCCTGGCGACCCCACTGGCATCGCGCCCCATGAGGTCACTCATTCACGTAGCACGCGAAACGCCGGTTCTTCCCGAACCTGCCGAACGTCAGCGGACATCGCGTCTCGCTGCATTCGGCGTCGCGCCTACCGCAGAACAAAACCAGTATACGCACTTTGCGCGGCAGCCTCAAGTCGGGCCAAATCCGGCTTTGCCAAGCGCCATGGAGGCGCTGGAGAGGGGCTTAGTCGGTCCCTGCGGGGCGGCGTTTTATTCCCTGCATGTTTTCGCCTGATGAAGCACGGAATGGGGAAAATCTGGGGAAATTCAGGCACCTGCGACCGCACAGCTCGTCTGTAGGCGGACTTTTCGCGAAAAAAAATCCCTGCACGCAAAGACCTTTGCAGGGATTTGCAGGGAATTTATCGCAGATACGGGTTCTCTCCCGACTGTCCACACCACCAATCACCTCAACTACTTACATCGCGCCGAGCGCCTTGCTCCGCGATGTTATCCACAGCCAGACGCCAAATAGGCGCCTGGACGCGACGCGCCGTGGCCTGGATTTGCGCCCGCCTCGAAACTTGCCGCGCTGGCGGCAAGCATCGCCGCGCTCTCGCGACAGACGACGAGCAACCCGCGCAGGACGCCATGTTCGCGCATCAAGTCTTCCGTCGCCGAAGCGCCCTCATTGGCCACATCGCTGTTCGCGCAACAGCCGACATTGCGCCGCTTTGCACCGAGGTGAGGGCGCAAGCGTTGACGCGCTTCTGCTAACGGGAAGGGGTCAGCTTACTATGCAAATAGGCGCCAATCACCAGCACCGCGGGCTCCTGGATCTCCATATCGTTTTGGGAATCGCCAACCGCCTCCTCGGCGAATGCGATCGCGGTTTGGTCGTGCGCGCGCCGCCCAGCGGCGAGGAGTTCATTGGCCGCGTCTGTAATCTGCGTGTGCTCCGCAAAGATCACATCCTGATCGGCTCTGACCCGATCCGCCATCGCCATGGCCCAGGCGTCGTCTTGCGTCACCTCCCTGGTGGTCAGATCGCCAAGCAACGTCAGGGGCGGCAAAATGTATTCGCGCTCGCGCGCGGCATGCCGCTGAAAAAGCGCCACGTATCGCCGCGCCACTTCGCCAACGGCGCCGCGTCGCCGCGCCAAAATCGCGAGATGATCGAGCGTGCTCTGTTGCTCCAGGACGAGGGATTGGGGGATATTATGTGTCGGCGGCGCAGATGGCGCCGGCTCGCAAGAGGCCGCTTGGGGCGAAGAGATCCAGGCGAGTGCAGTCAAAGCCGCGCCTACTAAGACCGTACTAAACATTGGACGCATGCTCGTCCTCCCAAACAACGACGACGAGGCGGACAGCCGCCTCCGCAATTTAGAGTTAGCCGATTGTCGCACGATAAGGCTGGTAACGCATTGACTATGATCAATATGGGGGATCACGAGCCGCGGGGCGTGGGCCGATGCCGCACCGGGCCCGAATGGGTGTCGCTCAGGTCCGACCTCGAATGATGGCCCGCTCGTCACGCTTACTTGCCTTGAAGCAGATCCATAAACGGCGGGAAGGTGAGGAGAAACCCCATCGCCAGCATCGCGAAGGCCGCGAGGTTCACTCGGTTCAACGCCACCGCTTTTTCCCGCCAAAGCCGGTACAAGACGAGCCAAGCGACGAGCCAGACGCCAATCGTAACGGTGGTGACGCCGGAGAGCGCGCCGACTGGATTGTAAAAATTCAGCAGGCTTTTGATCGCCGGCGATGCGTCGCCGGCGAGCGCTAGAACGCCCAGCGTCGCCGATCCGATCCCCGCTGCGAGGATAGCGGCCGCGCCAGGCCCATTGGGCATGCTCGCGGCGCCGTCGTTCGCCGCGTTTGAATTCGGAGAGGCGCTCATCGCTCTCCCTCCATCAGAGTGATTGGGGTTCCGCCGCGAACAGGCGCTATCTTGTTGAGAAGAGCGCCGAAAGCTCCCGCGACGCCGGTCGCTGCGAATGCGGCGACCGCAAACGTGAGCACCGCGATGCGCAACTGGCGATGCTGAATGATGCCGCGGCCATACGTCAACGCCACATAGGCCACCATCGTCATGGCGATCGGCGCGAGCCACGAGACGTGCTCTTTCCATTCCATGCCGAGGTTATGCCACTCAGATGTCCTTGGGCTAGACAACAGAAGTGCGCGAGGAAAACCTGAGAGATCGGCGAGGCCGGCTGGCGGCGTCGCGCGATACCAAGGATAGATGAGATAGGCGCCTGAGAAGACGGTGAGCCAAGCAAGGACAACCATTGCGCCAAGGTAAAGTCGGAAGAGAGCGTGTTCTCGCAAGCTCACATTGGAAGGCGGGCCCGGCGTGGAGACGCGATAGAGCTCAACCAGCGCTCCCGAAAACGCCAGCATGAAGAGAGCGCCAAATCCCATCCCATGCATGACCGTCAGTAGATCGCGACTGGTGATCTCCATGGTCTTGCCCCCTTCGTCGCGAACCGCGCGTTTTTTGACCGTTTCGCTCGCGCCCGCTTCCGCCGGGCTTGCTCACCCGATCAATGCAGGGTGGCGAGATAGCCGGCTAGCGCAGCGGCCTGTTGCGGGTTGTGAAGACCGGCGAACGGCATGCGCGTGCCGGGCACGACGTGCGTGGGGGCCTGTACAAACGCCGTGATCTGATCGGCTGTCCAAGTCATGTTCGCGTGCTGCATTGCGGGTGAGTAGGCAAATCCCGCAACGCTTCCGGCCCGACGGCCGACAACGCCCCAGAGGTTGGGCCCGATCATGGCGTGGCCGTTGGCGACCGCCTGGTGGCAGACGGCGCAATTGGCCTGGAAGACTGTCCGTCCCTGCGCTGCATCCTGTGCTGATGCGAGTGCGGAAAAGGCGCAAGTCAGGGCGAGCGCGCCCGCGAGCGCCGTCAATAAGCGACCCATGCGAATATCCTCAGCGTGTTGTTGTCGGCGGCGTCACGCCCGGCGCCGTCGTAGTTGCGGCTCGCGCCGTCGAATTCCGTGTAATAAACGTATTGCAGGCCGAGCCGCGCATTGAAGCGTGGGCCGAACGGCGAGTGACCGCCGCCATATGGCGTGAAGTCGGCTTGCAACATGATGCCCGAACTGTTCGGTGAGTTAGTCCTGCTGTCGCCGTAGAGCAGCGCATCCGAGGAGCCCCAGGTATCGAATACGCCGACGCTCGCGCCGATGCCGTTGCGCCCGTAATAAGAGAGATCGGCGCGCACATCGTTGAGCGAATTCTCACGATTGGCGGCGAGACCGAGGAAGGTGCTCGCGTTGAGGCGCTGCTGCTCGTAGGTGTAGCGGCCATTGATTGTCCACATATCGCCGCCGGCATTGGTGAGCTGGTACGACGCATCGACGCCCCAGTCGTGATAGCGATCGGTTGTGCCGGCGCTGTGATCGCGTCCGGGATAGACGTCGCTGAAGAACCCGAAGGCGCCGACTTCAAAATTGTGATCGCCGGCGACGCCCTGGTAGGCGATGCGGACGTAAGGCGCGGCGCCGCTGATTTGATTTGTTTCATCGGGCGAAACGCCCATCGCATTCAGGAAGGTGGCGTCGGGCGACCAGTAAAACCCGAGCTCGGTGTAGACCGCACCGTTCCACCACATGTAGCCGTTGAGGCCGAGGACGTTCTGCGCGAAAGCGTCTGTGATCTGCGGACTGGCGGCGGGACCCGGCGCAACGTCGGATCCCGTGTACGGATAGCCCCACGCCGGCAGCGTATTCCACGGATCGGTGACCGTCGGCGAATTGTTAAGCGAGACGCCGAGCACGGCGTTGGCGCCGAACAAAGTCGTTGTAGTGACGGCGCGCAGATCGACATTATCCCAGGAGAACGAGCGGCCGACGCCGTCATAAGTGGTTTGGACGAAGGCGCCGAAGTGCTGGCCGAGGCCGCCAGCAAGAAAGAGGCTCACTTGATCGAGGGCGAGATTGTCGTTGGTGGCGAAATGCGGCGCCGGCGCGCCGTCCTGATCGCGCTGGGTGCGGATGTAGGATGCGACGGCCATCATCGAGATGGGCGCGATATCGAACTGGCCGACCGCGCGCATGGTGTAGCCGTTCATTTTGAACTCGCGACCGAACTGTGTGAGTTGCGGGCCGAAGCCGCCAACGTGGCAGGATGAACAAACCTGACCGGTTTGCATCGCGAAGGCCGGAACCGCGTGCGCCGACCCGGCGCTGAGGAGCAAGGCGCCCGAGGCCAGCAGAGCCGATTGAGCGACTTTGCCGGCGAAGCGATGGTTTGCGTTTCTCATAACACGCCCCTCTTGCGGACCTGAGCCCTTAAGTCCCTCGTGCGCTTGTCTTGGTTTGTCGTCCTTGATCGAGCTCAATCCCATTCCGCAACGTTAGTGTGGACTGCATTCTGGCTAACGGACGAACCAATCATTGGTCTGCACGCCAACGCACAATAACCGAGGTGAACGCGGAGTTGCGCACCGTTCAAAATGCCGCATGTCATATTTGAGACAGATCAACTTCGCGGAGCCAGCGCGGCGCGAGCATCATTAGGTCGCACACGAGATGCGACGGTCTGAAGAGCGACGCTTTGGCGGCCCTCTGAAAATGCAAGCTCCATAGCTTCCCCCCGCATGGAGCCGACAAGAGGGTTGCCAAGGCTCGTAAGGCAGTTTCCCGCAAGCGTGCGGGGACTCTGCGAAGGAGGCCCACATGACCAATCCAAACATTCAATTCGTGCAATCGCTTTATAAGGCGTTTTCCGAAGGCCGGGTCGACGACATTGTCCGCGCCTGCGCCGAAGACGTGCGTTGGGATGTGGTGGGCGACGCGACAGACGGCCCCCACTACGGCCTGCGCGCAGGCAAGAGTGGCGTTCGGGAGTTCTTTGGCGTCGTAGCCGCCAACACCAAATTCTCGCTGTTTGAGCCGCTGGAGTTCATGGCGGACGGAGATCACGTCGTGGTGATCGGACGTTCGGTCGGAAAGGCCAAGGCGACCGGATTGGAGCTGTCGGATCGCTGGGTGCATGTGTTCGACCTGAAGGCCGGCAAACTCACGCAATTCCGTGAATGGGATATGTCGGCGCGGCACGCGGCCGCTAACCGGCTTGCGAAAGCGGCATGAGCCTTACGGGCGGGCGCGGGTGATTGCCGCCTGCGCCCGCCCGCAGCAAGTGTTGGTAAAGGCGAGCGAGCCGCCCGTTCATGTTGGCGAAATGGCGCTTGTTGGCGAAATGGCGGCTTTGGGCGCGAGATGCATCGGTCGGCGGCTGGCGGCCGCCCTTATGCCTTACGATCGGTAAGTGAGCGTAGGTTTTCTTCGTGCGTCTCGCGTGTGATGCGATACCCGGTCAACCAAACCGCCGAGATCAAATAGAGAAGCACGACGGTCGGCAGATATAGCAGCGCCAAATTACGCACGATCACCGGGTCGACGGAGGCGCCCTGATGCAGCTGGCCGGTCTGTGGAAAGTGAACGACGGCGAGCATCATGCTCGACAGGAAAACGCCGAGGCCGGAGACCGATTTTTGAACAAAACTGTTTGCGGCGAAGAACAGGCCTTCCGACCGTCGCCCGGTGCGAAGCTGACTGTCTTCAACCACATCGGCGATCATCGAGGAACTCAGGATCGACGCCGCAATCATCGGCGTCAGGCCGATGAAGCTGAATGCGAGCAGGAGCGGGTAGAGGATCTGCGTGTTGTTGGTCGGGAACAGTCCGAGAATGCGCAGGATCATCGGCAGGCACGACACGGCGAGGCCGGAGACAAAAAGCGCAATCGCCGACCGACGCTTGTTTCGCTGTGAGAACGCGCGTGCGAGTGCGACCGCCGCGCCGGCCGACGCTAAATTCGCGATGGCGAGGATCGCGATCTGCGCGCCCGTCAGCGCCCAGAAATAAGTGTAGAAATAGATGTTCATGGAGAAGGCCAGGCCAGTCGCCGCCGCTGAGAATAGATTGGATGTCAGAAGCGCCAGGAACGATTTGTGAGACAAGGCGGCGATCACTTCCTGCATTCTCTTGCGCCCGCCCTTGGCTCGTTTTGGCGGCACCGTGAAGGTTCTGATGCGGCTGTGGGTGCCGAGTGCGGAGAGAAGGATTGTCACGGTCATCGCCGCGCCGGCGACGAGCCCGTAATGGGAATAGCCGACTGGATTAAGCTGTCCAATGGGATGGGTCGCATCGGGCCGCAACAGTACCGAAAAGGCGAGGAAGTACATCGCCAGGCCGCCAAACCATGCGAAGAAGGAACGATAGCCAAGGAGGGTCGTTCGCTCCTGGTAGTCCGTGGTCAGCTCCGGCGCCAACGCCGCGCTCGGCGCTTCGTAAAGGCCGATGCACGTGCGCACGATGATCGAAACCACGAGAAGATATAGAAACTGCGCCGTTTGGGAGGCGTGAGGCGGATTCCACAACAGCAAGTACGAAACGCCAAGCGGAATGGCTGAGAGATACATGAACGGGTGCCGGCGGCCCCAGGGCGTGCGCAAGCTGTCTGAGATTTGCCCGACGATAGGATCGATGATCGCATCGAGCGCGAGAGCCAGCAGTATCGCTATTCCCACCAGCGCGGCGGGAAGGCCAACGACCTGGTTGTAGAAGATCAGCAGGACGGTCTGAAACCCGTTGTCCTTAATTCCAAAGGCGATGGAGCCAAGGCCATAGAAAATGCGCGTACTAAGTCCGGCTCCCCCCGAAGGCGTTGTTCGCGGGGGCGGCTCGTTTAAGTCCGGGTTTAGCATTGACGCCCCGATTGCAAAGCCGGGGCGAGGCGCAGCATGGCTCCAGAGGTTACGCCCTGATCTGGCAATTCGAACTCCTCCAGATCATGGTGTGCGGCCCGACATCGCCGGCCAACGGCATGATAAGCATAAACCGGGGCGATCCAAGTGCGGCGTTCGATAGAACAGAAGAGGGTTGTCATGGACAAGGAGGCGCATATCCGACGCGTGCGAAGCGACGGATTTACAATTGTTGAAAATGCGATATCGGCCGATTTTATCGACGAACTAAGCAAATCGCTCGATCGTCTTGAGAAGGAGCTCGACGCCCGCCCGGCCGGGAACGATTTTGAAGGCCACCGCACCGTTCGCATCTACAATTTGTTGGCTTACGGGGCGCCGTTCGATCAAGTCCCGGTGCATGAAAGCGTGCTGCCCATCGTCGAGGGCGTCCTCGATGAAGGCTGTCTTGTCTCTTCACTATCGTCGATTGCACTCGATCCCGGTGAGTCCGCTCAGCCGATACATGCCGACGACATGGTTATCCCGCTTGAGAAACCCCATCGCGCCATCGTTTGCAATTCCATGTGGGCGCTGACCGACTTCACCGCGGCGAATGGCGCAACGCGCATAGCTCCCGGCACCCATCGCCAGGCTAATCCGGTCTATGGCGCCGACTGTGAGACGGTTCCCGCGGAAATGGCGAAGGGCTCAGTGCTGATCTGGGACGGCGCGCTTTGGCACGGCGGCGGCGCCAATACCACGCAGGCGAGACGCACCGGACTGGCGATGAATTATTGCGCAGGATTTATCCGACAGCAGGAAAACCAACAGCTGGGATTGTCTCCAGATTTGGTCAAAGCCTTCTCCCCGCGATTGCAGGAGCTCGTGGGTTACGGGGTCTATCGCGGCTTGATCGGCCACATCGACAAGAAGAGCCCAGCGCAAATCCTGGCGGGCGCCGGCGCGTTTCGCTCCATCTGGGACCGGTGATGACGCGGAAAATGAACCTTTGCGTTCGCGCGCGCAGGATCGCCCTGCGCTTTTGCGCTCGCTCAAAGACTATCCGTCGCCATCGTCGCAACGTGACCCTTTCCGACCGGAGCTCGTATAGCGATGACGTTGGACTACAATTCCCGCATTGCAGAAATTGACGAATACTCAATCCAGCTTCGAAAACTCATACCTGACGCGGTGGCGGGGTTTGGATCGCTTTCGCGCGCTGCTCAAGCAACCGGGGTCCTCGATAAGAAGACAAAGGAGTTGTTGGCGCTAGCGATCTCGGTTTCAATTCGTTGCGATGGGTGCGTAGCTTACCATGCGCGGGGCGCCCAACGCGCCGGCGCCACTCGTCAAGAAGTCGCGGAAGCGCTCGCCGTCGCCATACAAATGGGCGGAGGCCCCAGCTTGAACTACGCGGCGGACGCGCTTCGAGCATTCGATCAATTCAACCATTAGGCTCAACTATTGGACGCCGGCGGCCCGGGCGAAGAGACAATCATCGGGCGGCGGACCTTTCGTGTGTGAGTGACTTCGGCTGCTGGCGAGCGGAAACCCGAGACCTTGTCATGACCTGCTACTTGAGCGCAGGGTGCGCGAAGGGAGGGTCCATGGCTGAGCAGGCGTTGGGCGCAGCGCCGCCAAGGGCGCGCAATTCGCAGACATTGGTGATCGCCGGCGCCTCCATCGGCACTCTCTTCGAGTGGTATGATTTCTTCCTCTATGGCGCGCTCGCCAGCGACATCGCTAAACGCTTCTTCATTGGGGTTAGTGAAACCATCGGCTTCGTACTGGCGCTAGCGGCGTTCGGCGCCGGTTTCGCCGTTCGCCCGCTCGGCGCGTTGGTGTTCGGCCGCATCGGCGATGTGGTCGGGCGCAAGAACACGTTCCTCGTGACGATGATGCTGATGGGCGCGTCGACTTTCCTCGTGGGCGTGTTGCCTGATTTCGGCGTGATCGGCTTGGCGGCGCCGTTGCTGTTAGTGGCGCTGCGTTTGATGCAAGGCCTCGCCATTGGCGGCGAGTACGGCGGCGCCGCCATTTATGTCGCCGAACACGCCGCCGCCGAACGGCGCGGGCTCGCCACCAGCTGGATCAACGCGATGGCGACGATGGGGCTGGTGTTGGCGCTCTTGGTGATCATCGCCTGCCGCATGCTGCTGCCAACGGACGCTTTCGCGGTGTGGGGCTGGCGATTGCCGTTTCTCTTGTCCATCGCGCTGCTCGGCGTATCGCTTTGGATCCGCATGCGGCTGGGTGAAAGTCCGGTGTTTCAGCGGATGAAGGATGAAGGCAAGCTCTCGGCGGCGCCGGTGGCGGAATCGTTCGGGAGTTGGGGCAATCTCAGAACTGCGCTCCTGGTCGTGTTCGGCGTCGTCGCCGGGTCGACGACGATTTGGTACGCGGCGCAATTCTATGCGCTGTTCTTTCTTGAACGCACCCTGAAGCTTGACGGCCTTACCGCCGATGCGCTGATGGCGTTGGCGCTCGCGGCATCCGCTCCCGCCTATCTCCTGATGGGCTGGCTTAGCGACCGCATCGGGCGCAAGCCGGTGATGATGACGGGCGCTGCGCTCGGCGCGCTGCTTCTGTTTCCGCTTTTCCATCTTCTGACCGAAGCCGCCAATCCCGCGCTGGCCGCGGCGCAACGCAACGCGCCAGTGGTGGTCTATTCCGATCCGGCGGCTTGCTCGGTGCAGTTCGATCCGCTCAATCGCGGCCGCGTCAGCGCGCCGTGCGATGTCGCGAAAGCGTTTCTTGCGCGTGCTGGGGTCAGCTACGCCAACGCCGGCGCTCCCGCGGGGTCGCCGGTCAGCGTGCATGTCGGCCCAACCATTGTGGCCGCGCCCGAGATCGCGCATCTCGGTGCGAACGCAATCGACAGTTTCCAATCGCAGACGCGGCGCGCACTCGACGCAGCGGGTTATCCCGCGACGGCCGATCCAGCGCGCATCAACATGCCTTTGGTCGTGCTGATTGTTGTGCTGTTGTCGGTGCTCGCGGCGATGGGGTACGCGCCAGCGGCGGCGTTCTTGGTCGAACTGTTCGCGGCGCGCGTTCGCTACACCTCGTTTTCAGTGCCGTACCACTTGGGCGTTGGATGGATTGGCGGTTTTCTGCCGGCGACAGCCTTTGCGATTGTCGCGGCCACGGGCGATATCTACGCCGGGCTTTGGTATCCGGTTGGTTTCGCCACCCTCACGACGGTCATGGGCGTTTTGCTGCTGCCGGAAACGCGCGGACGTCCGATCTAGTGGATCGCATTCGATGCGGACTTGCGAGCCGGCGGGCCGGTTGCAGCATCTTGGCCGCGCCCGTCGGTTTATTCCTTCGGCGTGAGCAAACCAAGCACGTTGCCGGCGGTGTCCCTGATCCAGGCAAACCGCCTTCCGTCGGGCAGGAGCGCGGGCCCAACAAGCTCGGCGCCGCGGGCGTCAACAGCGCGCGCCGCCGTCGCCTCGATGTCGGTCACCTCAGCATAAATCATCACATAGTTTTCGGGCGGATGGCCTAGCGCATTGAGCATTCCGGAAGGACCGCCGGCGCCGTCATTGTCGATGACCCGGTCGGCTCCGGCAGGTTGAAACTTCCAACCTAGAACGGCGCGATAGAATTTTGAAAGTTCGCCGGCGGCGCGAGAGCCGATCTCGAAATGTACGATTGGTGCTGACAACGCGCCGCCTCCGGTGAACGAGATCGATCCTTGTCGTGATGCATCCACAGTTCGATCCGACTGCGAGTAGCCGCATTTTCGCCGACGTCTCGCTCAATTCGGACATCGGCGCGATCAGCCGTCGGGAGAAATCACAGTCGGCTGTGCGTCCGCCGACATGATGATGGCGATTGGCTCGGTCCGCGGAAATTGCGCGAGTACAATCATGATCATGACGCTGAGCGGGGTTGCGAGAAATGCTCCAACGACGCCCCATAGCGTTCCCCAAAACCCAAGCGCCAGCACCACGACAAGCGGAGATAGGTTGAGGGAGCGGCCGGTCATCCTCGGGAGTAAGAGGTTTCCGACTAACACCGGCCAAACACCGACGCCCAGTGCAGTGGCGGCGACCAGGATTGGATCGGAAAATTGCAGTGCGGCGAATATTGTCGGGAGCGCCACGCCGAGGATCGCGCCGATCAGGGGAATGAAATTCAGGAAGAACATCAGAACGGCCCAATAGAATGCATTGTGGACGCCTATGATCGATAGGGTCGCCAGCGTGAGAATTGCGATGAGCATTCCCGCCACGGTCTGAACCCAGAAATAGGACGTCATCGATTGTCTTATGGCGGTGATGACCCGGCGCACGCGTTCGCGGTCAGTGGCGAGCGGAAAGATGCGGTCGAGCTTTCGCGGAGCGGTTGCTGCGGCTGGAAACATGAAGACGAGATAGACCAGCGTAAGGGCTGTTTGCGCCGCCAAGGATTGCGCCGCTGCGGCCACCGCGCTCAGAGCGCGCCCGAAGTCAATTTGAGAAACGAGTTGGCTTATATTTGTTGGCGGGCCGTTAATGTGGGCTAGCCGCTGCGCTTCGGCCAAAAGAAGATCGAGGCGGTTTGCACGAGCGCCGACGCTCACTGTCAGCTCAGAAACGTTCTGAATAACCAGCGCGGCAAGTGACGCGACAGCAGCAATCGCCAGGGCGATTGCAATCGGCAGCGCAAGCCACCGCGGCAAAAGCTGAAAGCGCGAGCTCAACGCATGAGCCAATGCATCAATGGCGAACCATAGGAGGATCGCCATGGCCAAAGGCGTGAGAACGTCACGCAAAAAATATAGGCCCGCGGCGCCGGCGACGACCGTGACCAGCATGTTTGACGCCCACGAGCTCTGCATGCCGCGGTTAATTTGCACGCTGATCCGGATGGCGCTCTTGGATCGCTTGTAAATAAGTCACCAAGGCGTGCGCATCATCGGACGAGAATTGAAATTCGGGCATGGCCGGGTGACCGACGCTGATCCCTTCGGCCAACGCCTCTTCAAGATCAGTGACGGGGTAGCTCTGTGACAAGGTGCGAAATGGCGGCGCTTCCGGCGCCGGGCTTGCACCCGAGCGTCCAATTGCATGACAGCTCGTGCAATGGGTCCGCGCGATTTCTTCTCCTCGCATTTCAATGCGCTTTTGTTGATCACTGACACAGCCGGCGCCGGCTAGGGCGAGGCTAAGGCCGAGAAGACAGCGAAGAGGCCACGGCATGATGCTTGTCCTTTTGAAGAACCGCCTCGGAGTCCGGCGCTCCATCATTGGCTTGTCGGCGCGCGCGCCCCTTGTCCCGGTTGGTCAACGAGTATACCGGCCGGCCCCCATCAGGGCGACCCCGAAACAGTCCAAACGCGGACGCCGCGAACACGAGTGAGCTGGCCCCACACATTACTCTTAAGCAACGCCGACAAGTTGAGCCCGAGCTGGAGGTGAGGGCGTTGCGCTCAATCAAGGCGGCCGCGCGAAAAACGGGGGATGAGAGCCTTCGAGGACCTCGCCAATGGCGCCCAAAGATATTCTGATCGTTGTTGACGCCGCCAATCAGCAGGCGGCCTTCGCCGCCGCGGAGGCGCTCTGCAAACAAGGTTCGCCGCACGTGAGCTGCCTGCAACTCGTCGAAATTCCCGACCCAAGGCTAAGCGGGGCGGTCTTCACCACCAGCGTTTGGGCCGAAATGTCGGAAAAGGCGCGCCAGCGGGCGGCGCGACAGCGGACCGCGATCGCGCAGCGGCTCTCCGCGCTCGAAGCGCTGAGCGATATAGTCACGGTTGAGGCGCCCCTAGACGGTCTCGCGCGCGCGGTCGCCCAGCGCGCCATGCACGCCGATCTCACCATCATGCAACGGCCTGAGGGGCCGGCGGCCGCCGCGGTCTTTGAAGCCGCCCTATTCGAGTTCCGGCCGGCCGGTCTTGCTGGCGCCGCCGGATTGGAGCGGCGGACCGATCGGCCAGCGTGTCATGGTGGCCTGGAGCGCAAAGCGAGAATCGGCCCGCGCCCTGGCGGACGCTGCTCCGTTTCTGGCGGCGGCCGAGCATATCAGCGTGATCGCGGTCGATGCGTCTCCCGCCTATGAGGGCGACACTTTCGCCGGCTACGACATTAGCGCGCATCTGGCCCGCCACGGCTTAAAGGTGTCGCTGCGCCAGCCCGACAGTTTCGGCCGCAGCATCGATCGCGCTCTGCTCGATGAGGCCAGCGATTGCAAAGCCGATCTCATTGTCATGGGCGGCTACGGGCATTCGCGACTGCGTGAATTTGTTCTCGGCGGCGTGACACGCGCTCTGACTAGCCAGTGCCCGCTTCCCATCCTCATCTCGCATTAACGCGTCCATTCTTGGAGACAGACCATGCCGCAATCTCAAACCGTCGTCTTGATTGACCATCACGGGGCGCAGGTTCAGCACTTGGATGATGCGGCTGGCGAGAGCGTGAAGGAGCATCGTCACTATACTCGCCAACACGCCAGCAACGTCAGATCCGAACACGAGTTTTTCAGGGATGTTTGCGACGCGCTTGCAGCCCACACCGAGATCCTCGTCTTGGGATCGCACACCGCGCTGGCCGATTTTCGTCGTTACGTCGACAAGCATCGCCCAGCTCTGGCTGAGCATCTGGTTGGATGGGAGACCGTCGATCAGCCGACGCCCGCGCAAGCCTTGGCGGCCGCCCGCGCTTTTTTTGTGAAGTTCGATCGCATGGCGGGGCGCTCAACTTCGCAATAAGATCGGCGGCCTGAAGCGATGGAAGAAGCGGCGATGGAGGAAGCGGCCATGAAATCGATGCTGCCGGCGCTAGCCGCGTTGGCGTTTCTCGTCGCCGCTTGCGCGGCGCCCCGCCCGGAGCGGACCAGTTCTGGCGATATGTCCGACGCACAGGCGCTGGTGAGCGACGGACGCGACATCGCCGAGGCGCAATGCGCGGGGTGTCACGCAGTTGGGAGCTACGGAGACAGTCCCAATACCGCCGCACCCCCATTTCGAACCGTGTTGTCGCGCTACCGCGCCGATGTGCTGGAGCAGGAGCTCATCGAAGGCATTCGCGTAAGCCACCCCATGCCGGCCTTTCAGTTCGATCCTCGCGGCGTCGACGCTCTCATCGCTTACTTGCAATCGATACAAGAAGAGCGCCCGAGGGATGATCGCCGCAGCTCCCGGTAAGCGCTAGAAAGCAGCGGACGGCGCCTGCCTGGCCCGGAAGCGCAGCGCGCCTAGCGCAGAACTATCATAGCGGCCGCCGCGGCGGCCATGATCGCGGTGGCCACCCAGCCGAGCCATCGTTGGCTTGGTGTTGCGATGTAGGCGCCCATCTCGTGGCGGCGCGAGGCGACGATCATCATCGCCGCCATGACAGGCACGGAGATGACGCCATTCAGCACCGCGCTCCAAAACAGCGCCTTGATCGGATCGATTGGCGCGTAGTCGATGCCAAGACCGACGAAGGTGGAAAACGCCAACACGGCGTAAAAGCCTCGTGCGTCCCGCCATTTGCGCTCCAGGCCCGATGGCCAGCCGCGCGCCTCGCTGATGGCGTAAGCGGCTGAGCCCGCCAATACTGGCACCGCCAGAAGTCCGGTGCCGACGATGCCCAACGCAAACAAAAGGAAGGCGAACTCTCCGGCGATCGGGCGCAGTGCGTCGGCGGCCTGCGCCGATGTCTGAATGTCTGTTTTTCCCGCCGCGAACAGGGTCGCCGCCGTCGTCAGCATGATGAAAAAGGCGATCAAGTTGGAGAACGCCATCCCAACATAGGTGTCCCACCCAATTCGATTCAATTCCGAACGCGCCTGCTCCGGGTTCTCGGTGAGCGGGCCCGCTTTGGGGTCTGCCTGCTCGTCCTCGACTTCCTCCGACGCCTGCCAGAAGAAGAGATAAGGGCTGATCGTGGTGCCGAACACAGCAACGATCATGGTGGTTGCGGCGCCGCCAAGCGCGAAATGAGGAATGAACACGCTTGTGAGGGTCGTGGCCCAATCAACGTGCACGGCGAAAACGACGCCGACATAGGCGAATAGCGCCAGCGTCAGCCATTTGAGATAGCGGACATAACGATGATAGGGCACGAAGATCTGGAGTCCGAGAGAGACAAAAGCGAAGCTTACTGTCAGCAGATGCTGGTCCCAGCCGGTCACGAGGCGCGCGGCGGCGCCCATCGCAGCCAAATCGGCGCCAATATTGATCGTGTTGGCGATGAGCAGCAGACCCACCAGCGCGCCAACCAACGGGCGTGGAAACACCCGCGCCATATTGGCGGCGAGCCCTTGGCCGGTAACGCGGCCGATGCGGGCGCTGACAGACTGGATCGCGGCCATCAGTGGATAGGTGAGAACCACCGTCCACAGCATGTTGACGCCAAATTGCGCTCCGGCTTGCGAATAGGTGGCGATGCCGCTCGGATCGTCGTCGGCCGCTCCGGTGATGAGCCCAGGCCCCAGCCGCTGGAAGACGCCGGCTCGCGCGAAGCGATCGAGCAATCGCTTGCGGCGGGGCCGTCGATGGCTGGATGCCGTCATCGAGGCTGTGGGCCGCGATCGGCTTTTGGCGCGCGACCGCACCTTGTGCGACAAGCCCTAGGCGGCGGAGTGGGACGAGCAGTCAACAAGGTCTGTGTGGCCGAATCCCTTTGCATAATCGAGCACCGAAACCACCACCGGCTCAACTCGGAAAATGCTCACGTCGGTCACTTTGGGTGTCGGCAGGGCGATCTTCTGCTCGGGGTACCTCGCCATCAACAGGCGAAGCGCCGCCTGCGCCTCGCTCTGATCAAGCACGGGCCGCGCATGTCCAGCCATCGATAGGCCGGTGATCTCCATCACTTGGTCGGGGTCGTGGCCGATCGTGATCGAGACGCGGTCGCTCTGCGACAGGTTTCGGGCTTTCTGGCTGTCTCGGCCGCAGAGGAAGTAGAGCAAGAGCCCATCGTTGGCATAACCGACCGCAGTCGCCTGCGGCCAGCCGTCCGGCCGCAGAGTTGCAATCGTCATGACGCGATTGGCGGCGAGCTCGCTGATGATCTTTTGCTTGAACGCCTGGTCCATTCATCGCTCCCGGAAGGCTGGGCGGCTAGCAAAGCCAAGGGCGGGACGGTTGCATTGATTAGGCTCAACGCCAGAGCGCAACGCGGAGAAGTTCCCCCGGTCGCACGGCTGATTTGATCGGCCGCAACGAAAGGTTTGGGTTTTGTGGTCCAGTCGACGGCGAAGAGGAGATATCCATGCGCCACGACCGGGTTCACGATCTGCCAAGCGCCTTCCGCCGCATCCGTTTGGAACTGGCGCGCGAGCCGGGCCATCCGGAGGGTGCGCGGACGATCGGTTACAGCGTTGTGGCGCCGCTCAAGGATGGCGGGCGGCTCGATGCAGAGACCGCGCGGGCCTTTCGTGATGATTGCGTCGTCGTCCGTTTTCACGCCGGTCAGGAAGATCAGCGCGGTCATTTACGCCGGCGTCCCGGAGGCAGCTGGGCGTTTCACTACGATCTGCCAAGCGATGAAGAGGACGACGACCCGGCTTACCGGCTCGACGAGCATCGGTTCGCGCCCGGAGAGTACGTCACCATTATCGAGGATGAGGGTGAGCATACTTATCGGGTGGCGGCGGTTGAAAAACTCTGAGGCGGGGCGCCCAGCCATGACCTTGCGACAAATCGGCCCCCGTTTCCGCGCGCGAGATGCGATGGCCTGGAGGAAAAAGCCATGAACCGCCTGAAGAACAAGGTGGCGCTCGTGACCGGCGGGAGCGTTGGCCTCGGACATGCGGCGGCATTGATGCTGGCGCGCGAAGGCGCGCGCGTCATTGTCACCGACATTCGTGAAAAGGAAGGCGCGGCGAGCGCAGACGCCATCGTGGCGAGTGGCGGCGAGGCCATGTTCTTGACGCAGGACGTCGCCAAGGAGGAAGACTGGCGGCGGGTGATGGCGTCGACGCGAAGCCGCTTTGGCGCGCTCGACATTCTTGTCAACAACGCCGGCGTCGCGCTTGCGGGCAGCGTCGAAGATACGACGCTCGAGCAATGGCGTTGGCTGATGTCGATCAATCTCGATGGCGTGTTTCTGGGGGTAAAGCACGGCGTGGCGGCGATGAAGGAGAAGGGCGGCTCAATCATCAATTTGTCCTCAATCGAAGGATTGATCGGCGACCCTAACCTCGCCGCCTATGACGCGAGCAAAGGCGGGGTGCGATTGCTGACGAAATCCGCGGCGCTGCATTGCGCGCGCGCCGGCTACAAGATCCGCGTTAACTCCGTCCATCCAGGCTATATCTGGACGCCCATGGTCGAGGGCTTCCTCGCCGCTCAGACCGACCCGGCCAAAGCCAAATCCGACATCGCCGCGCTGCACCCGCTTGGACACATCGGTGAGCCCGACGACATCGCCTATGGCATCGTCTACCTTGCGTCGGACGAATTGAAGTTTGTCACCGGCGCTGAGCTGGTGATCGACGGCGGATACACCGCCCAGTAATGAACGCGCGGCTTCTCGGGTCAGCCGCGCCTCTCGTCACGATCGCCGCCGGCGGCCGGCCAGCATGGCGTTGCAAGGAGATGAGGCGATGCGCGCGATAATGCTCAAGGGGCACGTTGAGCGCCATAATGTCTCCCGCATCGGCTGGCTGCGCGCCGCGGTGCTCGGCGCCAATGACGGGATCGTCTCGACCGCCAGTCTAATTGTCGGCGTTGCGGTCGCAGGCGGATCCGCTCATGCCGTCCTCGTGGCGGGTACGGCGGGTCTCATCGCCGGGGCCATGTCGATGGCGGCGGGAGAATTCATATCGGTCAGTTCGCAGGCCGATGCGGAGAAGGCCGACTTGGCGCGCGAATCGGCGGAGCTCAAAACCGATCCCGCCTTCGAAGAATCTGAGCTGACCAATATCTACGAACGACGCGGCCTGGATACGATGCTTGCAAGGCAGGTGGCCCAAGCCCTCATGGCGAAGGACGCGCTCAGCGCGCATGCGCGCGACGAGCTGGGGATCGTTGAGCAAACCAAGGCTCGGCCGCTGCAGGCTGCGGCCTCGTCAGCAACGTCGTTTGCGCTGGGCGCGGGTCTGCCGCTGCTGGCCGCGAGCGTCGCGGGCGGCGCCATGACCATCAACGCCGTGGTCGGCGCCTCGCTCGTCGCGCTTGCGGTTCTTGGCGCGCTAGGAGCAAGGGCGGGTGGAGCGCCGATCGCAACGGCGGTGGCGCGCGTCGTATTATGGGGCGTCGTTGCGATGGTTATAACTGCGGGCGCAGGCCTTCTCTTTCATGCTGGCGCGTGATGGCATGCTGGCGCGTGATGGCATGCCGGCCCGTGATGGCGCCGCCGCTTAGGCTGCGGCCGCCATCGTCAGGGTCGAGCGATTGCGCATGACCACATGCCGCGAGGACGGCAAGCCGATAGCGCACTGCCGCTCCATTTCGGTGAACGCCCGCGAAACGCTTTCGATGGTGAGCCCGAGATAATCGGCGATGTCGGCGCGCGACATCGGCAGGTCGAAATCCTGCGCGCGCAAAAGGCGTTCTGAAATGCCCAGAAGGAAGGCGGCCACGCGCTCGCCGGCGCCTTTGCGCCCGAGCAGGAGCGCGTGATCGCGGGCGTTGTCGATCGTCAGTGACGCAAACTCGAGCCAGCGGCGCGCCACGGTCGGATCCCCGTTGGCGGCTTTCTCCAAGAGCGAGCGGCGGACCATAACCACTTCCGTCGCGGCGAGCGCCTCAGCCGTTAGACTGTGGATGGCGCCAAGCTCAATACCGAAGACATCGCCCGGCAAATGGAATCCCAGAATCTGCCGGCGCCCATCGCTGGAGAAACGCATCGTGCGCACCGCGCCTGACGCCACCCGATAGAGGTATTCGGCGGGCTCGCCCTCGCCAAAGATCTCTCCGTTGCGTTCAAAATGCATGCGCGTCCCGTGCAAGGCGGGTCCGAAATCGACGATGTCGGCGGACGTTTCGGGAACCAGTTTGAAAGTTGCGGTCATGAGGCCAGCGCTCCTTCGATGCTTGGAGGCTAGAACGTCAGGCCTTGGGCCGAAATTCGGGTTGGACGCTTAAGTATATCCCCTTAGTCCAGAGGGACTAAGTCCCCCTTTGCGCACAGATTTGATCGCGCCCGGGGGAAGCATAGAATGGAGCGCGACAACGGCCGATATGGGTGAAATGACGCGGATGGCCGATATGGGCGAGCGCTTGCGGGCGCTGCTGGGTCAGCAGACGCGGGCGCCGATGTTGGATTTCGCCCTTTTTTTCGCCCTCGTGGGCGCGCTTGTGCTGGGCGCCCTTTATCTGCCCGCTCGCGTCGATATCGACCTTGTTGTCTTGTTGTTTTTGCCTGCCGCAGCGGCTGCGGCCTTTTGGCGGGGCCTCGCCGCCGGGCTCGGCGTCGCTGGCGTCGGTTTGGCGGCCGGCCTTTTGCTGGGATCGCATCGCGGTTTTTCCGATTCCGGTGTTGTTTGGTTCTTCCTTGCATTCGCCGCTCTGGCGTCCGTTCTGGGTGAATGGGCGGTGCGGCGTAGAGGACGGCGTGAAGCCTCGGCCCGGGTCCTGGCGGAGCGGGAAGCGCATCTGCGATCCATCTTTGACACCGCGCCCGAGGCGATGATCGTGATCAACCAGTCGGGCGTCATTCAATCCTACGGCCGTTCGGCGGAGCGCATGTTCGGCTGGCGTCCAAGCGAAGTGCTCGGGCGCAACATCAGCATGCTGATGCCGGAGCCTTATCGAAGTCAGCACGACGGCTATCTTGAGCGCTATTTGTCGACAGGCGACAAGCGGATCATCGGCATCGGTCGTATCGTCGTTGGCGAGCGCAAAGACGGCTCGACCTTTCCAATGGAGCTGGCGGTCGGCGAAGTGGGCGGCCCGGCGCGGGTGTTCACGGGCTTCGTTCGCGACCTGACCGAACGGCGAGAGAACGAGGCGCGCGTGCAGGAATTGCAGGCCGAAGTCGTGCACATTTCGCGATTGAGCGCCATGGGCGAGATGGCGTCGTCTCTCGCGCACGAGCTCAATCAGCCGCTGAGCGCCATCGCCAACTATCTGAATGGCGCCGGCAAGCTCATAGGCCGCGGTCCCGACAGCGAGGCGAAGATTCGTGAGGCCATTTCGAAAGCTTCCGAGCAAGCCTTGCGAGCCGGGGACATCATTCGCCGTTTGCGTGACTTCCTCGCGCGCGGTGAAGGCGAGCGCAAGGTGGAGTCCCTCGCCAAGCTGGTGCACGAGGCTTGCGGACTGGCTTTGGTGGGGGCCAAGGAAACCGGCATTGACGTGCGTTATAAGATCGATCCGCACCTTGATCGGGTGATTGTTGACCGCGTGCAGATACAGCAGGTGATCGTAAACCTGGTGCGTAACGCGGTTGACGCCATGCTTGGCCAAGAGCGCGCGCAGTTGGACGTGACCACCACGATACTGGATGGCATGGCGACGGTCAGCATCTCCGACAATGGACCCGGCTTGGATGAGTTAGTGGCTGCGAAGTTGTTTCAGCCGTTCGTCACGACTAAATCCAATGGCATGGGAGTCGGCCTTTCGATTTGCCGCACAATCGTCGAGGCTCACGGCGGAAGTATCTGGACAGAGCGCCATCCCAGCGGCGGCGCCGTATTTCGATTTACCGTGCGGTTGGCGCAGGAAGAAGAAGGCCAGGTGGAGGCATGAACGCGGATTTTTTCGTGCATGTCGTCGATGATGACGAGGCGGTGCGGGATTCGCTGAGCTTTGCGCTCTCGGCGTCAGGTCTCGTCGTGCGCGCCTATCCTTCGGCGCTGGAGCTGTTGTCGCATGCGCCCGCGCTTGAGCCGGGCGTGATCATTACCGACGTGCGCATGCCGGGCATGACCGGCCTTGAACTCGTGGCCCGGCTCAACCAGATCGGCGCCAGTCATCCGATCATCGTGCTGACCGGCCATGCCGACGTCGGCATGGCCGTCGACGCGATGAAGGCGGGCGTCGTCGATTTCATCGAAAAGCCTTTCGACGACGCAGACTCTGTTGAACGCAGTGGAGGCGGCGCGCCGGCGTTCCGCCGGCGAAGCGAGCCGTCAGGCCGAGCGCAATGATATCGAAGCGCGCGTCGCCCAACTCACCGGCCGGGAAAGGGACGTGTTCGAGGCGATCGTGGCCGGGGAGTCCAATAAGTCGGCGGCGCTTAAGCTCGGCATCAGCCCGCGGACGGTCGAGATCTATCGCGCCAACGTGATGGAGAAGATGCGCGCCCGCACCCTTTCGGACTTGGTCCGCATGGCGCTGCTTCGCTCAGGCGAGACTTGAGCGAAGTCAAAGCGGAACCGATGAAATCGGCGAAGATAGCCGGATGTCCGACGCGCTGGCGCCATGCAGGCTGGTTTTGATCGACGACGATGCTCATGTGCTGAACGCGCTGAAGTTCGCTTATGAGGCCGATGGCTATGAGGTGTCGACGTTTAGCAGCGGCGAGGCGGTCATTGCGCAGCCCCCGCTTGAGGCCGCCAACACCTGTTTGGTCATTGACCAGCGCCTGCCAGGCTTGTGCGGGCTCGACACCTTGGCGCGGCTGCGCGAGCTCGGCGTGACCGCGCCGGCGATACTGATAACAACGCATCCGTCTGCTGAGATGCGCCGCCGCGCGCGGTTGGCCGCTGTCGATATCGTCGAAAAGCCGCTGCTCGGAAACGTCTTGACGCAGAAGGTCGCCGAGGCCCTGGCGCGCTGAAGTCTCATCTTGTAGGCGACATCCCCGCAACTTCGGGCGCTTGGCGCCTCGCGGGCGTTGGAGCGTTGCGAGAGCGCCTGTTACGAACCGCCGTGTCCAAGGCTTCGGATCAATTCGATGCGGCGCCTCCGCTCTCGATCGGACACCGCCTCGATGGCGCCGAACAAGGTGCGTTTGATCGGCGCTATGCCGCCAAATCCGATGACGCCTTGCATCAAATTGCGCACCCCATGTTCCCGAAAGATCAATCGGTACGCCAAGGCCGGCATGCCCATGGTGACGATGAGGCGCGCAGATCGGCCCTTAAGTCTTTGGATGATGCCCTTGCCAGTGGCGTCGGCCATGAAATTGGCGCGCCCGACTTGTTCCAGAAACGCACGCAACAGGGCGGGTGCGCCGCCGAGCCAAAGTGGAAACACCAGCACGAGGTGGTTGCACCAAAGCAAGTCCTCGCGCGCCGTTAGGATCGCGGCGCTCTCGGGCGGCGTAGCGAACTCAGCGGCCGTGCGCAGCAGCGGAATTTCCATTTCCGCCACGGTCAAAGTGCGCACTTCATTGCCGGTCTCACGGGCGCCTTCAACATAAGCCTCGGCCAGTGCATGGCAAAACCGCCTTCTGTCGGGATCGGGATGCCCATCAATGATGAGAATGCGTTTGATCATGAAGGAGAGGTGCGACATGCGGGCGCATGGCGCCTTGCGCGCGATCAAAATGGCTCGTCCGCGCGCCCGTTGATCTCGATCAAGGGCGCTTCAAGGCCAAGCTCATACAAATGGCCGCGATCGACTTTGGCAGGTTCGCGATGAACGCCCCCGCTCTTTCACAGCAAACCAGTAAGGCCGGCTGGTCGCCGGCAGAGGCGTTCCTTGGGATATTGACCCTTATTGCCGTTTGGGACGGGCAAAAGGCGGCTCAACGCCTTGAGGCTGTGCATTTCCACGCTTGTCGCTCGCTGTTTCTGCGCCCGTTTGGCGAGAAGGGCCGCATACAATTGCATCAGAAAGTCGTCGAGCGTATGGGCGCGGCGCACGATGCAGCGCTGTCGGAGGCGTGCGCGGCGCTGCCGCCGACGATGGGCGCCAGCGTCTATGCGACATGCATAGATGTGCTGAGCGCCGCCGGAGCGCTGTCGGAAAGCGATCGATCGATCATCGCCCAAATGCGGCCGCTCTTGCATGTGGATGAAATATTGGCCGCGCAAATCGAGGCGATAATTCTCTTGAAGAACCGCTACTAGAACGCTTCGAAGCGCTTCGCATCGCGGCCGGCGCTGGCGTAGCGAGAGGCAATCGCGGGCCCAGACCCCAGCAGCAGCATTCCCACGACAATCAGGATAGCCGAGCCGACCCAGCAGACGGCGCAATGACCCAGCGCTTCATAGCCCGTGTGCGCCGGCATTCCACACCAAGCGCTTCGCGCCGCCTGGTCGAGCGGCGACATGACAAGGCCGGCGAGCGCTCCCACGACCCACGGCCAAGCGGCTGCCGACAGGAAGCAAGCGAAAGCGGTCTTAGCGGATAGCGAAGGCATGTTTTAATCTCTCGCTCGAGATCATGCATGCGCCACTCCCGTCCGATTTGATCCGGCTCAAACACTCGGCGACGAGCGCTGTTATCTCGTCGCTGCGAACTGAGGAGTAGGCGCATGCCCGAGGCGGTGGGGGAGAAGTGGCGGGCGGATGTTGTTGGCATATTCTTCATCATCGTAGTCGGGGCGTGTTTGGCGCTCATGGGCGCGGCGCACGCCATCGACGGTCCGTTCGAAGCCCAGATGTGGACTGTTCTCGTCGCGCTCTTGCTTGGCGCGGCCGTTCTCCTTCATCAGGTGAGCAATCCAGCGCGACAAGACTCATCTCGCTACGAGAACGGCGTCATCAAAGCCGGCGTTATCGCCTCGATGTTTTGGGGCGTTGCGGGCATGCTCGTCGGGGTCATCATCGCGCTGCAATTGGCGTTCCCGACGATTTTCTATTTCCCCGATCTTGGCTGGCTCAATTTCGGGCGTTTGCGGCCGCTGCATACGTCGGCTGTGATCTTCGCATTCGGCGGCAACGTGCTGATCGCGACGTCGTTTTACGTGGTGCAGCGCACCTGCCGCGCACGTCTCGCGGGCGGGCTTTGGCCGTGGTTCGTATTTTGGGGTTATCAGCTCTTCATTGTGCTCGCCGGCACCGGCTATTTGATGGGCATCACCGAGGGACGCGAGTACGCCGAGCCGCCGTGGTACACCGATCTTTGGCTGACGCTCGTGTGGGTCGTGTACCTGCTGGTCTTTCTCGGCACGATTTGGAAGCGTCAAGAAAAGCATATCTACGTCGCGAACTGGTTCTATCTGGCGTTCATCGTCACCATCGCGGTCCTGCACATCGTCAACAATCTGGCGATCCCGGTCAGTTGGGCGGGATCGTTCTCCTACTCGCTATTCTCCGGCGTGCAGGATGCGCTGACGCAGTGGTGGTACGGCCATAACGCGGTTGGCTTCTTCCTCACCGCAGGCTTCCTCGGCATCGTCTATTACTTCATCCCGAAGCGCGCCGAGCGTCCGGTCTATTCCTATCGCCTATCGATCATTCACTTCTGGGCGCTGATCTTCCTCTACATCTGGGCCGGTCCGCACCACCTCGAATACACAGCGCTGCCGCAATGGGCGCAGACGCTCGGCGCCACGTTCTCGATCATGCTCTGGATGCCAAGCTGGGGCGGCATGATCAACGGCTTGATGACGTTGTCCGGCGCTTGGGACAAACTCCGCACCGACCCGGTTATCCGTATGCTGGTGGTCTCGCTCGCATTCTATGGCATGGCGACCTTCGAGGGTCCGATGATGTCGGTGCGTGCGGTGAATTCGCTATCGCACTACACGGACTGGAATATCGGTCATGTGCATTCTGGCTCGCTCGGCTGGGTCGGCTTTGTCTCCTTCGGCGCGCTCTATTGTCTCGTGCCGTGGCTGTGGAAGCGTCAACGACTCTATTCGCTTGCGCTGGTCGACTGGCACTTCTGGATCGCGACCATCGGCATCGTTCTTTACATCACCTCGATGTGGGTTGCCGGCGTCATGCAAGGCCTGATGTGGCGGGCGTATAACGAATACGGCTTCCTTGAGTATTCGTTCGTGGAGAGCGTGCAGGCGACGCACCCCTATTACATCATCCGCGCAATCGGCGGGGGGCTTTATCTCTCAGGCGCGCTGATAATGGCCTACAATTTGTGGCGCACCGCGCGCGGCGACGCCCCAGCTTTTGAACGCGCCTTGGATGTTCCCGCGGCCGGCGTTCTGGCGGCTGCTGAATAGGGGCGTGGGCATCATGTGGTCTTTCCATAAATGGTTCGAACGCCACTCACTCATCTTGTTGATCGGCATTTTGGTGGTCATCTCAATCGGCGGCATCGTGCAGATCGCGCCGCTCTTCTTCATCGATTCGACGATCGAACGGGTGGAGGGCGTGCGCCCGTACACGCCGCTCGAGCTTGGCCGGGCGCGAGGTCTATGTTCAGGAAGGCTGCTACGTCTGCCACTCGCAGATGATCCGTCCGTTGCGCGACGAGGTCGAGCGCTACGGGCACTACAGCCTCGCCGCCGAGAGCATGTACGATCACCCGTTTCAATGGGGGTCGAAGCGTACCGGGCCGGACTTGGCGCGAGTCGGCGGTCGCTATTCTGATGAATGGCACCGCGTGCATCTGATGAATCCGCGCTCGGTTGTGCCGGAATCGGTGATGCCGCCCTACGCCTTCCTGGCGCGACAAGATCTCGATACGAGCCATATGGACGCGCACCTGCGCGCAAACCGCATGTTGCGGGTCCCCTATACGGACGATCAGGTGGCTCACGCCAACGCGGATGCGGCGGCCCAAGCGACGCCAGACGGCGATGACGCTTCTGATTTTTCGCGCCGTTATCCAAATGCGGCCGTGCGCGATTTTGACGGCGATCCGTCGCGCGTCACCAGAATGGACGCTTTGATCGCCTACTTGCAGATGCTTGGCGCGGGCGTGGACTTTTCGACCTACCACGCCAACGCGCCGGAAAATCAGCGGTGATGCGATGAATTTGGATCAAGCTGCACACTACGCTCAGACCGCGGGCCTCGTGATGCTCACCGTCTGCTTTGCAATCGCCGTGATCTACGCGCTTTGGCCGAGCAATCGTCAAAAATTCAGCAATGCCGCCCGCGCGCCGCTCGAGGACGACAATGACTGATCATCGCAAGCTTGACGAAGTCAGCGGCCGCGAAACCACTGGCCACGAATGGGACGGCGTCAAGGAGCTCGACACGCCGCTGCCGCGCTGGTGGCTCTATATCTTTTATGCGACCATCGTCGTCGCGATAGTCTACTGGGTGTTGATGCCGGCTTGGCCCATTGGCCGCACTTATACGCCGGGTCTGCTTCACTTTTCGGATCGTCAAAACGTGGCTGCGGACGTGGCCGCGCTGCAGCACGCGCGCGCGCCGATGTACCAGCGTTTGGCGCGGGCGACGCCGGCGGACCTCGAACGCGATCCGCAATTGCAGCAATTTGCGCGGGCTGCGGGCGAGTCCGCGTTTGGCGATCATTGCCGCACGTGTCACGGCGCCGGCGGCGGCGGCCAACCCGGCTATCCGAACTTAACCGACGACGTCTGGCTGTGGGGCGGAAGTCTCGCCGACATCGAACACACAATCACAGTGGGCGTCCGGTCAAGCAGCCCGCAAACTCGCAACTCAATGATGCCCGCGTTTGGCCGCCTGCAGATGCTGACGCCCGCGGAGATTTCCGACACCGCCGAATATGTCATCTCGCTTGGACCGGCGGCGGCGCGCCTGCATCCAAACCCGGCCGCGGCCGCGCGCGGCGTGGCGATCTATGGCGTGCAGTGCGCAGCCTGCCACGGCGCAACGGGAGGCGGTGACCGCAGCGTCGGCGCGCCAAGCCTTCGCGACGATGTGTGGCTCTATGGCGGCTCGCGCGAAGAGATTCGCAGGCAAATCGAGCTCGGCCGCGGCGGCGTGATGCCGACATGGCAAAATACCCTCGACCCCGGGACGATTAGAGCGCTCGCGTTCTACGTGCACGAGCTGGGCGGCGGCGAGGCGGACGCCCCGCCGGCGCCGTCGGCGACGGCCGATACAACGACCGCGAACCCAGCTGCATCTGGCGGCGCTTCGATTGCGCCAGCGCAAACCGCCGCCCGACATCCCGGGGCTACACAATAGGCCGTGGGCAGCGTCACCCTCATTCCTCGGCCGCCGAAGAGCGGCGACGACGATCATCAAATCGATGCGCGCGCGGTCAACTCAAAGGCCGCGCGCGCACTCTACCAGAAGCGCGAGCAAATCTATCCGAAGCTCGTTCACGGGCGATTCCGCTCGCTGAAATGGGCGGCGATGGTTGTGCTTCTGGGCATTTACTACATCACGCCGTGGATCCGGTGGGATCGCGGCCCATTCCGCCCAGACCAAGCCGTGCTCGTCGATTTCGAACACCGCCGCTTCTACTTTTTCTTCATCGAGCTCTGGCCGCAGGAAGTCTATTACATCACCGGCTTGCTCATCTTGGCGGCGCTCGGCATCTTTCTCGCCGCGGCCTTGTTCGGGCGCGTGTGGTGCGGTTATGCCTGCCCACAGACGGTGTGGACCGATCTCTTCATTTACGTCGAGCGGTGGATCGAAGGCGATCGCAACGCGCGGATGCGCCTCGCCAAGGCGCCGATGTCGCTCTCGAAGGCGGGCAGGAAAATCGCCAAGCATGCGATTTGGCTTGGGATAGCCGCGGCGACCGGCGGCGCCTGGGTGTTTTATTTCGCCGACGCTCCCACGTTGATGCGCGAGCTCTTTGTCGGGCACGCTTCGGCGGGAGCCTACCTCTTCGTCGGCGTGCTGACCTTCACCACTTACTCGCTCGCCGGCACGATGCGCGAGCAGGTTTGCACTTACTTGTGCCCGTGGCCGCGCATTCAAGCGGCGATGACCGATCAGGATGCGCTCAACGTCACCTACCGAGCGGATAGAGGCGAACCGCGCGGCGCGCACAAGAAGGGAGAAACCTGGGAAGGACGCGGCGATTGCATTGATTGTAACCAGTGCGTCGCGGTCTGTCCGCAGGGCATCGACATTCGCGACGGCGATCAGCTCGAATGCATCAATTGCGCGCTCTGTATCGACGCCTGCGATGAAATCATGCGCAAGATCGATCGGCCAACCGGCCTGATCGCTTACGACACATCTATCAACGTCGAACGCTGTGCGCGCAAGGAGAAGACGCGCATTCGTCTGGTGCGGCCGCGCACCGTACTTTATGCGCTGCTGATGCTCGGTGTTGGCGCGCTGATGCTGTATCAGTTGCTGCATCGCCAGACGCTCAGCCTCGACGTCATCCGTGATCGCAATCCGCCGTTTGTCCGTTTGTCCACCGGCGAAATTCGCAACAACTACGCGATCAAGGTTCTCAACATGACGCCGCGCACGCGGCGCGTCGCTATCCAGATCGAAGGTTTATTAGGCGCGCACCTGCAAGGCGCCGACGCACAAGGCCGCATTCTTGCCGTCGCCGCCCCCGATGGCGTCGAAAACCTGCGCGTCCATGTGGTGACGCCGCCGGGCGCGGATGGCACGACGCCGCTGCGTTTCACGATTACCGATCTTCAGACCGGCGAACGCGCCGAGCACAATTCCGCGTTCATGATCGGGAGCACAACGCCATGACCGCGTCGAGAGAGCTCACTTTGTCTTGCGCGGTTGGCACGTGCTGGCTGGGCTCGTTGGGTTTTTCGGCGTGGTGATCGCGGTCAACGTCTATTTCGCCATCGCCGCCGTCGGTACGTTTCCCGGCGAAGACGTCACCCATCCCTACATTCAGGGTCTCGAATACAATCGCACGCTCTTGGAACATCGCGCGCAGCAAGCGCAAGGCTGGCATGTGAGCGCCGGACTTGAGCGGGCCTCGCGCGGCGCGGCGTTGGCGATTGAATTGCGCCAGCGCGATGGGACGCCGCTCACCGGCGCGCACATCGAGGGGGCCTTGCGCTGGCCGGCGGACTCGCGCCGCGATCGCATCCTGGCGTTTCGCGAGGGCGGAAATGGCCGCTACGTCGCCGATCTCATCGGGTTGGGTGAGGGTGACTGGGATTTGCGCGCCAAAGCCACCGCGCCCGACCGCCACAGTCTCGATTTCGAAGCGGATCTGACATGGACGTTGCATCACTAGATCTACGCGGCTGTCCATCGGGCTTGGCGCCGCTGTCGGACGAGGAGACGCAGGCGCGCGACGTGCGCGCCTTTGTGCAGCGCGACGGCTCTGGCGCTGAGCGGCTCGAACTCATGGTCGGAGGCGCCAGCTGCGCCGGCTGCATCAAGAAGATCGAAGGCGCGATGCTGGCGCTTCCCGGCGTGCGCGACGCCAGGTTGAACCTCTCGACCCACCGTTTGCGGGTCGATTGGGCGACCGGGGCGCTCGATGCGCAGACGATCGCCGACACGCTGACGCGCCTGGGGTACGAGGCGCGTCCGTTCGATTCGGAAGCAGCCCAACGCAGCGTCGATGCAGAGGGGAGGTTCTTGCTGCGATGCCTGGCCATCGCCGGTTTCGGCGCCATGAACATCATGATGTTCTCGCTGCCGATCTGGTTTGGGGACGACATGGGGGTGAGCACGCGCACGCTCTTGCACTGGCTCTCGGCGATCGTCGCCATTCCGTGCGCGCTCTATGCCGCGCAGCCGTTTTTCCGTTCGGCGTACAAGGCTCTGAGCGCACGTCGCGCCAATATGGACGTGCCGATTTCGTTGGCTGTGGTGCTGACACTCTCGATGAGCATCGCCGAGACGGTGCAAAACGGAGCGCACGCTTATTTTGACGGCATCACCATGCTGTTGTTCTTCCTGCTGATCGGGCGCTACCTGGATCACGCCTTGAGGGAGACGGCGCGCACCGCGGCGCGCGAGTTGTTGGCGCTGCAAGCGGTGACCGCCAACCGGGTCGACGCCGCGGGCGTCCTCGAAACCATCTCAGCGCGCGACATCGAGATCGGCGATCGTTTGCTTTTGGCGGCCGGCGACCGCGCGCCGTGCGATGGGGTGATTGCGGCCGGCGCTTCCGAGCTCGATTGCTCGATGCTGACGGGCGAGAGTTTGCCGGTGACGGCGCGCGCCGGCGACGCCATTCTCGCAGGCGCGGTCAATCTGACAAAGCCGATCACTTTGGTTGCGAGCGCGCGCGCCGAGCACTCGGCCGTTGCGGAGCTTGCACGCTTGATCGAGGTGGGTGAGCAGGGACGCGGCCGTTTCGTTCGGTTGGCGGACAAGGCCGCCTCGCTCTACGTGCCATTGGTGCACTCGCTCGCGGCGCTGACCTTTCTTGGGTGGCTTTTCGGTCCGGCCGTATTGCGCTTATTCGGATTGGAGACCGTCGATGTCGGGCTGCGCGCCGCGCTGCAGAACGCTGTTGCTGTTTTGATTATCACCTGCCCCTGCGCACTGGGGCTCGCGGTGCCGACGGTTCAGGTCGTCGCCACCGGCAAGCTCTTCAAGCACGGTGTGCTGGTGCGTTCCGGGGATGCGCTCGAACGTCTGGCCGGGGTGGACACCATTGTCTTCGACAAGACCGGAACGCTGACGCTCGGTCGAGCGCGCCTTGTCTCGCAACCGCCAACCGCAGCTCTGCAGGCCGCCGCATCGTTGGCGCGCGCCTCGCGTCATCCGCTGTCGCGCGCCTTGGTCGAAGCGGCGGGGCCTGGGGTTGCGTCTGCGAACGTGGCCGAGGCGCCCGGCGAGGGCGTAGAGGCCTTGATTGACGGCGTGCGCGCGCGCTTGGGCAAACGCACATTCGCGGCCCCAGACGCCGAGGAGTCCAAAGATGGCGCGCCGGAATTGTGGTTTGCTGTCGAAGGCGGAACGCCGGTGCGTTTCGTGTTCGCCGACGCGCTACGCGCGGATGCAGCCGCCACGGTCGCGGCGCTAAAGGCGCGCGGCTATTCGATCGAGATGCTGTCGGGCGATCGCGTCGCTGCTGCTGCGTCCGCCGCAGCGGCGGTTGGCATTTCCACGTGGCGCGCCGGTGTCACGCCGACCGAGAAGACAGCGTACATACAAAGGCTGCGCGCGGCTGGGCGGCGACCACTCATGGTGGGCGATGGCCTCAATGACGCCGCCGCTCTTGCCGCCGCGCACGCGTCCGCCTCGCCTGGGCTGGCGGTGCAGGCGAGCCAAGCCGCCGCTGATATCGTGTTGCAGGGCGACCGTCTCATGGCGCTGGCGGAGGCGCTCGACGTCGCCAAGGCGTCGCGTGCGCGCGCCATGGAGAGCCTCGCGTTCTCGGCAATCTATAACTTGATTGCAGCGCCCTTGGCCGCACTGGGCTTGCTCACGCCCTTGATCGCGGCCTGCGCGATGTCCGGCTCATCGCTGACCGTGACCATGAACGCGTTGCGGATGCAGTTCGAAAGGCGCCGCCCATGAACATCATCATTTTCCTCGCGCCGGCGGCGCTCTTCATGGGCGCTATTGGACTTGCGGCCTTCCTGTGGAGCCTCCGCTCCGGCCAGTACGACGACCTCAAGGGGGCCGCGCACAGGATTCTAATCGACGACGACGAATGACGGTCGACGAATGACGGTGACGGCGAGCGCAAAGCCCCTTGATCCAGATCAAGCGCCGCTGGCGGTCAGTCCTTAGGCTGCCCGGCGGAAAACAGGAACCGCCCGATGAGATGGGATTACGACGCGGCATTCCGCAAGGCTGTCGATCATATTCGAGCCGAAGGCCGTTACCGGGTGTTCGCCGACATCCTTCGCGAGCGAGGCCGATTTCCCCACGCCCGATTGCGGCTGTCCGACGGCGGCGCACGCGACATCGTAGTTTGGTGCTCGAATGATTATTTGGGGCAGGGACAAAACCAAGACGTGCTGCGCGCGGCGCATGCGGCTATCGACTTGGTGGGCGCCGGCGCGGGCGGCACGCGCAACATTTCCGGCACCACCAGCTATCACGTCGATCTCGAGCGCGAGCTGGCGCAGCTGCACGGCAAGGATGCGGCGCTGCTGTTTACATCCGGCTACGTGTCCAACGAGGCGACGCTCTCGACGCTTGCGAAATTGTTTCCAGACCTCTGGATCTTCTCAGACGCGCTCAATCACGCCTCAATGATCGACGGCATCACCAAGGCCGCGTGCGAAAAACGCATCTTCCGCCATAATGATCTGGCCCATCTCGAAGACTTGCTCGCGGCTGCGCCGACCGCCGCGCCCAAGCTGATCGCCTTCGAAAGCGTCTATTCGATGGATGGCGACACAGCGCCGATCGGGGCCATATGCGGCCTGGCCGAGAAGTACGGCGCCATGACCTATCTTGATGAGGTCCATGGCGTGGGCCTCTATGGCGCGGGCGGGGCCGGCGTCGCCGAGCGAGACGGCGTCATGCATCGCGTCGACTTCATCGAAGGCACGCTCGCCAAAGCCTTTGGGACGATGGGCGGCTATGTGACAGGGCCGGCGATCGCGATCGATGCAATCCGCTCGACCGCGCCGGGTTTCATTTTCACGACATCTCTTGCGCCCTCAATCGCCGCGGCGGCGCTCGAAAGCGTGCGCATCGTTCGCGCTTGCCCGCACCTGCGCGAGCGTTTGGCCGAGCGCGCCGCGCGCCTCAAGGCGCTATTGAAGGCGGTCGGCATCCCCGTCATGGGGTCGACGACGCATATCGTTCCCGTCCATGTCGGTGACGCGGCGCTCTGCAAGCGGATTTCCGATCAGCTGCTCTTCGAGCACGGAATATATGTGCAACCCATCAACTTCCCGACTGTGCCGCGCGGAACAGAGCGGCTGCGATTCACGCCGTCGCCGTTCCACACGGATGAACTCATGGATGAGCTCATCGCCGCGCTGCGAGCGGTATGGCCAAAGTTCGCCATCGCAGCCTAGCCGACCGAGGCGGTATCGCCGTTGTCACTGAGACTTCCATTCCTTGCGCAATTGAGAAGCATCCACGCTTTCAGGCGCTAATCACCGCGGCGGAGACGAAGCTCGCGCAGCTAACGAGCGCGAGCTGACGGCGACGCACCCTAACGACCAGCGCGAGATCCGGTCGCGCACTGTGTGTAGCGCGAATGTGTGACGGCATCGACGGTGTTTAGTCCTAGTCCTTGCGATCAGCCCACCCGCGCCGACATGCCGCCGTCCACTGGCAGCAAGACGCCGGTGATGAACTTGGCTTCGTCAGACGCGAGAAAGAGGGCGGCGTGGGCTGTGTCCCACGCGTCGCCCATTTTCGCGTTGAGCGGGACTTGTGCGTTGCGCTTGGCGCGCAAGGTGTCGGCGTCGACGCCGGTCACGTCTGAAACCGCAGCGATCGCCATCGGCGTGTCCATCAGGCCGGGAAGAATAGCGTTGCAGCGAACGCCGTGTTTGGCGTTGGACAGCGCCACCGAGAGCGTCAGGCGGTTGACCGCCGCTTTGGAAAGCTCGTAGGCGATCATGTTGGCGCCCGCGAGCGAGGCCAGAGACGAGATGTTGACGATCGCGCCCCTGGCTTCGCGCAACGCTGGGATAGCGGCCTTGATGGTGAGCCATGCGCCCTTGAGGTTCACACTCATAATGCGGTCGAAGGCGGCTTCTTCGGCCAAGTGCGCCGGACCATCGCCGCCGCCGCCAATACCGACGTTGTTGATGAGAATGTCGACGCCCCCAAACCGCGCCTTGGCCTCCTCGACGATGGCCTTGCAGCCTTCGGCGTCGGTGATATCAGCCTCGAAGCCGGAGCCGCCAATTTCAGACGCGGTGGCTTGGGCGCGGGCGCCGATGCGATCGACGCATAGGACCTTCGCGCCTTCACGTGCAAAGAGCGTGGCCATGGCGCGGCCGTTGCCAATCGTGTCGCCCGGCGTCTGGCCCGCGCCAATGACGACAGCGCGTTTGCCTGTAAGCCTCATCCGCGCAAATCCTCATCGAGGGTTTGGCCTTCGTCCAGCTGCACGCCGAAGCTGTTCAGCATCATCGAAACCTGCGTGTACTGACCGGCCGTAAAGACGACATCCATGCATTGCTTGTCGGTAAAGTGCGACCTAAGCGCGGCCCATGTTTCATTGCTTACGAATTGGCGTGCGTGCAGGTCATCGCAGGCGCGCAAGAGCGCAGCATCGCCGCCGCTCCAACCGGCGCCGGTCTTCAAGCGGAGAATTTCGTCCTCGCTCAGGCCGGCGCGTTTGCCGATTTCAACGTGCTGGGTCCATTCGTAACCAGACTTACAAAGGAAGCCGGTGCGTAGAATGACGATTTCGCGTTCCCGGGGCGCCAGGGAGTTGCGTTTGGAGAGAATGTAGCTGCCCCAGGCGAGGAACGCCTTGAGCGCCTCCGGTTCGCGCGCCAGCGTGCGGAAAATGTTCAGAACCGGACGGCCCGGCGCGGTCGCGGATGCAAGCGCCTCGCGTTGCTCGGCCGTGAGGACGTCGGTTTCGGCAAGCGGTTGGATGCGCGGCTCAGAGAGATGCATGCGCGCTTGTAGCGCCTGCGCCCCCGAATTGGAAACCGGAGAACGGCGGGCGCCGCGCCAAGGAGAGACGCTTAGAAGAACGCCAGCGATCGACTTGATCAGTGTTCGCCGTCCGGCATGGGCGCGGGCTCCCAGAGTTCGATCTTGCGGCCTTCGGGGTCCATAATTTGGGCGAAGCGGCCGTTGTACTCGTCGGGGACGGGTTTCAGCGGCTCAACGCCTTCGGCCCGGCACCGCGCGAGCACGGCGTCGAGATCGTCGACCATCAGATTGAGCATGTAGTCCTTGTCGGAGGGCGCGAAATGGTCGGTGTCGGCCTTGAACGGACAGAACACCGTGGCCGCGCCCGGCTTCGCCATCGCCGCGTCGGGTCTGAAAGCCACCCCGCCCCAATCGGCGAACTCAAGCCCGAGGACGCGCGTGTACCAATCCCGCAGCGCCGCGCTGTCGCGGCTCTTGAAGAAGACCCCGCCCAGGCCAAGCACCTTAGCCATTTCAATTCCTCCGTTCGTTGGTTGCGTGCGGCTTGAAGGTTGAGGGCCGCCGCGCGTTGAAGCAATCGCCCGAAAGGGTGATTGAAGGCCTTTTACCCCGAATTTGCTGAGTGGCCATTTTCGCTGCGAAGCAGCAAGCGTTAAGCGTCGCCACATCTGTTTTGCATCTGACCTCAGGGACTTGGGCTCTCCAATCATCAACATGGGACCCGCGGAGCTCTTGCACGCGCTGCAAATGTGGCGTTGATCTTGGGGCCTCGGCCACTGTTGGTTCACTTCATGCGCACTCTCGTTCTTCTGGCGTTGCTGCTCGCTGCATGCGGGCAGGCTGCTAACCAGCCGAAAGGGCCGCCGCAGGTGAATGCGACGCCGGCGGCTCAGTCGCTGGTCGAACAATTAGCGAGCGCCGATTTCGCCGGCTATCGGGTCGCTCCATATGCCGGCCCCGAGCGGGCGCCTGACTTTTCCGGAGCGCATCGGGGGTTGGGCGTCTACCGCTCACTTCTAAACGATGCGGTCAATACCGGACCCAATTTCGCCGGGCGCTACGCTTTGGCCCAGATCGGCTGCGGCGCGAGCTGCACGACCGCCTACCTTAATGACGTTTCGACGGGCGAAATTGAGCCGCTATTGTTCGGCGGCGAATCGAGCCCTTACGCCCTCGACCTCGGTTTCCAGCGCGATAGCGCGCTTCTCCGAACCCATTGGCAGGTCATTGATCGGCAGGCAAATCCGTTGCGCTGTGAGTATGAGAATTTCGTTCTGCGCGAAGGGCGCCTCGTCTCCCTGGGCCGCGCCCAGGCGGGCGGTGAATGCCCCTTGCCTGAATAAACCGCGAGGCGGTCGGCGCAGCGCTCGCGCGCCTCACCAGGCGACATGATTTGCGCTCCAAAAAGCGATTGCTGCGGCGATCACGAGCAGAATGGCGCCTGCGATCCAAAGACGCGCGGCTCGGCTCGGCGCTCTCTTTTCCGGCGACGGCGCGGACGCTTCAGGCGCACCGGCCGCCATCGCGGCGCGAACGCGTGCGATGCTCGCCGCAACACGTTGCACGTCGTCATGTTGAGGACCAAGTATCGCAAGACGCGCCTCGTGCAATGCCTCGAGCACGCTGAGCGCGCGCGCGAGTTCGCCGCCATGCGCGAGCGCAGTCGCACAGTGTTCGCGCGCCTGCAGCGAAGCGGGCGCGCTCTCGCCGTTCTGGGCGCTATACGCGGCCGCGACCCTCTCGAAAACCCGCGCCGCCTCGAGATAATCGCCATGATTGAAGCGCGCATTGGCGTGCATGGTCAAATAATTCGCCACCTCGGGATCGTCGGGGCCGAGCGCGGCGCTTGCCGCTTGGTCGAGGCGCGCGAGCAGGGCGATCGCGGCCTCGGTTTCGCCCAGCTGCAGGCGCGCAAGCGCAAGCGGCCAAGCTCCGGCGAAGGTCGCGCGCGAGGACCATCCTTCGATGCGCTCGAGCCGCTCCAAGTTGGGCGCCAGGACGACGCGCGCTTCCTCCGCGCGATTGAGCGCCACGAGCGCTGCGCCGAGAGCACTCGCCGCCGTCAGCGCATCGGCGTGCTCGAGCGCATCGCTGCGCTCACAAAGCGCCAGCAGGCGGCGCGCCTGAACCTCGATCTGCGCTGGATCCTGCAGCGTCATCGCCGCTGTCAGCGCCTGCTCGGCGATTGAGCGCACCTGGGGATGGGCCTCGCCCAAGACGCGCGCGCGCGCCGCATAAACCTGATCGGCCAGCGCCAGCGCATCGGCGACGGCGCCCGAATTGTAGAGCATGGTCACCAGCGCGGCGCGGCGCTCCAGCGTGGCGGGATGCTCGTCGCCAAAGATGCGCGCCTGCGTTGAGATCGTCCGCTGCATCAGCGCAATGCCTTCGGCGCCGCCGCTTGTGGAGGCGAGCGCGGCTTGAGCCAAGAGCGTGTCGGGATGTTCCTCGCCCAAACTCGCCGCCCGCTTCTCGGCCACCTCAACCAGCATTGCGTGCGCGACTTCGGTCTCGCCCAACCGGTAGAGGGTCGAGCCGAGATTGCCGAGCGCCATCAGCCTATCTGTGTGGTCAGCGCCGTAGAGGGCGGTGAAGGCGGCGAGCACTTCCTCCTGTATGGCGCGCGCGGCGACGAGATTGCCCTTTCGCATCAGCGCAAGTCCGACTGCGTGCTTGCTGATGAGGGTGTCGGGGTGGACGGGACCAAGCGAGCGAATGCGAGCGTCCAGCGCTTCGCAATGCAGCGCCATCGCGGCAGCCGCATCGCCCATCAGCTCCGTCGTGGTTGCAAGATTATAGAGCGAGGCGGCGGTGTCGGGGCTAGCGCGTCCGAATCGGCGCTGACGTGCGGCGACGTCTTCCTTCTGCAACACCAGTGCGCCGGCATAGTCGCCGAGGGTGCGGCGACAGATGGCGAGATTGTTGATCGCCGTAAGCAGAGCTCTGTCGTCGGGGGTCAGCACGCGCCGCTCGATTTCCAGCACGTGTTCGAGATGCGGGAGCGCGGCGGCGCAATCGCCTTTGCCCATCAGCGTCAGGCCGAGATTGTTGATGTAGACGAGAGTGTCGGTATGGTCGCCGCCAAGCGTGGCGGTGGCGGCCGCGATCAGCCTTTCGTTGAGCGCCTGCGCCTCGGCGAAGGCGCCGCGGTGGCGAAGCGCTTCCGCAAGCGGGCTCATCGCTCGCAGCGTTCGCTGATCGGTTTCGCCAAAGAGCCGCGCGTGAGCGGCCACGGTCTGCTCGAGCAGGCGCACCAAGCCGTCGCCGCGGGCGCCGGCTTCGCCCAGATATTTCGCAATCGCGAGCGCGCGCGCCGCAACCTTTTCGTCCCACGCGCCAGGATCAGGCGCGAGCGCCGCAAGCGCCTGCGGCAGTGCGGTTTCTTCCGTTACGCCGAGTGGCGCAAGCGCGCGCCAGTGCGCATGCAATTCAACGGCGCCGCGATCATTGAGCGTCTCGAAGCGGTCAAGATCGATGAGCAGCGCGTGGAGCCGCTCGAGCGCGCCGGCTTCGCGAAGCTGGAAGGGCGCTTCCTCAGCCATCCGAGCGTCGTCGGCCGGTCGCGTTAGGAAATTGGCGGCGATGTCCAGACGGCGCCGCGCAATCGTTGTTGTATCGCCGAGATAGCGCGCCGCGACCGCAGAGCGCATGAAATCGTGCGCAAAGGCGATGCGGCCGTCGGCGTCGCGTACGTGCTCGCCAAGCCCGAGGCTCAAGCCCGACCACGCCACAGGCGGCGCGCCGGTGATCGCCAGGATGTCGGTCTCCTCAAGTCCGGCGCGGCCCGCCCAAATCAAAGACAGCGCCTGGGCGACAAAATCGCGCCCATGCTCGTCCTCGAGTCGCGCCAGCACGAGCGCGAATAATTCAGGCAATGTTTCAGCTGCGACGCAGGAATCGATGCGCGCATCGAGCTGATCGAACGCGCCGAACACGCGCAGCTCATTGAGCAGCGTCAGCAGAAATAGCGGGGAGGTCGCAAGCGGATGCTCCAGAATGCGGGTAAGGCGCGCCTGCGACAATGCTTTCCCGACTTTAGCTAGCGACGCGACCGCCAAGGCGCTTTGATCGGCGCGCGTGAGAGGCGTGACAGCGATGCGTCGCGCATTGCGCGCCAGGAGGGCGGTCTGAGCCGGCCCCTCGAGGCTTGTGGCGATGATCCGCACATTCGGCGCCAGCACCTCCGGCAGCCAGCGCAGATCTCCTTGATCGGTCAGTTTGTCGAGGGCGTCGAATGCGATGAGCAGGACGCCGCCGCGCGCGGCCGCCGCAGCGCCCGCCGCCGCCAAACGCTCTGGAATTGCGCGCACCAACGCCTCCGGCTCAGCCGCGATTGTCGCATCGCCGCCGGTTTCACGGGCGAGGGCGGCGGCGAGCCGACGCAAGAGCAGGATCGGATCGGCGCTGTCGGGGGTGGCGGCCAGATAATGTTCGAAGACCACGTCGTTGCGGGACGCCGCCCGCCGTCGCGCCAGCCAATTCGCAAATAATGCGCTCTTTCCAAGACCTGAGGCTCCTTCAAGAAGCAGAATCGGCTCGGCCGCGGGATCATTCGCCCAGGCGTCAAGCGGAGCAAACCGCGCTTCGGCTCCAACGAAGAGCCGGCGCCGCTCGCGGCCATAGGCCGCGTGCAGGCGGTCGGCCAAGGCAGCGGGATCAATGGCGCCGCTATCGGGCCAGTCACGATCGATCACCGCGCCGAGCGCCGCCTCCACAGCAGGCGCGAGCGCAGTCGGCTCAGAATAGTCGATGATTGCAGCGCCGCTTGCGCGGATCCGCTTCTTTAGGTGATCGAGGCGGCGGCGCGCCGCGGCGTCGGTCTCGACGAAGTCGCTCATCTGCGCCGGCGGCAGGCGTCTCACATAGGAGGGATCGCGGAAGAAGAAGAGAGCGCGGACGGCGGCTGCGGCATCGTTGAGAACGCCGTGAACAATTTCCAGTTCGGTGACGCTTGCGCCTACCGCGTCCGCCACGAACGGAAACGCCGAGGCTATATCGCCAGCGAGCGCGTCTGGCGGCGGCGTCCAGCCGTAGCGCTCTCCGATCAGGCCGAGGAATACGTCGCTGCGGCCAATCTCCCGCAGGCAGATGGCCAGTGTTTCGCCGCGTTCGGACTGCGCTTCATCGATGCCCCAGCGCAGATCAACCTCTGTCAGCTCAACGCCGCGAGCGCGCAAACGCGTCCGAAGGGCGGGGAACGCCGTTTTGACGAGGGCGTCGCGCTCCGCGTGCATGTCGCGAAACGTCGACGATACGAACACGCGGACACCGCCGCTCTGATCTGCGCCTTGCGCCGTCTCCGCCATGCTGTCTCTCTCCAGAAGAGGACCCAAGCAAAGCTTGTCAATTGCCGCAAGCGCCCGCGGCGATTTCGTTCGGACCCAACCGCCGTTTGGCGAATTCAGACGACTGCGGCGCATCATGCTTGGACGGCGCTCGAAGGCGCTGCGGCGCGCGACGCTGCGAGTGATTGTCTTCTAGAACCCGTCACCTAACGTGTAGAAGTGCGAACAGAAGTGATTTCTGAACCCAGACCTCAAACTCCCACTGTGTTGCGTTCGGCTCTCGGGCTTCATATTCCGCGAGTGACGGGGCCGGGCCTAGACGGCCGTCCGGACTCTCATCTAAGTGGGGCGACAGGCAGCGCTGACGCCCCAATGCAGGAGGAGGAGCCAAGTATGTCGGCTTTGCTGGAAGGCTCGTTCGAGCTTGGCAAGGTCTTACTGGAGACGGAGATCTCGAAGCACAGAGTCCAAGAATGTTTTGACAGGGCGGCCTGGCTCGGTCATTGCCGCGCGGGACAAGCCAAGCTCGTCCTTGCCACGGCGAAAGCTCGCTTGGTTGTAAGGTTCAGGTCAGGAAGGTCTCATCGGAAAGGTGTTCAATTACCGCACTGCCATGTCGCCGTATCAAGATGTCCGGAGCGATGTCATGCATAAGCGCATCAAGGTTTTTGTAGCAATTGCGGTCCTTTTGTCCGCGGCGGCGCTTTCAGCATGTGAGACGCCTGGCGACAGGATCCCTGCCGGACCCTATGGCGGATGTCCTCGCGGCTATCACCCTGGCCCCGAACACCATTGGTGCTATCCGAACCGGTGAGGGCGCGCGCGATCGAGCGCTTGGCTGGACCCGGGTCGCCTTAGAAATCGGGCGCCTGCATTGGCTTGGCCGCACGCCGAGCGCTCGCCTCGGGTATCGCCGTTCAATGCATTCGTCTTGAGCGCACGATCCAATTGCTCGATGCGCCCCAGATGCTTCCATCTTCGTGGCGAAGCCTCGAAAAATGCGACCTCAATGCCTCGGCGACCGTGGGGCGCAAGCGTTCGCCTTCGGCGCCGGCCAGTCGAATGATCTCTCCAGCGGGGCCAAGCTCCATCGCCGCGGAGATCGCTTCGTTCATATCGGCGCCGAGGCAGATTCGCAGTCATAGCGCCTAAGACTGATGTCGCCGAAGCCTGAGGACGTCAGCAGATCGCTGACCATATCAGCGCCCGCCATCGAGAATGGGCCGGGTCCGCAATGCACCTGGTCGGTGTCATCGTGCGCCACGACAGGCACAATGGCGCGCGCAACCTGTTCGGCTTCGTGAACCCAAGGATTGTCTTCGCGTTTGCGCCACACAACCATCGTCGACGACCCGCCGGTCTTCAGAGCGCGGCAGATATTTCTGAGCGCGGCGCCAGGCAAGTTGAAGAACATGGTCCCGAAGCGCGCGAAGGCGTGATCGTAGGGTCCTTTGAGGTCGTCGCCTTGAACGTCGGCGACAAAGTACAAGACATTCTGGAGGCCCGTCTCGGCTGCTTCTCTGCTGGCGATGGCGACAAAAGTCTTCGGCGCAATCGACGCCGATGGCGCGCCCGCCGGGCCTCACTTGGCCGGCGATGGCGAGGGTCGTGTCGCCGAAACCGCAACCTATATCCAGGACATGATCGCCCGGAGCGTAGGGGCCTTCGCGGAGGGCTAGGTCTCCGTGCCTCGCCAATCCTTTTGTGACGATATGCCGGAAGCGGAGAAACTTCTCGAACAGGATTGTATTCCAGGCCTCGATCGGGATTTCGTGGCTTTGTCGCTCGTCATCAACCTCGGGTCGCGTAATATAGCGCTCTCGCCGAGAGTCGGTGAACGCCCGTCTCAACGCCTTTGCTTGGGCGACGAAGCCCCGAGAGAGCGGCGGAGCTGAACTACGCCTGGACGGCTATGCTCGGACGTGATTTTGGAGCACTGTGCGGGCGGGGAGGAACTTCAGGGGATTGGCATGTCTGATGAGAACAGGAAGCGACTAAATCGGCGGTCGTTTATGCACCGCGTCATGGGCGCCACAATTGTCGCCGGTGGCGCGATTGGCGTCGTGACCGGACAAGCCCGAGCGCAAAACTATACAGGGCGCACCGATCGCGACGGCGGCGCCCACGCCGATCGTTCCGGCTATGGTCGCACCGGTTTGAGCGACAATGATTCAGGCGCCGGCGCCGATCGCCCAGGCTATGGACGCGGCGGCCACCAAGGCGTCACCGATCACGACACTGGCGTCGGGGCCGATCCAGCTGGTCATGGCCGCGGCAATAGCGGTCTAAGCGACAATGACAGCGGTCAGTACGCCGATCCGGCGGGCCGCGGTCGCGGCGGACGCACTGGCGTCACCGACCATGACAGCAGCGACCCCGCTGGTCGCGGCCGGGGGGCCGCGGGGGTGACCGATCACGATACACGTGACGCGGCTGGTCATGGACGCGGTCACACAGGGTTCACCGATCATGATTCCAGTGACGTGGCCGGCAACGGACGCGGCACGGGTCTGACGGATCACAACTCAAGCGATGCGGCGGGCAACGGCCGCGGTAATCGCTGAGAGCGAGCAAATCGGAAAAGGCGCGGGTCTTGCGACCCGCGCCTTTTCTTATCCGCCAAGCATGATCAGCCAAGCCTGCGCCGATAGAATTAGAGCTCCGATGCGCCGCTCGGACCTGATTGTACGTGGACGGCGAAGCCGCGGCCATTTCTTTCGAAGACAGCTTTTTCGACCTTGTCGTAAGCTAACTTCGCTCATCGACATTCCCGAGATTGCGCCTGCCTTGGCGGAAATGACGCGTGTGTTGAAGCCCGACGGGACATTGCTGATCGCCATCTCGGCTTTAGCACAGCCGGCGCCGATCTTGGTTGGATCAGGGATGGCGCGGGCAAACGGCTCCATTACGCCATGGATTATTATTTGGAAGAGCAAGCAACGTGGATCGAATATCGCGGCATCCGCATTCTCAACCATCACCGTCCTTTGAGCGCCTACACGGACATTTTGCTGCGCATGGGGCCCAGGCTCATTCATTTCGCCGAGCCGCAACCCAACCTCGATGCGCCCGCGGATAAGGCGGATGGCTATCGCCGCGTCCCTGGTTCCTGGTCATGGAATGGGCGAAGGCGTGAGCGGATCGTAGCGTTAAGAACGGGCGAGAAGAACCGGGTTGTCTCAAGGCATGGAGAGCGTGATCCGGGCCAACAGGCCTATGCTTGCGCAGCCTAACACAACAAGCGCGACATTGGCTTTGTATCGCACCAGAGCGACGCCCGCAGCGAGCGCGATCAGCGCCGCGGTAAGATCGAAACTGGTGACCGACGGCGCGACGAGCGCATGCCCCCACGCCGTCTGTATCAATGTGGCTCTTGTGAAAACCACATGCAGAGCAAACCAGAACGCCAAATTGGCGATGACGCCGAGGACCGCCGCCGTGATCGACGCCAACGCGGCCGAGGCGAGACGATTGCGCCGCAGCAACTCGGCGAACGGAGCGCCCGCGAAAATCCACAAATAAGAGGGGGCGAAAGTGCACCAGCTCGCCATCGCCGCCGACAGGGTCGCGAGCCAGAGGCCGGCGCCTTGCGCGCGCCATCCGGCGATGAAGCCGACATATTGATTGACGAGAATGAGCGGGCCGGGCGTGGTTTCGGCAAGCCCGAGCCCGTCGATCATCTGCCCCGTGCTCAGCCAGCCGTGCATGTCGACCGCCTGTTGCTGCAAATAAGCGAGCACCGCATAGGCGCCGCCGAAGCTCATGACCGCGAGTTGACTGAAAAGGACGCCGACCTGAGTGAGCATGTGATGCGGCCCAAGCGTTAGGAAGGCGGCCGCCAGCGGCGCCAGCCACGCCGCAGCCCAGATCAAGGCCGCCGATAGTGCGTCGCGCGCCGAGGGTTGCGCGGGCGCTGCGTCCATTTCAGCTTTCACAGGGGGATCGTTGCGCGCACGCAGGATGCCGATGAGGCCGGCGGCGACGATCAGGACGGGAAACGGTGCGCCGAACACGAAAAGGGCGACGAACGTCGCCATGGCGATCGCCAAATCAACGCCGGTCTTGATGGCGCGCTTGCCAACCTTCCAGAGCGCTTCCGCAACAAAGCCCAGCACCGCCGCCTTGATACCGTAGAAAAGTCCGATCACGAGCGGTGTGTCGGCGTGGACCGCGTAGAGCCAGGAGAGAGCGAACACGACCAAGGCGCCTGGCGCCACGAAGAGCGCGCCGGCGATCACGCCGCCGCGCACTCCGCCCAGCAGCCAGCCCACATAAGTGGCCAGTTGCTGCGCCTCCGGCCCGGGCAGCAGCATGCAATAATTCAGCGCATGCAGATAACGCGCTTCGTCGATCCACTTCTTCTCGGCGACGAAGATGCGGTGCATGAGCGCGATCTGGCCGGCGGGGCCGCCGAATCCGAGGCAGCCAATCTTGAAACTGGCCGCGGTCAATTCACGCAGGCTCGGACTCGCCGTGCTCATTGGCTTGGTCTCAATACGACGATCGCCGCCTGGCGGCCGCTGCGAGCGGGCTCGTCATCACTGAGCGCGATCGGCATCGAAGTCTGCTCCTAATTGAATGAAAACGGCTGACCGCGGGCGCGAGCATTCGCGCGCTCATAAGCGAGCGCTGCGCTGGCGACGTCCTGCAGAGCCAGCCCCGTGGAATCGAAGACAAAGATCTGGGCCTCGTCGGTCCGGCCGAGCTTCCCGCCGGTGACGATTTCGGCGAGGTCGGCGTGGACGCCGTCCCGTGTCATCACGCCGGCCCTCAGTGCATGGTGCAAATCGCCCATCGCCATGCACTGGGGAATCGAGTCGGCGACAACGCGCGCGCCGCCCATAAGCTCAGGCTCGATCTCGTTTTTGTCGGGATTGTCGGCGCCCACCGCGGCGATAAAGGCGCCGCGTTTCACGTGCTCCCGGCGCAAAAATGGCGCACACGCCGTTGTGCAGGTGACAATAATGTCGGCGTCTCGCGCGACGTCCGCGACCGATCCGACGGCGTCAAACGGAGATCCGAGGGCCTCCGTCATCGCTGCGGCGAAGACGGCGGCCTTGTCGGCGTCGATGTCCCAGCACGCGGTGCGCTGCAGCGGAAACATCGCCGCCAGCGCCTCCGCTTGCGCGCGCCCTTGATCGCCGCAGCCGCAAATCGCAAGCGTTTTGCTCTCGGCTCTCGCCAAGCGTTTCGCGGCCAGCGCGCTCGCCGCTGCGGTGCGGCGAAGCGTGATCTCGATCGAATCGAGAATAGCGAGAAGGGCGCCGTTGTCGCCGTCGCTGAGAAGGATCGCCCCCTGGATCGTCGGCAGTCCATTGCGCTCGGGATTTTTGGGAAAGTTGCCGTTGAGCTTGACGGCTACATAATGGCGCGCGCCATCAAGGGCTGCGCCCTTGGCGTGAAAGCCGCCGCCTTTGCCAGGAATATGCATGGGCGGCGGCGCCGCGGCGGCTTCGCCTCTCGTTGTGCGGAAGGCGTTTTCAACCGCGCTCAAATAGTCCTCAGGGGCCATGAGCGCCGCAACGTCGTTGCGGCTGAGCAGAAGCGTGGGCCACGTCATGGCGCGGGCCTGATCCAAGTGTGGCGCACGCCGCGCGCCGATTTCGCCCAGGCAAGCAAGGCGTCATAGACGATCATGCCCTGTTCAAGCATCGCATGATCGTCCTCGCAATTGAGCGAAAGGCCCAGGGAAATGGCGTGCAGCCCCGCGGCTTCAGGCGCCAGGGCGTGGCGGTCGGTATCGGCGCCGCGAACGATCAGCGCGAGGCTGAGCAGGGCTGGATCATCGAGCCCGAAACGTCTTAGCAGCGTATCGAAGCTGCACAAATCGCCGTCATGTTCGATCGGCGCGCCGGGGATGTCGAAGGCGATGGCCCTTTCCTGCTTGGCGACCTCGAACACGCGCTCAGTTGCAACGTAAAGAAAGATCGCGTCGGGATCGATGAAGCGTCGGATCGCCCATGGACAGGCTATGCGGTCGATCTTTGGACGCTCACGCGTCACCCATTTGCTAGGCCGGCGATCCCCAAAAAATTCACTCAGCGTCGAATGGATTTGGTTTGGCTTCGTCATGCACGCGCTCCTTCCCATTTAGGGAACGGAGCGGGACTTGGACGAGAGGCGTCTAACCGGGCGCCCGCGACAGGCCCGATAGAGGATCATAGGCGCAAAGGCGCGCCTAGAGCAAGCGCGAGCGCAACTGACGCCGATGAAGGCTCGCCAAGTTACCGACGTTAGACGCGTTCCGCCGACCCCGCGCCCATCCCCTCGACCCATCGCCGACCGCTCGGCGCGCGGGCTTCGGCCGGCTGCTGCGGTCCCTTGCTATGCGGCTGTCGCGCGTCTGCTCAGCTTTGGCTGACCGATCCCATCGGCACGCGCTCGATGTGGGCGACATCGGCGCCAGGGGGATGTTCGAGCTCTTCCTCAACCAGCTTGGCGATGTCCTGCAGCATTTTGAGCTGGTTGGGGCTTAAATTGCGCGGCTTGTGGTCGACAATGCAAAACGCCCCGACCGGCGTGCCGTCGGAAGTGCGCAGGGGAATGCCCGCATAGAAGCGCACACGCGGATCGCCGACGACGGCGGGATTGTCGGCGAAGCGGTCGTCTTTCAGCGCATCGTTTACAACCAGCGGCGCGTTTTCGAGGATGGCGTGCGAGCAAAAGCCGATGTCGCGCGGGGTTTCGCTGAAATCGAAGCCCTGATGCGATTTGAACCATTGTCGGTCGCGATCGACGAGCGTGACGAGCGCAATCGGAGCGTCGAGAGCGGCGGCGGCGATGCGGGTGTGGCGGTCGAAACGCTCTTCGGCTTCGGTATCGAGGAGGCCCAGATTGCGCACGGCTTCCAGGCGCTCTTCTTCGTTGGCCGGGAGCGCGGCCTTGCGCCAGCGCAGCATCGATCGCATCAGCCACGCGCGCATCCGCGAGCGCGCATATTGCATGCTGAACGGGCGTGTGAGCCAATCGGTGACGCCCGCGACTTCACCGCGCTCGGCTGAGACATTAGCCTGTTCGGTGACGACGATGATGGGCGCATGGCGGGTATCGCCATCGATCGCGCGCAATTTCTGGCAGAGCAGGACCGGATCGACCGCGCTATCGGCGTCGCCAAGGAAGATCAGCGAGGGATGGCCGCTGGCCAGGGCTTCAGCCACTTTGTCGATGACGACGGTGACGCTCGGGATGCTGTCGGCTTCGGCCGCCTCTTTCAGGATCGAGCGCTCTTCCTCGTCGACGCCGGCGATCAGGATGAGCTCCCTCAAGAGATCGCTGGCCGGATTGACGAGGCTTGACGGCATGAAAGGAGAAAAGGTCGGTTCCTCGTCGCCGTGCAAATTGAGCTCGGCGCCTTCGGCGGCGGCGGTGACGATGAGTTTTGAGCGCGCTCTGGAGGCGCGCTCGCGCGCGGCGCCGATGAGCTGGTCGACGGCATCGTCGCTGCGCGCCGGATCGTGGTGAAAGAGCACGACGTGCTTGACATTGCCGGCGATGGCGGCGTCGACGACGTATTCGATGGTGCTGTGGCCCCAGCCGATCTTGCCGGGATATTCCGCCGCTGTGTATTGCGCATCGTGAATGACGACATCGGCGTCGCGGATGAAGTCGACATGGGCGATATCGCCGGTCTCGGCGGCGCTAGCCTCACCGCGCCCGGCGTCGGGGCTGTGCGGTTCGTGGTCGGACGCGTAGACGAGCGTCGCCCCGTCCGCCTCGATGCGATAGCCGACGGTCAGCGCCGGGTGGTTGAGGTAGTGCGTGGCGATGCGCACATCGCCGATCTGGAAGCCGCCCTCAACCACTTCATGGAAATGCACTTCCGCCGCGAACGAATTCAGAGCGACCGGGAAGTAGGCGTATTCCATCTGTCCGGCGAGCACGTCGCGGAGCGATTGGCCGAGGCCGCGCGGCCCGTAAACGTGCCAAACGTTGCCCGGCGCGAAAAGCGGCGCGAAGAAGGGCAGGCCCTGGATGTGATCCCAGTGCGTGTGGGAGATGAGGATGTGACCCGAGCACGTCTTCGCCTGTTCCTTCAGCGCCTGCCCGAGCGCGTGCGCGCCGGTGCCGCAATCGATCAGGATGACCTTCCCGGAGTCCGGATCGAACTTCGACGCAAGACGTGTTGCCGCCGTAGCGCACGGTGGTCGGGCCAGGTGTGGCGATCGAGCCCCGCGTGCCCCAAAATCGGACCTTCATGGGCTGCCTTTCTGATGGCGCGCGTCATTCTGCGTCCGGTGTGACCAAGCGGCAAGGGCTTAGCGGCGATCGGCGGCGGCAACTCAGTTGCAGGCGAGATCGAGGCGGCCCGTATTGATGACAACCACCGTCTCCTCCCGGCGCAATCTGCTCGGAGCGCTGAAGCTGGAGAGCCAGACCGGCGATCCGGAGACGTCGCTCGCGAATGGCGCGCCCAAGATGCGCGCGCGCACCGCTAATTCCCGCCGCTGGATTTAGAAAAGCGCCTCCCTCGTGAGGTCGTCGCCGCCGGCGAAGACGCCGGATTGTTCGCCAAAGCAAGCCTGCGGGTTTGCAATCGTCCAGCGTTTCACGAGCGGCCGTTTGCAGGCGCCGAGATGGGCGGGCGCGTTCACGGCCGCCGTTTCCAATCGTCGCAATCCGCGGGCGCGCTCATGCGCCTGCTGGAGATGTCGATCAGGGCCGATGTGAGGGCGCGCTATGGTTTCGCCTGGCGTCCGGGCGTCGGCGCCATCGGCTCCTTTATGTAAGCGGGCGCAATATGTACGGCAGGCGAAATTCGGCGCTGGAGCCTGAGCCGATAGCAAGCGCGTGATCGTCGCTTGCGCTCACCAATCCGGCATTCTGTCGCAGCACGCCGATTTAATCTACACGACGCTCTACAAAGCGCTGGGCGCCTCGCCGTCACCGCCGGCGCCTTCATTTTCGTCGCCTATCGGCTGGTTATGCGCCAACGTTTCTCGATCGTGGCGACGGCGCTCCTGAAGGACGAGTAGTATCGTCATGACAAGCTGGCGATCGGCGAGGCCATCGCCGAGCAGGTCACGCGCGATAAGGCCCAGATCGTGATCAACCGACCGCGCCGCGGGCGTCTAGTCAAGGGCGACCGCGGCTGACGAGAGCCCACGTCAGCCGCGGTCGGCGAGCCCTGCTTGCTTCATGCGCCAGATAAGATGTTCGAGCCGATCCTGGCCGAAAAACGGCTCGTCATTGAAAACGAAGAGCGGCACCCCCCAATGGCCGGCTTTGCGCTGATCGACTTCGTTGGCGGCGATCTCGGCGTCGATGGTCTCGCTATCGCGTCCAGCGGCGGCTTCGATCGCTTCGGCATCGAGGCCGGCATCCCTCAGCGCCTGCGTGAGGTGGTCGCCCTCGTGCCAGTTGTCGACTTCGCCGCTCCAGATCGCGTGCGCGGCGCGGCGGACAAACGGGAAGCCCTCGCCGGCGTGCGTCGCGGCGACGCCGAGGCGGCTGACGCGATAGATGTAGGGTTGCTCGGCGGCGACTTCGCCGGAGCCGATATTCATGATGATCGGGTCGGGCCGCGGCCAGCGATAGGGGATTTTGTGCATCTGTGAGACGCGAAAGGTGTCGCGCAACAGATAAGGCGGCCAAAGCGGGTTCACGCCCTTGAAGAAGCCTGGAATGCGGATGGCGATCGGCAACACGATGCGCATCCTCGGCGCCATTGCATACCGCTGGCAAAGCGCCTCCACCTGCGGTGTCGCCAGGTAGGAATAAGGGCTGCGAAACGAAAAATAGAAATCGAACGAAAGGTCCATTCATCGCCCCCAAGGGGCAGGCCCTTGCGCTTTGACCTGGCCCGAAAGTAATGGCACTAAGTGCGCCAATACTAACTGTGGGCCGAGGCGGAGGGCAAGCCATTGAAGGTATTGAGGACGCCGGACGCGCGGTTCGACAAGCTTGCGGAGTGGCCGTTTGCGCCGCACTACGAGGTCATCGACAGCAGCGAGGGCGAGAATCTGCGCATCGCTTTTGTCGATGAAGGTCCCCGGGGGGCATCGCCAATTCTGCTCATGCATGGCGAGCCCTCCTGGTCGTATCTCTATCGCAAGATCATCCCGCCGCTGCTCGCTCACGGCCACCGTGTGGTTGCGCCGGATCTCATCGGCTTTGGTCGATCCGATAAGCCGGGGGCGCGCACGGACTATACCTATGAGCGCCATCTCGGTTGGATGTCGCAATGGCTGGCCGCGCTTGACCTCAAGAACATCACCCTCTTCTGCCAGGATTGGGGCGGGCTGATCGGCCTGCGCCTGGTGGCGGCGTTTCCAGAGCGCTTCGCGGCGGTGATCGTCGCCAATACCGGCTTGCCGACGGGCCACGGCATGACCGAAGGCTTTCAGCGCTGGCTCGATTTCAGCCAGAAGATTCCCGAATTGCCGATCGGCGGCATTCTATCCGGCGGCTGCTCGCGCCAGCTCACCGAAGCGGAGCGCGCCGCCTATGATGCGCCGTTTCCCGACGAAAGTTACAAAGAGGGCGCGCGGCAGTTTCCGTTGCTTGTGCCGGTCACGCCGGAGCATGCATCAGTGGCGCAAAACCGTGCAGCTTGGGCGGTGCTCGAGAAATTCGACAAGCCTTTCGTCACCGCATTCAGCGACGCCGACCCTGTCACCAAGGGCGGCGACGCCGTCTTTCAAGCCCGCGTGCCGGGCGCCAAGGGGCGCGAGCACGTGACGCTGAAGGGCGGGCATTTTCTGCAGGAAGATTGTCCCCAAGACATCGCCGCACTGATTAATCGCGTGGCGCGACCCTAATGCGCTGGGTTCCTCGCGTTGTTCTTGGACTGACCGGACTGATCAATCTCGTCCGCGGCGCCATCCATGCGTTTGCGCCCGATGGCGGCGCCCACTCCATCGCCGGGCTCGATCTTGGCGACGACAGCGCCACGATTCTTTCGCTGTTCGCGACGCTTGGATTGCAGCAGATCGTGCTCGGCCTCTTTGAGCTCTACGCGGCCGTCCGGGCGGCGCATTTGATTGCGCTGTTCCTGGCGTTGCAAACGCTCACGACGGCGACGGTCTTGATCAATCTCTATGCGTGGCGGCCGCTCCCGGTCATGGTTCCCGGTCAGCCGTTTAACGTCGCGCTCTTCGCCATCCAACTCGTCGCGCTGGTGATGGCGCTGACGGCGCGCAAGCCGGCTTATTCGCCGCCGGCGGCGTGACCGCCTTGGTTCAGCGCTTTGGTGGTGAGCCAGACGATCGGGATGAGCGCCAATGTGATCCAGGCCGAGACCCGGAAGAGGTCCATGGTCGCCAGAAAATACGCCTGATGGAGCACTTGGTTCATCATCGCCGCCAGTGCTTGCGAGGCGCTCGCGCCATGGCTCTGCAGATCGTGCAGCGCCGTCCCCCAGAGCGGATTGCCGGGCGAGCCGGTGGTTTCGGCCAGCCGTGTCTGGTGGAGCGCCTCGGAGCGATCCCAGATCGTCGTTGTGATCGAGGCGGCGAAGCTGCCGGCGGTGATGCGCGCGAAATTGCTGAGGCCTGTCGCCTGCGGCACTTGCTGCGGCGGCACGCCGTTGAGGGCGATCGTCACCATGGAGATGAAAAAGCCGCTCATGCCGAAACCCATGACCAGCGTGGGAATGACGAGCTCGTAGAAATCGGCGTCGGGCGCGTAATTCGAGCGCATGTAGAATGAGAGCGCGAAGGCGCCGAGCGCGACGGTCGCAGTCCAGCGCGCGTCAATCTTAAGACGCGCCACAAATGGCGTCATGATCACGGCGATGAGGCCGGCCGGCGCCGCCACCAGGCCCGCCCACGTGGCTGTATAGGCCATCTGCGTCTGCAGCCAGAGCGGCATCAACAGATTGTTGCCGAAGAAGACCGCAAACCCGAGCGAAAGCGCGATGACGCCAAGCGCGAAATTGCGTTTGCGGAAAAGTGAAAGATCGACGATCGGATGCTTCTCGTTCAGTTCCCAGATCATCCAGGCGACGAAGCCCATGAGCGCGACAAGTCCCTCGATGACGATCGCCGGAGAGGAGAACCAGTCGGCGTCCTTGCCGGTGTCGAGCATCACTTGCAGCGCGCCGACCCACACGACCAGCATCGAGAAGCCGATTGTGTCGACGGGGAGCTTGCGCGTCGGCGTCTCGCGTTGGCGAAGGTTCGTCCAGCAGATGAGCGCGCAGATGACGCCGACCGGCAGGTTGATGAGGAAGATCCACGGCCAGGTGAACTTAGTCGGAGATATAGCCGCCGAGAATCGGACCCATGATCGGCGCGACCAGCGTCGTCATCGACCAGATGGCGAGGGCGGTGGCTTGTTTGCCACGACCGAAGACCATGAGCAGCAGCGCTTGCGAGCCGGGGATCATCGGGCCGGACACCGCGCCTTGCAGAATACGGAAGACGACCAACGACGGCAGATTCCAGGCGATACCGCAGAGGAATGAGAGCACGGTGAAGGCGATCACCGACCACACGAACGTCTTGACGATGCCGAAGCGCTGCATCAGCCAGCCGGTGAGCGGCACGGAAATGCCGTTGCTCACCGCAAACCCGGTGATGATCCAGGTGCCTTGATCGACGCTGGCGCCGAGATCGCCGGCGATGGTCGGTATTGAAACGTTGGCGATGGTGGTGTCGAGCACCTGCATGAAGGTGCCGAGCGCAAGCGCCACCGCGGTGAGCGCAAGCGTTGCGCCCTGAAGCGGCGGCGGGCCTGGCGGGGCGCTATCGCTCATTGGCGAGAACTCAGCGGCGTACGTCTGAAATGTCGATGGCGGCGTTCATGGACATGCCCACACGCAGCGGATGCGCTTGCAGTTCGCGCGGATCGAGCGTGATCCGCACCGGCACGCGCTGCACCACTTTGATCCAATTGCCGGAGGCGTTTTGCGCTGGGATCAGCGAGAATGCCGCGCCGGTGCCGCCGGAGAGGCCGGTGACGGCGCCGTGATAGGTGACGCCATCGCCATAGAGGTCGGAATGCAGAATCGACCGGCTGGCCCGCATGCACATGGCGCAGCTGGCCCTCTTTGAAATTGGCGTCGACATAGGCGCTGGTGATCGGCGCGATCACCATGAGCGGCGCGCCGGCCTGAACTTGCTGGCCGATCTCCACATGTTTGTTCGACACCACGCCCGCAATCGGCGCTCGGATGAGCGTGCGCGAGAGCGCGAGTTCAGCCGATTGCACACGCGTCTGCGCCGCGAGCAGGGCCGCGCGCGCCGTCGAGGCGGCGTTCTGCGCCGAACTCAGCTCATCGGCCGAAACCGCGCCTTCGGGGCGAGTGCGCTGCGGCGGCTGAGGTCGACGCCGGCGGTTGCGGCGTCGGCCTGCGCGCGGGCGAGGTCGGCCTGGGCCTGCGCCAGCGCCAATTGGGCGTCGCTATCGTCAAGCCTGACCAGGACATCGCCGGCGTTGACGGTCTGGGTTTCGCGCACCAGCACTTGCGCCACCGGCGCGTTGATCAGCGGCGTCACCGTCGCTGTCTCGGCCCCGACATAGGCGTTGTCGGTGCTGACAAAGCGGGAGGCGTAGGTGAAATAATAGACGCCGTAGCCGATGGCGCCGAGAACCGCGACGATGGCGAGCAAGCTCAGCAATCGCGACCGGCGCGACCTCGCCTTGGTTTGCTTATCGTCGCTATCGACGGCTCTGGTTACGGTGTCTGCCACGGGAATTCCCCTTAGTGAGTTTGATCAGAAGCGAAGCCGCCGCCCAGTGCGCGCACAAGCGCGACATCGAGCGCAAAGCGACGGCTCTCAAGGTCGGCGACCGCCGTACGCTGTGCGAGCACGGCGTCTTCGGCGATCAGCACGGTTTGGTAATTGGAAAGGCCCCCATCATAGCGATCGTGCGCGAGGCGGTAGGCGGCTTCGTTCGCGGTCAGCGCGGCGCGGGTTTCGTTGAGCCGGGTGTCGAGCGCACGTTCGCTGGCGGCGACATCGGCGATTTGGTGCAAGGCCTCGGTGAGGGTGGCGTCGTATTCCGCCACCGCCGCGTCGCGCTCGGCGTCGGCGCCATGGAGATTGGCGCTCAAGCGGCCGCTGTCGAAGATCGGAAGGCTGATCGCCGGACCAATCGAGCCGATATCCGAGCCTTGAGCGGTCAGATTGCTCAAGCCCAGCGCCTCGATGCCGAGGAAAGCGACGAGATTCACGTTCGGATAGAACGAGGCTTGCGCTTGTTCGGCGCGATGGGTGGCCGCTTCAGCGCGCCAGCGCGCGGCGACGATGTCGGGGCGGCGGCCGATCAGATTGGCGGAGAGGTTTTGCGGCAGGCCAAAAGCCGGCAGCGTCGGGCGCTCCGGCGGCCGTCAGCGCCAAGCCGCGATCGGGGCCGGCGCCGAGCAAAGCCGCGATGCGGTTGCGGGTCTGCGCCAGAGCTTCATCCAGCGCCGCGATCTGGGCGCGCGCCGCGTGCGGGCCAGCTTCGGCCTGGCGTTGCGCGCCCAGATTATCGAGGCCGGCGGCGACGCGATGGGTCACGAGAGTTGCTGTTTGTGAACGCACTTCGAGCGTGCGTTCAGCGATGGCGCGTTCGGCGGTGAGGCGTGCGAAGTCGGCATAAGCCGCCGCCACCGCCGTCGATAGAGTGAGGCGCGCTTCGGCCGCATCCGCAGCCGCCGCCTGCGCTTGCGAGGTGGCGGCCGCTATTGCGGCGCGGTTGCGGCCCCAGAAATCGAACTCGTAATTGAAGTTGAGCGTGGCGCGGCCGTAATCGTTATAGCCTTGCGGCACGAAGCCCGGCGGGATGCCGAAATTGTAGCTTTGCTTTTGCTCGACTGCGGAGGCGTTGAGCGAAAGGTTTGGCCCAGCGACGCCGCGTGCGCCTTCAACATCGGCGCCGGCCGCGCGGAGGCGCGCTTGCGCTTGCGCCAGTGTCGGCGAATTCGCCAGCGCCTCGGCGATCAGCGCCGAAAGCTGCGGGTCGCCATATCCTTCCCACCAATTTGCGCGCGGCCAATCGGCGTCCGGGGCGGCCAGCGTTTGGGCGGTCGCGTAGCGCTCGGGCGCGCCGGCGCCCGCCGCCGGGACCCGCTCAGGCACGATGGCGCAGGACGCCAAGGCGGACGCTGCGACCGCAGCTAGAAGCTGACCAATGCCGCTGCGCGGCGTGGGCTCGGTGAATCGGCTCAAATCCTCGCGCCCCTTGAAACTTGAAAGAACCGTCTTGAAATGACCGTACCGTACGGTCATTATAGGATGGGAGAAGGTAGTGGAATGATCAAGGGCGTCGCGACGACTTTGCAAAGAAATTCATCTTCAGAAGCGCTTGCGGCCAAAAAGGCCGCGAGGCGCCGACGCCGATCGCCGTTCGGCGATCATGGATTGTGCCGAAGATATCTTTCTGGAGGAGGGCTTCCAGGCCGCCTCGATGTCGGCCATCGCCGCGCGCCTCGGCGGCTCCAAGGGCACGCTCTACAATTACTTCGAGAGCAAGGACGAACTCTTCCTCGCCTGCGTCGCCCGCCACTGCGAGGAGCTGCATCAGGCGATGTCTTCGCTTCTCGTCGAAGGCGGCGACCTCTCCGAGACGCTGACCAAGATGGGTCGCCGCTATGTTGAGTTCGTGGCGTCGGACGAGACAGTGCGCAAATTTCGCATGATCGTCGCCGAGGCCGATCGCGTGCCGGAAATGGCGCGCGCTTTCTACGAAACCGGTCCGGTGCGCGGCGTCGCCAAGCTCGGCGCCTACCTCAAGGGCGCCATGACCGAGGGCCTGCTGCGCAAAGGCCGATCCGGAGCGCGCGGCTCAGCATTTCCTGGCGCTCTGCCAAAACCGGCTGGCGAAGTCGCGCCTCTGCAATTACGAACCGGCGCCCAGCAAGAAAATGATCGAGCGCGATGTCGATGACGCGGTGCGCATCTTCTTGGCGGGCTACGCCCCCTCAAGACATCTGCTGCAGGATTGACTTGATCTCGATCAGCGAGAAGGCGACCGAGGAATCGGCCACGCCATAGGGCACAAACAGCCAATCGCCGTGCTTCATCGCCCCACAAGTATAGACGACGTTCGGCACGTAGCCCTCGCGATTTTCGTTCGACGGCGAGAGCAAAGGGGTCGAGAGCCGCGCCAGCACCTTGCGCGGGTCTTTTTTGTCCAACAGCGCTGCGCCAATATTGTACTTGCGCATGGCGCCGACGCCGTGGGTCAAAAGCAGCCAGCCTTCGTCTAGTTCGATGGGAGCGCCGCAATTGCCGATTTGCACGAGCTCCCAAGGGAAGACCGGCGCCATAATTTTTTCCCCGCCGTTCCACGACAGCGGATCGTCCGAGCGCATGAAAAAAATGTTTTCGCCGTCCTGGCGGCCAATCACGGCGTAGTCGCCGCCGATGCGCTTGGGAAACAGCGCCATGCCCTTATTGCCCGAGGCGCTGCCGTTCATCGGCGAAAGCTTGAAAGCGCTGAACGTGTCGGTTTGCAGCAATTCCGAGCCGATGCTTGCGCCGGAATAGGCGGTGTAAGTGCCGAAATAAGTGAAAGAGGCGCCGCCTTCCTCCTCGAAGCGCACCAGGCGCAAATCCTCCAGCCCATTGCGCTGCGCTCGCGTGAACGGGAAGAGCACCGTGCCGGAGATCGGCGATTCTTCCGGGCGGTGCGCAATGACCACGCCTTCTTGATCGGGGCGTTCGGCTTCGGCCGCGATCGAAAAGCCCGGCTGCGGCCACAAGCTCAGCTCATTGTTTTCGTTCAGGATGCCTTCGCGAAACGTGATCGACGAAATATGGCCTTCGCCGACGGTGCGCAGGGAAAGCACGAAGCGCGTGTCGCCTTTGCGCAGCCCAGATTGGTCTGGATGCGGCACCACGCTTGGATTCATGATTGCAGCGGCGGCGTAGGAATATTCGTGACAGAAATAAGCGCCGATCAGTTCGCGATGCGGTTGATCGATGTCGGCATTGCATCCGATTTGCGCTGCAATCTGTTCGAACCGCCGCTCGTAGACGCCTTGTATCTGCCAATGCCGCGCTTCGAAATCGGCGTCGACTATCCCAAGTTCGCGTTCGCACTCCTCGGAGCTCAGCGTCAGCACCGCATTGACAATGCGTCGCGCGCGCTCCGACTGCGCGGGCTGCCGCTCTGGAGCGATGTGAAACGGGCGGATCACCACCCGCGCAGGTTCGGGCGACAGCCTCTGTTCGAAGTCGCGAATGTTGAACCGCATCCCTCAGCCCGAAGCCGCCCTTAGCGGATAGGCGTCACCCGCCGCGGCCGTTCTCGCACACGCATCGCGCACAGCGCTAGCTGGTAGGACAGTACTGATTCTGCACCCTGATTGCGATTCACCCCTTCCGGCGTGATGCCGTCGAAACAGCCGCCCCGTTCCACATCTGCAACATGCACGCCGAGATCGTTTTCCCCCAAAAACCAGCTGAACGCGCGATAGGCTTCCTGTCGCCAGCGTTGCTCGCCTGTGACATCAAACGCCGCCCAGCACGCGTCGACGGCGGCGGCCGCCTCCAGCGGCTGCTGGTCGAACAGCGCCGGCAATTCGTAGGGCTTGTTGAAACTGAGCGAACCGACGGGGCGGAAGCGTCCACTGGGCGCGGTGTGGAGTTGGGTCAACCAGTCGAGCGAGGCAAGTCCGGCGTCGCGCAATTGGTCGTTGTTAAAGAGCGCCGCGGCGCGCAACAGCGCTTCCGGCACACGCGCATTGTCGTAGCCGAGGATCGATTCAAACCACGTCCAGTCGGGCAGGCGATTGTCATTGAGCGCCTGCAGCAAACGCTGGGCCCCGCACCATGCGGCGTCGCGCGACGGTTCATCGCCGGCGGCGGCCAGCGCGCACTCGCCCAACACGCAAAACGCCGTCGAGCGCAGCGAAAGCATTGCTTCCGCATGGGTGAGCGAGCGGTCGCCCAGATGGAGCGCCCAGTCCTTCAATTCCGGGTCGTTGGCGATCAAAGCCGTTTCACCGATCGACCAGAGTGTGCGTCCAAAGCTGTCCTGCGAACCTTCTTCCTCGAGCCAGCGCCGGTCATAGCTCATGAAATTGCGGAAGCGGTTGCGATCGGGATTCCATGCGTGCTCGACAAAGCTGGCGTAGATATAAGCGAGCCTGTCCACTGGCGGACCCTGCAAACCCGCCGCCACCATGCGTTGAGTGAGGATGAGCGCACGCGCATTGTCGTCGACGCAATAGCCGTGATCGCGATCGGGGACGCTGTAACGCGAATGCTGCAGCATGCCGGTCGCGTCCGTCAGTCGTTCGATCGCCTTGAGCGACATCGCCGGCAACGAGCACGCCGCGCTTGATCTTCGCCGCTTGCGCGGCGCGCCATTCGCCGCGCGCTTCCTCGAACACTTCGAGATAACGCTCGCCGACCTTGTGCCAGATCGTCTCGCGTCCGCGCTCATAAGTGCGCTCCGCTTGGGCCGCGCGCAGATCGTCATCGCTGAGTAGCCGGGTGACGGCGCCGCCGATCGCATCGGAATCGTTGAACGGCGTGAGCTCGCCCACCCCGTCGAGCAATTCTTCGGCGTGCCAGAAGGGCGTCGAGACGACCGGCTTGCCCAGCGCCACGGCGTAAGCAAGCGTGCCCGAAGTGATCTGCCCACGATTGAGATAGGGCGTCACATACACATCGGCCGCCGTCAGATAATCGAGCAGCAATTCCGTATCGACGAAGGAATTGACGAACAGCAAATTGTCGGTGACGCCGAGTTCGCTCGCCAGCGCCGCCAGCTGATTGCGATAGGCTTCGCCCTGGCGCGCCAATAAATGCGGGTGGGTGGCGCCGACAACCACATAAAGCGCGTTCGGCCGTTCCGCGACGATGCGCGGCAAGGCGCGCAAGACGCTTTCGATGCCTTTGTTCGGGGACAATAGGCCGAAGGTCAGCAGCACATCGCGATCCTGCCAGCCGAAGCGGCGCTTCATCGCCTTGGTCGAGCGCAGCGGCCGGTCGGGCGCGCCGTGGGGAATGACGGCGATCTTGCCGCGCGGGGCGCCGTAGACGCGCGTCATGATCTCGCGGCCCTTGCGCGACATCACGACAATCCGCGAGGAGGCGCCAACCAGCGTATCCATGATGCGTCGCTGATCGGCGTTCGGATTTTCCAGCACCGTGTGCAACGTCGTCACCAAGGGCATGCGCAGGCCCGCGACAAATGTTAACAAGTGGGCGCCGGCGGCGCCGCCGAATATGCCGAACTCGTGTTGCAGGCAGGCGACTTGGGCGCCGCCGCGATTGAGCGCATCGGCGGCTTCCACATAACGGCGCCCGTCCTCCTGATCGATTTCGAACGAAACCTCGGGAGCGTAGGCGTAATTCTCGGCGCCGTCGTTCATGGCCACGACTTCGCACGCGAGCGAAGGATGCGCCGATTTCAGCGCCTCAAAGAGGTCGGCCGTGAAGGTGGCTATGCCGCAGCGGCGAGGCGGAAAGTTACCGATAAGCGCGACATTATTCAGAGCCTGGCTTGCGGTTTTTTCTCCGAGAAACGCCAAATTCTTCTCAATGCTCGCGTCGAACATAATTGTAGGTCCCATCGCCATGCTTTCGCACAAAAAGGCGCCGATGACAGCATCAGCGCGATGTCTGCTAGAAAGCGCTCGGTCAACGTGGCGGGGAAGGCTTTGTTCCCTCCGGAAGAACGCCCTAGCGCGTGGCTTGCTTAGCTGTAATCTCGGGTCATGGCGCGGACGCAAGCGGCGGATTATGACGAGCGAAAAGAGGCGATTGTGGACGCGGCGGCGGCATTATACGCACGCCGCGGCTTCAATGGCGCCTCGGTCGCCGATTTGGCCGAAAAGTGCAGGTCATCGAAGTCGCTCATCTATCATTACTACCAGTCGAAAGAGGACATCCTGTTCGATGTGATGATCTCACACGTGCGCGCCCTCGATGAGGCGGCGCGCAAAGCCATCGCCGGCGAGGGGGCCCAAGCCGAGAAGTTGCGCCGCTTGGCGCATGCGTTCATGGCCCTCTATGTCGGAGCGGCGGACCGGCACAAGGTTCTCTTGAACGAGCTCGACAATCTCGACGACAAGCGCCGCTCCGAAATTGTGAAAACCCAGCGCGGGCTGATCGAGATTGTGCGGCGTCTGTTGAGCGAAATCGAGCCGAAGCTGAAGAAGCGGGCAGGCGAGAGTTACGCCGCCGCGATGCTGTTTTTCGGCATGATCAATTGGACCCACACCTGGTTTAACCCCAAGGGACCGGTGAGCGCGGATGCAATCGCTGATATGGCCGTGGACGTGACCCTAGACGGCATCCGTAAAGCCAATGTCTAAAATTCAGGTCGCGCGGCGGCGACGGGCGCGATTGATCCGTCATGGCGATTAGGCGTCATAAGTAAGAGCGACCTCGTCGCTGAGCGGCGTCGCCTGGCAAGTGAGCACGTAACCCTCGGCGAGCTCCGCTTCCGAGAGGCCGTAATTCACCTTCATGCTCACCTCGCCGGCGGTGACCTTGGCGCGGCAAGTCGCGCAGACCCCGCCTTTGCACGCGAACGGCGCGGGCAGTCCGGCGGCGCGCACGTTGTCGAGAATGGAGTGCTTCTCGGGATCGAAAGTCACGTTCATGCGGCGGCCGTTGAGCGTGACGCTCATTTTGCGGCCGGCGGCCTTCTTTTCGAGCGCGCGCGCGGCGGCCGCTTGCGCTTCGGAGAGCGGACCGGTGGTGAAGCGTTCGATCAGGATGCGTGGGCGTTCGACGCCGCGCGCCGTCAGCGTTTCCTCGATTGCGTCCATCATCGGACCGGGGCCGCAGATGAAGAAGACGTCGGTCGCCTTCACATCGACGAGACGATCGAGAATTTCTTCGACCTTGGGCCGATCGAGGCGACCGTTGAAGAGCTCGATCTCTTCTTCCTCGTCCTCGAGGAAATGCAGCACTTGCAGGCGGTCGATGTATTTGTCCTTCCACGCCGCCAATTCCTCCAGAAACATGATCCCAAGCGAGGTGCGGTTGCCGTAGAAGAGGGTGAAGCGCGATTTCGGTTCGTGCGTGAGCGCGGTTTTTATCAGCGATAGGATCGGGGTGATGCCGCTGCCGCCGGCGAAGGCGACATATTCGTGTTGCGCATCCGGGTCGAACTCCCAGCAAAAGCTGCCGTGCGGCGCCATCACCTCGAGGACGTCGCCGGCCTTGAGTTCGTCGTTGACCCAGCCGGAGAAGGCGCCGCCGGCGATTTTCTTGACGCCGATCTTCAGCGCGCCCTCGGCCGGCGAGACGCAGACCGAATAATTGCGTCTGAGCTCTTCGCCGCCGATCTGGCGGCGAAAGGTGAGGTGCTGACCGGCCTTGAATTTGAAGCTCTCGCGTTAAGTCTTCCGGCAGTTCGAGGCGCACTGACACCGCGTCCGGCGTTTCGCGCTTCACTTCCGCGACGGTCAGTTTGTGAAAATCGACGCCCGCCATCAGTGACACTTGAACCGGTCGAAGGGCTCCGCGCAGCTCTTGCAGCGCCACAGCGCCTTGCAGGGCGTGGATCCGAAGCGGGAGATTTCCTCGGTATTGGCCGAGCCGCAGCGCGGGCATTCCGCGGCCCGCTCGTTATTGAGAGCCGCCGCGGCGGCGCCTTTCGGCGGCGGCGCAATGCCATAGGCGCGAAGCTTCTCGCGGCCTTCCTCGCTGATCCAATCGGTGGACCAGGGCGGGGAGAGAAGCGTGTCGATGCGGATGCCGGCGAAACCGTTGGCGTCGAGGGCTTCGCGGATCATGCGTTCGATTGCGAACGTCGCCGGACAGCCCGTATACGTCGGCGTGATGGTGACATGATCGTCGGCGATTTCGCGCACGATGCCGAGATCGACCACGGAGACGCAAGGGATTTCCGGATCCGGCACTTGCGCCAGCACGGCGCGCAAACGATCGGCGTCGGCGATAGCGGCCAGGACGCTCACCACGTAGCCCCCGGATAGGCGCGCTGCAGGAACTGCATTTCGCTCAAGAGGTGGCCCAGCTGTTCGCTGTGATGGCCGGCGCGTCCGCCGATGATCGCCCGGCGCGACGCCGGGCGCTGCAAACGTGCGTCGGCGAGCGGGGCGTCGATGCGCGCATCCCAGGCGGGCTTCAGAGCGTGCTTGTCGACGCCAAGCGCCGCATCGATCTCGTCCATCACGAACATCTCGTCGGTGAAGCGCCACATCCAGTCGAGGCCGGCGATCATGCGCGCGCGGCTTTCATCGCCGCCATCGCCTAAGCGCGCCACCCAGTCGCTCGCCAGTTTGGCGTGATAAGTGACTTCCTTCACCGCCTTCGCCGCGATCGCGGCGAAACGTTCATGCTTTCCCGCCGCCAATTCCGCGAACAGCAATTCCTGGAAGTGCGAGAACAGAAACTGCCGCGCGATCGTATGGGCGAAATCGCCGTTCTTCTGTTCGACCAGGAGGCAATTGGTGAAATCCATCACGTCGCGCCGGAACGCCAGCGCATCGGCGTCGCGGCCTTCGCCCTCCAATTCGCCGGCCAGGCCCAAGAAATGCGTCGCTTGCCCGATCAGATCGAGCGCGCAATTGGCCAGCGACAGGTCGATTTCCAGCGCCGGGGCGTGCCCGCACCATTCGGACAAACGTTGTCCGAGGATCAGGCTGTCGTCGCCGAGACGCAGCGCGCTGGTCGCCAGGGCGTCCATCAGATGTGCTTTACCGTGTCGGGAATGGTGTAAAACGTGGGGTGGCGATAGACCTTGTCTTCCGCCGGCTCGAACAGCGCCGCCGCTTCGCCCGGGTCGGACGCCATGATCTGCGCGGAAGGGAGCACCCAGAGGCTCACGCCTTCCATGCGCCTTGTATAGGCGTCGCGCGCGTGTTCGATCGCCATGACTGCGTCCGCCGCATGCACGCTGCCGACATGACGATGCGAGAGCCCGCCTTTGCCGCGCACGAACACTTCCCAAAGCGGCCATTCTTTTTTTGCGTCGCTCATGGTTTGTCCTTTAGCCGCATTTCTTGGTGAGCCAGGCCTGCAAATGAGCGAGATGGTCCCAGGCGTAGGCGTAATCGCTCGAGCCGTGGCTGCGCAGGTGTTGCAAGCGCTCCAGCGCTTCGCAGAGGGTGGGGATGCGGCCTCTTTCCACCGGCCACATCACGAAGGTCGCCCGGGCGGGCGTTTCGAACCAGGAATGCTTTTGGCTGTAGATGCGCTTGTGCGCCGTCATCCAGACAAAATGTTCGAGCGCCTCGGGGCTTTCCCACACCGACATGTTGGCGATGGCCTGGGGATCATCGGTGTATTTGATGTCGGTTGCGCCGGCGCCGCTTTCATCCTGCATGCGCCAGACGAAGCCCGGTGAGCGATCGGCGATGGCGTTGATGGCGGCGAGCGCATTCATAAAGCCCGCCATGCGTGGGTCGTCGAGCGGGTAGAGCGAGCGACCGATATTGAGTTGAGCGACGTGCATGGGCGTCTACTCCGCCGCCACTTTCACGCCCGCGCGCTTTTCGGCGTGCAGGCGTGCGGCTTCGCGCACCCAGGCCCCGTCGTCCCAGGCTTTGACGCGCGCTTCCATGCGCTCCTTTGCAACCGGCCCTTCGCCGCGCACGACGGCGTAGAATTCCTCCCAATCGACCTCGCCGAAATCGTAGCAGCCGCGCTTGTCGTTCCACTTGAGCGCAGGGTCGGGCACGGTGAGGCCGATGGCTTCGGCTTGCGGCACGGTGATGTCGACGAATTTCTGCCGCAGCTCGTCATTGGTGTCGCGCTTGATGCGCCAGCGCATGCTCTGCTCGGTGTTGGGAGATTTATCGTCCGGGGGGCCCGAACATCATCAGCGACGGCCACCACCAGCGGTTCAAGGCGTCTTGCGCCATGCGCTTCTGCTCGGGACGCCCCGCCGCCAGATGCATCATGATCTCGTAGCCCTGGCGCTGGTGGAAGCTCTCTTCCTTGCAGATGCGCACCATGGCGCGCGCATAGGGCCCATACGATGTCCGCTGCAGCGGCACCTGGTTCATGATCGCCGCGCCGTCGACCAGCCAGCCGATGGCGCCGATGTCGGCCCAGGTCAGCGTCGGGTAGTTGAAGATGGTGGAATACTTGGCCTTGCCCGAGAGCAGCGCCTCGGTCATTTCATCGCGCGAGGTGCCCAGCGTTTCAGCCGCCGAATAGAGATAGAGTCCATGGCCGGCTTCATCCTGCACCTTGGCCAGCAGGATCGCCTTGCGGCGCAGGTTCGGCGCGCGCGTGATCCAATTGCCTTCCGGGAGCATGCCGACGATTTCGCTGTGCGCGTGTTGCGACATCTGCCGCACCAGGGTTTTGCGGTACGCCTCCGGCATCCAATCCTTCGGCTCGATGAACTCGTCATTGGCGACGCGCGCTTCGAACGCGGCGAGCTTTGCTGGATCTTCGGCGACGGTTTCGGCCTTTTGCTTGCCGGTCAGGTCGGTCGTGTACAAGGCGGCAGTCCTCCAACATGCCTGATATAACATTCGCTGACCGATCGGTCAATTAATGATGGCGCCGCCAATGGTGCGGGAAAGCCCCGTGAATTCAGCGATCACGCATCCATCTCCGGTGCGGATGGCGACGTGATAGACGCCGCTGCGTCCGACGCGTGAAAGTTCCCGCGCCTCGGCGATCAAGACGTCGCCCAACTTGGAGGCGGCCAGAAAGGAAATTGTCGCGCTCTGCGCCACACTCGCTTCATTGCGCGAGTTGCAGGCATAGGCGAAGGCGGTGTCGGCGAGCGAGAAGATCATGCCGCCGTGCGTGATGTTGTGGCCGTTGACCATGTCGGCGCGCACCTGCATGCGCACGCGCGCATAAGTTTCGCGCGCTTCCTCGATCACTAAGCCCCACGCCGGCCCCGTGCCTTCGCGCGACAGCATCGCATCCGCCACCCGCCGCGCCAACGCGTCCGCCTCGCTCGCATCCAGCTCCCGTGAATTGACCGCCAGGGGGTTCTAGCATACGCCACCGCTCTCGCGAACAAGCGGAGGCCGCTCATGGGTTTTGAGACGATTTTGCTCGAGATCGGCGCCGGCGTTGCGCGGCTGACGCTCAATCGCCCCGATCGGCTGAACAGCTTCACTATGGAAATGCACGACGAGGTGTCGCGCGCTCTTGAGACGGTGGCGAACAGCGATGCGCGCGTGCTGGTGCTCACCGGCGCCGGGCGCGGCTTTTGCGCCGGGCAGGATCTCGGCGATCGCGCCGTTGCGCCGGGAGGCGATGGCGTCGATCTCGGAGATTCGCTTGAGAAGCGCTACAATCCGCTGATCCGGCGCCTGACCTCGCTCGACATGCCGGTGATCTGCGCCGTCAACGGGGTTGCGGCCGGCGCCGGCGCCAACATCGCGCTCGCGTGCGACATCGTCATCGCCGCCAAGAGCGCGAAATTCATCCAGAGCTTCGCCAATATCGGCCTCATTCCCGATAGCGGCGGCACCTGGACGCTGCCGCGTCTTGCCGGCCAGGCGCGCGCAATGGGCCTGGCGCTGACCGGCGAGCCGCTGAGCGCCGAACGCGCCGAAGCGTGGGGCATGATCTGGAAATGCGTCGAGGACGATCAATTGCATGCGGAAGTCGATGCGCTGGCGTCGAAGTTCGCAGCGGCGCCGACGCGCGGTTTGGCCGAAACCAAGCGGCTGATCCGCGAAAGCGGCCGCGCGTGCGCTCGACCGATCAGCTCGAGCGCGAACGCGACGCCCAACGCGCGCTGGGCCGAACGCATGATTACAAGGAAGGCGTCAGCGCTTTCATGGAGAAGCGCCCGCCGAAATTCACCGGAAGCTGAGCCATGAAGCCGATCACGCTGCAAAATTACGCCGAGGGCCGCTGGGTGGCGGGCTTGAAGGACATGGCCGAGTTGCGATCGGCGGTGAATGGCGAAGTGGTGGCGCTCACCTCCTCGCAAGGGCTCGATTTCGGCGCGATGGCGAAATTCGCGCGGGAGAAGGGCGGCTCGGCGCTGCGTGCGCTCACCTTCCACGAGCGCGCAAAACTCCTGAAGGCGCTCGCCGAGGCGCTGACCGCGCGCAAGGAGGAGCTTTATGAGCTGAGCTACAATACCGGCGCCACCAGGGCCGATAGCTGGATCGATATTGACGGCGGCATCGCCACGTTCGGCGTCTATCAAGGCAAAGGCCGCCGCGAACTGCCGAACGACACCATCCTGATCGACGGCAATGTCGAGGGCCTTTCGCGCAACGGCACCTTCCAGGGCCTGCACGTCTTCACCTCGCTCCAGGGCGTGGCGGTGCACATCAACGCCTTCAACTTCCCGGTCTGGGGCATGCTCGAAAAGCTCGCGCCCGCCTTCCTGGCCGGCGCGCCCGCGATCGTGAAGCCGGCGAGCGCCACCAGCTATCTCACCGAAGCGGCCGTGCGCATCATGCTGGAGGCGAACGTTCTGCCCGCAGGGCGCGCTGCAATTGGTGGTCGGCTCGACCGGCGATCTCTTCGATCATCTCACATCGCAAGACGTCGTCTCGTTCACCGGCTCGGCGCAGACGGCGGCGAAACTGAAGAGCCATCCGGTGATCGCGCGCGAGAGCGTGCGTTTCGTGGCCGAGCAGGACTCGCTCAACGCCTCGGTGCTCGGCCCCGACGCCACCGCGGATGCGCCGGAGTTTGAGCTTTTCATCAAGGAAGTCGCCAAGGAAATGAGCGTCAAGGCGGGGCAGAAGTGCACCGCCATCCGTCGCGCCATGGCGCCGGCGCACCTCCTTGACGCCGTACAGGCCGCGCTTGCAGCCCGGCTGTCCAAACTGACGATTGGCGATCCGCGCGACGAAGCCACGAGGATGGGGGCGCTAGTGAGCCTTTCCCAGCGCGAGGACGTGCGCGCCAAGGTGCGCGAGATCGCCGACGACGCCAAGATCGTCGTCGGCGATCCCGACGCGATCGTCGGCGCCCCCGAGGGCGCCTTCATGCAACCCATTCTGCTGCGCTGCGAGAAGCCGTGGGAGGCGCGCGCCGTTCACGATGTGGAGGCGTTCGGCCCGGTGTCGACGCTGATGCCCTATAAGGACGGCGCCGACGCCATCGCGCTCGCCAATCGCGGCAAGGGTTCGCTGGTCATGAGCGTATTCAGCTACGACACCGGCTTTGCGCGCGATGTCGTCTTAGGGAGCGCCGCGTTCCACGGCCGCATCGCCTTCATCGATCGCGACAGCGCCAAGGAGAGCACCGGCCACGGCTCGCCGATGCCGCACATGGTGCATGGCGGCCCCGGCCGCGCCGGCGGCGGCGAAGAGATGGGCGGCGTTCGCGGCGTCACCCATTACATGCAGCGCACGGCGCTGCAGGGCTCGCCGCGCACGCTCTCGGCGATTACGCACCGCTATATGGCTGGCGCGCCGACGAGCAGCGGCGAGCATCCGTTCCGGCGCAAATTCCACGATCTTCCGATCGGCTATCAACTCAAGACCAAGGCCCGCGAAATCACGCTCGACGATATCGAGCGCTTCGCCCATTTCACCGGCGACACTTTCTACGCCCACATGGATGAAGAAGCGGCGCGGGCCAATCCGCTGTTCGGCGGCCGCGTCGCCCACGGCTATCTCATCTTGGCCTTCGCAGCGGGCTTATTCGTCGATCCCGATCCGGGTCCGGTCCTGGCCAATTATGGGCTCGACAATCTGCGCTTCGTGAAGCCGGTGAAGCCGGGCGATGCGATCCAGGTCGCGCTGACGGTGAAGGACAAGACCCTGCGCAAACCCGATCAGGGCGAAGTTCGCTGGGATGTCGTCGTCACCAATCAGAACGGCGAGCAGGTCGCCGGCTACGATCTCTTGACGATGAACGCGGCTTAACGCGACACGACGGCGGCGAGGGCCTCCAGGAAGCGCGCTGTTTCGTTCTCCGGCAGGCCGGCGACATTGATGCGCGCGGCGTCGGTCATGTAGACGCCGAACTCTTCGCGCAGCATGATCACTTGTTGTTCGCTAAGCGGCAAGGTCGTGAACATGCCCTTTTGCGAGACGATTCTGCTCATCGGAATCGAATTGATCCGCGCGGCCGCGAGCGTGGCGCGCGTCTTCTTCATGCGCCCGCGAATCTCATCGAGTTCCGCGCTCCAGATTTCGCGTAGTTTCGGATCGCTGAGCACCAAACGCACGCACGAGGCGCCGTGGTCTGGAGGCATGGAATAATTGGCGCGCGCCAAGGCGAAGAGATTGCTTTGCGCCGCGGCCCGGGAAGCGGCGGGGGTCTTTACAAAAAGTGCGCCGACGCGTTCGCGATAGAGGCCGAAATTCTTCGCGCCGGAGACCGCAACGATCGCATCCGGCGTACGCGAGATCAGCACTCGCGCCCCCTCGACATCCTTCTCCAGGCCATCGCCGAAGCCTTGATAGGCGAGGTCGATGAAGGGGATGATTCCACGTTCGTTGACGGCGTCGGCGAGTTCTTCCCATTGCGCCAGACTAAAATCGGCGCCGAGCGGATTGTGGCAGCAGCCTTGCAGAATGATTGCATCGCCGCGCTCGATTTTGGCGAAGCCAGCGATCAGGCCGTCAACATCGATCTGCTGCCGAGCGACATCGAAGAACGGAACGTCGATTTGCTGAAGCTGGGCGGCGCGAATGATCGCCGGATGGTTCGGCCACGATGGCCTCGGCAAGAGCACGCGCGCCGCGCCGGCGTTCTTCAGGAGATCGCAGCCGAGCCGGAGCGCGCCGGTGCCGCCGACGGATTGAATCGAGACCAAATCCGCGGCCTGGGCGCCGAAGGCGAGCTCACCCAGGAGGCGCAGGAATTCGACATCGCCTTGTTGGCCGACATAGGTTTTCGTCGGCTGCTGCGCCACCAGCCGGCGCTCGGCTTCCTTCACCGCCTTCATAACCGGGGTGTCGCCGTTTTCGTCGCGATAAACGCCGACCCCGAGATCGATCTTGTCGCTGCGCGGATCCTCCCGGAACATCTTGATGATCTTCAGGAGCGGATCGGGCGGCTTTAGCGCCAGGTCTTCGATCATGGCGTGTCGTCCAAAGGTCCGTCATCGGGCCAGGTTTCGAGGATTTCGACAAAGCGAGTGAGCCAGGCATTGGTTTGATGGCCGTCGATCACGCGGTGGTCGATGGTGAGCGAGACATAAGCCATCGGCCGGATCAGAAGCGCATCGGCGCCGTCGATTTCGCGCACGACGACGCGCTTTTCGAGTTTGCCGACGCCAAGGATCGCCGATTGCGGCTGATTGATGATGATCGGCGTGGCGAGCAGCGAGCCGGAGACGCCGTGATTGGAGATCGTGAACGTGCCGCCTTGCACATCGGCGGGCTTCAAGCTTCCTTGCGCGCGCGTTCGGTCAGATCGCCGAGTTTGGCCGCGGTTTGCTTGAGCGAAAGCGTTTGCGCCCGCTGGATGACGGGAACGATCAGTCCTTTCTCGCCCAGCGCCACGCCGAGGCCGATATTGATGTCCTCGAACACTTCAAGAAAGTCGTCGTGCCAGCGGGCATTGACGTTCGGCGAGACCTTCATCGCCTCGGCCGCGGCGCGAACGATATAAGCGGAATAGGTGAGCGGGGCGTTGGCGGCGGCGTAGGCGTCCTTGTGTTTGGCGCGATGCGCGGCGATGGCGGAGAAATCCGCCTCGAACACCGCCGTCACGTGCGGGGCGGTCGCCACCGAGCGAGCCATGTGTTCGGCGATCGATTTGCGCATCGCGTCGTGGGGAATGCGCCCGGCTTTGAGGGGAGCGGCGGCGCCGGCTTCACTGGCGGCGTAACTGGCGGCGTAACTGGCGATGGCCGAGCCTTGCCGCGGGCGATGAAATCCTCGACGTCCTTATGGGTGATGCGCCCATCGCGGCCGGAGCCGACAATGTCGCGCGCGGCGACGTGGTGCTCGCTCAAAAGGCGCTTAACGAGCGGTGAGAGGCGGCCCTCCTCGTCCGCTTGCGCGCCGCCGCTTGCGGACCGCGCTTGCCTTGTCGGCGATTGCACTGCTGCGGGTGCGGCCGCCGCGGGCGCAAGCGGCGCAGCGCTCAAGCCGCCGAGCTCAAGCACCCCGAGCGTCGCGCCAGGGGCTGCTTCCTCACCCTCGCCAAGCGCAATCGAGGCGAGGACGCCATCGGCGGGGGAGGGCACTTCGACGGCGACCTTGTCGGTCTCCAGTTCAACGATCGGCTCGTCGCGCTTCACCGCCTCGCCAATCTTCTTCAGCCAGACGCGCACGACCGACTTTGAGCCTTCCTGCTCCATCGGCATCACGATGTTGGCGGTGGCGGCCATCTAAAAGCGCACCAGATCTTCGATCTTCGCCGCGATCTTCGCCACCGAGGGCAGCGCCCATTCCATCAAGTCGGGATGATGCGGCGAGGGAATGTCGGGCATCGTCACCCGCGCGATCGGCGCGTCGAGATCGAGAAAGGCCTCATCGGCCACGACGGCGGCGATTTCTGCGCCGAAACCCGCCGTGCCGAGATCTTCATGCACGATCAGGCAGCGATGCGTGCGCTTCACCGAGGCGAGCACGAAGTCGCGGTCCCAGGGCGCAAGCGTGCGCAGATCGATGATGTCGGCGGAGGCCCCGATCGCCGCCGCTTCGCAGCGTTCAACCATCGCGCCCCAGGTGACGATGGTGATGTCGGAGCCGCTTTTGATGAGCTTCGCTTTGCCGAACGGCAGCGCGAAATCATCGCCGGGATAGGGGCGTCTCGCACTGGCGGCGTCGAGCATGTTGCGATGTTCGAGGAACATGACCGGATCGTTGCCGCGCAATGCCGTTCTCAAGAGGCCGACGGCGTCTTCGGCGTTCGAAGGCGCCGCGACCCGCCAGCCCGGCGTGTGCACGAATTGCACCTCATTGGTCTGCTGAATGCCAGGGATCGCCGCACTTGAAGAAACCGATCGGCATGCGCACGACCATCGGCGCGGCGAAACGATTGGCGGTGCGCCAGCGCATCGAGCCGCAATCGCTGATCTGTTCGCACGCGGGCTCGGCGTATTTACGGAATTGAATTTCGGGCACCGGCATCAGCCCGGCGATCGCCATGCCGACGGCGCGTCCGATAATGCCTTCCTCGGAGAGCGAAGTGTCGAACACCCGTTCGGGGCCATATTTCTCCTGCAGCCCGAGCGTCACGCCGTGGACCCCGCCCTTTGGGCCGACGTCTTCGCCAAACACTAGGACGCGCGGATTGACGGCGAGTTCGTGATCGAGCGTGCGCCGGATCGCCGTGATCATGTTGATGCGGGCGCCTTCCGCCTTTGACTCTTGGCTCACGCGCGGGGCCATGTAACCGGCATTGTGCTGGCCGCCCTCGGTCTGCAATTCGCCTTCGTCGAAGACGTGACGCGTCACCTGTTCTGGATCGGCGACCGGACGCTGATCGGCGATTGCGGCGGCGCGCTTCACCCGCTCCTTGGCGGCGGCTTCGAGGGCGCCCCATTCTTTTTCGCTGAGCAGCGAGGGCACGACGTGGGCTTTGAGCTTCGGCAACGGATCGGCCGCCCATTCGGCCTCGATGGTCGCTTTGGACTTGTAGGCCTGCGTATCCTGGAACGAATGGCCTTCAAGACGCGGCACGTTCAGGTGCAAGAGGCAGGGACCCTTGGCGGCGCGCACGTGCGCGACCGCCTCGGCGATCAGCTCGGACGCAAGCGCTGGATCGGCGCCGTCGCCATCAAGAACGTGCAGACCGCTAAAGCTGGCGAGATTCTTGGCGATATTGTTTGCCCGGCGTCTGGAAGGCGCCAGGTACGGAAATGCCGTAGCCATTGTCTTCGATGTAGAAGAGCATCGGCAAAGATTCTGCGTGGTGGCGATGGTGAGCGCCGACCAAAAGCCGTTGGTGGCGACCGAGGCGTCGCCGCCGAGGACAACGCCGATGGCGCCGTCATAAGCGCGATCGCCCAAGACATTCTTCTGATACTCGATCGCCTGCGCGTAACCCGCCGTCGGGGTGAATTGGGCGCCGACGCCCCCGCACATGGGCAGCGCCGAGGCGCCGTTTGGGTTTGGGTAGTTGAAGACGACGCCAATATCGCGCCCGTCGGAATAACCCCCGGCGCGGCCCATGGCCGAGCCCAACGCATCTTCGAGCGCCACCCCAAGCGAAAGTAAAATCGGGCGCGAGCGGTAGTAGCCGCAGATGGCGTCCTTCGGGTGGGTGAGATGGAGGCCCAAGAGCACTTGCGCCAGATCGTGGCCGCGGGCGCTGAACTGGTAGAAAATCTTCTTGCCCGGGACGAGTTCGGTTTCCTCGATCGCATCCATGGCGCGCGAGCACTGCACCAATGCGACGACGCGCTTCCAATCCACCGCCGTGGAGAGCGCCCGGGCTTGGCGGCGAAGGCTGCAATTTTGCGCTCATTGGGCGATATCAATACGCTGCTTTAGCCGCAATTTCAGTTCCATTTCAGGTGGATCAGTGCGATTATATGCACAGTCTATGCACAAATCGGCAAAATTTGCATGAAACGTGAACCTATCTTGATCGATGAAGCGGACCGGCGCTTATTGCAGGCCCTGCAACGCGACGCGTCCGCCTCGCAGGCGGCGTTGGCGGAGGCGGCCGGCGTTTCGCCGAGCCTGGTTTCGCGCCGCCTCAGCCGCCTGCGCGAAACCGGCGCCCTGCGCGCGATCGTGGGCCTGGTCGACGCCCAAAGCGCCGGGCTCTCTTGCGGCGCCATTATTCGCATTCGGCTCAAGGATCACGCCGCCGCCAGCGTCAAACAATTCCGCGATCTGGTCACGCGCATGGAAGAGGTGACGCTCTGCGTCATGCTGACCGGGGAAGCGGACTATCTCATTAAGCTGATCGCCCGCGATCTGCCGCATTTTCAGGAAATCGTGCAGCAGAAGCTTTTGCGGTGCGCCGCGATCGCGCATCTGGAATTCGAGCATCATCCTTGAATATCTGAAGAATACGACCGAGCTGCCGCTCGACGCCGCCTAGTGTTGATGTTGCGGCTCGGCGCGCGAGACCGGCAGGTCCACCGCAACCACGCCCGCATGCTCAAACCTAAGCTCGACCGGGATGCGTTGGCCTTCAGCAAACGGCGATCTGACGGCCGTGAACATCAGGTGGGCGGCGCCTGGCGCCAGCGATACCCGTCCATGCGCGGGAATTGCGATCGCTGGCGTCATGCGCATCCGCATGATCGGACCGTCCATGCTCATTTCGTGCAAATCGACGCGCTCTGCGCGCGGGCTCGACGCCGCGGTCAGGCGGTCGGCGGTATCGCTGTCGTTGACGATGGTCAGGTACCCCGCCGAGAGATTGACGCCGCCCGGCGTGGGCGAAGCCCAGCCGTCTTCAACATGGAGGCCGTGGGTTTGCGCCGCTCCGCACGCGGCCAACGCCAACGCGCCCACAATCGCCCCCAGAACCAAGAGCTGTTTCATGAGGCAAGCCTATGACTCGCCTGCGGCGAGGCGGGCAAGTGCTGACGTTGCCGCACGCGTCCCAGTCTAGTTGAGCGGTCCGGTGCTCTCGAAGAAGAGCGCCTGGCTCACCGCCGCTCGCACCATGTCGGGCGAATACGGCTTGGTGATCAGGAATGTCGGCTCCGGCCGCTCGCCGGTGAGCAGGCGATCGGGGAAGGCGGTGATGAAGATCACCGGCACTTCAAACGACGCCAGAATGTCTCTGACGGCATCGATGCCCGAGGAGCCGTCGGCCAATTGAATGTCAGCCAGCACCAAATCCGGGCGCTCGCGCTTGGCGGCCGAGACCGCTTGCGAGGCGGTCGTCGCTGTCGCCACCACTTCGTGGCCGGCATTGGTGACGAGGTCGCTTAGATCCATGGCGATCACGGCTTCGTCTTCAATGATCAAGATGCGGGCGCGGGTTTGCTCGTCGAGTTCGTCGATGGCGTCTTCAAGAAGCGCGTTCACGACATCAGGCGACCGGCCGAGGATCTCAGCGGTTTCTGGCACGGTGAAATTCTCCAGCGTCGTCAAAAGCAGCGCCTGGCGGGAAAGCGGCGACAGCGCACGTAAGCGCTCGTGGGCTTTCTTTTCGCCCTTGGGGGCGGCTTCGTCTTCGTCGACTTCGATGTTCGCGCTCTCCCAGATGCGGTGGAAGGTGCGGTAGAGACCCGTCCGGGGGTCGATCTCACGCGGAAACTCCTCGGGCTTGGCGACGATGGCCTCGAGCGTGGCGGCGACGAAAGCGTCGCCGCTGTCCTGGGCCCCGGTCAGGGCGCGCGAATAACGGCGCAGAAGCGGCAGGTGGGGCGCGATTTCCCTAGCCAAGCTCATGTATAACCCCTTGTTGTCTTTGCCTAAATTAGGCTCCGCAGCCTCAACGCGCATGGATGAACTCCCATCCCTTCCGAGGCGAGAAAACGTTCACCCTGCATTTTGGTTCCCTTACGCCGGGAACCGGTGTGCGCCCAAAGCGTTGTGGCAGCCAGAGGGTTCCCTCGGAACCTGTCGCGCGGGGGAATAACAGGCTATGAGTCGAAAGGGCGATATGGACACGCTAGTGGGACGCAAACCCCCTCATTCCGGCGGTTCTGGGAAGCCGCCCGGAAAATCATCAGCGACGCATAAGGCGCTGATCACGCGGAATTTGAAACTCGCATTCGGGCCGGTCACCAACGAAAAGCTGCCAGATCGCTGGCTTGAGCTGCTCGGTGAAATCGACAGCGACGAGGACAAACAATCATGAGTGCGCCTCAGGCCTTCAAGGCGGAGCTGATCGAGCTCCTGCCGAGCCTGCGAGCGTTCGCGCGTTCGCTGGCCCACAATGCCGCGCAAGCCGATGACCTTGTGCAAGACACCCTGGTCAAGGCGCTCGCCAATGTCGAGCGCTTCGAGCCGGGCACCAATCTTCGCGCCTGGCTCTTCACCATCCTGCGCAATCATTATTATTCGCAGCTGCGCAAGTCGAAGCGCGAGATCGAGGATGCTGAAGGCCGTCACGCCGCGCGCATCGCGGTGCGGCCCGAACAAGACGGCTCAGTCGACCTCGAGGATTTCAAGGTGGCGTTCGCGCAGCTCGCGCCCGATCACCGTGAAGTGCTCTCGCTCGTCGGCGCCTCCGGCTGCTCGTATGAGGAGGCCGCACAGATCTGCGGCTGCGCTGTGGGCACGATCAAGAGCCGTGTGAATCGCGCCCGCCGCAAGCTTTCAGACCTGCTGGGCCTAGAAGACGAGGGCGAGGCGATGATTCCGGACAGCAGCGTGCTGCAGGAAACCGCGAGCGTGTGAGAGCGCCTGGGGAAAGGTTATTAAGGCTATGGCCCCGCGCATGGTCCTTGCGGTCCATGCGCGGGCGCATGGCGTTGTTGCTCGGTTTGGCGATGCTGCCCGCCGGCGCCATCGCCATGCAGGTCGGCTTGAACGCTGTCTCGGCCCGTCAGGCCGCTTACGAAGAATCCTTGAGCCGGCGGGCGCTGCAATCGATTTCGGTGGAGCGCACCACCATCGATGAAGTGCGCGAAATGCTGCGCGTGCTTTCCACCTCTCCGGCCATGCAGCAGATCGAAACCGGCGATTGCCGCCAATGGCTGGGCAGCGTCAAGGATCGTTACGCCTATCTGGCCGCCATCGGCGTCACCGATAATTTAGGCAATGTGCTCTGCAGCGTGCCGGTGGCGCCGCGCAACTTCCGCGCGCCGGATTCGGCCGCGCGATCGCGGGCGGTGGCGCGCGACGGTTTCGCCATGGGATACATCGCCTACGCGCCATTGGTGGACGAGCCGGTCTTAAGCGCCATGGAGCCGATCCGCGATCAAACCGGCCGCCGCATCGGCTTCATTGGCGCGGCGATCGCGGCGCGCAATTTGGTCAGCCTGCTCGATCGGACGCGCTCGCTCTATGGCGCACGCGCGGCGCTGGCGGATTCCAGCGGCTTTATCATCGCCCGATCGACGCTCGATAACGCCTCCGCGCCTGGCCTGCCAAGCGGGGCGCAGATCCGCAATCGCTTGGGCCCCGATCCCGCGTTCGTGCCGGTGCGCGACGGCGCGGCCGTGATCGTGCCGTTAAGCGCGCCCGATCTCTTCGCCATCATGTCGTGGCCGCCCGATCAGCCGGCGTGGCAACGTTATTCCGCGCTCGGCGTCTCTCTCGCCGCGCCGCTTTTGATCTGGGCGCTGGCCATGGCCGCGGGGTGGTTTGCGATCGAGATGTTCGTGGCGCGGCCGTTGTCCGATCTGGAGGGCGCCGCGCGCTCCTATGCGCGCGGCGAGGAAGTGGTTGAAACCGAAGCGCTTGAAAACGCCCCCGACGAAATCCGTTCGCTTCGCCGCACCATGGCGGCGATGGCCAAGACATTGCGCGGCCGCGAGCAGCGGCTGGTCGAGGCGCTTGGCGAAGAGCGGGCGCTGCTGCGCGAAGTGCATCACCGGGTCAAGAACAACCTGCAAATGGTCGCAAGCTTGCTCAACATCCAGGCGCGCGGCGCGCGCGATGAGAGCGAGGCCTGGGGTCTGGCGCGCGCGCACGACCGGGTGCAGCTGCTGGCGCTGGTGCACCAGCGCATCTATGCGTCCGGGGAATTGCGAGGCTTAAGGCTCGACGACCTTATCGCCGAAATCGCCCGTCAGCTGGTGCAGGGGCGCGGCGCGCAAACCAAGGATCTGCGGCTCGCCATGCATCTGGCGCCGGCGAGCGCCGACACCGATCACGCCATGCCGCTCACCTTTCTTGTCGGCGAGGCGATCTCGTTTGCTCTCGATTGCTGCACCGGCGCCGATGAGCTCGGCATCTGGCTCGCGCAGGACGAAAATGGCGAGATCCGCTTCGCGGTCGAATGCGCCGCCAGCGCCAGCGACGCTCCCGGTCCGGGGGGCGCCTTATTGACGCGTTCGCGCGCCAATTGGGCGCCGATATCGGACGAGACGCTGAGCGCCCGGCCGCACTTTGGGTGCGCGTGCCGCCCGCGCCGGGCGACGCTTAGCGGCGCTTCAACATCATGCCGAGCAAGAGGCCTAGCCCGAGCGTGGCGCCGATGGCGGCGTAAGGATGGCTGCGCACTTGCTCGCCAAAAAGCTCGGCGCGCTCGGACGCAGTTTCGCGCAGATCCGCGGTCAATTGACCGACCCGATTTCGCGCAAACCGCATTTCAGAACGCGCGGCTTGGTTGGCGGCTTCGTAGAGGCGCCCGACGTCTTTCCGCAATTCGGCGAAATCCTCCATCACATCGTCGGTGCGAGACTTCAGCGCTCCGCGCGCGGCGCCATTCGATTTTCCGCGAGCCAAGCGCTCAGAGACTTGAGGCATGATCGCTCTCCAGGGAATCCCGCGGCGCTGCCCGCCGCATGCCGATTTGTAACTTGCGTCTGCGCCAATAAGTTCCCGCGCGCGCACGGGAACTTCACTTCACGCGAGGGCGTTGCGCACATGAATAATGGATGATCGCGTCATGCTGGGCTGGACTCTCATCTTCGTAATTGTCGCGCTGATTGCAGGCTATCTCGGCTTCTTTGCGCTCGCCGGCGTCGCCGCCGGCATCGCCAAGATCCTGTTCCTGCTGTTCTTGGCGCTATTGGTGATTTCGTTCGCCATGCGGGCGTTCCGCGGCGACTCGGTGCTTTAGAGATGAATTTAGGCGAAGTCATTTTCGGCGCGCATCCGTCATTTGCGCGGTCACCGGTCACCATCAAGACGGCGCCCCGTCATGCGCGCTGGCGCAAGGTTCGCCCGAAACCGGACGGCGAGCGTGTGCGTGCGCGCCGCGCCGAGGCCGATCACAAGGTGACGACGCCGCAAGGAGAGCTTCGCGCGCGCGGCGGTGAGGATTTCATCGTCACTTATGAGCGCGGCGATCGCGCCGTCGTGGCGCCAGGACATTTTCGAAAAGACCTACGAGCCCGCTGGACTTGGCGTCTATAAAAAACGCAGCGACATCGTGCTCCGCTACTTCACACTCGAGCGCCCCGCCCTAATTCTTACGCTGGAAGGTGAGCAGCGCGCCGAGCCGGGCGATTGGATCATGCAAGGCGTCGCGGGCGAGCTTTGGCCCGTGCCGCAAGAAAAAGCGCTGCAAAAATACGATCCGCTCTAAAGCGCGGATGAAGCGCGGATGACTCTGGGTGCGGACGATACTAGCCGCCGATGACGAGGAGCAGCCATGATCAGACTTCCCGACCTGCCATTCCAGCCCGAGGCGCTCGAACCGGTGATGTCGGCGGCGACGCTGCGCACCCATCACGACAAGCACCACGCCGCTTATGTCAAGAAAGTGAACGGCTTCTTGGATGAGCGGGCCGGCGAGAAACCGTCAAACCTCGAAGCGATCGTGCGTTTGGGGGCCAAGGAAAAAGATCAAAAGCTGTTCAACAACGCGGCCCAAGCCTGGAATCACGGCTTCTTCTGGCAGTCGTCTGACGCCAGAGGCGCAAGTTGGGGCGCAAGCCGGCCCGCGCGACGCCCTTGCGCGCGCGATCGAAAAGAAATTCGGTTCGCTCGACGCCTTCGCCGAGCAATTCGCAACCCAAGGCGAGGGGCATTTCGGTTCAGGCTGGCTTTGGCTTATTTGCGACGCGGAAGGCGAGGTCGCGCTCAAGGACATGCATGACGCATCGACGCCAATCACCGACGCGCAAGCGACGCCGCTCCTCACTTGCGACCTTTGGGAGCACGCCTATTACCTCGATTACAAGAACGAGAGGCGCAGGTACCTAGAGGCGTTCTACACAAGGCTCGCCAACTGGCGCTTCGCCGAAGGCCAATACCAGGCCGCCCGCAGCGGCGCGCAGACCTGGAACTATCCCAAATAGGAACTCTGTCGGCGCGCGTGGCGTTCTTCGGTGGTCAAACCAGGAGAATTCTAATGCTCAGTTGGGCTCTCATCTTCTTTGTGGTGGCGATCATCGCCGCCGTATTCGGATTTGGCGGCATCGCCTCGGCTTCGGCCGGCATCGCGCAAATCCTGTTCTTCGTGTTCCTCGTCCTGTTCGTCGTCAGCCTGATCATGGGCATGGCGCGGCGCGGGGGTCCGCCGCTGACTTGAAGGCGGTCCCGCGGCAATGGACTAAGCCGGAACAACAGGCCATAAAGCCCGAAAATTCCGGAGGCTCCGATGCGCGCGATCGAACACTTTATCGCTGGAAAAACCGCGCCCGCCACTGGCGGGCGCGTTGGCGTTGTCTATGACCCCAACACCGGCGCCCAGCAGGCGGAAGTGGCGTTCTCGACGGCCAAGACCGTCGACGCCGCCGCGCGGGCGGCGCTGAAGGCGCAGCCCGGCTGGGCCGCCACCAACCCGCAGCGCCGCGCGCGGGTGATGTTCGAGTTCAAGCGGCTGGTCGAAGAGAACATGGACGAGCTCGCCGCACATGCTCTCGTCCGAGCACGGCAAGGTCATCGCCGATGCGCGCGGCGACGTTCAGCGCGGGCTGGAGGTGATCGAGTTCGCCTGCGGCATCCCGCATGCGCTGAAGGGCGAATACACCGAAGGCGCGGGCCCGGGCATCGACGTCTATTCGATGCGCCAGCCGCTGGGCGTCGTCGCCGGCATCACGCCGTTCAACTTCCCGGCGATGATCCCGATGTGGATGTTCGGCGTCGCCATCGCCTGCGGCAACACCTTCATCCTGAAGCCGAGCGAGAAGGACCCGTCGCGTGCCGGTGCGCCTGGCCGAGCTGATGATGGAGGCCGGCGCGCCCGAAGGCGTGCTGCAACGTCGTCCACGGCGACAAGGAAGCGGTCGACGCCATCCTCGACCATCCCGACATCAAGGCGGTGAGCTTCGTCGGCTCGTCCGACATCGCGCATTACGTCTATTCGACCGGCGCGGCGAACGGAAAGCGCGTGCAGGCGATGGGCGGCGCCAAGAACCACGGCATCGTCATGCCCGACGCCGACATGGATCAGGTCGTGAAGGATCTCGTCGGCGCCGCCTTCGGCTCGGCCGGCGAGCGCTGCATGGCGCTGCCGGTGGTCGTGCCGGTCGGCAAGAAGACCGCCGACGAACTGCGCGAGCGGCTGCTGCCCGAGATCGAGACGCCTGAAGGTCGGCGTCTCGACCGATCCCGACGCGCAATACGGGCCGGTGGTCAGCGCCGCGCACAAGGCGACGGTCGAGGACTACATCCAGACTGGGCAAGGACGAAGGCGCCGAGCTGGTGCGTCGACGGCCGCGGCTTCAAGCTGCAGGGCTATGAAGAGGGCTTCTTCATCGGCCCGTCGCCTGTTCGACAGCGTCAAGACCGGACATGAAGACCTATCAGGAGGAGATCTTCGGCCCGGTGCTGCAGATCGTGCGCGCCGACAGCTTCGAGGAGGCGGTCGCGCTGCCGTCGCAAGCACCAATACGGCAACGGCGTCGCCATCTTCACCCGCAACGGCCGCGCCGCGCGCGAGTTCGCGGCGCGCGTCAATGTCGGCATGGTCGGCATCAACGTGCCGATCCCGGTGCCGGTCGCCTATCACACCTTCGGCGGCTGGAAGCGCTCGGCCTTCGGCGACACCAACCAGCACGGCATGGAAGGCGTGAGGTTCTACACCAAGGTGAAGACCGTCACCGCGCGCTGGCCGGAAGGCGACGTTGGCGGATCAGAGCTTCGTCATTCCGACGATGCGCTGAAAAAGAGTCTCCCGGCTTGGGCTCTCCAGGTCCGACTGAGAAACCCGCCGCGATCCGCATGAAGTCCGCCCCATCGAAGTCTGCCCATCGAAGCTCATCGAACTTAAGGCCAACGCGATTGACCGGCGACGTCCTCACCTCCGTCACAACGCGCCTTGCGCGCATCACGCTGAACCGTCCTGAAGCGCTGCATGCGCTGACCACGCACATGTGCCGCAACATGGCCCAAGCGCTGATGAGCTGGCGCGACGATGACGATGTGGGCGCCGTGGTGATCGATCACATGGAGGGCACGCGCGGCTTCTGCGCCGGCGGCGACATCCGCCTATTGGCCGACAGCGGCAAGACCGATGGGCGCGTGGCGCGCGAATTCTTCTTCACCGAGTATCGGCTCAATCATCTCCTCTTCACTTATCCCAAGCCCATCGTTGCGATCATGGACGGCGTCACCATGGGCGGGGGCGTCGGCATTTCCATGCCGGCGCAATTCCGCATCGCCACCGAGCGCACCACCTACGCCATGCCCGAAACCGGCATCGGTCTCTTCCCGGATGTCGGCGGCGGCTGGTATCTGCCGCGCAAGCCGGGGCAGGTGGGCATGTGGCTGGCGCTCACCGGCGCGCGGCTGAAGGCGGCCGATTGCATGGCGGCCGGGATCGCCACGCACTATCTGCCAGCCGAAATTCTGGCTCCGGCACGGGCGCAAATCGCCGGCGCGGCGCAAACGCACGATGTCGAACGCGCGCTGCAAAGCGGCCTCGATGCGTTGGCGGAGGATCCCGGCGCGGTCAAAGGAGCTGACCTCAGAAAATCGCGCAACGCATCGATCGCATCTTCTCGCTCGCATCGGTGGAAGCCATCATCGCCGCGCTCGAGGCCGATGGATCGGATTGGAGCAAGGCGCAGCTTAGCAACGCTTGCAACCAAATCGCCGCAAACGCTGAAGGTCTCCTTCCGCCAATTGCGGGAAGGCGCGCGCATGCCCAGTTTCGCCGATGAGATGGCGGCAAGAATACGCCATCGCTTGCCGCGTGGTGGCGCGTCCCGATTTCGCCGAAGGCGTGCGCGCGCTCATCGTCGACAAGGACAACGCGCCGCAATGGCAGCCGCCCACGCTCGCTGGCGTAACCGACACAATGCTCGACGAAATCTTCGCGCCGATGCCATCCGGCGAAGAATGGACGCCGCTCGTCTGATCTCACCGAGACGTGATTGGCGCGCATCCGCGCGGCCCACGAAAATCCACAAGCTGAGACGAGGGGACATTTGATGCGGGCATTGATTTTGGCGGCCGCGGCGTTCGCCGCCTGCGCCTATCATCCGGCGCAGGCCGCAGAACTCCATTACACCGCCACGCTCAATGGCCACCAGGAGCCCACCAATACCGGTTCGGCCGCCACCGGCTGGGCGCGCATCGATGTCGATACGGCCACCCAAACCGTCGACGCGCAGATTGAAATCCATGGCCTGCGCATGTCGGAGCTGGCCGCGCATCTTGCGCACGCGCCGATGGGCCCGATGCATCTCCATCGCTATCAAGGCGACGACGTCACGCTCATCCTGCCGTTCCCGATGGGCTCGACCTACGTCGAAACCGCCGACGGCTTCACCGTCACGCTGCGCCATTACGCTTACGCCGAAGGCGCGGCCATCGTGCGATCCGGGCTTGAGCTTCGACCAGTTCCTGGCCGCGCTCGCCCACGATCCGATCTTCCTCAACATTCACACCGAGCACTTTGGCGAAGGCGAGATCAGCGGCCACTTGGTTCCCGCCACCTGATAGCGGCGCCGGCTTGATTGCGCAGCGCCGGCAGGGGCGCGGCGTGGCCCAACCCGTCCATATGGCTTGCGCGTTCGGCGCGCGCGCTTCATGACAGCGCCCAATATTTCCCGCACCTTTCCCCCAACATTGCTCAGGGAGCGCTTTCATGACCCGCGTCGCATTCATCGGTCTCGGCAATATGGGCTCGGGCATGGCCGCCAATCAGGCCAAGGCCGGGCGCGAAGTGGTCGGCCTTCGACCTCTCCGCCGACGCCATGGCGCGCGCGAAGCGAGCAGGGCATGAGCGGCGCCTCTCGGCGGCCGAGGCGGTGAAGGACGCCAATATCGTCATCACCATGCTGCCGGCCGGCGAGCACGTGCGCGATGTCTATGAAGCAAGCGATTCTGCCGAATGCGCCGAAGGACGCCCTGCTGCATCGATTGCTCGACCATCGATGTCGACAGCGCCCGCACGGTTGCGCGCGACGCATCCATGCAAGGCTTTCGCGCCGCCGATGCGCCGGTCTCCGGCGGCACCGCGGCGGCGACGCGGCCGGCACGCTCACCTTCATGGTCGGTTGCCGCGAACAGGATTTCGCCGAGATCGAGGACGCGCTGAAGCCGATGGCGAAGGCGATCATCCGCGCCGGCGACGCCGGCGCCGGCCAGGCCGCGAAGATCTGCAACAACATGCTGCTCGGCATTTCCATGATCGCCACCTGCGAGGCGTTCGTGCTGGCCGAGCGGCTCGGCCTCGATCCGCAGAAGTTCTTCGACATTTCCTCGAAAGCGTCAGGCCAATGCTGGTCGCTCACCATCGTATTGCCCGTGGCCGGGGCCGGTGCCGGCGGCGCCATCGAACCGCGATTATGAAGGCGGCTTCGCGGCGGCGATGATGTTGAAGGATTTGCGCCTGGCGCAGGAAGCGGCGATGGGCTCGGGCGCGGACACCCCGCTCGGCGGCGGCGCTCAGGCGCTCTATGCGGAGCTCGTCGACCGCGGCCACGGCGCTCAAGGATTTCTCCTTCATGCTGCAAATGTTGCGCGGCGCGATTCCAGTAAGCGTCCCCACCGTCGGCGCAAAGCAAAACGGCCGGAGCTTTCGCTCCGGCCGTTTCCTGTTTCCCCTGTGTCGTTTCTTGTCGTTCTTACCAGTGGCCGCGGAATTCCAGGCCGACCGTGCGTGGTTCGCTCGGGATAGACCACGTAGGAGTTCTGCAAGCGGCGGCTGGAACGCGCCGATATAGTAGAACTGGTCCGTCAAGTTGCGCGCCCACAGTTCGACTGACCAGTGGTCGTCGCGCGGGCCAACGCCGATGCGGCCGTTGAAGACCGCGAACGCGTTGTTGTCCGTGCGCCCGAGCGGGTCGCGCGCCAGCGTTTGGGTGCGATAGCCATCGTTCCAGCGGCCATCGAGGTAGAACATGGCGTGGAAGTTGCTGCCGAGCGGCAATTCGTAAGTGACGCCGCCAGTGACCACCCATTTCGGCGCGAACGGAAGAGTTCTTCGCCCGAGAACACGGCGTTCGGGATCGTTGGCGCCAAGCGGGCGCGGTGAGCGGGCTGAAGCGAACTTCGCTGTCGTAATGCGCGTCGTTGTAAGTGGCGCCGGCGGTCAGCGACAGGCCTTCCATCGGCCGCACCGAACCTTCAATTTCCACGCCCTTGGAAATCACATCCGGCACGTTGCGGGTGATGAAGTTGAAGCCGTTGAAGGCGTTCAGCTGATAGTCGTGGATCTGCTCGTAGAACGCGGTGACGTTGAACGTCGATCCGCGGCCGAACGGCGAGGTCCGAATGCCGATTTCGTAGGAATCGGTGAATTCGGGATCGAAGTGCAGTTGACCCGTATTGAGCGAGGCCGACGACGTCGAATGCGGCAGCACCGAGAAGCCGGAACGGTCGACGTTGTAGCCGCCGGCCTTATAGCCGCGCGAATAGCCGGCATAGACCATGGTGTCGTCGTTCAGGTGGTAGGAAAGCGAGGCGAGATAGGTCCAGAAATTCTCGTCGGAGCTGCCCGACCACAGCCCGTTGGAGATGGTGTTGATCGCCGGGTTGCAGGCGAGGTTCATGGTGCTCGAGAAGGCGCCGTTTGCGACCGTGTCGAGGAAGGTGACGACGCCGACGCCCGCTCCAAACGTGTTGACCGTGGCGGTTTCCATGGCTTGCAGCGAGGTGCACGAATTGGCCGTGGCATTCAAATTCGCGCCGAGGTCCTTGGTCTCGCTGTTGTAGCGCGCGCCGACGGTGAGCTGCAGACGATCGGTGATGTTGAATTCGTCGTGGGTGAAGAGAGCCCAGTTCTGGGTGTGCACCGACCAATGATCGGCTTGCTGACCCATGCCGGCCGCGTTCGGCAGAATGTAGCCGCCATTGGAGCTGTTGACGGCGGCGATCGCCGCCGGTTGCGCCAACGCCGGCAAGAGACCTACGGCGCACTGGAAGATTGAGGGGTCACGCCGTGATATGGAAGAGTTCGACAGCCATTGCCGCCAAATGTCGAGGCGGTGCCGCCCATGACCGCGAAGCTGGTGTATTGGTTCACCTGGGTGCCGACGCGGATGGTGTCGGTTTGGTGCAGCTTTTCGTCGCCATAATATGCGCCGAGGAGCCAATTCAGGCGGCCCATGTCGCCTTGCAGGCGCAGTTCCTGCGAGAAGTTCTGGAAGGCGACCCTCAACCCATCGCGATAGGAGATGTCGATGACGTTGAAGTCGATGTCCTGATTGCGCACCGACTGCCAGCTGCGGTCCGAAGTGATCGAGGTCAAATGGCCAAAGCCCAGATCCCAATCGAGCTGTCCGGAGATGCCTTGTTCCTGCGTGCGTTCATTGTAGTTGCGCCCAGGCGTGACAGTCATGTTGCTGTCTCTGACCCGAGTATTGACGCCAATCTGGGTGGCCGAGGGTTGGAAACTGAAGCCCGGGACCATGCCCGCGGGATTGAGCGGGTTGGGGGTGCCGCTCACAATTTCGTTGATCACGGCTTGGGTGGTTCCGTAAACCAGCGGCGTGATCCCGCAGCAGACTTCGTCGGTTGCGGCGCCGTCAGCGATGATGCGCAGCGTTGCATTGGGAGAAATGTCCCAAAGCATCTGTCCGCGGCCGGACCAGCGATTCTTGGTGTTGATGTCGTTGCCCGACGTGAAGTCGGTGAATCTAGCCGTCGCGGTCACGCACCGAGCCATCGAGCCGGAAGGCCAGAGTGTCGTTCACCGGAATGTTGACCATCCCGCGGGCGCCGTTTTCGTTGAGGCTCGCCGTGGATCACGTCCATCGAGACGCCCGGGGTGAAATCCGGACCGGCGGTGACGACGTTGATGGCGCCGGAAGAGGTGTTGCGCCCAAACAGCGTGCCTTGCGGGCCGCGCAGGATTTCAACACGCTCGAGTTCCGGAAGGTCGGTAAGCGCAGCGCCGGCGCGAGCGCGATAAACGCCGTCGATAAAGATGCCGACAGCGCCTTCAAAGCCTGGGTTGTCGGAGCCGGTGCCGATGCCGCGAATGCGGGCGATGGTGCCGGAGGAGTTGGACTGGCCCGTTCCCATTTCGAAGGACGGCGCCAATTGCGTCAGGTCGCGCAGGTCGTGCGCGCCGCTGTTTTCGACTTGGCCCGCGCCGATGGCCGTCACCGCCACCGGGACGTCTTGCAGCGCCGCCGCACGGCCCGTCGCCGTGACGATGATTTCGTCGGAGTTTTGATCGGCGGGAGCCGCCGAGGTGTTGTTTTGCGCGAATGCCGGGCCGCTTAACGCACCCATCGCCGCCAGCGACGCGCCGGAAAGCAGAATCTTCCAACCCAATTTCTTGCTGCTCATTGCCGTCCTCCCAGTGCCCTGGCCGCCTTCTGATTGGGCGCCCCGCGCAGAACTCGACATTGGCCTAAAAGAGCGGAGTCCCCCGCGCCCCCTGCCTGTCCTCATTCGCTATAGCGGCAGGGTTCCGGCGCCTGTCAACGGTGCGCGGCGGCATAACTTGACGCGCGCGTCATCGCCTTTTTGCGTGCGGCGCCTGTGTCACAGTGCCGTAGCGTGACGCGCCACCGGCGTTGCATCGCGGTAATCGATTTCTATGCCTTCCGGCATAGAAATTGCTGCACTGCACAACGGACGGGCGTTGTACAACGCGCCTCGTGTCGTCAACGCTGCTCTGGTGCTTTTTTCCGCCGGCCAAGATTCGGCGACGTGTCTGGCCTGGGCGCTGCGCGCTTACGAACGGGTCGAGACCATCGGCTTCGATTACGGCCAGCGTCACGCCATCGAACTCAGGTCAACGGACGATGCGTTCGCGCAGCAGATCGCGCACTACGATTGGCGGCGTTCTCTGGGCGGCGATATCGTTGTCGATCTCACCGGCTTTGGCGCTTTGGCGGAAAGCGCGCTGACCTCCTCGCGCGCCGTCGAATGGGCCAACAACGGTTTGCCGGCGACGTTCGTGCCGGGGCGCAATTTGGTTTTCTTCACAATCGCCGCCGCGCACGCTTATCGACGCGGCGTCGCCACGCTTGTCGGCGGCATGTGCGAGACGGATTGTTCCGGCTATCCCGACTGCCGGCGCGACACCATCGAGGCGATGCAGCGCACACTCTCGCTTGGCCTTGACACGGCCAACGCCATCGAGACGCCGCTCATGCATCTGACCAAAGCGCCAGACCTGGGCGCTCGCCGACGAACTCGGCGGCGCAGCGCTTGGTCGCGGCGATCGTCGAGCACTCCCACACCTGTTATGAAGGCGACCGCGCGCATCGCCATGATTGGGGCTATGGCTGCAACGCCTGCGCCGCCTGCGAATTGCGCGCCAAGGGCTGGCGCGAGTGGTCCCAAGGCGGCCAAGCCGCGCCGTCCGCCAAGCGCCGCCGCCGTCATGACCTACGCCGTCAAGGAAATGTTCTTTACGCTGCAAGGGCGAGGGCGCGCGCACCGGGCGGCGCGGCTGTCTTCGTGCGGTTCGCCGGCTGCAATCTGTGGAGCGGGCGCGAGCAGGATCGTGCGCTCGCCGTCTGCCAGTTCTGCGACACCCAATTCGTCGGCGTCGACGGCGATGGCGGCGGCAAGTTCGAAACCGCGGAGGGGCTTGCGGCGGCGGCGTTCGCAAAGTGGCCGCGCAGCGGCGGCGCGCCCTACCTTGTCTGCACCGGCGGCGAGCCGCTCTTGCAACTCGACGCGCGCGCTGATCGAGGCCTTCCACGCACGCGGCTTCGAGATCGCCATCGAGACCAACGGCACGCTCGCCGCGCCGCCCGGGATCGACTGGATCTGCGTCAGCCCGAAAGCCAACGCCGATTTGGTTCAGAACGCATGGCGATGAACTGAAGCTGGTCTTCCCGCAAGCCGGCGCCGATCCCGAGCGCTACGCGCAGCTGCCGTTCACCAACTTCTTCCTGCAGCCCATGGACGGTCCCGCGCTCGCCGCCAACACCCAAGCCGCCATCGCCTATTGCATGCGACCGCCCGCAGTGGCGCTTGAGCCTGCAGACGCATAAATTGTTGGGACTGCGATAGCCCGCGCCTCAAAGACGCGGCGGAGGTGCTAGGGCGGGTCGGGTATGAACGGGCAGGCCCGCCCTAGCGGCCGACTTAACGCGCGCCCGTTTGGGCGACGTAGGCGTCGGCGACCCGTTCGGCGAATTGCGAAATGCTGCGGCCGGCGGAGGTCCACATAGCCGGCGGGCCGACAAGATCGGTGAAATCGTGGTCGTAATAGCTATAGACCACCTCGGCCAGCGTCGCCCCGCTCGCGGCGCGCAGCACTGCATGCAGTTCGGCGCCGCCGAGCTGCACGGTGCGGCCAGGATCGAGCAAATAGTTCGACCGCAAACCGGCCACCGTCACGCGGTTGGGCGCGGCGTTGACGACGTCCGCTTCGATCGTCACCGGCGCGCCCGCTGACAGGCTGGCGCCGCGTCGCGCCAGCGCCGCGCCGATCGCACTTTCAACACGCGCGGCCAGCACCGCGCCTTGATCGGCGCCGATCTCACGATCGACTTTGGTTTGGAATTCCGGCGCGAATGAAACCGCCGTCAACGTGACGTTCTGCGCCGCAGCCGTCTGCGCGAAGGCGAGCGCCGCAAGACCTGCAGCCGCAAACACAAGACGCATGAGCAGGCGCTCCCTCAATGCTTCGCCGTCCGGTATGCCGCTGAATCGAAATTTGCGCTATTCACGTTCTTGTCACGACGCGCGCTCAGTCGTGATGATCGCCGTCCTTGTCGCGATTGTGATGCGCGGTCACCGCGCCGACTGCTGTCCCGGCGGTCTTGACTGTCGCGCCGACGACGGCGCCGGTCACCTGTACGGCGGCGCCGGCGGTTGCGCCCGCCACGCCAATCGCTGCGCCCGCCAAGCATGAAGCCAGCGGCGTCATCAACAGCGCCGCGGCCAACATTCTTATCATCGAGAGTGTCCGCCCGGTCATCTGGGTCGGCAAATAGACGCCGCTCGCGCGCGGTGGGCAAGCGCGCGGGACAGTTCAAGCGCTGCGCGACCTCGTCGTCGAGATCGAAGGTGTCCTGGCCGCCTTCATCGGTGGCGCGCCGAAATGGGCCCAAATACCACGGCAGCTGGGCGTGGCGGCGGTCGGGACCGAAGAAGGTCTCGGCGCGCACGAAGGGACGCACGTCAGTCAAGGCGCTGGCGATGCGGTCGAACAGAAGCCGCGTGCTGATCGGCTTTTTCAGAAATCCCGTCACCCCCGCGTCGCGCGCGGCCGCCACACGCGAGGCCTCGGTGTGCGCCGTCAGCATCAAGATCGGCACATAAGGATTTGGGCTGTCGCTATTCCAGCGCACGATACGGGTAAACGAAAGTCCGTCGACGGGGCGCATCTTCCAATCGACGATGACGAGATCGACCGGCGCCGCGCGCAGGATGTCGATGGCTTGCGGGGCCGTTTCAGCTTCGGTCGAGTTGACCAAGCCGCCCGCGCGCGCCAGCGCGCGGATGAGCTGGCGCATGGGGGCGTTGTCGTCGACCACCAGCAGATGGATATCGTTGAGCGACGTCATAGGCTCCCTGGGACGACGCCCAAAGAACGGCGCCAACCGCAAATAGCCGGTAAATTTTCGCCAGGCTTGGCGACGATGGCGATGCTTTCGCCAAGTATTCGAAGCAGGCTCCGGCGCAGCGTTATTGTTTTATTCGCACCCGTTCATAAACGGCGAAGATGACGCGCCCTAAGCGCGCTTAGGGCGCGTCGACCAGCACGATCTCGGCGTCGTCGCCGGCGGCGACGCGGATCTCGGTTTCATCGCGAATGGCGGCGCCGTCGCGGGCCCCAAGCGCGACGCCGTTTACGCTGGCTTCGCCCTTGGCCACAGCGAGATAGGCGTGGCGTCCGTCAGCGAGCGCGTAGGCGACGCTCTGGCCGCGCTTCAGCGTCGCCGCCAGGATGCGAGCGTCCTGGCGGATCGGCAGCGCGCCTTGCGCTTGATCGGGCTCGAAACCCGAGGCCAGCGTCACTAAGGCGCCGGCCCGATCGGCTTTCGGAAATTTGGCCGCGCCCCAATAGGGCTTGCCGCCGCGGGTCTTGGGCAGAATCCAGATCTGATAAAGCGTCGTCGCTTCGTCTTCGAGATTGTATTCGGCGTGGGTGACGCCGGCGCCGGCGCTCATCACCTGCACATCGCCTGCTTCGGTGCGGCCCTTATTGCCCATCGAATCCTGGTGGGTGATGGCGCCGGTGCGGACGTAGGTGATGATTTCCATGTCCGAGTGCGGATGCGGCGGAAAGCCGGTCTTCGGCTGGATGGTGTCGTCATTCCATACCCTGAGCGCGCCCCAGTGAACGCGCGTCGGATCGTGGTAGCCGGAAAACGAAAAATGGTAGCGGGCCGCGAGCCACTCGGCGTCGAACTTGCCCAAGCTGTCGAACGGACGCTTCTCGATCATGGGATCACACCTCTTCCGCGGAGCTTCATGTGGCGCCGCACAGCGGCGGTGAAAAGGCCGGCCATCGCGGCGTCAAGCGCTTCGCCGCGCTTGACGCCAAGCCGCGCGAGGAGTGGAACAAGCCCGCGAGGGAGGCTCGACCCATGAAATTGAGGATGATCGCTCTAACGGCGCTCCTGACGCTGGCCGCCTGTGGCCAAGCGGGAGAAAGCGCAAAGCAGGAGACGACGACCGCGGCCGCGCCCGCCGGCTTGTTCGAGCAGCTGGAGCGCACCGCGCCCGAAATGCAGCCGGTGACCGCTTGGCAGCAATTGATGACGCACGCCGAGGCCATGCCCGCCTGCCGGGACGTGCGCCGCACCGAATCGAAGGGGATCGTCCCCGCCAATGTCGCGCCGGATTCGGCTTATGCCGGGCATGCCGGCGAATGGGTGTTTTCGATCCAGTGCGGTCCGCAACTGACCACGGTGCGTCCAGATCCCCATCAGCACTGGCTGATCTTCTTTGCGCCGGGCGCGGCGGCCTCGACGATCGCCAATTGCGCGCAAGGCGCGGGCGATCGCTGCCTGTTTGCGCAGATCCCGACCACCAGCGCGGCGGCGACGACAACGACGCCCAATCGCTAGCGATCGGCGTTGAAGCGATCGGCGTTGAAGCGGCCGGCGTTGAAGCGATCGGCGCCGGCGTTACGCAAGCAGCCGGCGCCGGCGGCCAGCGTCCGCGTCCAATGCGCAGCGCCCTCAGGGCGCGGCGATCACCCCAATCACACCGGCTCCCACGGAAACACGTTCGTCGAAGCGCCGAGGTCGGTGTAGTTTGCCCGCATCGCCGGCAAAGCGTGATCGATCAGGCTCTCCGGCGTCCAGCCTTCGATCTTGGCCATGCCGCGCACGGGCCGCGGCTGGTTGAACAAGAAGACTTCGTTGCCGCGCACCGCGAAGATCTGGCCGCTTGTGTCCTTCGCCGCGTCCGCGCACAGCGCCACCGCCAGCTGCGCCACCTGGTCGGCGCGCATGGTGCGCTGGAAGCGCTCGACGCGCTTGGCGCTGGCTTCATCCTTGACCGGGATCGAGGCGATCATTCGCGTCCAGGCGAAGGGCGCGATGATATTGGAGCGCACGTTCTTCGATTGACCCTCCATCGCCACGATGCGCGAAAGCCCCATGACGCCCAGCTTCGCGGCCGCATAGTTCGCCTGCCCGATATTGCCGATCAGCCCCGAGGTCGAAGTGAACAGCACGTAAGAGCCGTTCTGCTGTTCGCGGAAGTGCTCGATCGAGGCGCGGCAGACATTGAAGGCGCCATGCAAGTGGACGTCGATCACGGCCTTCCAGTCGCCAAGCGCCATTTTGTGGAACATGCCGTCGCGGAGGATGCCGGCGGGATTGATGACGCCGTGCAGGCCCCCGAATTCCTTCTTGGCTTGCTCCACCATCGCCGCCACCGCGTCGTAATCGGCGACGCTTTCGCTGTTCGACACCGCCTTGCCGCCGGCTTCGCGGATTTGCTTGGCCACGGCCTCGGCCGGCCCGGCCGAGCCGGCGTCGCCGCCGGACAAGCCCCCGCCCAGATCGTTCACCAGCACCGAGGCGCCTTCGCGCCCGGCGAGCAGGGCGCATTCCTTGCCGATGCCGTTTCCAGCGCCGGTGACGATGACCACTTTTCCATTCAGCACGCCCATGACTTCTCCTCGCTCATTGTCGCTCATGAAGCTGTTCTGATGGCGCACGGTCAAGACGAACTCGCTTAGAGGCGCCGGTGAAACTTGGAAACTCTTGGGAAACTCTTGGGAAACTCTTGGGAAACTCTTGGCCGGAGCGGCGATTGGCGTTGCCGCGCGCAGGTGAGAGGCGCATCATGGGCGGGTTAGGAGACAAGGCGATGACTGCATTCAACGCCGTGCGTTTTCGGGTCAAACCGGGACGCGACAAGGACTTCCTGGACGCTCACAAGAAGATCGACCGCAACTGGCGCGGTCTCGAACATGTCAACGTCATCAAGACCGGTGACAGCACCTATTGCATCATCGGTCAGTGGACCGACATGGCCGCCCTCGCCGACGCTCGATCGGAGATGGTTGCGACCCTCGACACCTTCCGCGACACGCTCGAGGACCTCGGCAATGGCCTGGGCGTCACCGATGCGGTGTCGGGCGAGGTGGTGCTGTCGCTGAAATAGGATTTGAAGCGCGAGACGGCGGTGAGGATGCGTCCCGCCGTCGGCTCGCGATTGCGCGCTGCGATTTGCCGCGAGGATCGCCGCTCGCGCCCATCGGGGGCGGGGAGCTCGCCTGCGCGCGCCTTGATCGAGGCGGGGAGCGAGGGAAACACGTCCAAGCCGATGATCGCGGTCAGTTGCGCGATGGAGACGACGCGATAACCGGCGCCCGCCGCGTTGTCGGCCACATAGGCGCCGGCTTGGCCACGGCGCGGATCGTAGACCGCCTTGAAAAGCGCGCGCGGCGCCCGCACGCGGCCGTTGAGGCGCTCGCCATCGGCGTCGAAGATCGGGCCGGTGACGACGAAGAGCTCATTGTCCGTCCAGGCCAGATGGCGCACCGCGACTTCGATCTCCTCCCACAGCCCGCGATTGAGCGATGCGGCTTGCGGGACCATGTTCGCCAGGCTGAAGCTTTGCGCTTGCGCATGCGGCGTCGGCATATCGCCGCTCGGCGCCATGTGGCCGCGATCGTAGCCGGAGCGGCGATAATCGATGAGCTCGGCGCGTTCGTTGTCGGGAAGCGAGGCTTCCGCGTGAAAGGCATCGCGCCGCTGCAGGGTCGCCGCCGCGTCGATTTCGTTTGCGGTCAGATGCTCAGCCGACCAAAGCGGCGTGTGGGTGAGGGCGGAATGGCCGACGGCGAAGTCGTCATAGCAGAGCTCGCGCACGTTCGAGCTTAAGGCCGCCTGGTTTTGGCTCAGGCGCGGGGCGGCGCCGCCATAATATTCATCGGCGCAATCGGCGAAAGCCGGCGCCGAAAGCAACAGAACCAAGGATGCAAACAGAAACGCGCGCGCGGCCATGGGCGATCTCCGTCCCTCTTGGGGCCACGCTCGCTTGCGCCGTTTAAGAGGCCGTTAACCGCTAAAGGCAGGGCCGATCATTGCGCGCCGCCCGCCGCGGAGGTCTCAACCCTTGCGGCCGCCACCTGCTTTTGGCCAGGCGCGGCCAGCGCCGGCTCAAAGCCGTCGGCTTTGCGCAGTTGCGGGAAGAGGCGCATCCACACGGCTGAGGCGCTCACCGCCAACGCGCCGCCGACAATGACTGCGGTCACCGGCCCAATGATGCGCGCCACCACGCCTGATTCAAAATCGCCAAGCTCATTGGACGCAGAGATGAAGACAAAACTCACCGCCGAGACGCGCCCGCGCATTTCGTCGGGGGTTGCGAGCTGGATCAAGCTTTGGCGCACATAGACGGAGATCATATCGACGCCGCCGGCGACCGCGAGCGCGGCGACCGTGAGCCAGACATTGGTGGAGAGCCCGAACACGATCGTGGCCAGCCCAAAGGCGATGGTTGAGCCGAACATCCAGCGTCCGACATGGGCGCGAAGCGGCGCCGCCGCGATCCAGAGCGCAACGATGGCCGCGCCGGCCCCCATCGCCGCGCGCAGAATGCCGAGTTCGCTTGGGCCTACATGCAGAATGTCGCGCGCAAACACCGGCAACAGCGCCACCGCCCCGCCCAGCAGCACGACGATCAGATCGAGCGAAATCGCGCCCAGCACAATTCGGTTCGACCACACATATTTCAGGCCTTCGACGATCAAGCCGATTGTGCGCGTGTCTGTGACCGGCGCTTGCTTTGGCGCGCCGATGCGCAGCATCAGCAATACGCCCGCCGCCAGCAATACGAACGTCCCCCCGTAAGCGGCGCTGGCGCCGAGCCCATAAAGCAATCCGCCAATGGCCGGGCCGACGATGGCGCCCGATTGAAAGGCGAGCGAGTTCCAGGCGATGCCTTGCTGCAATTCCTGGCGCGGCAACAGCATCGGCATGAACGCCGACGCGGCCGGCGGCAGGAAGGCGTTGATGGCGCCGGAGAACGCGGCCGCCGTCAGCACGGTGGGAATGATGAGCGGGGCGTGACTGAACGAGACGATCGCCAGTCCAGCGGCGATCACCGCCTTCGCCGTCAAGCAGGCGCACAAAATGTATTTGCGATTGTAGCGATCGGCCGCTTGGCCGCCGAACAGCGAAAGCACTAGCAACGGCAGGAATTGCGACAGACCCACCATGCCGAGCACGAACGAGGCTTGCGGGATGGTTTGGCCCTCGGCGCGCGCTGCGTCATAGACCTGCCAGCCCATCGCTGTGAGCTGCATCTGAACCGCAAGCGTCGCAAACCAGCGGCTCAAGATGAACTGCGTGTAGAGGCCGTGTCTAAAGATGGCGAGGGAGGGAAGGCGGAGAGTGGGCAATGGCGGGACCATGCCGTGCGGGCTGCGGTTTCGCAATGCGTCGCCAGTCCAGGTTGACGCCATACCCTTAACCGCCCTAAGCGGCGCGCGGCTTGCGAGGACGACTTGGCCACATTGACCGCTGAACTGCCGGAACACCACGACGCGATCGAGCGTGTGCTCGACGCCGCTTTCGGGCCCGGTCGCTTTGCAAAAACCTCAGAGCGCGTGCGTGAACGCGGCGCACGGCTCGAGCCCTCGCTCACGCGCGTTGCGCTCAACGCCGCCAAGGAGGTCGTCGGCGTCTGCCGCATTTGGAGCGTGAGCGCAGGCCAGCCATTCTATTTTTTGGGCCCGCTTGCGGTGGATCCAAGAGCGCAGCTCGCCGGTTTGGGCCTCACCCTCACGCGCGAAGCCGTCGCCGCCTGCCGCGCCAAGGGCGGCGACGGCGTCGTGCTCGTCGGCGCGGAAAGGTTTTTCAAGCCGATCGGCTTTAGCATCGCGCCGCCGGGCCGCTTAAGCTTGCCTGGGCCTGTCGATCCCGCGCGTTTGTTGTGGCTCGAATTGCGCCGCGGCGGCATGAGCGGCGCGCACGGCGAGATCGGACCGCCATGATCGAACAGAAGTCCCTCACCAATCGCGTCGTCTGGCTGTTCAATGGCCCGCAAGGCTTGCGCCTGCCGTGGAGCATTTTGCTGCTCCTGCTCGCCTGCGGCGCGGCTCAGATTCTAAGCGTCGTCGTGCTGCAAGCGTTCGGCGTGCACATGCAGGATCTGGCCGAGCAAAGCATAACCGCGATCGGCGCCATCAAAAGCGTGTCGCTGGTGCTGGCGTCGGTCATCGTCGCGACGCTGTTCATGGCGGTGATCGAAAGAAAGCCCCTCGACCAATATTATCTGGCTGGCGCCAAGCCGGTGCTGCGCGCAGCGCAAGGGGCGGCGATCGGGATCTTGCTGATTGCGTTGCTGGTCGCGGGCGAAGTCGCATTCGGCGCGATGAGCTTTGACGGCGTCGCCGTGTTTGGACAGGCGGCTTTGATCTCTGGCGGCGAGTGGGCGATCGCTCTGGTGATGGCGGCCCTGCTCGAAGAGATGGCGTTTCGCGGCTATCTGCTCGCCCGGCTGGCGCGCAGCTTCGGCTTCCGCTGGGCGGCGATCATCACCACGATCCTCTTCGGTGCGGCGCATTTCACCAATCTGGGCGAGGGCGCGCTGGGGCTCGCCTCCGTCGTCCTCGCGGGCTTGGTGTTTTGTTACGCGATTTGGAAGACCGGCTCGCTCTGGTGGGCGCTGGGCTGGCACGCGGGCTGGAATTGGGGCGAGACCTATTTGTTCGGAACCGCCAATAGCGGCATCGCTTCAAGCGGCAATCTGGCGATCACCCATCCGCATGGGCCGGAATGGTTGAGCGGCGGGGCGACCGGGCCCGAAGGCAGCGTCTTGTGCTTTCTGGTTTTGGGAATCGCGGCGGTCTGCATCCGTTTCCTGTTGCCGAAGCGCAAGGCGCCTTAGCGCGTCTCGCGCCGCCAGCCGAGCATCATCAACGCAATGCCGAAAAACGCCCACGCCCAGCCCGGTCCAAGCGGGCTCGCCACCGCGGCGCGCACGACATAGGCGCCGTTGCGCTCGATGCCGATCCAGCCATCGCCGTGCGCGCTCGCGCCGCGATCGACTCGGCGGATCTCAGGCGCGCGCGAACCGTCTTCGCCGGTGAGCACGACGCTGCCGCCGGTCGCTTGCGCATAGGGGCGCAGGATTGTCGGATCGGCGGCGATGGCGTTGGCCTCTCGCGGATTGAGCGGGCCCACCGCCGCAAACGCGCGCAGCGCGCCTTCGTGCGCTTCGTAGAGACCTTGCTCGATGGCGGGCGCCTGTCCGACGAACACGCCTGGCGCGGTTGCATGCAGCGCGATCGTGCTCGCCCGCCCCGAGGGAGAGATGATCTGCACGGGATCGGCGGCGTCGGCGAGCGTCGCGCGCTCGATCGCCAGGCCCTGCGCGTTGGGGTCGAGCGTCAAACGCTCCTCTTCAAGCTCCGGCTCCTGCATCAGCCAATGCACCAAACGGCGCAGCAATTCGCCATGCGGGCCGCCGCCATCGTAACCGCGCGCCCAGAGCCAAGCCTGGTCCGACCATAATTGCGCCACCCGCCCGCGTCCGGCGCGATCGAGCACCAGCAAAGGGCGGCCGTCGACGCCGGACAATATTGTCTGTCCGCTCGTCGCGCGCGCATCGACTTGCCGTGTCCAGCGGCCCCAGCGCTCGGGGTTCGGCAATCCGCGCACCACCGGGTGGCGCAAGCCCAAGGCTGTCGGTTGCGGCCGGTAAGGCCGGGTGATCACATCGCCCAGCGGCTGCGATGGCAATAAGCTCGCAAGCGTGGTGCGGTAAACGCCGTTGTCGCCGGCTTCGGATTCTCCCGCGGTGATCAAGAGCGCGCCGCCTTCTTCGATGCGCTGGGCGATATTGGAAAAATAATAGGGCTGCAGAATTCCCCGCCAGCGCGAGCGATCGAAAATGATGAGATCGAATTCGCCGAGGCGGCGGTTGAACAATTCCTCGGTCGGGAAGGGGATGAGCGCCAGCTCGTTCAGCGGCGTCATGAAGTCCTGCTTTTCCGGCGGACGCAAAATCGTGAAGTGCACCAGGTCGACGGCGGGATCGGACTTCAGCAGGTTGCGCCACACGCGTGCGCCCGGATGCGGTTCGCCGGTGATGAGGAGCACGCGCAGCCGGTCGCGAATGCCGTTGGCGGCGAAGGCGGCGCGATTGTTGGCGAGAGTGATTTCGTGCGGGCCCGGCATCGGCCTCGACGATCACCATGTTGCGCCCGCGCTTGGGCAACTGCACTTGCATCGTGAACGCGTGATTGGTCATCGCCACGGTTTCGCTGGCGGGTGCGCCATCGATCGAAACGCGCACGCGCACCGGCGCCTCGCCGGCGTCGATGACGCGTCCGGTGATGGTCATGGGTTCGCCGACAATGCCGAATGTCGGGGCCGCATCGAGAACCAGCCGCCGATCGCCGCGGTTGGGATCGCCGACAATAAGAATGTGAGCCGGGCCCAGCCGCGACAGTCGCGACGGCTCGCGCGGCGGATCGGCCGCTTGCCCATCGGTCACCACGATCACGCCGGCGATGCGGTCGGGCGCGACATCGGCGAGCGCATCCTCGATCACCGATGTCACCATGGTGCCATCGGGACCGCCGCGGGTTTCGCGTGTGCGCACGTCCAGCCCCTGCTCGCGCGCCAGACGTTGGGCGATCGCATCGCCTTCCCGCCGCGCCGCATCGAGGCGGCCGGCGAGGTTGAGAGCTTCGCTTTGATCCACCACCAGGAGCGCCACATCGTTTGCCGGCTGGCGCTGCTCGCGCACCCATTGCGGCTGCATAAGGCCCAGCATCACGAAGGCGATGGCGAGTGCGCGCAGGATCGGCGCGCCGCCGCCGCGCCAGACATAGACCCCAAGCGCGATCAGCGCGATGACGCCGAGCGCTGCGATGGCGCTGAAGGGCAGCGCCGGATCGAAACCGAGACGCGCCGCGCCAATCATCGCGCTTGTTCGCCCAGCCGCTCAAGCAGCGTTTGCACGTGCACTTGATCGGATTTGTAATTGCCGGTCAGCGCCACCATCACCATGTTGACGCCGAAGCGGAGCGCCATCTCGCGCTGCCGCGCGTCGATGCCGCCCTCGCCCGCCCACGCGCTCGCCCAATCGCCATCGCCGACGAAGAGGGAAGCGACGCCGTCGCGCGCCGAGGCGGCCGAGGCGGTCTCCGCCCAGAGCCGCGGCGACAGCATAACGGCCGGGAAAACTGCGCATCAGGTAAAACGAGCGCGCAACGACGTGGTCGCTGTTGACAAGCTCGAGCGGCGGCACGTCAACGCCCGAGAGCATGAGCTGCGCGGGTCGTGAGCCGGTATTGGCTGGCCGGCCTCCATCGCGGGTGTCGACGAGCAAGAGGCCGCCGATCGCCAGGTAGTGATCGAGATTGGCCAGGCTCGCATCCGAGAGACGCGCCGGCGAAGACGGCGCGGCCCAATAGAGGAATGGATAGGCCGCCAGATTATCGTGCGCGAGATCGACGCCAATCGGGGGGCCGGGCTCCACTGCTGTGCGGTTGACCAAGGTCTGGGTCAGCGCTTCGAGACCAGCGGCGGCCAAGCGATCGACACGTCCATCGCCGGTGCGGACATAGGCCAGGCGCACGACCAAAGTCGGATCGTCGCGGGCCTGAGCGTGTGCGGCGGGGGAAACGAAAACAGCCCCCAGCAGCAAGGCCGCGGCGCCGCGCCGCGCTTGCGCGCGTTAAGCGCGGCAAACGGCCGAGCAGGAAAAGCCCGATGAAAAGATCAAACGCCAACATCAAGGCGGCGGCCGCGAAGAACCAGCCGGCCAGCGGCCGCTCGATGTGGGCGTCCAGTCCTTGGCGCGCGACGCCGGGCAATTGCGGCAGCGGCGCCAGCGTTTCGTCATTACGCGCCGCGTCGATCGCGGCCGACACGCCGGCGCGTTCATAGAGTCCCGGGGGCGTCGCCGGCGAAGGCTGCGCCAGCGCGAAACGCTCCGGCGCGATGGCCTGAATATCGGGCGGCGGGGGGCTGAGCGCGCCGAAGCCGTCGAGGACGCGCTGGGCGACATAAGGCCCGCCGCGTGATGGCGCGTTCGCCGGCGCCTGCGTCGCGGGCGGTGAAAGCTAGCGTCCGGCGCAACATTTCGACGAATAGGCCCGAGAGCGGCAAGTCGGACCAATCGGGTCCGGCGCTCACATGGAAGAGGACGATGAGGCCGTGCCCGCGTTGCCGCGCGGTGACCAGCGGCGAATGATCGCTCAGCGTCGCCCACACATGCGCCTGCTCGATGGAGGCGGGCTCGGCCAAAACTTGCTGGCGAATGCGCACATCGTTTGGCGGGGTGACGCCGGCGAAGGGGGAATCGGCCGCGAATGGCGCCACCGCCAGCGGCGTCTCCCACGCGAGCGCGCTGCCGAGCGCGCGCGAGCCCGGCCGCAAGCGCACCGGCAAGAGATCGTCGGCGTCGTTTGCAAGCCGCGGCCCGGCGAAGCGGATGAGCAAGCCTCCGGCATCGATCCAGCGCTCGAGCGCCGAGCGATCGAGCGGCGAAACCCGGCTGGCGTCCGGCAGGATCAGCGCTTGCGCGCGCGCATCGATCAATTCGCCGACGCCGCCGCGCTGCAAGCTTGCATAAGGCTGCAAGGCGCGCTCGGCGTAATAGAGTTCGGAGACCAGCGGCTGGCCGGCGCCGCCCGGATCGATCAGGCCGACAAACGGACGCCCCGACCCGGCCGGCAGAAGATGCACGGCGCCGGCGCTCGGTTCGCCGACAATCCGCACCCGCGCCGCGCGCGCGGCGATCTCCGGGGGCAGCGGGATGCGCGCGCCTTGGGTGAGATCGGCGGGGCCGAAGCGCACTTCGGCGGCGCCCAGGGCGCGCCCATCGGCGGTTTCAGCGGCGATTGCCGCGAACGGCTCGCCGTTGGCGGCGCGGCGCACGCGCGCTTCGACGCCTTGCGGCGTGACGCCGCCGGAAACGATCGCCCGCGCCGTGTGAGCCGGGACGCGAACAACAACCGGTCCGCGCTGGCTCAGCGCTTGCGCCAGCGCGCGCACGCCGGGATCGTCAAGCCCGTCGGAGATCCAGACGATGTGATCGAAGCGCATCTGGGTTTGCGCCAGGCGCCGCGCCGCGTCGGCGCGATCGCCTCGCCATGGCTTGGGCTCAAGCCGGGCGATCCGCGCTTTGGCGTCGCCCGCGGTCAACGCTTCGCCGGGGTCGCGCGCTGGAATCGTCGGCGCCGTGGTCAAGATGAAGATCGGCGCGCCCGAACGTTCGGCTTGGGCGATGGTGGCGGTCGCGGCGGTGCGCACTTCGCTCCAGTTCGGCGCCGAGGTCCAACCGTCATCGATGACGATGAGCGTGCGCCCACCCTGCGCCTGGGCGGCGGCGGTGGGCGCCAGGCTCGGGCGCGCGAAGGCGACGATCATCAAGGCGGCGACGAGCGCGCGGAACAGCACCAGCCACCAGGGCGCGCGCTCCCGGTTCTGCTCATCGGTGTGCAGACCCATCAGCAACCGGGTCGGGGGAAATTGCGCGCGCTGCGGCGGCGGCGGGGTCGCGCGCATCAGCCACCAAAGCAGCGGCAGCGCAGCCAAAGCCGCAAGCGCCCAGGGCGCGCCGAACAGGATTGGCCCGATGCTCACGCGAACCGCTCGGATACAAGCGCGATCAGCATCGACAAGGTCGGCGCGGCCGCGTGATCGGTGCGATGCAAGAGCGACGGGAAGCCAAAGCGCGCGCCCAGTTCGTGCAGGTCTCGGCGGTGGGTTTCCAGGCGCTCCTCATAATCGGCGCGCGCATTTTCGGCGCGGCCGATCAAGGCTTCGCGCTGCGAGCCCGGCTCCTTGAAGAGCGTACGGCCCTCGAATGGAAAATCCTCCTCGGCCGGATCGGCGATCATCACCAGGGCGCCGGTGGCGCCGGCGCTGGCGGCCGCGCTCACCCGCGCGGCCCAGGTTTCGATCGGAGCGTAGAAATCGGAAAGGAAGATGACGCTGCTTTTCGAAGGCGGCTGCGTGTGCGCCATCGGCGCCAGCAAATCGAGCGCCAGACGATCGGGGCCGCGCGCGCCCGAGCGCGGCGGCGAACCCAAGGCGCCGACGCGCTCGCCGCCGCGGGTGAGCAGAATGGCCAGCGCCAGCGCCAAGGTGCGCCCACGGCGCAACTTCGTGGTGCGCCTGGGATCGGAGCTCCAGTCGAAACCGGGCGAGGGATCGATCCAGAACCAGGCGGTCTGGGCCGCCTCGCGTTCGCGCTCGCGCACGTAATATCTGTCGCCGCGCGCCGAGCGGCGCCAATCGACCAAGCGCGCGCCGTCTTCGGGGCGGTGATCGCGGTATTGCCAGAACGCTTCGCCCTGTCCAGCGCGCCGGCGGCCGTGAAAACCCGGCGCGGCCGCGGCCAATCTGCGTGCGTCGAGCAGAACGCCCGGCAAATCTCCCGCCAGCGCAAGCGCGTCGAGGCGCGCGGCGTCGGTTTGCGTGCTCAGGCGGCGCGCTCCGCCAATTCATCGACAAGCGTGTCGATGTCGAGGCCCTCGGCGCGCGCGCCGAAGGAAAGCTGCATGCGATGCACCAGCGCCGGGCGCGCCAGCGCCACGACGTCATCGATCGCCGGCGCCAAGCGTCCGCGCAACAGGGCGCGCGCGCGCACCGCCAGCATCAGGGCTTGTCCCGCGCGTGGACCGGGTCCCCAGGCGACGTGCTGGTTGACGCGTTGGTCGTGGGTCGAGCCTGGGCGCGCCGAGCGCACCAGTTCGAGAATGGCCGCGAGCACCTTCTCGCCGACCGGCATGCGGCGGATGAGCTGCTGCAGCCGCATCAGCCCGTGAGCGTCAAGAACGGCTTGCGGGGTCACGTCGGCCAAGCCGGTCGTCTCGATCAGGATGCGCCGTTCGATCTCGGCGTCGGGATAGGGCACGTCGACTTGCAGCAGGAAGCGGTCGAGCTGCGCCTCCGGCAGCGGGTAGGCGCCTTCGTGTTCGATCGGGTTCTGCGTCGCCAGCACATGGAAGGGCTTGGGCACGTCATAGGCCTGGCCCGCCACCGTCACATGATATTCTTGCATCGCCTGCAACAGCGCCGATTGCGTGCGTGGCGAGGCGCGATTGATTTCGTCGGCCATCAAGAGCTGCGTGAAGATCGGGCCCTTGACGAAGCGGAATTGGCGCCGCCCGCCGCCGTCCTGGTCGAGAACTTCCGAGCCTAGAATGTCGGCTGGCATCAGATCCGGCGTGAACTGCACGCGGGCCCAGTCGAGCCCCAGCACCCGCGCCATCGCCTCCACCAGCCGTGTCTTGGCCAGGCCCGGCGCGCCGACCAGCAAAACGTGGCCGCCCGCCAAAACCGCCGCCAGCGTCATCTCGATGACGCGCTCCTGGCCGAATACCGACTTGCCGATCTCCTCGCGCACGCGCGCCAGCGTGTCGCCCGCCCGCTCGGCTTCGCCGACGACCGCCTGGGCGTCCCGCTCAGTCACATTGCTCATGCGCGCGAACCTCGCTTGTATGGGGGCGTATTTAAGGCCGTTCCGGTCCGCGGTCCGACCAATTTCACCTTCGGGATCATGCGAAACGCCATGTCCTTTGCGAACTCGTCCCTGGAGCAATTGATCGCCGCCCTCAAGGCCAGCGCGACGGACGGGGGCGCGTCCGAAAAGCGCCTTCCCCCAGTCGAGCTTTGGAATCCAACCCATTGTGGCGACGCCGGCCTCGAAATTCTCCGCGACGGAACGTGGCTGCATGAGGGAACTCGCATGACGCGCGAGAGCCTGGTCCGCCTCTTCGCCTCGATCCTCCGCAAGGACGCGGACGGGGAGACGTATCTGGTAACGCCGGTCGAGAAGATCCGGATCCGTGTCGCGGATGCGCCGTTCCTGGCGGTGCGCGTCGATCGCTGCGGCGAGGGGCGCGAGCAGAGCTTGGTGTACACAACCAATGTCGGCGACGTGGCGGTCGCCGGAGCTCAAAACCCCATACGCGTGACCTATGCGAATGACGAGCCGCGACCCTACGTGCTGGTGCGCGGTCGACTGGAAGCGCGCATCCTGCGCGCGCCTTTCTATGAGATGATCGACTGGAGCGAACGCCGCGGCGCCGCGCTCGGCGTCTGGAGCGGCGGCGTGTGGTTTAAGTTGGGTGAGGCGAGTTGACCGAGGATTTCGAACATCGCCTGCGCACGCGCCTTGATCCCCTCGATGCGGCGGCGGCCGCGAGCGCGCGTACGCGCAGCGACAACGATCTCAATCCGGATTGGGACAATCATCCCGAAACCCGCCCCGCCGCGATCCTCGCGCCGATCGTCAAGCACGCCTCCGGTTGGACCATGCTCTTCACCGAGCGCGCCAAGGAGACGCCGGCGCATCCGGGTCAGATCTCTTTTCCGGGCGGGCGGGTGCAGGAGAACGACGCCTCAGCCACAGAGACCGCCTTGCGTGAGACATTCGAAGAAATCGGTCTGGCGCGGCGCTTCATCTCACCGATCGGCGCCTGGGACCGCTACGATACGATCACCGGCTATCGCGTCACGCCGATCGTCGCCCTGGTCGACCCCGGATTTGACCTCATTCTCGATCCGCGCGAAGTCGCCGCGCGTGTTCGAAGCGCCGCTCGATTTCTTGATGGATCCCGCCAATCATGAAAAGCGCGAAGCCGAATATCGCGGCCGGCGTCGCTACTATTACGTCATGCCTTATGAGGGCCACTTCATCTGGGGCGCGACCGCGGGCATGATCCGGGCGCTCTACGAAAGACTGTATTTGTGACCGTATCGATCGCCCATGCCGCATGGCTCAAAGCGCCGGAGACGCGCGCGCTCGTCGATGCGCTTGAAGCGGCGCGCGCGGGCGGCTCGCGGTTCGTCGGCGGCTGCGTGCGCAACGCGCTGCTGGGACGCGAAGTCGACGATATCGATATCGCCACGCAGCTGACGCCGGATGGGGTGATCGCTGTCGCGGCCAAAGCCGGCTTCGCCGCGCATCCGACCGGCATCGAGCACGGCACCGTCACCGTCGTCGTCAAGGGCCAGCCGTTTGAAGTCACCACGCTTCGCCGCGATGTCTCCACCGACGGCCGGCGCGCGACCGTCGCGTTCACGCAAGACTGGGCTGAAGACGCCGCAGCGCCGCGATTTCCGGATCAATGCGCTCTATGCGGACGCAAGCGGCCAAATCCACGATCCCACCGGCGGCGGCGTCGACGACGCCCGCGCCGGCCGCGTCATTTTCATTGGCGATGCGCACGCGCGCTTGCGCGAAGACTATCTCCGCATCCTGCGGTTCTTCCGCTTCAACGCCTGGTACGCGAAGGGGCCGGTCGATCCGCGTCGGCCTGGCGGCGTGCGCCGATGAAGTGAAGGGGCTGGATGCGCTTTCGGCGGAGCGGGTCTGGAAGGAAGTGAAGAAGCTGCTGGCCGCCCATGATCCGCGCGCGGCGCTGGGAGGGCATGGAAGCGATCGAAGTGCGCGCCCGGGCGCTGCCGGAGATGAGCGAATCGAACGCGGCTGCAGGCGCTGATGTCGCTGGAAATCGACCTCATGCTGGGCGTCGATGCGCTGACGCGCGTGGCGGCGCTCGCTGCCGGATCAGGAAGCCGCAAAGACGCTGTCGCGGCGGCTCAAACTGTCGAACGCAAGAGCGCGACCGGCTGGTCGCCGGCGCTGGGCGAGGAGGTGAAGATCACCTCCTACATGTCGCTGCGCGAAATGCGGCGCGCGATCTACGCGATCGGCAACGCCGCCTTCCGCGATCGGGTCATGCTCGCTTGGGCGGCGGCGGCCGGCGAGAAGGCGCAGCAATGGCGCGCGCTGGTCGCGCACGCGCAGATGTGGACGCCGCCGAAACTGCCGTTGAGCGGCGATGAGGTGATGGCCGCGGGCGTGGCGGCGGGCCCGAAGGTCGGGCAAGTGATGCGCGAAGTCGAAGCCTGGTGGATCGACGCCGACTTTCCCGACGACAAGCTCTCGATCATCGAGCGGCTGAAGGCGGTGGCGCAAGGTATGGCTTGAGCGAATGGCTTGGGGGAATGGCCTGAGGGAATGGCTTGACCGGCTCTGACTGGACGGGAGACCAAACGGCGATCAAGGCCATTTCGCCACCGGCGGCATCGACGAGAGGATGCTCTCGACATTGCCGCCAGTCTTCAGGCCGAACGTCGTGCCGCGATCGTAGAGCAGGTTGAACTCGACATAGCGGCCGCGCTGGATGAGCTGTTCTTCGCGATCGGCGGCGCTCCAGGGCTCGGCCATGTGTTTGCGCAAAAGCGGCGGATAGGCGTCGAGAAAAGCGCGCCCGACGTCCTGGGTGAAAGCGAAATCGCTGCTCCCAATCGCCGTTATTGCAGCGATCGTAGAAGATGCCGCCGACGCCGCGCGGTTCACCGCGATGCGGCAGCCAAAAATATTCATCCGCCCATTTTTTGTAGTGCGCATAGAGATCGGGGCCATGTTTGTCGCAAGCGGCGCGATAGGGGGTCTGGAAGGCGAGCGCGTCGGCTGAATTTTCGTCGCGCTGATATTTCTGCGTCGGATTGAGATCGCCGCCGCCGCCAAACCACCATTCCGTCGTGACCAGGTGACGCGTGTTCATGTGCGCGGATGGGCAGTGCGGGTTAGCCATGTGGGCGATGAGGGAAATGCCCGAGGCCCAAAAGCGTCGATCCGCGGCGGCGCCTGGAATTTGCGCCGCGAACTCGGCGCTGAACTGCGCCATGCACGGTCGAGACGTGCACGCCGACCTTTTCGAAAAAGCGCCCGCGCATCATCGAGGCGACGCCGCCGCCTTCATCGCCGCCGCCATCGCCGCGCTTCCAGGGCGTGCGCACGAAGCGGCCCGGCGCGCCGGGATAGAGGGCGCTTGGAGCTTCATCCTCCAGCGCCTCGAAGACCGCGCAGATCTGGTCACGCAGGCTTTCGAACCAGGACTGGGCTCGCGCCTTGCGGGTTTCGGCCTCGCTCAATCCAGTTTCTCCCAAGCGCCGGTCTGGCGCATCGCCTCGGTCAATATCATCGCCGCCGCCGTCACCACATTGAGTGAGCGCAGGCCGCGAGCCATGGGAACCCGCACGCTGGCGTCCGCGGCGCGATAGAGTTCGCCCGGCGAGCCTGCGCTCTCGCGCCCGAACAGGAGCGTGTCGCCTGTGGAAAAGTCGAAGTTCTGGAAGCGGCTCGGCGCCGTCGGTCTCGACCAGCACCAGCCGGGCGTCCCGACGCTCGGGCGCCCTTGCGAACGTTTCGAAGCTGGCATGACGGGCGATGCGCGCTTTATCCCCGTAATCGAGCGCGGCGCGTTTCATCGACGCGTCGGTCAGCGGAAACCCGCACGGCTCGATCACGTCGAGCCAAACGCCCAAGCACGCGCAGAGGCGAATGGCCGCGCCGAGATTTTGCGGGATGTCCGGTTGATAGAGGGCGAGCCGCACGTTATGGCCTCCGCAGTCGGAGAATCGGGGCGAAATCGGGGACTAGATGCTGCATGCGGCGACGCGCCGCGCGCTGCAAGCACCCTGGACTAGCCTAGCTTCACCTCTGAACGGAAGCGGAGAGAAGAGCGGTGGCTGAAGCAAGCGCGGAGAGCGCGCACGGGACCCCTAGCGCGACCCACGAAACCACGCGCCGCGACTTTATTTTCATCGCCGCCGGCGCGGTCGCCGCGGTGGGCGCGGCCGCGACAATCTGGCCGTTCGTCGATCAGATGAATCCCGCCGCCGACACCCGCGCGATGTCGACCACGGAAGTCGATCTTGGCGCAGGTCGTCGGTCGGCCAGCAGATCAAGGTGATGTGGCAGGGCAAGCCGGTGTTTGTGCGCCACCGCACGCCGGCGAGAAATCCCAGGCCCTGCGCGACGACTTCGCGCAGCTGAAGGACCCGCAGAACGACGAAGACCGCACCAAGCAATCGAACGGCACGGCCGGGCAAAGCCGGAATGGCTGATCTTGCAGGCCAGTTGCACCCATCTGGGCTGCATTCCATTGCCGCCGGACAATCCAGGCTTCCGCGGCCATTACGGCGGCTGGTTTTGCCCCTGCCACGGCTCGGACTACGACACCTCGGGCCGCATCCGTCAGGGACCGGCGCCGAAGAATCTGTACGTCGCGCCGTACGTCTACCTGACCGACACTTCCATCCGCATCGGCTGAGCTCTGGGGAGCGAAAATAAGTGAGCGGACCTTCGACCTACGAGCCGAAATCGGGCTTCACGCGCTGGCTGGACCGGCGCCTGCCGATCATGCGGCTCAGCGCATGACAGCTTCGTCGCCTTCCCGACGCCGCGGAATATCAATTATTGGTGGACGTTCGGCGCCATGCTCTCGCTGTGCCTGGTGTGCAGATCGTCACCGGCATCGTGCTGGCGATGCACTATCAGCCGAACATCCAAGAAGCGTTCGCCAGCGTCCAGCGCATTCGAGCGCGACGTGCCGTATGGCTGGCTGCTTCAGAGCATGCACGCGGTCGGCGCGTCGATGTTCTTCCTGGCCGTCTACATCCACATGTTCCGCGGGCTCTATTACGGCTCCTACAAGGCGCCGCGCGAAGTGCTCTGGATTCTGGGTTGCCTGATCTATGTGCTGATGGTCGCGACCGCCTTCCTCGGCTACACGCTGCCATGGGGCCAGATGTCGTTCTGGGGCGCGACGGTCATCACCAACATTCTGGGCGCGATCCCGTTCATTGGCGAAAGCATCCAAGTCTGGATCCGCGGCGGCGGCGCCATCGACCAGCCGACGCTCAACCGCTTCTTCTCGCTGCACTATCTGTTGCCGTTCGTGATCGCCGGCGTCGTCGTGCTGCACGTCTGGGCGCTGCACGAAACCGGGCAGAACAACCCGACCGGCGTCGAGCCGAAGAGCAAGGACGACACCGTCCCGTTCACGCCGTACGCGACGATCAAGGACTCTGTTCGCGACGTCGCTGTTCATGGTGCTGTTCGCGGTCTTCGTGTTCTTCATGCCGCAAGCGTTGGGGCACTCGGACAATTTCATCCCGGCCAACCCGGTGCAGACGCCGGCGGAAATCGTGCCGGAATGGTACCTGTTGCCGTTCTACGCGATCCTGCGCGCCTTCGATTTCAACATCGGCCCGATCGATTCCAAGACCGCCGGCGTGTTCGCGATGTTCGCCGTCGATCGGCGTGCTGTTCGTCCTGCCGTGGCTCGACACCTCGCGCGTGCGCTCGATGCGCTATCGCCCGGCGGCGCAGCAATTCTTCTTCATCTTCGTGCTGGTCGGGGATAGCGCTCGGTTGGTGCGGCGGCCAAAATCCGGGCACCGTCATCGTCCAAGGGCGGTCAATTCCACGCGACGCTGAACTGGGTGGCCGGCGGCCAGACCGATGACCACAGCAAGTCCAGGTCGCCTCGCCCGCGCTTGTTCCAAGCGGCCGCGGACGCGGCCGAAACGCAAATGCATGCGCGACGGCGCGACGATGACGTCGGTCATGCGCGAAAGCGGCACGCCACGCTACGGCCATGGGCGTCGCCGGCGGCACGCCGCAAACGCGCGCGCTCAACGCCGGCACGTCGGACGATCTCGAAGCGGCGATCACGGCGGCGAAGGCCCGCATCGGCGCGCGCCGCGCCGTTCGTCGCCATCGAGCGGCAGACGCCGTTCCTGTTCACGGTCACGCGCCTCGCGCAGCTGCTGACGCTCTACTATTTCCTCTTCTTCATCGTGATCCTGCCGATCTTGGGTTTGCGTGAAACGCCGAACCGCGTGCCGGACACCATCGCCAAGCCTGTGCTCGGCCAAACGCAGGGGGCGTCGTGATGTTGCGTGCGATCGCAATCGCTGCTGTCGCCTCAGCGGCGCTCGTCGCTTCCGCGGCGTTCGCCGCCAACGAAGCGGAGCCGCCGGAGGCGCACCATTTCAGCTTCGACGGCCCGTTGGGCGCCTACGACATGGGCGCCGTGCAGCGCGGTTTCCAAGTCTATTGCGCAGGTCTGCTCCACCTGCCATTCGATGGAGCATCTCTCGTATCGCAATTTGGGCGAGCCGGGCGGCCCGTTCGCCGAATACCGCGTGCGCAACCATCAGACCGGTGAGATGGAAAACCGCGTCGGCCTGCCGGCCGGTGAGCACGGCGAATATGTCGACGTCGTCGAACAATCCGTACGTCCGCGCGATCGCTGCGGGCTTCCAAGTGCCGGACATCGATCAAGCGACCGGCGAGACCACCCAGCGCCCGGCGCGTGCGTCGGATCACTTCCGCAAACCGTTCGCCAACGAATACGCCGCGCGCGCGGCCAATAATGGCGCGCTGCCGCCGGATCTTTCCGTCATCGTGCTCGCGCGCGAGGGCGGCGCGCCTTACGTGCGCTCGCTCCTGCTCGGCTACAGCGGAGAAATGCGCGGCACGCAATATGTGAACAACCATTTCGCCGGCCGTCTGATCTCGATGCCGCCGCCCTCGGCGAGCGACGGACTTGGTCACTTATTCCGACGGCACCCACGCCACGCGCGAGCAGATGGCCACCGACGTGGCGACCTTCCTGCAATGGGCCGCCGATCCGCACATGGAGGAGCGCAAGACGATGGGCGTGCAGGTGGTGATCTTCCTGCTGGTGCTCTCGGGGCTGCTCTATCTGGCCTACAAGGCGGTCTGGCGCGGCCAAAGCCACTAGCGCGGGGCGAAAGCGCCGCCAGAACCCTCTGCGAGGCCGGCAACAGCCAGGCGCAACCGAGGGCCGCAACCACCTCAGAGCCATGCCTCAGAGCAGCCCCGCAGCGCCGTGAGGCGGTCGGGAGGGGCATCCAGGGCGAGCCGCAAACGCATCTCTGCGGTTTCGGGGAGACGCTCGTTCGTGAGTTCAGCGCAGACTATCAATTGGAAGGGGCTCGCAATCGCTGCGGGGGTCTACCTCCTCGCTTGGGCGCTTTCGGTCGCCTATCTGGCGCGCTCGGGCGCGCCCTGGTCCGACGCCGTCACCGTGTTTGCGATCTTCGGGGTGGCGCTCACCGGGCTTGGCTGGCTCCTCACCCACGGCGCCGAGGCGGCGCCCATCCCGGTCGCGCGTCCGGCGCTCGAGAGCGGCGTCCTCTTGATCTATCTGGCGCTTTACGCGGTTGGGTTTCTTGTCTTCGGCATGAATTGGGCGCGCCACGCGCTGGCGCCGGGCCGCGAACAGGAATTGCTGGTGATGGCTCTCAAGCTCGCCGTGCACGTGGCGGCGCCGGCGCTGCTCTTGGTCTTGCTCGGCGCAAAACTTCGCCCGCTCTTTCAAGCGGGCCTCAAGCGGGTCAAATTCTGGCGCACGCTGATTGTCTTGGGCGCAGCGTTCCTCGCTTTGCTTTGCGTCATCAGTCCGAGCCTCGCCCAGATCGCGCACCTGCACCCGACCCCATTGCTGCTTGCTTGGGCGGCGCCCGCGAGCTTCATCTGGATCGCGCTCGAAGCGGGGTTGAACGAAGAATTTCTCTATCGCGCGGTTCTGCAGACAAGGCTTGCGGCGCTCTTTCGCTCACCCGCCGCCGGGCTCGCCGCAACCGCGCTTCTTTTCGGCCTCGCGCATGCGCCGGGCCTCTATCTGCGCGGCGGCCCCGGCGTCGACGGCTGGTCGCACGATCCGATCGAGGTCGCAGCCTACACGATTGCGACGCTGTCGCCGGTCGGACTGCTTTTCGGCGTCGTCTATATGCGCACCAAGAGCCTTGTGCTGGTTGTGCTCCTGCACGGGCTTGTCGATGTGCTGCCCAACCTTGCCGGCTTCATTCAGATCTGGGGATAATTCGCTTCCGGTTGTCGACCAATGGGTCAAGCAGCGCCTGGAAGGGATTGGTTGAAGTAATTTTCACTCGTTCATGAGCGGCGCCTGAACCGCAAGATGAATGTCGCCGCGCATGCAAGCCTTCTATCCCTGGATCGCAAGCGGCGATGTAAGGTCTTGAAAAATAATTGTTTCAGTTTCGAGGCGGCGGCGACGGAAGCGGCGCGCCAGCGCGTTTGACCGCTGACGGAGCAAAGGTGTGGCCTAATGGGCACTCGCGTCTAAGCTGTAGCGGGCCGGTCTGGCGCTGTCGCGACGGTAAGTGCTAGACGACAAGGGTCGTTGCGGGACGACCGGGGGAGGGGCCGGATGGATGTGCTCAAGCGTTCGCACGCTGTTCTGGCGACGGAGTGTGATCTTGAAAGCTTCTATCGCGACAAATGCATCGTCATAACCGGCGCGGCCGGCAGCATTGGTTCAGCCATCGCCGAGTATTTGGCGGGGTTGCAGTGCCGGCGCCTGGTCTTGCTCGATCAATTCGATCACGGCCTGCTTGATATCCTGGAGCGCGTCGGCCGCATCGACCGCCGTTTGGATGTCGTCGACGCGCTTTGCGACATCCGCGATGGCGTCCGGCTCGAGCGCTGGTTTGCGCGCGTGCGTCCCGACATCGTCATTCACGCCGCGGCGTTGAAGCACGTGCATTTGGGCGAACGCCATCCCGGCGCCTGCGTGCTCAGCAATCTGGTGGGCGTGCGCAACGCGCTCATCGCCGCGCATAAGGCCGGGGCCGAGAGTTTCACTCTGGTTTCGTCGGACAAGGCGGCCTCACCCGTCTGCGTCATGGGCGCCACCAAGCGGCTCGCGGAATTGCATCTGCTCGGATTTGAACGCGAGCATGGCGACGCCATGACGGCGAAGTCGGTGCGTTTCGGCAATGTCATCGGATCGCAAGGTTCGGTGCTGCCGCGCTTCTCAGCGCAAATCGCCGCTGGCGGGCCGCTCGAAGTGACCCACCCGGACATGGAGCGCTTCTTCATGTCGGTGGAACAGGCGGTGGCTCTGGTTCTGAGCGTCACGCGCAGCGATGACGGCTCGGGCGCCTATTTCATGGAAATGGGAGAACCGGTCTCGATTCTCGGCCTCGGGCGCGAGATGATCGCCCGGTCCGGCCGTAAAATCGGCGTCGAATTCACCGGCTTGCGTCCAGGCGAAAAACTCAAGGAAGAATTGTTCGACAGCGCCGAGGCGGCAGCGCCCGTGTCCTTGCCGGGCGTGTTCAAGGTCGCGCCGCGCTCGGCCGATGCCGCCTTGAGCACCCGCGAGGTGGATGAATTGGAGCGGATCGCGCGCACCGCCGAAGATGGCGTGGTGCTGCAGCGCGTCTTCGCTCATCTGGACGCCCGCCTCGACCGCGAAGACCGCGCCGCCGGTTGAGCGGAGCGCTTTATTGGCGAGGCGTCACCGCCTCTAGCGACAATAGACCGGTGTCAGCCAGCAGCGTGTAAGCGGAAAGCGCCGAGGCCGCCTCGGCGCGCGCCAGATTGATCTCGGCGTCGCGGAATTCCTGTTCGGCGTTGAGGACGTCGAGCGTCGAGCGAAGACCCAAGCCCCGCTCGCGTTCGGCGCCGGCGAGCGCATCTCGCGCCGCCGCGACCTGGTCGCGGGCCGCGCCCACCACGCCCTGATAGGCGGTGTAATCGCTCCAGGCGCCGGTCGCGGCGGCGACGACCTGGCGGCGCTCCTCTTCGACACGAGCGTCAGCGCGCGCTTCATTGATCCGGCTCTGGCGCACGCGCGAGCTATAATAGCCGCCCTCATAGAGCGGCACTGATAGGGTCACCGTGGCGCTCGTCCCGTCGCGTTCCTGATCGGCGAGGTTGCTCTGGTTGAAATGATCGTAGCGGCCCGACAGCGAGACCTGCGGATAGAGCCCCGAGCGTTCGATCGTCGTGCGCGCCCGCGCGGCGCGCTCATCGGAGCGGGCGCGCAGCAAGTCGGGATGGGCGGTCTGGGCGCGATGAACCGCCTCTTCCAGGGTTTGCGGCAAAGCCGGGATCGTCGGCGGCTCGAGACTATTCGGCTGATAGCCGATCACGGCCGCGAATTGCGCGCGCGAGCGCTCGAGTTCGGCGCGCGCCTGGGCGAGGTCGGAATTGGCGCCGGCGAGGCGCGTTTGCACCTGCGCGACATCGGTGCGGCTGACTTCACCGACATCCAAGCGCCGCTGCGTCCCCGCGAGCTGCCGCGTCAGCGCCTCCGTGTCCTGCTGGCGGAGGTCGACGATGCGTTCGTCGCGCTGGACGCTGAGATAAGCGTCGGCGGCGGCGAGCAGCACTTGCTGTTCAGTGGAGCGCAGATTGTTGGCCGCGCTGTCGACGCCGGCGTGCGCCAGCTGCGATTGACCGGCGAGCCTGCCGCCGGTGAAAATCGGTTGCGTCACCTGGGCGGTTTCGGTTTCGGGATGCAGCGTCTGCGGCGTTGTGATCGTGCCGAAGAATGGCGAGGGCGTGCGGGTGGTGAAATCCTGATAGCCGTAGCTGCCGTTGAGCGAAACCTGCGGCAAGTAGCCGGCGCGCGCCTGCACGCGATCTTCGCGCGCCGAGCGCACAGCCAAGCGCGCTTGATCGAGCGTTGGATTGTTGTGATAGGCGGCCGTCATTGCATCGATGAGCGTGTCGGCGTGGGCCGCGCTCGCCGCCGCGACGCTCGAACCGACGATGAGCGTAAGCCGCCAGAGGCTCATCTCACTGCTCCCGCATCGAGCGCCAGAGCGCCTGGTTGAGCGGTTCGAGCAGGAATTGCAGCGCCGTGCGCTTGCGTGTCGGCACCACCACTTGCGCCGGCAGGCCGGCGCGCAAATGGCGTTCGCCCGATCTTGGATCCGCGAGCTTCTGCAGTTCGCTCGGCGGCACCACCACCACGGCGAGGAAATAGCCGCGCCCTGTGTGTTCGTCGGTGAGCCGGTCGGCGCTGACCGTCTGCAATACGCCGTGCACGAGCGGCAGATTACGGCCGCGGAAAGCGGTGATGCGAACCTCGGTGGTTTGCCCCGCCCGCAAGCCATCGACATCCTCGGGGCGCACTTGCGCTTCGACCACCAGTTCGCTGTGCAGCGGCACGATATCCATCACGTGTTGACCGGCGCCGATGACGCCGCCGACGGTGTGGACCTGCAGCCCCACAACCACGCCGTCGACCGGCGCGCGCAGCCGCGTGCGCTCCATCCGCGCGCGCGCGCCCGCAAGCTGCGGGGTGAGTTCGGCCAACCGCGCATCGACGGTGCGCATCTGCTGCAATCGATCCTCTTGGGTGGCGGCGATCGAGGCGGTCAGTTCGGCGCGCCGGCCTTGCAATTCCGCCAGCGATTGCTCGAGCGCGCGCACCCGGGTTTGCGGCACCAGCTGCTCGGCGGCGAGTTGGCGCATGCCGTTGAGTTCGTCCTGCAGCAGCGCTTCCTGGCGTCCGATGGCGGCGACCTCGCCGCGATAGCCGGCGATGCGGGTATCGTAGACGCTCCACATATTGGCGCGTCCTTCTGCGACTTCGTTCTGATTGCGGGCGAAAGCCGCCTCGGCGATCTCTTGCTCCTCGGGCGCCAATGCGGCCCATTCCGCCGGACGCTGCAATTGGGCGATATGGTTTTCCTCGGCGCTGAGCCGCTCGCGCTGCATTTGCAGATCGACGACTTGCGAGAGCAGCGCCCGCTGCTGGGCGACGATTTCAGGAGCGCCTAACTCAATCAGCACCTGGCCGCGCCGAACGTGATCGCCATCCTCGACCAGGAGCCGGGAAATCACCCCGCCTTCGGGATGCTGCACGGTTTGGCGATTGCCGGAGACGACGATCACCCCGGGCGCGACCACCGCCGCGTCGAGGGGGGCGATGGCCGCCCAACCAAGAAAGCCGCCGAAGAAGACAAGCAACGCAATGATGCCGGCGCGAATTTCGCTGCCGCCGGAATCGTCACTCAGGGGCGTGGAGACGTCTTGCGCGGTCATGACCGGCTCGCGGTTTCGCCGCCCGAGGCCACGACCGCGGGCCGCGGCTGCCCGCCGCCAAGCCGTGCGGCGACCTGCTCGCGCGGGCCGAAGGCTTCGATCCGCCCCTCGCGCACGACCATGAGCTTGTCGACGACCGCCACCAGGCTCGCACTATGGGCGACGAGGAGAACGGTCGCGCCTCGGCTACGCACGACGTCGAGTGCGGCGATCAGCGCCCGCTCGCCGTCAATGTCCAAGTGCGCATTGGGCTCGTCGAGCGCAAAGAATGTCGGATTGCGGTAGAAGGCGCGCGCCAGCGCCACGCGTTGGGCTTGGCCGACCGACAGGCCCCGCCCGCCGGCGCCGATCTCGGTGTCATAGCCTTTCGCCAGGGTGAGGATCATCTCATGTGCGCCCACCGCTTGGGCGGCCGCGACGATATCGGCGTCGTCGTCATGGCCGTCTTGGCGGCTGAAGCGGGCGATATTGTCGGCGACGCTCCCAGGCAGGAGGCCGATGTCCTGGGGCAAATAGCCGATATAGCGGCCGAGCTTGTCGCTATCCCAATCGGTCAGCTTGGCGCCGTCGAGCCGCACCGCCCCAGAATCGCAAACGATGGCGCCGCACAGAGCCCGCAGCAGCGTCGATTTGCCGGCGCCGCTGGGGCCGACTATGCCGACGATCTCACCAGCGGCGACGCGAAATGACGCATTGAAGAGAAGCGCGCGGTCGCCGCCGGGGGCGCGAATGGAGACGCTTTCGACGCTGAGTGCGCCTTGCGGGACGGGCAGGCTGGTGTGTTCGCGCTCGCCGTCCTCAGTCTTCAGCACCGCTTTTAAAACGCCATAGGCCTGGCGGCCTTGCTCGAATTGCGACCAGGCGCCGACGATGAGTTCGATCGGCGAGAAAGCGCGCGTGGCCAGAATCGACGCCGCGATGATCGCCCCGGCTGAAATCTGTTGTTCGAGCGCCAGAAGCACGCCCAGCCCAAGCGCCGACGATTGCAGCAAGAGACGGAAGAATTTGGTCGAGGATGAGTAGACAGCGCCGCTGCGCGCCTGTTTGCGCACCGCCGCCGACATCTGTTCGCGCGCGCGCAACTGGCGCGCCACCAGCGCCGAACGCATGCCCATGGCGCGCGCGGTCTCCATTTGCGCCGCGTCGGCTTGTTGCACCGAGTACATGGCGCCGCTCGCTTGCAGATTGGCCCGTAGCGCCCGCGTCGTGGCGCGTTGATTGATGAAGGCGATGAAAAGCAGCAAGACGCCGCCGCCGAGCGTCAAGACGCCAAGCCAGGGATGGATGACAAAGCAGACCGCTATGTAGACGGGCGTCCAGGGCGCATCGATGGCCGCCAGCGCCGGGGGTCCCGAGACCGCGGCGCGAAGCGTGTCGAGTTCGCGCATCAGCTGGACTTGACCGGCCGCCGCACGGCCCTCCTTGCGCAGCGCCGCGTGCAAGACGTGCGGCGCGACCAATCGGTCGAAGCGCTTGGCCATCTGGGCCAAGAGGCGAATGCGCGTGCCGTCAAGGAATGCGAGCGTGCCCAGCGCGATCACCAGCACGATCAGAAGATAGACGAGCGTCAGCACATCGCCCGAGGCGAGCACCCGGTCATAGACCTGCAGCATGAAGAGCGACGGCGTCAGATAGAGAACGTTCAGCGCCAGGCTGAACAAAATGACATAGCCGATGTGGCGCCGGCACGCGGCCAGCGCCTGGCGTAGGACGTTGCCCTCGATTTGCTCGTTTCCGGTCTTGGCCATTCCGTCCCGGCGTCCCCAGCCCATGTGCCGTCCCGGTCATTTTCTTAGAGTGTCTGGCGGAGAAGGTCAGCCTGCCACAACAGACGGGCGCGGTCGCGACCGCCGCGCACTTTTGGTTGGCGCGGTTTTTACCAACAATCTCAGATTGTTGGCCGCACGGCGATGCGTTTCAGGCGCTGTCGATCAACTCGGCCGCATATTCGCCAATGGCGAGAGACGACGTCAGGCCAGGGCTCTCGATGCCGAAGAGGTTCACCAAACCGGAGATCGCATGCGCGCTTGGGCCGTCAATGCGAAAATCGGCGCTGGCTTGGCCGGGTCCGGACAGTTTCGGACGGCAGCCGGAATAGTCCGCCGTCAGCGCCCTATCGGGCAAATTGGGCCAATACCGCCGGATGATCGCATAGAAGCGTTGCGCGCGCTCTGAATCGACCCGGTAGTCCACCTGCGCCGGATCGGCGGTGGCGAGCCACTCGACGTCGGGTCCAAAGCGCATGCGCCCGGCGAGATCGAGCGTCAGGTGAACGCCCAATCCGCCTTCGACTGGGGCGGGATAGATCAGCCGGCTGAAGGCGCTGCGGCCGGTCACCGAAAAATAGGAGCCCTTCGCCAGCACCAGCGGCGGGATCATTTGGTCTTGCGATGCTGCAATCGAGGCGGCGACGCTCTGGGCGTTCAGTCCCGCCGCATTGATCACGACATTGCACTTCACCAAGACTGGCGCTTCCCCGCCAATGCGGATTTCAAAGCCGCCGCCCGTCTTCGATTCTCCCCCGAGCACGGGGGCGTTGAACGCAACGGCGCCGCCGCTGGCTTCCAGATCACCTTGCAGCGCCAGCATGAGGGCGTGGGCGTCGACAATACCGGTCTCTTCCGAGAGCAAGGCGGCGAGGCATTGCAGGTTCGGCTCCAGCTGCTTGGCCTCCTTGGCGGTAAGGGCGAGCATGCCTTCGACGCCATTCTCAAGGGCGCGCTCATGCAGAGCCGCGATCTGGGTTTCCTCCTCAGGCGAGGTCGCCACGATCAGTTTGCCGCACTTCCGGTGCGCAACGCCGTGGCTTGCGGCGTAGTTATAGAGTTTGCGTCGCCCGGCGACGCAGAGGCGATGGCGCAGGCTCCCGGTCGGATAATAGATCCCGGCATGGATGACTTCGCTGTTGCGCGAGGAGACGCCCGAACCGATGGCGCCGGTCGCTTCAGCAACCAGAACCTCGCGTCCGCGCCGCGCCAATTCCGCCGCGCACGCCAAACCCACGACGCCCGCGCCGATGATGAGGCAATCGATGTCGTAAACGTCTTCGCCAGCCATGAATCATTGGCTTCTAACCGGAATCGCGGCGCTTATGCGAGAAGGTTCCCCGCAAAGCGCGGGCGAGGAACCGTTTGGTCACGCATTGGCCTGACGGCGGATGCTGTTAAGTAAGTCCGCGAACGAAAGGCGCCTGCGATGGAGATTGGGATTGTCGGATTGGGCCGGATGGGCGCGGGGATCGCCCGGCGCCTGATGCGCGATGGACACCGCGGCCTTGTCTATGACGTAAGCGCCGAGGCCGTCGCCGCTGTGGTGAAGGATGGCGCTTCGGGCGCCTCCAGCATCGCCGACATGGCGGCGAAGCTTGCGCCACCACGGGTGATCTGGGTCATGCTGCCGGCCGGCGACATCACCGATCGCGCCGTCAGCGAGGCGGGCGATGCGCTTGGCCCCGGCGACATCGTCATTGACGGCGGCAACACGTTTTACAAGGACGACGTCCGCCGCGCCAAAGCGCTCGCGAAAAAGGGCGTGCGTTACATCGATATCGGCACGTCGGGGGGCGTGTTCGGCTTGCAACGCGGCTTTTGCATGATGGTGGGAGGTGAAAAGGACGCCGTCGCCCGTATCGACCCGATCCTGAAATCGCTGGCGCCCGGGATTGGCGGCATCGCCCGCACCGAGCGCGCCGCGAGCGCCGATCCGCGTCCGGAGCAGGGCTATATCCATGCCGGGCCGGCGGGCGCGGGTCATTTCGTGAAGATGATCCACAACGGCGTCGAATACGGCCTGATGCAGGCTTACGCCGAAGGTTTCGACATTCTCGCGCGCAAGAATTCCGAGGTGCTGCCGGAAGCCGAGCGTTACGATCTCAACCTCGCCGACATCGCCGAGGTTTGGCGGCGCGGCAGCGTCGTATCGTCGTGGCTTTTAGATCTTTCCGCGCAAGCGCTGGCGAGGGACGGCCAGTTGAACGCTTTCAGCGGCAATGTCTCCGATAGCGGCGAAGGCCGCTGGACGCTTGACGCGGCGATGGAGGAAGCCGCCCCCGCGCCGGTGCTCGCGGCCGCACTGTTCACGCGCTACCGCTCGCGCCTTGAGCACACTTTTGGCGAGCGTCTGCTCTCGGCCATGCGCCACAGTTTCGGCGGCCACACAGAACCTAAGAAGTGAACCGGAACAGCGAGCCGAAGCAGCGAACCGGGGAAGCCAAAACTAGCCGCCCGCCTTGACGAAATCGCGGATGGCGGCGGCGATCTTGGTTTGGGTTTGGCCGTCGAGATAGGGGTGCATCGGCAGCGCCAGCACGCGCTGCGCGACCGCCTCGCTCACCTTCATGCCGCCCGCGCCAATGGGGAAACTCTCATAGGCGGTCTGCTTGTGCAGGGGCTTGGGATAGTATTGCGCGGTGGGAATGTCGGCGGCGCGAAGGTGGGCGGCGAGACCATCGCGATCGTCGGCCTCGATCACATATTGCGCCCAGGTCGACACCGCGCCATCGATCACGCGCGGGGTCGTGACGACGCCCTCCAGCATGTGCGCGTAGCGGTCGGCGACTTCGTTGCGCACGCGGATTTCGTCGGCGAAGATCACAAGCTTCTCGATCAGGATCGCGGCCTGGATGGTGTCGAGGCGCGAATTCATGCCGATGCGGGCGCAATTGTATTTGTCGTCGCCGCTGGCGCCATGGAAGGCGATGGAGCGCATCAGCGTGGTGTCGGCGTCGTCATTGCTGAGCGTCGCGCCGCCATCGCCATAGCAGCCCAGGGGTTTGGCTGGGAAGAACGACGTCGTCTGCGCATCGGCCCAATGCATTGGATGCTTGCCGTTGAGCGTCGCCCCATAGCCCTGGGCGCTATCGGCGATCAGTTTCAAACCCTCGCGCTTACAAATCGCGCTGATCGCTGGATAATCGGCGGGCTGACCGAACAAGTCGACCGCGATCACGGCTTTCGGCGTCAACTTGCCGTCCCGTCTGACGCCGGCGATCGCGGCTGCGAGCGACGCCGGATCCAAATTGTAGGTTTGCGCCGCCACATCGACGAACACGGGCGTCGCCCCCACCCACGGCGCGATCTCGGCGGTGGCCGCGAAGGTGAAGGATGGGCAGAACACGGCGTCGCCTTCGCCCACGCCCCACGCCCATAGCGGCAGCGCCAAGGCGTCGGTGCCGTTGGCGTTGGCCACGCAATGCTTGGCTTGCGCGAAGGCGGCGAGCTGGGCTTCGAGCGCCTTCACTTCCGGTCCAAAGATGAATTGGCCGTGCGCGAGCACGCGCGCGATGGCGGCGTCGATTTGATCGGCGATGCGGGCGCGCTGCGCCTTGAGGTCGATGAAGGGGATCATGGTCTTTCCTAGCTAAGCGAGGGCAGCCCGGAGGCTTTGTCGACGGCAAGCGCCAATTCCAAGACCGCAAGCGCCTCCGCGCCGTTGACCGCGGGGCGCGCCGCGACGCCGAGAACGGCGTCGATGAATTGCGCCACGTTGGCGCCTAAGGGATCGGCGCCGATGCGGGTTTCAGCGAAGGCGCCGTTCAAGGGGAAGTTGGTGGTGTTCTCAAACGAGCGGGCGATGAAATCGATGCTCACTTCGCCCGAAGGATAGATCGCCCGCATCGTCCGCCGCCGAACCGGCGCGACACGGCTTGCCGTGAAGAGCGCTTCCGCGTCGGCGAAAACGAGCCTGGCCTCGATGGCGTCGGCGGTGCGCCCATGCTCGCTGCGCGCGCTGGCGTCGATGCGCTTTGGTCTGGCCCCCAAGAGCTGAAGCGCCAGATCGAGATCGTGGACCATGAGGTCGAGCGTCACCGACACATCGGCGCTGCGCCCGGTCCAGGGACCCTCGCGCACGCTTTCAATGTAGCTCGGCTGCTCCGGCGCATCGATGAGGCCCATGGCCTGAAACACCAGCCGCTCCTGGTGCCCGCAAGCGAGTGCGAGCTTCCGCTTCGCCGCAAGCTCGACCAAGGCTTGGCCGGTGGCGACATCGGTCGCCAGCGGCTTTTCGATCAGCGCGTGCTTGCCGGCGCCGAGCGCCTGGCGGGCGGCCTCGCCATGGCAAGAGGGCGGCGAGGCGATGGTGATGACGTCGACCGCGCCCAGCAAGTCCTCGGCCGAACCGAACGCCTCCACGCCATGAGTGTTGGCCAGCTCGGTGGCGCGCTCATCGTCGGGGTCATAGACTCCGGCCAGCGTCACTCTGGCGTCTTCGGCGTATTTGCGCGCGTGAATGCGTCCGAACGCGCCTGCCCCGAGCACGCCTGCGCGAAGCTTGCTCATTCCACCGTCACCGATTTCGCCAGGTTGCGCGGCTGGTCGACGTCGGTGCCCTTCAGCACGGCGGTGTAATAAGCGAGCAGCTGGATCGGGATCGAGTAGACAAGCGGCGCCACGAACGGATCGCATGCCGGCGCCAGAATGTGCTGTTGGGCGATATCGCCGGCGGCGGCGACGCCGGCCGCGTCCGAGATCAGGATGATCTTGCCGCCGCGCGCGGCCACTTCAGCCATATTCGACAGCGTCTTCTCGAAGAGGCTGTCATGGGGCGCGACGACCACGACCGGGGTGTCCTCGTCGATCAGCGCGATCGGGCCATGCTTCAGTTCGCCCGCGGCGTAGCCCTCGGCGTGGATGTAGGAGATTTCCTTGAGCTTCAGCGCCCCTTCCAGCGCAATCGGGTAATGCACGCCGCGCCCGAGATAGAGCACGTCGCGCGCATGCTGCAGGGTCTGGGCGATGGCTTCGATCTCGGGCTCGGACTTGAGCGCATCGGCGATCAGGCGCGGGGTTTCCATCAGCGCATGCGCCAAGCGCGCTTCTTCCTGGCTCGACAGCGCCCCGCGCGCGCGCCCGACGGCGATGGTCAAGGCCGCCAGCGCCGAGAGCTGGGCGGTGAACGCTTTCGTCGAAGCGACGCCGATTTCCGGCCCCGCCAAGGTCGGCAGCCGCGCATCGGCTTCGCGCCAGATCGTCGATTCCGGCACGTTCACCACCGCCAGCGTCTTCAATTTCCGCTCTTTGCAATAACGCAGCGCCGCCAAGGTGTCGGCGGTTTCGCCCGACTGCGAAACGAACACGCCGATGCTGTTTTTGGCAAACGCCGGTTTGCGATAGCGGAATTCGCTGGCGATGTCGGTCTCGACCGCAAGCCCGGCGATCTGCTCCAGCCAATATTCGGCGACGCGCCCGGCATAATGGGCGGTGCCGCAGCCGATGACGATGGCGCTGTCGGCGGCCAGGTCGACGCCGTCGAGGTCGGGCATCTCCACCCGCTCATCGAAGGCGTTGACATAGCGCGTGATGGTGCGCCCAGTGGTTTCCGGCTGCTCGTAGATTTCCTTCTGCATGAAGTGGCGGAAATTACCCTTCTCCACCGCCGCGACGCCGCCGGCGAAGGTGTGGGTTTGCCGCTCGGCGATCATGCCGTTGGCGTCGAGGATCTTGACCTTGGTGTGCGAGAGGACGGCGATGTCGCCTTCCTCGAGGAACATCACATGGGTCGTGAACGGCGACACGGCGATGGCGTCGCTGCCGATATACATTTCGCTCTCGCCAAGCCCGACCGCGAGCGGTGAGCCCTTGCGCGCCCCGATCAGGATGTCGTCTTCGCCCGCAAACAACACGGCGATGCCGAAGGCGCCTTCCAGCCGCCGCACCGCAGCGATCGCCGCCTGCTCCGGCGATTGGCCGTTTTCAAGATTGGCGGTGATCAGGTGGGCGATCACTTCGCTGTCGGTCTCGGAGGCGAAGCTTGTGGCCGGCCCTGATCAGCTCGTCGCGCAAGGCTGCGGAAGTTCTCGATGATGCCGTTATGGACGATGGCGACCTTCTCGGTCGCGTGCGGGTGGGCGTTGCCGGTGGTCGGCGCGCCGTGGGTGGCCCAGCGGGTGTGGCCGATGCCGGAGACGCCGGCCAGCGGTGGCCTTGCTAATTCGACTTCCAGGTTTGCAAGTTTGCCGGCCGCGCGGCGGCGCTCGATCCTGCCGTTTTCCAGCGTGGCGACGCCGGCTGAATCGTAGCCGCGATACTCCAGGCGCCGCAGCGCCTCCACCAGACGCGGTGCAGCCGGGGCGGTCGCGCCCAGGATTCCAATGATGCCGCACATGGTTAAGCTCTCGTCCCTCCCGGCGATTGACGGCCGGGCAAGTTGTCTTTGCGCCGCCCGTGCGCTTCATGCCATGGCGCCAGTTGATTTGCACCTCAATTAGTCATTTCAACATGCGACGAATTTGAGGAGAGTCTTAGAACCATGACCCGCGCCTATTTCGGCACCGACGGCATCCGCGGCGACGGCCAACCGTTTTCCGATGACGCCGGAAGTCGCCATGCGCGTCGGTCTTGCGGCCGGCAAGCGGTTCATGAGCGCCGACGATCGCCGCCATCTGGTGGTGATCGGCAAGGATACGCGCCTGTCCGGCTACATGCTCGAGCCGGCGCTTGACCGCCGGCTTCACCGCCGCGGGCATGGACGTTGTGCTGTTCGGCCCGCTGCCGACGCCGGCGGTGGCGATGCTGACCCGAAGCCTGCGCGCCGATCTGGGCGTCATGCTCTCGGCCTCGCACAACAAGTTCGCCGACAACGGCATCAAGCTGTTCGGCCCCGACGGCTACAAGCTCTCCGATGACGCCGAACTGGAGATCGAGCGTCTGATGGATGGAAAGCTCGACGAACACTTGGCCGAACCGGCCAAGCTCGGGCGCGCCCGCCGCATCGACGACGCCCAGGCGCGCTATGTCGAAATCGTCAAGGCGACTTTCCCGAAGAAACTCACCTTGAAAGGCCTTCGCATCGTCATCGACGCCGCCAATGGCGCCGCCTACAGGGTGGCGCCGGTGGCGCTCTACGAACTGGGCGCGGAGGTCATCAAGATCGGCGTCGAGCCAGACGGGTTCAACATCAATGAAGAGGTCGGCTCCACCGACACCCGCGCGCTGAAGGAAGCGGTGCTCAAATATCGCGCCGACCTCGGCATCGCCCTCGACGGCGACGCCGACCGCGTGGCGATCATCGACGAGAAGGGCCATTCCATCGACGGCGACCAGCTCATGGCGCTGATCGCCAAGAGCTGGAAGCAGAGCGGCGCGCTGACCAAGCCCGGCATCGTCGCCACGGTGATGAGCAATCTCGGCCTCGAGCGTTTCCTCGATGGCCTCAAGCTCAAGCTCGAACGCACCAATGTCGGCGACCGCTATGTCGTCGAGCAGATGCGCGCCAAGGGCTACAATGTCGGCGGCGAGCAATCCGGCCACATCATCCTGTCGGATTTCTCAACCACCGGCGATGGGCTTCTGGCCGCGCTGCAGGTGCTGGCGGTGATCGTCCAATCCGGCAGCCCCGCCAGCGAAGTCTGCAAGCTCTTCGATCCCGCCCCGCAAGTGCTGGAAAACGTGCGCTACGAGCGCGGCAAGCCCGATCCGATGGAAGCCGCCGGCGTAAAGGACGCGATCAGGGCGGCGGAGGCCTCGCTTGCGGGCGGCAAGGGCAGGCTTCTGGTGCGCAAAAGCGGCACCGAGCCGCTCGTGCGCATCATGGCCGAAGGCGATGACGAGAAGCTCGTGCGCGGCGTCGTCGCCGACGTAAAGAGCGCCGTGGTCGCCGCGGCGAAAGCCGCTTAGCCGGTTGGTTGCGTCAGCGGCGGCAGTTGCGAGCGCGGCACCACGACTTCATCATTGTCCGGATCGCAATCGCTGATGCGGGCCGCGTACGGCGAATTGCTCTGCGCGAAATTGATCTTCAGCCGAAGCGGCCAACGGCGCGCGCTTCCGGAAAAGTCATGCGCATATAGCCGCGCCAGCTTTGCCCTGCGCGAGGCTCACGCCCCGGCTGAAGCTTGCGTCGTCCCGGTGGCCGTCGGCGGCAGCGGCGTGGCTGGCGACCTGATGCGCCCCGCCCGGGGTTGTGTATTCGAGCGAAAGCGATTGGCTCGCGCCGCCCGGCGCCACGTACATCGAGGTGCCCGCATTGTGCACGTCATACTCTAGCGCCACTTCGCCCGCCGCGAGCGGCGGGCGCGCCGGGCATCGTCGATACAAAGCCGAGCGTCGTCACCGCGAGATCGGCGCATCGCGGGACCGGCGGCGTCGTCGGGCTCGGCGTTGGCGGTTGGTTGCGATTGTGCTGGCTCTGGCTCTGGGTTTGGCTGCCCGACTGCGTCTGATTGAGATGCGCCTGACCCTGAGGGTCCCGGTACGGCTCCTGCTGCGCGGAAGCGACGCCCGCCGTGGCGAGAGAGATCAAACCGACAATGAGCGCTTTGCGCATGCACGTCCCCATCAACGCCGCCTGAGCATCCCAGGCCCGCGATCATCCCTCCGGGCCTGTCTTAGCGGATCAGGGCCGCGCTTGGAACCGCGTTCAGCAATTGGGTTTAAGCCGGGCGATCCAGGCTTCGGTGCTGGGATCGAGGTCTTGCGGCGCCGCGGCGCCTTGCAGCGGCGGCGTCAATTGGTTGGCCATCTCTTTTCCGAGTTCCACACCCCATTGGTCGAAGGAATTGATCCCGGCCAGCACGCCCTGGGTGAAGGTGCGATGCTCGTAGAAGGCGATCAGCGCGCCCAATGCCTCCGGCGAAAGCCGGTCGATGCAGAGCGTCGTCGAACTGCGATCGCCGGTGAAGGTCCGATGCGGGGCGAGCCTTTCGGCCTCGGCTGCGCTCACGCCCCGGGCGATCATCTCCTCGCGCGCGGCTTGCTCACTCTTGCCGACCATCAGCGCGCGCGATTGCGCGAGCGCGTTGGCGAAGAGCTTGGCGCGATGGTCAGGCGGGCCTTCGTGGCCGTCCTTGAAGAGGACGAACTCGACGGGAATTTCCTCGATCCCCTGGTGCAACAATTGGAAGTAGGAGTGCTGACCGTTGGTGCCGGCCGTGCCCCAGGTGACGCCCGCCGATGGGCGCGTCAGCGCCTGACCGTCGCGCCGCACCCTCTTGCCATTCAACTCCATCTCCAATTGCTGCATGTAGGTGGGTAAAAGCCGCAGCCGCTCGGCGTAGGGCACAAGCGCGTAAGAAGCGCGGCCGCGCGCTTCGCGGTTCCACATCTGCACCGCCGCCGCGATCGCTGGAACGTTGAGCGCAAACGGCGTCGATTTGAAATGCGCGTCCATGTCGGCGCCGCCGCCGAGCAGCCGATCGAAGGCCCCGTCTTGCAGCGCCACGACGCAGGCCAGGCTTACGCTCGACCACAATGAGTAGCGCCCGCCCACCCAATCCCAGAATTCGAACACGTGTTCCGTCGGGCACGCCCCAGGCTCGCGCTTTGTCGGGCGAGGCGGTGGCGGCGGCGATGAAGGCCGGCCCCCAGGCGCGCACGAAATTGGCGTTCGCCAAAGTCTCCTGGGTGGTGAAGGTCTTGGAGACGACGATCATGAGGGTGCGTTTGGGATCGAGGCCGGCAATCGCATCGGCGATGTCGGCGCCGTCGACATTGGCGGCGAAGCGCACGTCGAGGCCGCCGCGCCGGTGCGGCTTCAGCGCATCCAGAATGAGGCGTGGACCTAGGTCGGAGCCGCCGATGCCCAGATGGATGATGGCGTCGATCTTGGGGCCGATGGTTTGGGTGAAGGCGGCCATGCGCCGGCGCACCGCCGCCACTTCCGGGGCCGGCTGATGCGCGCGCAGCGCCCAATGCATGACGGCGCGATGTTCGGTTGAGTTCACCTCCTGGCCGGCGAACATTTTCCCCCGCCAACCGTCGAAGTCGGCGGCTTTGGCCAAATCGGCGAGCGCGGCGAGCGCGCCCGCGTCGATGCGTTGCTTGGAAAAGTCGGCGATCAAATGCGGCGCTTGCAAGGTCAGCTTTTGCACGCGTCCGGCGTCGGCGGCGAAAAGATCGAGCAGGCGAGCATTGGCCAGCCGCCCCGCTTCTTGTTCGACCTTGGTCCAGGCCTCGGTCGTTGCGGGAAAGGCGGTTTTCATTGCGGCAAGCTTCTAACAGCGCATCGCCACGGCCACAATTCTCGTGCGCGGCCGTCATCGCCAGCGATCGGGATAAAGCGGGCGCGGGGGTCCGCGGCCGAGCGCCGCTTTCGCCGGCTCGGGCCGCGGCCTTAAGTCATCGTCTTCGGGGCCTTACCTCGAATTGATGATGATATCGGCGATGACGCCGGTGGCGATCGCCGCCAGCAGGAAATCGCCGCGCTCATCGCGCACCCAATAATAGCCGCGCGGCGGGCGACGCAGCCGATAGGCGCGATAATCGATGTAGTAGCGGCGGTCGAAATAATAGCGCGGCAGCACCGAGCCGCGCTCCCATGGGCGATAGCCGAGCACAAAACCGGGGCGTCCGTAATAGGCCGACGGCGGCGGGCCATAGAACCAGCGCCCGCCCCACCAATATCCGTCATGACGCGTTGCGTCCCAGCGCGCTTCGCGCCGATCGTCCCGCCATTCGCTGCGGTCGTGGCGCCAATCGCGATCCATACGGCGATCATCGCGGCGATCGCCGCGATCGCGGTCTCGATCGTGGTCACGATCGTCCTTGTGGTGGTAAGGGTCGGCCCTCGCCGCGGTGGCGTAAAGCGGTGCGCCCAGGCCGAGCACACACAAGGCCAGAATGAGCTTTTTCACGGAACTCTCCCAAGCATCCTCGCCCTGGAGGCATTTGCCGCCCTCTAGCTCAACGGCAGCTCGCGCAGACCTGACAAAATCGCCAGCCGAAAGTTCCCAAGAGCGCCTCCCAAGAGCGCCTCCCAAGAGCGCCTCCCATGAGCGCCTCCCATGAGCGCCTCCCATGAGCGCCACTTGCGCGAGGCTCGCCGTTGAACGCGAAAGAGGCGCCCCGCTTAGCGGTTTGGTCCGACGCTGAAGGAGAGAAGCCGGCTGACGTCGCGTTGCGGCAGGCCGCTTTCATCGGTCCAGGCATTGAACGCTGCTTGCACGGCTTGCATGTCGGCTTTCGATGTCGGCGCTTTGGTCACCACTTTTTCGCGGATCAGCGCTTTGACGACATCGGCCGAGAGGATGAAGGCGTCCCAGCCGTTGAAGCGCAGGAAATACATCGCCCCGGCCGGGCCCAAGTGCGAAGCGCGCTTCTTGAAGTAGTCGAGCAGGCCGACCTGATCTGTGCGTCGGCCACGCTTTCAGGAACTTGCTGAAGGAGCCGTGCTCCTTGGCGGTCTCCACAACCAAGCGCGCATTGGCGATAGTGGCCTGGATCTTGGCGCCGTTGCGCACGATGCGCGTATCCTTCAACAAACGCGCAATGTCGCGGTCGGCGTAGAAGGCGACCTTGTGCGGGTCGAAATGCTCGAACGCCTCCTCAAAGCCCGGCCATTTCTTCTCAATGACCTCCCATGAGAAGCCGGCTGAGAACACCGCCTTGGAGATGCCTGCAAGGAAGCGATCATCGCTTTGCTTCAGGCGCCCTGGCCCGCCATAGAAGCGCTCGGCCAAAAGCCGCTTTAGACCGTCCTTGCCGTGATGCTTCTCGGCCAGCTTCACGATCTCGGAGAATTTGCGCAACGCCACCGGTCACACCGCGCCCAGCGCTTCACGCCCGCCCGACGCTCACATAGGTGAAGCCCTTGGCCCGCATTTCGGCGGGCGAGTAGATGTTGCGCAGATCGATCACCACCGGGGCCTTGAGCGCGTCCTTCATGCGATCGAAATCCAGGGCGCGGAACTGGTCCCATTCGGTGATGATCACCACCGCGTCGGCGCCCTGGACGCAATCGTAGGGGCCGGACGCGAAGGTCACGTCTTTCAGCATCGTGCTTGGCCTCCTTCATGCCCTCGGGATCGAAAGCCCGCACGCGCGCGCCTTCCGCTTGCAGCGTCGGCACGATTTCGAGCGCCGGCGCATCGCGCATGTCGTCGGTGTTGGGTTTGAAGGTGAGGCCGAGCACGGCGATGGTCTTGCCTTTCACCGCCCCGTCGAGCGCGGCGATGATTTTTTGCGCCATCTTCTGCTTGCGCGCCGAGTTCACCCGCACCGTGGTTTCGATGAGCTCGATCGGCGCCTTGGCATCGCGCGCGGTTTTCATCAGCGCCAAGGTGTCTTTCGGGAAGCAGGAGCCGCCATAGCCGGGGCCGGCGTGCAGGAACTTGCGGCCAATGCGGTTATCCAAGCCGATGCCGCGCGCCACTTCCTGAACATTGGCCCCGACTTCTTCGCAGAGGTCGGCCACTTCGTTGATGAAGGTGATCTTCATCGCCAGGAAGGCGTTGGCCGCGTACTTGATGAGTTCGGAGGTGCGCCGCTGGGTGAAGACGATCGGCGTCTCGTTGAGAAAGAGCGGTCGGTAGAGATCGCGCATGCGTTCGCGGGCACGCTCGTCGTCGGTGCCGACAACGACGCGGTCTGGACGCTTGAAGTCGCTGATCGCGGCCCCCTCGCGCAGAAATTCCGGATTGGAGACGACGGCGAATTGCGCGTCCGGCCGACGTTTCTTGATGATTTCCTCGACCTCGTCGCCAGTGCCCACCGGAACCGTCGATTTGGTGACGACGACGGTGTAGCCGTCCATCAAGCCGGCGATGTCTTCGGCCGCGGCGTAAACGTAGGAGAGGTCGGCGTGGCCATCGCCGCGCCGGACGGCGTGCCCACGGCGATGAACACCGCGTCGGCGCTGCGGATGGCTTCGGTTGGATCGGTGGTGAAGAAAAGTCGGCCTTGCTCGACATTGTCATTGACCAGTTCAGCGAGGCCAGGTTCGAAGATCGGGATTTCGCCCTTCTTCAGCCGTTCGATCTTGGAGGCGTCCTTGTCGACGCACGTCACCGTGTGGCCGAAGTCGGCAAAGCACGCGCCTGAAACGAGGCCAACATAGCCCGTGCCGATCATGGTCACGCGCATGGATCAAATCTCCTGGTTATAAGCGCCGACTTCGGGGAAGCGGGCCAGACGCGGTTTCACTTCCTCGCGGAAGAGCGCCTTCATGTCGTCGTCGCTGGTCATGCTTTCAACCACGACGACCAATTCCGGCTTGTTGGAGGAGGCGCGCACCAGCACCCAGGCGCCGTCCTCGAGCGTCACGCGGGCGCCGTTTACGGTGTTCACGTCGCGAATGTCGCGGCCCAGGATCTTGCCGCCGCGCTTGGCCAGCTCCTGGTACTGCGCGACGACATTGGCGACGACGTCGTATTTCTTCTCGTCGTCGCAATGCGGGCGACATGGTGAGCGAGGTGTAGGAAACCGGCAGCGCCTTGCGCAGATCGGAAAGCTTCTTGTCGCGATTGCGATCGAGCATTTTCAGCACCGCGATGCCGGCGACGATGCCGTCATCATAGCCGCGCCCGAGCGGGGGGCGGAAGAAGAAGTGGCCGGATTTCTCGAACCCCGCCAGCGCGTCAAGCTCGGTGGTGCGGCGCTTGATGTAGGAGTGGCCGGTCTTCCAATAATCGACCTTGGCGCCGTTCGCCTTCAGCACTGGATCGATGGCGTAAAGGCCCGGTCGATTTCACATCGACCACGAAGGTTGCGTCCTTGTATTGCGCCGAGAGATCGCGCGCCAGGATCAGGCCGATCTTGTCGGCGAAGATTTCCTCGCCTTCGTCGTCGACGACGCCGCAGCGGTCGCCGTCGCCGTCGAAGCCCAGCGCCACGTCCGCGCCGTGACGCTTCACCGCGCTCATCATGTCGTGCAGCATTTCGGCGTCTTCGGGATTGGGGTTGTAGTTCGGGAAGTTCCAGTCGAGATCGGCGTGCAGCGGGATCACTTCCGCGCCGATGCGCTGCAGCGCCTCCGGCGCGAACGCGCCGGCGGTGCCGTTGCCGCAGGCGGCGATCACTTTGAGCGGACGCGTCAGCTTCACGCCCCTTGGTGACGTCCTCAAGATAGCGCTCGCGGAAATTCTCGACGCGGATATAGGCCCCGCCCGCGTGCGGCTTGAACGCGCCGGCGAGCACGATGTCGCGCAGCTTGCCCATTTCTTCCGGGCCGAAGGTGAGCGGCCGATTTGCGCCCATCTTCACGCCGGTCCAGCCATTCTCGTTATGGCTGGCCGTCACCATCGCCACGCAGGCGACATCGAGCGCGAATTGCGCGAAATAGGCGACCGGCGAGAGCGCCAGGCCGATGTCGTGCACCTCCAGCCGGCCTGCAGCAGGCCCAGCGTCAGCGCTTGCTTGATCGTCAGCGAATAGGAGCGGAAGTCGTGCCCGACCACGATTTTGGGCTCAACGCCCATCTCACGGATGAGGGTGCCGAGCCCCAAGCCCAGCGCCTGCACGCCGAGAAGGTTGAGCTCCGGCGTCTTGTCGGCGCCGGCGACGCCAAACCACCAGCGCGCGTCGTATTCGCGAAAGCCGGTCGGCTTCACCAACGGCAGGGTTTCGAACTCAGCTGTGTTGGGCGCAAGGCTTGCGCGCGGCGCAGGCAGCATGGGTCAAAATTCCGAGGGGCCGGGAAAGCCGGGTGTTTGGGCGAAAAGCCCGCAAAGTTCAATGCGCGACAGCGGTTTGCGGGTGCGGCGTGATGGAAATACGCGTGATTTCGAGCCCGTAGGCCTCTGGCTGGTCGCGGTTGGCGTTAATGGTGCGCAGGCCAATTGCGGTGATGGCGGTTTGCGCCGGCGCCTCGAAGCGAAGCGCCAAGTGTTGAGGCGGAGCCGTCTCGGAGATCCATTGCGTGGGTCCTGCGCCCTCAAGGCTGACCGCAAGCCCGGTCGCGGCGTTCACCGCAAGCGGGTTGTAGGTCACAACGATGGTGACCGGGCGCCCGTTCAGCTCAGCCGCGGCCTCCGGCGCAAGCAGGATGCGCACACCCCGGTCGTTCAAGCCGGGCGCTGGCTGGTTTGGCGCCACAGCGATGCGAAGCGAGCGCGGCTGGCCGAGGAAATTGCGGGTGACATAGAGGTTTTGCTGGCGATCGGGCGCGGGCGTGGCGAAGGCGGCCCCGGCCAGCACGATGGCGGAACCGGCGCGCTCGCCGGCCACCGCGGCCGCCTCGCGCGGCCACGCGAGCGGCTTGACGCTGACCGCGATGACGAGCGCGGCGAGGACCGCCACCAGCGGATAGAAGGCGATCGGGTGGAGGAACCAGCTGCGCATCCAACGCCCGTTTAGCGCCCCAGCCCGCGCCCGCCTAGGTCTCGATGCGGCGACGTCCAGCTCTTGACGCCCCGGGTGCGGCCTGAAAGGCAGGCGCGCATGACGTTTCTTGCGCTGCTTCGCCACGGCCAGAGCCAATGGAATCTGGAGAACCGTTTCACCGGCTGGGTCGATGTCGACTTGACCGCCGAAGGCGAGGCGCAGGCCAGGCGCTCTGGCGAACTCTTGGCGGCGAGCGGCGCGGCGTTCGACAAGCTCTATACTTCGGTGCTCACTCGCGCCATTCGCACCGCCAATCTGGCGCTTGAGACCGCCAAGCTGAGTTGGCTGCCGGTGGAAAAGGATTGGCGGCTGAATGAGCGCCATTACGGGGCGCTCACCGGCGGCGACAAGGCTGAAGCCGCCGCCAAGTTCGGCGAGGGCCAGGTCAAACTCTGGCGGCGAAGCTATGACGTGGCGCCGCCGCCCATGGCGGCGGGCGCGGCCTACGATTTCAGCAAGGACCGGCGCTATGCCGGCGTCGCCAATCTGCCGGCGACGGAATCATTGAAGACCACGTTGGAGCGGGTGCTGCCTTATTGGAATAACGTCATCGGTCCCGATATCCGCGCCGGCCAAAATCTGATCATCGCCGCGCACGGCAATTCGCTGCGCGCGATCGTAAAACACCTGTTTGCGGTTTCCGATGAAGTCATTGTCGGGGTCGAAATGCCGACCGGCAATCCGTTGCTGATCGAGCTCGACGCCAATCTAAAGCCGCACGCCGCGCGCTATCTGGATGAAACGCGTGCTGAAAAATTGCCCCCGCTCGGTCGATGAGCGATTTCAGCGATGACGCCTGCATGCGAGCCGCCTTGGCGCTGGCCGCGCCGGGCGTAGGCGCCACCGGCGAGAACCCGTCCGTCGGCTGTGCGATCGTAAACGACGGCGCCGTCGTCGGCGAAGGCGCAACCGCAATCGGGGGCAGGCCGCATGCGGAAGAACTGGCGCTCGCCGCGGCCGGCGAGCGCGCCCGGGGCGCCACCGCCTACATCACGCTCGAACCCTGCGCGCATCGCTCGACTGGCGCTGTCTCGTGCTCGGATCTCCTTATCCAAGCGCACGTGGCGCGCGTGGTGATCGCCGCGCGCGATCCGCATCCGATGGCCGCCGGCGTCGGCGTCGAACGCCTGCGCGCGGCGGGGGTCGCCGTCGAGATCGGCGTCATGGAAAAAGACGCCCGCGCGCAGAATACGCGTTTCTTCGCCAAGTGGGACAAGCCGTGAAGCGGCGGTCCAGGGTGCAATCGGCGGACAATCGGCGCCGATAGGTTGGAGCGGCGAGAGCGGGGCGCGCCGCGCTCGCGCCGGCCTCAGCGCCCGACAATGAGGGGATCGCCCTCGCGCAGCAGACCGTCGAAATAGGCGATGGTGCGCGTCAGGCCTTCGCGCAGTTCGACCTTGGGCGTCCAGCCGAACGCCGCCTTGGCCTTGGCGATGTCGGGCTGGCGCTGCTTGGGATCGTCGCTCGGCAGCGGCTTGGCGATCTTCTTCGATTTCGAGCCGGTGAGCTCGATCACCGCATCGGCGAGTTCGATCATGGTGAATTCTTTCGGATTGCCGAGATTGATCGGCCCCGGCAGGTCGCCGTCCTTGTCCATACAGGCGATGAAGGCGTCGATCAGATCGTCGACATAACAGAACGAGCGGGTTTGAGCGCCGTCGCCATAGAGGGTGATGTCTTGGCCTTTCAACGCCTGCACGATGAAGTTGGAAACCACCCGCCCATCATTAGGATGCATGCGGGGGCCATAAGTGTTGAAGATGCGTCCGACGCGGATATCGAGACGGTGCTGGCGATAATAGTCGAAGAAGAGCGTCTCGGCGCAGCGTTTGCCTTCGTCGTAGCAGGAGCGGACGCCGATCGGATTGACGCGGCCCCAATATTCCTCGGGCTGGGGATGAACGTCGGGATCGCCGTACACTTCCGAGGTCGAGGCCTGGAAGATCCGCGCCCGCAGCCGCTTGGCCAAGCCCAACATATTGATGGCGCCGTGAACGCTGGTCTTGGTCGTCTGCACGGGATCGTGCTGGTAGTGCACGGGGCTGGCGGGGCAGGCGAGATTGTAGATCTGGTCGACCTCGACATAGAGCGGAAACGTCACGTCGTGGCGCAGGAATTCGAAGTTCGGCTGGTCGAGCAGATGGGCGATGTTGCGCTTGCGGCCGGTGAACAGATTGTCGGCGCAGACGAGGTCATCGCCCCGCGCCACCAGCTTGTCGCAAAGGTGCGAGCCCAGGAAGCCGGACCCGCCGGTGACGAGAATGCGCCGTTCAAACATGGCTCAGGGCTTTAGCAAGATGGTCGCGGGCGCGCCAGCGCGGCCCCGCCCCTCTGTTTGGGGACGCCGGTTCAGCTCGCTTTCGCGGCGTCCGCGTCGGCTGCGTCCGACGTCGACGCAAGCCGCTTCAACGCGCGCTCGGCGACAACCAGTTCGTTGTCTTCGTTTTCCATGTCGGTGCGCAGCTTTTCAAGACCCGCAAGCTCGCGCGCGATCTGCGTGCGCCGCGCCGTCACCGTCTCGAGATCCGGCTTACTCATGCCACAACGTAACGCGGCGACGGCGCCGTTTGTACGCCTCGCACGAGTAAGGCGAGGGACGGCGGAAAAAACGCGCGAGAGGCGCGATTGCGCCTCTCAAGCGTTGCGTCTTTCAACTGCCGAGCGAACCCGGTCAAGCGCCTTGCGCGTGACCGACAATCCCCGTTCCACGAAGGCGTCAAGCGGTCCCTCCGAAGGCGGCGGCCCGCTTGGGGCGGGTTCGCCATAGTGCAATTCCGCCAGCCGCTGCAGGACGCGTTCGGCCACTTGCAGGTCCTCATCTTCCGCAAGCAAGTCGAGGCGCGTCCGGTCGACCCTGGCCAGTTCGCCTATGAGGTTGGCGCGGCGCGCAGCGACAGCTTCGACATCCGATTTGCTCATCGAACCATTTTAGCCGCGTCAATGAGCCGGCCAACCGGTTGCACACCTGAGGCGTGCGTGCGGCGGGGGTAAACCCCAATCGCGCGTCGGAGCTTCGGTTCGCGGTCTCAAAGCCGCGCGTCTTTCTTTGCCGCTTAGTTTGCGCCTTCAGTTCGCATAAGCGACGTCGCGGCGGGCCGAGACCACCATGATCCAACCCCCGATCATGAATTCCAGCAGGGCGGCCGCCGTCAGAATGAGGAACGTCGCCGTCGCGAACGGGGCGAACATGAGGAAGAGGACGAGGTAGATGACCGACAGCACCGCATCGACACACAGATGCACAATCGAGCTTGTGGCGGTGTCGGACGCTGCGCCCAAATCGAGCGCCAGGCAAATGACGGTCGCCAGCGCGACGATGTCGGCGGCGTTGATGGTCAGCATCGCCCCGCTCGTCATCGCCAGCCGCTCGATCGGGGCATGGCCCGAAGCGAGCGTCCCCGGGCCTCCGGCCAGGAACAGCAAATAGAGGACAAACGGGAAAATCAGGGTCGGGAAGACCCGCAACACCTGCATCATGGCGGCCACTCGCTCTTCGAAGTCTTTCAGGTCTGCGCCCGCGCGCCCCGTGACCGGCGTGGGCCCAGGCCCCGACTTGGCGTCCGCGGCCGCGGCAATTCTATGGCTTTGGGCGCTCTGCGCTATTCCGCCGCGACCGCGGCGGTTTGCTTGGCCAGCCGGTCGAACGCCACCAGGTCGCGCACCAAGTCTTCGAGTTGCGAGAACGGAACCATGTTGGGCCCGTCGCTCGGCGCGTTGTCGGGATCGGGGTGCGCTTCGATGAACACGCTCGCCACCCCGATCGCCACCGCCGCGCGCGCCAGCACCGGCACGAATTGGCGCTCACCGCCGGAGCGGTCGCCCTGGCCGCCGGGCTGTTGCACGGAATGGGTGGCGTCGAACACGACCGGGCGCGCCGAAGCTTTTCAGGATCGGCAGCGCGCGCATGTCGGAGACGAGCGTATTGTAGCCAAAGCTTGCGCCGCGTTCGCACGCCATCACGTTCGGATTGCCCGAGCCGGTGATTTGCTCAGCACATTCTTCATGTCCCAGGGCGCCAGGAACTGACCTTTCTTGACATTGATCGGCTTGCCGGTTTCAGCGGCCGCGACAAGCAGGTCGGTCTGCCGGCAGAGGAACGCCGGGATCTGCAGCACGTCGACGACTTCGGCGACGTCTTCGCATTGATCGGGCAGATGCACGTCGCTCAGCACCGGCACGCCGAGCTTGGTGCGGATTTCTTCGAAGATCGGACCGGCCACGGAAAGTCCCGCGCCGCGCTTGGTGTGCAGGCTGGAGCGGTTGGCCTTGTCGAAACTGGTTTTGTAAATGAAGCCGGCGCCGGCGCGCTTGAAGAGTCGCGCAGGAATTCCGCGGTCTCCAGCGCATGGCTGGCGGCTCTCAAGCTGGCAGGGGCCGCAAATGAAGGTGAGCGGCAAATCGTTGCCGATCTCGATCGGCGTCGATTCAACGCGCGGGATGCGGATCGTCATCGCGGGAGCGGCGGCGGCCATCAATTGTCCTCTTGAACCCTCACGACATAGGCTCCCCTGGGCGCGGGGCTCAACCGCATGGCTGGCCCATCGCCAGCCCCGCCGGTCGCACTCTGGGCCGCTCTTACGACGTTGCGGGCCAGGGCGGAGTGGATGAACTGGCCCGCCATCACCAGGACGACAATCCCAAGCGCTACAAACGGCAGCGTTCGCCGCGCCTCCTCTCCCATCGCCGCCCCCAGCGCATGGAAGACCGCAAAGATGACGCCCGCATAGATGAAGGCGGTGGCGACGACATAGGCCGCCACGGAGGCGAGCGGCGCGCGAAAGAGCCCCGAGGCGATAAACAGGGGTATGCGCGTGCCCGGCACGAAGCGGGCGATGACCAGCGTCAGCCCCAATCGCTTCAGCACCCGCTCGCGCGCGGCCAGGACGTCGCTGCGTTGGCTCATCCGCCGCGTCCAGGCGAAAGCGTGCGAGGCGCGGCCGATCCAATATTTGAAGAGATCGCTGCCGGTGATGCCAAGCACCAGCAGCAGGTAGCAGGCGATCGGATTGGCGCCGGAGATCGATGCGGTCGCCGCGCCAATGACGGCGGTGTCTTCTTGGATGAAGGGCGTGACGGCGATTAGCGAGATAGACGCCCCCGTAGGCGCCGGGATGAACGTCCAGGGCGCGCCGACACGGCTTGGGTGAAATCCATGCGGCCTCAGCCGGGGCGGCGATGGTCTGCGCTGACCGTGCAGGGCAGCTCTTCCTGCGCCGCGCGCGCCTTCAGCCATTCGCGCACATAGGCGGCGTCGGGATTGCTGCTGCGCCCCGGCGGCCAAGCGAGCCAGTAAGAGAAGTCGTCGCGCACCGAGAGATCGAACGGCGCCACCAGGCGCCCGGCGCGCACTTCGTCCACCGCGAGCCAATGGCGGCCGAGCGCCACGCCTTCGCCGGCGAGCGCCGCGCGCAACAGGAGCGGAGAATCGTCGAACATCGGCCCGCTCGACGGTTCGCCCCAATCGAGTCCCGCGGCGCGAAACCAGCGCGCCCACGAGGTCCAGACATTGCGCAGCAGCGGCACGCGCGCCGAGATCTTCGGCTTGGTCAACAACGATGGCGCTCCAGAAACTCGGGCGAACAGACCGGCGTCAGCGCTTCGTCGAAGAGCTTTGGCGGTGTTCAAGCCCGGGCCAGCCGCCCAGGCCGAGGCGCACGCCGACATCGATGCCTTCGCGCTTATAATCGGCGAGCACTTCGCTGACGCGTAGCTCAACGTCGATATCCGCGTGCTCGGCGCGAAATTCGGCGAGCCGCGCGTAGAGCCAGGTCGAAGCCAGGCTGGGCACCGCCGTGATCACCACATGCCGGCGCTTGGCCGCGGCGCGCTGTTCCGGTGTGGTGAAGGCTTGATCCAGCAGGCTCAACCCGCCGCGCACCTGCGCCAGCAGCTTCGAGCCCGCTTCTGTCGGCAGCATGGTGTTGCCGACGCGGCGGAAGAGCTTGGCGCCCATGCGGTCTTCCAGCTCCCGGATGCGATGGCTGACCGCGCCGTGCGTCAGCCCGAGCTCCTCGGCCGCTTTGGAATAGGACTGCAAACGGCCCGCCGCCTCGAAGGCGCGCAGCGTCTGCAGAGAAGGCAAATGCGCCACTTTGGGCCCCGTCTCGAGGATGTGAATTCCGCTCACATCCAGGTCGTAAACTGCTCGTTCGTGGTCAAGGGGTCGAGCGCCCATCTCTCGCTGCAGCCGGTGATTTTCAGAGATTTCTTGAAGCCGGCAAACGGGAGATTTGGAAATGCGTAATGGTCTTTACATCGACACCCTTGAGCACGGAACGCCGCTGGCGGTGAAGGCCGCCTCGATCGCGGTCTCGGCGCTGCTCGTCCTCATCGTCGCTTTGCCAGTCCTGGCCGTCGGCGCCCGCATCTTTGCGTAAGCGGCCTGGCAACTCTGGCGGGCCCGCGAAGAGCCTGGTCCAAGCGCTCCCCCCAGTCTCCCACTGGGTCTCCCACTGGCTCTCCCACTGGGTCGCCCGCTGGGTCGCCGATGGGTCGCCTAATGGGTTCGACGCCGCTCAAGGCAAGCCCGGTTCTTTGGTCCCGCCAGTTCTTTTTCACCCGCCACGCGCAGCAAATGATCCTGCAAGGGCGTCGAGAGTTTCTGCAGATTGAAGCGGTCCAAAGCCAGCGCGCGTCCCGCTTCGCCCATCGCGCGCGTGCGCGCCGGATCGTCAAGCATCCGCCCGATCCGCTCGGCTAGCGCCACATCATCGCGCTCATCGACCAGATAGCCGGTCTTTCCGTCCTCAACGCATTCGGGAATGCCTGCGTGCCTGGTCGCGGCGAGCGCACAATTCGAAAGCATCGCCTCCACGCATACAAGCGGCAGCCCTTCGGCGTCGCCCGAGCGGGCGCGCTGCGAGGGCACGCACACGATCGAGGCTTTGGCGAAATGCTTCGGCATTTCATCGGCGGCGATCCAGCCCGGCAATTCGGCCTCGACGCCGGCGGCGTTGAGCTGTCGCACCAGCGGCTCTTTGAGTTCGCCGTCGCCCAGCAGGCGCACGCGCCAGCCTTTGAGCTTCGGGCCCACCCGCGCCAGCGCCGAGATCAAAGTGGCGATGCCTTTTTTCTCGGTCCAACGCCCGGCGAAGAGCAGGATGTTTTCCTTCTCGCCGGGTTGGAAGCGGTCGGGATCGGCGGAATTGTAGTGCACGACCATTTTTCGTTCGGGCAGCCGCGCATCTGCAATTCGCGGCGGATGAAATCGGAGCAGGGCAGGATCAGCGCCGCTTCGCCGCCACATTTCCTTGCGGTAGCGATTGTAGACGCGAACCGGATTTTCGCTGGTGTTCATTTTCTTGGTGGCGTCGCCGCCATAATAAGTGACCACCAAGGGCAGCTTCAGCGCCCGCGCCAGCGGCATGGCATAAACTCCGCCCTTGCCGAAATGGGCGTGGATGGCGATCGGCTTCTCCGCCGCGAGGCGCTCCTCGCAACCGCTCGGAGACGAGGCCGAATTGCTTGAAGCGCGGTCTCCCCGCCCAATCCATGAAGCGATTTCATATCGATCACCCGCGCCCCTTCAGGGGCGGCGACTGCGCTGGTGATTGCCGATGAAGATCGGCGTCAGCGCGTCGAAGGCGCGATAGGCGCGGTGCACGAAGCTTTCCGAGGGCGTGAACATCTCGTCCACGTAGGCGAGCACGTTGCGGCGGGCGCATTGGCCATCAGCGGGCGCGGTCTTTTTCAGCCCATGCCCAGGCGGTGCGGATGATGTTGTCGATGGAGGAGTGTTGCGGCGTCCAGCCCAGCATGAGTTCCGCCTTCGCCGCGCTTGCAACCAGGCTCGGCGGATCGCCGGCGCGCGGCGGCCCCGATTGTGCGCCTGATCTTGGCGCTGGACACGCGCTCAACCGCATCCGCCAGCTCTTTCACCGATGTGCCCGCCCCCGTGCCCAGATTGAAGACTTGGCTTTCGTCGCCGGCGTCCAGCCAATTGAGCGCGCGCAGGTGCGCGTCGGCGAGATCGGTCACATGCACATAGTCCCGCACGCAGGTGCCGTCGCGCGTATGCAGTGCTTGTCGCCGAAGATCGTGAACGTGAAATCGCCATCCATCGCGCCTTTGATGGCCAGCGGGATCACCCGCGGATCGTGGCTGTTGCGCTCGCCGGTCTCCAGGCTCCGCATCGGCGCCGGCGGCGTTGAAATAGCGCAGGATGACCGAACGCAATCCGTAGGCCGCGCCGAAATCCTGGATGATCCGCTCGCCGACCAGCTTGGTCGCGCCATACGGGTTGATTGGCGACTTGCGGCGTTGCTTCGGTGATCAACTCGCTTGTGCACGCCGTAAGGTCGCGCAGGAGGAGGAAAACACCAGTTTGCTCGATTTCGGCCGCCCGCATCGCTTCGAGCAGGGCGAGGGTGCCGACGACATTGATGCGATAATAGAGGTCGGGCTCTGCGCATCAATTCCGGCACCGAGGCGAAGGCGGCGTAATGGGCGACGACGTGCAGGCTTGGGCTTTGGCGAGTCGCGGCTCTTCAGCGTCGCGGCTGTCATTGAGGTCGCCCTCGATCAGTTCGCCCCAGCGCACCAGATCGCGATAGCCGCGGCTCAGATTGTCGAAGACGACGACACGCCAGCCCGCCTCGGCGAACGCTTTGCAGCTATGGCTGCCGACATAGCCGGCCCCGCCGGTGACGAACACGGTGCGCATGAAGGCGGCTCTGGTAGCGGGGCGGGGGCGGGCGAGCAACTGCGCTCAGTCATGGCGCGGGTGCAAATGCGCGTGACAAAGCCCGCGCAATGGCTAGAACGCGGCCCATGAGCATGAACCTGGATGCACGCGCCGCGATCGCTGCAGGGCAGGAGACCATCCGCACCGAAGCGCGCGCGCTCGATCAATTGTGCGAAGCGTTGGCGGGCGCGCTTGTCCGAGCCGTTCGCGCAAGCGGTCGCGCTGCTCGCCAACACTAAGGGCCGCGTCATCGTCTCCGGCATGGGCAAGTCCGGCCATATCGCTCGCAAGATCGCAGCGACGCTTGGCCTCGACCGGCACGCCCGCGCAATTCGTGCACCCGGCCGAAGCCAGCCACGGCGATCTCGGCATGATCGTCGAGAACGATTGCGTGCTGGCGATTTCGCGCTCGGGCGAGACGGCGGAGCTCTCCGATCTGCTCTATCACTGCCACCGCATCGGCATCCCGATCATCGGCATGACCTTCAAAGCGCCTCCACCTTGGCGCGCGCTTCGACGCGCGGCGCTGGTGATGCCCGATTGCGGCGAAGCCAGCGAAGAAGCGCCCGCGCCGACCACTTCGACGACGATGTGCCTGGCGCTCGGCGATGCGCTTGCGGTGGCTCTGCTCAAAGCGCGCGGGTTCACCGCCGACCATTTCGGCGCGATCCATCCTGGCGGCAAACTGGGCGCGGCTCTGAAGCGGGTGCGCGACATCATGCGCGTCGGCCAAAGCGATCCGCTGATCTCGCCCTCGACGCCGGTGCCGGAAGCGCTGAAAGCCATGAGCGTTGGCGGCATTGGCGCGGCCGGCGTCGTCGAAAACGGCAAGCTCATCGGCATCATCACCGACGGCGACCTCCGCCGGCGGCTGACGCCCGATATGTTTTCCAAGGACGCGCGCGCCCTGATGACGCCCGATCCCAAGACCATCGCGCCGGATGCGCCGATCGCCGACGCCATCGCCATCATGAACGCCAAGCGGATCACGCTTCTTTTCGCTGTCGAAGACGGGCAAGCCCGTTGGCGTCGTGCACATGCACGATTTGCTCGCGCGCGGGCGTCCGATAGCCCATTTGGGGTGAGGCTTTGAACTCAAGCTTTGCTTGACTCTGCCATCGCAGAGAGGCCCTATGCGCTTCGGACTACATGGTCGAGACGACCCGACCCGCGCTCCTCCCACGCGCCGGCTTCGTTCTTCGCAAAGTCCACCGTCAGGCTCGCTATTGGCCACGGCGCGCAATTCGAGGAGTGAAGTGATGGCTACAGGTACTGTGAAGTGGTTCAACATGGCCAAGGGCTTTGGCTTCATCGCGCCGGACGGCGGCGGCCAAGACGTTTTCGTGCATGTGAGTGCGGTCGAGCGTTCGGGCCTCAATGGCCTGCGTGAAGGCCAAGCGGTGAGCTTCGACGTGGAAAATGATCCGCGCAAGAACAAGCCGTCCGCCGTGAACATCAAGCCGGTCTGAACCACAGCTTTTGCAGAATTGAACTTCGATCGCCGTACGGTCTTTATGCCGTGCGGCGATTTTGATTGGAGGCCGCCCATGACCGCCCCGTTCCGCCTCTATGGCGCGGAGCTCTCGCCGTATTCGCTGAAAGTTCGTTCGTACCTGCGCTTCAAGGGCTTGGAGTTCGAATGGCTGACGCGCTCGAACGCGCGCCAGGAAGAATTCACCCGCTACGCCAAGCTGCCGCTGATGCCAGTCTTGGTCGACGCCGATGAAACGGCGCTGCAGGACTCGACCCCGATCATCGAAGCGCTCGAACGCGAATATCCCGATCCCTCGATCACGCCTGCCGATCCGGCGCTGGCTTTCGTCTCGGCGCTGCTTGAGGACTACGCCGACGAATGGCTCAACAAGGCGATGTTCCACTATCGCTGGAGCTACCCGCAGGATCAGGAAAGCGCCTCGCGCCGCATCGTCGAGATGATCTTCGAAGGCGCGCCGGCGCCGGACGACGCCGAGCAGGGGGTGCGCTCGCGCATGGTCGCGCGCCTGCATCATGTCGGCTCTTCGCCCGAGACCGCGCCGGTGATCGAAGGCTCGTTTACGCGCCTCATCGCGTTGCTCGAAGCCTTGCTGGGCGACAAACCTTATCTCTTCGGGGGCACGCCGAGCTTGGCGGATTTCGGCCTCGCCGGGCAATTTGCGCAATTGCTCTCCGATCCGACGCCCGGCGCGATGATCAAGCGCCAGGCGCCGAAGCTCGCGGCCTGGATTGAACGCATGGATAAGCCGCGCGTTCAGGGCGCTTTTGGCGCCCTGAACGATGTGCGCGATGGCGCTCCTCGCCTTGCTGCGCGAAGAGGTCGCAACCGCCTATCTGGTTTGGCTGAGCGCCAACGCCAACGCGGTGGCGACGGATGCGCCTCACCTTAGCGTTGAGATCGGCGGATCGATCTTCACCCAGAAGCCGCAACGTTACGCGGCCAAGGCGTTCGCCGAACTGCGCCGCAAGCGCGGCCAGGTGAGCGACGAGGCGCTCGCTGCGCTGCTGGAGGAAAGCGGCTGCGACGGCTTCCTCAAGCTTCCCGCCGCCGTCACCGCCGAGCCGGAAGCGGATGCTGACGATGACGATGACGATGACGATGCAAGCGATGAAGGCTCCCCAGAAGCGTCGGACGACGCGGAAGAATAAAGCGGCGTTGCGCGTCTTTAGGAACGCAACGCCGCTTCACTCCTGCTCTTGGCGGGTTTGTCAAAGAAGGGGCCCGCCGCGCAGCTCGGGGGGAGGGGAATGCCGCGCGGCGGGCGAAGCGGGGATTAAGCCGCTTCTGTCTCGTCGTTAGCCACTTTGGTCTCGACCGACTTTGGCGTTTCGAACGCTTTCGGTTTGGCCGCGGCCGTCGCGCCGATCTCGATTTTGCGCGGCTTCATGATCTCGGGAAGCTCACGCACCAGATTGATGGTCAATAAACCGTTCTCGAGCTTGGCGCCGCCGACGCGGACATGATCGGCGAGGCCGAAACGGCGCTCGAAGTTGCGTTCGGCGATGCCGCGATGCAGATAGTTGCGCTGCGTTTCAGGCTGCTTGCGGGCGCCGGAGACGGTCAGCGAATTTTGTTTGAACTCGATCGCGAGATCGCTTTCGGCAAAACCCGCCACGGCGAGTTCGATGCGGAAGGAATCTTCGTCGACCTGTTCGATATTGAAGGGCGGATAGCCCGGGGCGGCGTCGAGGCGCGCGGCCTGGTCCATCAAGGAGGCGATGCGGTCGAAGCCGACCAGCGTACGGTAAAGCGGATTGAGTTCGTTCGTAGCCATGATTGTCCTCTCTCTAAGCGACATTCAGGCCCTCCCTCCCAAACGACGGGCGGAGGGCGGGATTTGCGGGAGGTTCCATCCCCGAAGGCGATGGCGGGTCCCGCCGCCCGGCCCCTTACGGGCGCCGTGCACGGCTCAGATGGGCGCCCAACGGGCCCATTCAAGTCCGCCCGCTTTGACAATCTTAGCGGTTGGCGCTTAGCGCTTGGGGCATGGTTTTGCTCACCCGCCGCCAAGCCGCGCTCTCCCTCGCCGGCGCGCTCGCCGCATGCGGACCCAGCCAGGAAAGCGATCCCGACGCGCCCCCGCCCGGATCGCTCGCCTGGGCGATTTCGGGGCCATGGCGCATCGATCCGGAGCGCGATGAATGGCGCCATCCCCTGCAGACGCTGTTGTTCTGGGGTCTCGTCGGCGACATGACCGTGCTCGAGATCCTGCCGGGGCTCGGCTGGTACACAGCGATCCTCGCGCCCTATCTCGCCGCCAATGGCGGCCATCTGATCGACGCCAGCTTCGATCCCGACAATGGCACCATGGCCGAGCGCGAAGTGTTGGCGAACTGGGAAGCGCGCTTCACGCACAATTCGCGGCTTTATGGAAACATCCGGCGCACGGTTTTGTCGGCTTCGCAGCCGAGCACGCTGGCGGGCGCCGACAGCGTCGATCTCGCCATCCTTGCAAACAATGTTCACACGCTGATGGCGCAAGGCATCGCCGAGCGCGTGTTCGCCGAAGTGTTCCGCGCGCTGAAGCCCGGCGGCGCCTTTGGCGTCGAACAACACCGCGCCTCCTCCACCGGCATCCAGGATCCGCTCGCCGGGACGGGCTATGTGCAGGAAGCCTATGTGAAGCTTCTGGCGCAGGAGGCGCACTTCGAGTTCGTCGCCGCCAGCGACGTCAACGCCAATCCGCACGACACGCGCAATCATCCCTTCGGCGTCTGGACGCTGCCGCCGACGCTGCGCACCGCGCCGCTCGGGCGCACCGGACAATCCGCATTTCGACACCTCGCCCTATCGGGCGATCGGCGAGAGCGACCGCATGACGCTGAAATTCCGCAAACCCTCCAGTCCCGATGCCGCGACGGCGCCCGCCGGCGGCGCCGGCCCGCCGCCTTGAACGCTTCCTGAAACGCTTGGCGCCGCCACCGTCACTCTTGCGGCGCGAGGCGCCGCTGGTGTGTAAGGGGCCGACCTATTTGCCGCCCGGAGGACAGGCTCATGAACGTACAACGAAATCCTGCAGCGTTTCCAAAGCGGCAACGTCACCGTGCCGGGCAAGAAGGTGAAGTTCGATTTCGGCGACGCCGGTAAGATCTATCTCGACGGCGTCGGCAACAAGGTCACCAACGAAGACGGCGCCGCCGACACCACCATTAAAGTGAAGCTCGACGACTTCGTCTACGATGGCCGAAGGCAAGCTCGATCCGACCGCGGCTTTCATGCAAGGCAAGCTGCGCGTGGAAGGCGACATGGGCGTCGCCATGCAGCTGCAAGGCGTCATGGCCAAGCTGCGGGGCTAAGGCGAACGCGCAATGGCGTTTGTCCGCGTACCTGGCAACGAGATTCCGGACGGCGCGGAAGAGCACTGGCTGGAGGGCCGAGGCGGAGTGAAGGTGCGGGTGATGACCGCGCCTTCGACGCGCGGGCCGCCGCGCGGCTCGGTCATCGTCGCGCCCGGGCGCACCGAATTCATCGAGAAATACTTCGAAGTGATCCGCGAACTGCAGGCGCGCGGCTTCGCCGTGTTCTGCATCGATTGGCGCGGTCAGGGTCTCTCCGGCCGCGAAGTCGACAATCCGCAAAAGGGCCACCTCGTCACCTTCGACGATCCGGTGAACGATCTCGCCACCGCGCTGAAGCTTCTGGCCGACAAGCTGCCGCGCCCGCACATCGTGCTGGCTCATTCGATGGGCGGCGCCATCATTCTGCGCGCATTGCAAACCCGGCGCATCGAGGTTGACGCCGCCGCTTTCTCCGCGCCGATGTGGGGCATCGCCGGCTTGGGCAAGGCGGCGAAATGGTGGGTCCGCTTCATGACCTCGATCGGCGCCGGCGGCCAGTTCGCCCCCAGCGTCGAACACAAATGGAAGCGCGAGAACTTCAAGAAAAACCCGGTCACCCACGACAAGGAGCGTCACGCGCGCGGCCAGGGCCTGATCGCCGAGGAGCCGCGCCTGGCGCTGGCCGGCCCCACCAATGGCTGGGTGGCCGCCGCCGCCGACACCACCGAGGCGTTCATGCAGCCCGGCGTGTTCGCCAGCATCCGCATTCCAATCCTGATCGCCACCGCGGGACGTGAAGTGCTGGTCAATAACGCCAGCCATGACGCGGTTGCAGCGCAGCTGCCGAATGTGCGCCATATCACCATCGAAGACGCCAAGCACGAAATCCTGATGGAGCTCGACCCGGTGCGCGATCAATTCTGGGCTGCGTTCGATGAGCTGACGACGCAGGTCGCGGCCGCGCCGGTGGCCTGAGGGCGGGCTTCGCCGCAACGCCTGCGGTCACCCAGGCGACGAGCGTCCCCGCGCGCCAGAGCGTCTTTCTTCACCTCGCCAATCTGTCCTGGTCGTGGCATGGCTAGCGGCGAATTGATCGCGGCGCGCCCGCGCATGAGGAGGCCGACATGAGCGGGCAAACAGTGGTGGTCACCGGCGGCAGCGGCTTCATCGGCGCCCATTGCATTCTGCAATTGCTGCAACAGGGCTATAACGTCCGCACCACGGTGCGGTCGCTGAAGCGCGAAGCCGATGTGCGGGCGATGCTGAAGGTGGGCGGCGCCGACGCCGAATGCGCCGATTGTTTTTCATCAAGCCGATTTGACCAACGACGCCGGCTGGTCGGAGGCGGTCGCGGGCGCCGATTACGTGCTGCACGTGGCCTCGCCGTTCCCGTCGAGCATTCCCCAGCACGAAGACGAACTGATCGTCCCGGCTCGCGACGGCGCCTTGCGCGTGCTCAAGGCTTCGCGCGAAGCCGGTGTGAAACGCGTGGTGCTGACCTCGTCCTTCGCGGCGATCGGTTATGGACAAGAGCCGCAAAAAGCGCCGTTCGACGAAACCAATTGGACCGACCCGAACGGCGAAGACGTCCGCGCCTATGTGAAATCCAAGACCATCGCCGAAAAGGCGGCCTGGGATTGGGTCGCCAAGGAGGGCGGTCCCCTCGAGCTCAGCGTCGTCAATCCGGTGGGCGTGTTCGGCCCCGTGCTTGGACCGGATTATTCGACGTCGATCCTGCTCATCCAGCGGCTGATGGACGGGGCGATGCCTGGTTGCCCGCGGCTTTATTTCGGCGTCGTCGATGTGCGTGACGTCGCCGATCTGCACCTGCGATGCATGATTGCTCCCGCCGCCAAGGGCGAACGCTTCTTGGCCGTCAGCGGCGACTTCATGTCCATTGTCGAAATCGCCAAGACGCTGCGCGCGCGCTTGGGCGAGGCGGCCAGACGGGCGCCGAAATCGCAAATCCCGGATTTCGTCGTGCGCCTGGCCTCCATGCGCGACCCGGCGGTGAAGCAAATCCTGCCCGAACTCGGCAAGCACAAGAACGGGACCAACGCCAAGGCCGTCGCCATGCTGGGCTGGGCCCCGCGTTCGCGCGAAGACGCCGTCGTCGCCACCGCCGAAAGCCTGGTCGAGCTGGGGCTATTGAAAAATTCTTCGCAAAAAGCGGCCTGACCCGTCGAAATCGCCGAAGCGTCCGCGTCATCGCAATTGAGGGCGCGGGCCGACAAACCCCCGCGCCTTGGGCTTCGAGTTGGGTTTCGAGACACGCGGAGGAAGATCCAAATGCGTTATATGTTGCTTATTCACGCCGACGAAAAAGCTTGGGCGCAGCTCTCGCCGGAGCAGGCCTCGGCCGCCATGGCCGCCTACATCGCCTATGGCGAGGCGCTGCGCAAAGCCGGCAAGCACATTCAATCCGATCAATTGCAGCCGGCCTCCAGCGCCAAATGCGTGCATGTCGAAGGCGGCCACAAGGGCGTCAGCGACGGTCCGTTCGCCGATACAAAAGACGCGCTCGGCGGCTATTATCTGATCGAATCCGCTGACCTCGCCGAAGCTGTCGATTGGGCCGCGAAGTGTCCGGGCGCAAGCCACGGGACCATTGAGGTCCGTCCCGTCGTGTTGCGCTAAAGGAGGACGTCGATGAAATTCATGATCCTCATTTATAGCCGCGAAGACAGCTGGTCGGGCATATCGCCCGACCGGGTCCAGGAGATCATGGCCGCCTACGGCGCGTACACCCAGAAGCTCAAGAGCGCCGGCGTCCACCTCGCCGGCGATGAACTGGACTTCACCGCCAAGGCCAAGAGCATCCGCGGCGTCGGCGGGACCGACATTGTCGACGGCCCGTTCGTGGACACCAAGGAGCAGCTCGGCGGCTATTATCTGATCGAGTGCGGCGAGGAAGCCGAGGCGCTCCATTGGGCCAAGCTTGCGCCGACGATGATGCATGGCGGAGGCGTCGAATTGCGTCCGCTGATGGTGCGCGCATGAGCTCCTGTGGATGAAGCGCGTCTCGCCGAGCGCGTCGCGCGCGAGAGCTACGGGCGGTTGTTGGCTCTGCTCGCGGCGCGCACGCGCGATGTCGCCGCCGCCGAGGATGCATTGGCTGACGCCTTCGCCGCCGCGCTTGTCGCCTGGCCCCGGAGCGGGGCGCCGGACGCTCCCGAAGCGTGGCTGTTCGCGGCCGCCCGCCGCAAGCTGATCGATGCGGGCAGGCGGGCCAACACGGCCGCGCTTGGCGAGGCCGAAATCATCCGCGTCGTCGAGGAAATCGAAGCCGACATGGCCAACGCGCAATCCCCCGATCGTCGCCTGGGGCTCATGTTCGCCTGCACCCACCCGGCGATCGAGGAAAGCGTGCGCACGCCGTTAATGCTGCAAGCCGTGCTTGGCTTTTCCGCCGAGCGGATCGCCTCGGCGTTTCTGCTCGAGCCCAGCGCCATGAGCCAGCGCCTGGTGCGCGCCAAGCGCAAGATCCTCGACGCCGGCGTCGGCTTTGAATTGCCCGAGCCCGACGCCTGGGCTGGCCGCTTCGGCGCCGTGCTTGACGCAATCTACGCCGCTTACGCCGTCGGCTGGAGCGATCCGCTCGGCGCCGATCCCGAGCGGCGCGATTTGTCGGAGGAGGCGATTTGGCTCAGCCGCGTGCTGGCCTCGCAGCTGCCCGACGAGCCGGAGGTGCTGGGCTTGCTGGCGCTCATGCTTCACCTTGATGCGCGCAAGGGCGCGCGCCGCGATGAGGACGGCCGCTACGTTCCCCTCGACGCCCAGGATGTTTCAACGTGGCGGCGCGCCGAAATGGACGAGGCCGAGCGCTTGCTGCACATCGCCAGTAAGAAGGACCAAATCGGCCGCTATCAGCTCGAAGCCGCGATCCAGTCCGCTCACGCCGCGCGCTTTTATGCGGGGCGGCCCGATTGGCAGGCGATCGCGCTGCTTTACCAGGCGCTGGCGGAGTTGACTGGCTCGCCAGTCGCGCATTTGAACGCCGCCGCCGCGATTGCGCGACGCGACGACGCGCAAGCCGGGCTCACCGCGCTTGCGCGCGTCATCGAACGCTTCCCGGCGCTGCAGGACTACCAGCCCTATTGGGCGTTGCGCGCCGATCTCTGCGCCAGGCTCGGCCGTCGCGAAGACGCGCATGCGGCCTACGAGGAAGCCATCGCCCGCGAGAGCGACGCCGCCGTGATTGCCTTTCTGCAAGACCGGCAAGCCAGCTTGTAAGCGGCGAGCGGCGCAAACGGCCGTTCGAAGGCGGCTGCGAAGACGGCGTTCGACGACAACATTCGACGACAAGGTTCGAAGACAAGGTTCGAAGACAAGGTTTTGGGCGCGCGGCCGTCGCCCTAGCCGATCAGATCGTTCTTATATTGCAGGCGCACGGAGGGAATGAGCCCAAGCTCGATCTCGATGTGGGTGAAGCCAAAGCCGGCGACCCGGATCTGCTTGTGCACGTCGCCGGCCTTCAGAAGCGCGACCAGGATCATCATCCCCAGCTTGTTGTCCTTCAGCATCGCGCGCGCCGCATCGACGTCCTCGAGGCTCTTTGCAGCGTGACGGAAGTGGGGAATGAGTTTTGGGGTGACCCCCAGCTCGACTTCGAACTCGGTCATCTCGTAGCCGGCCGACTTGATCGCCGGCAGCGCTTGCTGGAACGACACCACCAATTCCTGAACCTTCTGGGCTCCGACCGCGGAAAGTTCGTTGAGCTTTTCGTTTGCGAGCGCGCTGAAGCTCTTGGCGCCCGCAGCGGCGGGCGCCGGCGGCCCAGCTTGGTCGGACGGCGCTGCGGTTTCGCCAAGCGCCAGCTCGGTCGCTTCGCTCGGATCCTCGCCATCGAAGAGGGGCGCCTCTTCGCTTGGCGCACTCTCGGGCGCGGGACTCTCGGGCGCGAGACTCTGGGTGCGAGACTCTGGGGCGTGTGGCTCTGGGGCGCGGGATTCTGGAGCGCGGGACTCTGGGGCGCGGGACTCTGGGGCGCGGGACTCTGGGGCGTGTGACTCTGGGGGGTGGGAGCCGGCGTTTGGGTGGACGCGCTCGCCGCCGCCGAAATGGCGTTGGCGGCTTCCTGGGCTTTCTGCGCGGCGGTGTTGGCCGCCTCTTTGGCCCGGTCGACGAAGCCCTTCAGGTCCATCTTTGATCTCCCCTCGTAAAAGGGAGCTTAGCGCGAAACCGGCCGCGGATAAGCCCGCGCAAGCTCGGCGCGCGCCGCATCGAGGTCGCGACGGAAGCTTGCATCCGCGTGCATGCGCGCGATCACGCCGGCGGCGATGGTGCGGCCCGCTTCGATGTCGCTGGGATAATGGTAGCCGCAAATCACGCGGCTATCGCCGAAGTCGCGCCCGCGCTGCAGGATTGCGTCGGCGCGATCGGGGACAAGCTCGGCCAGGACCAGCGCCCAGGCCCAACCGCCGGCGCCGTGGCCGGACGGAAACGAGCTTTGCGCCGCGATCGCCGGGTCGAGCGGATCACAGCGCAAGACGCTGGGATCGGTGATCAGCGGGCGCGGCCGGGAACCGGCGTTCTTGGCCGCGCCAATCGCCGGCGACAGGCCCTGCAACACGTCGGCGAACACTCGCGCGGTGCGCGGCAGGCGTTGTTCGGTGAAGCTGTCGCCAAACACTGGATGCATCGCCACCCATGGCGTCCAAGGATTGTCGGCGTTGGCCTGCGCCAGCCGCGCGGCGCTGACTTGTCCGCGCATGGCCAGCCGATCGGCGGCGGCGCGCGCGGAATCAGCGGCGGGCCCCGAACCGATGAGGGCTGGAGCGTCGATCGGCGGCGGCGCATTGACGATCGGGCGTGTCGCCGCTGATGGGCCGCTTTGGGCGCCGGCCGATCCGGCCCCAAAGTCGATCAAAACCAGAGCCAGAGCCAAAGCGGCGGGCGCGAACGCAAAAGTTTTCAGATTGATCATGTCCCACCCGTTCACCCATCCCACCCATTGACGCGAGGGCGCGCGGGGATGAACTCGGAGCCATAACACGATCGTCGCCAAAGCAAACGTCGCCCTCTGGGCGTTTCACCTATAGGGTCGCTCTATAGATCGGTCCGGTGAAAGCGATTGGGCGTCTCGCGCGCGCAGCGCTACCTCGGACGCAACGTCAGAGGAGCTTTGAGACATGGCCGACGGAAATGACTCCAAATGCCCAGCGCACGGTCGCGGCAGGACCAATCGCGATTGGTGGCCCAACCAGCTTGACTTGAGTGGGCTGCACGCCAAGACCCCCGCCGCCGATCCCATGGGTCAGGATTTCGACTACGCCAAGGAATTCGACACGCTCGATCTCGACGCCGTGGTCAAGGATCTGACCGCCTTGATGCGGGAAAGCCAGGATTGGTGGCCGGCGGATTTCGGCCATTATGGCGGCTTGTTTATCCGTCTCGCTTGGCACGCCGCGGGCACCTATCGCATCGCCGATGGACGCGGCGGCGCAGGCGGCGGTCAGCAGCGCTTTGCGCCGCTCAATTCGTGGCCGGACAACACCAACCTCGACAAGGCCCGCCGGCTGCTGTGGCCGATCAAGCAGAAGTACGGCGCCAAACTTTCGTGGGCCGACCTTTACGTGCTGGTCGGCAACGTCGCGCTCGAATCGATGGGCTTCAAGACTTTCGGCTTCGGCGGCGGGCGTCCCGATCAATGGGAGCCGGAAGAACTTTATTGGGGTCCGGAAGGCTCGTGGCTTGGCGATGAGCGCTATAGCGGCGAACGCGATCTCGAGACGCCGCTCGGCGCCGTCCAGATGGGGCTTATCTACGTCAATCCCGAAGGCCCGAACGGCAAACCCGATCCGGTCGCGGCCGCGCGCGACATTCGCGAAACCTTTGCGCGCATGGCGATGAATGACGAAGAAACCGTCGCGCTCATCGCCGGCGGCCACAGCTTCGGCAAGACCCATGGCGCCGGCGATCCCTCACAGATCGGCCCCGAGCCGGAAGCCGCCCAGATCGAGGATCAAGGTCTCGGCTGGAAGAGCAAGTATGGCAGCGGCCGCGGGGCCGACGCCATCACTGGCGGGCCGGAGGTCACCTGGTCGCAGACGCCGACCAAGTGGAGCAACCATTTCTTCGAGAACCTGTTCAAGTACGAATGGGAGCTGGAGAAGAGCCCGGCGGGGGCCCAGCAATGGCGCGCCAAGAACGCCGTCGCCGACATTCCCGACGCCTTCGATCCGGCAAAGAAGCGCGTGCCGAAAATGCTGACGACGGACCTCTCGCTGCGCTTCGATCCGGCCTACGAGAAGATATCGCGCCGCTTCCTGGAGCATCCCGATCAATTCGCCGACGCCTTCGCGCGCGCTTGGTTCAAGCTCACCCATCGCGACATGGGTCCGCGCGCGCGCTATCGCGGCAAATTCGTGCCGAAGGAAGTGCTGATCTGGCAGGACCCGCTGCCGGCGGCGGCGGGCGCCCTGATCGACGCCAGCGACGCTGAAGCGCTGAAGACGAAGATCCACGCGTCCGGGCTCAGCGTTTCACAGCTTGCCTCGGCGGCGTGGGCGTCGGCTTCGACGTTCCGCGGCTCCGATAAGCGCGGCGGCGCCAATGGCGCGCGCATCCGCTTGGCGCCGCAGAAGGATTGGGCGGTCAATAATCCCCCCGAACTCGCCAAGACGCTGGCGAAGCTCGAAACCATCCGCGAGGAGTTCAACCGCGCTTCGTCCAAACAAGTCTCGCTCGCCGACTTGATCGTGCTCGGCGGCGGCGCGCGCGATCGAGAAAGCGGCGAAGGCGGCGGGGCGCGAAGTGAAGGTCCCGTTCAGTCCAGGCCGCACCGACGCCTCGCAGGAAGACACCGACGCCGCCTCGTTCGCACCGCTTGAGCCGCGCGCGGACGGCTTCCGCAACTATGTCGGCGCCGGACGCCAATTCATGTCGCCGGAAGAGGCCTTAATCGATCGCGCGCAATTGCTGACGCTGACGGCGCCGGAATTGACGGTGCTGATCGGCGGGCTGCGCGTGCTCGGCGTCAATGCCGCGGGTTCGAAGGCCGGGGTGTTCACCTCGAAACCCGAGGTCTTGAGCAACGACTTCTTCGTCAACTTGCTCGACATGGGCACGGAGTGGAAGGCGACGGGCGAGAACGCTTATGAGGGCGCCGACCGCAAGTCGGGGCAGGCGAAATGGACCGCCACCCGCGTCGATCTCATCTTCGGCTCGCACGCGCAATTGCGGGCGCTGGCCGAGGTCTACGCCCAGAACGACGCCAAGGAAAAGTTCGTCACGGATTTCGTCGCCGCGTGGACGAAAGTGATGAACCTGGATCGCTTCGACCTGAAGAAGTGATCGCGAACGCCAATGCGTTGGGAAAGGCCGCCTTTGACACGGCGGCCTTTCACCAGGCGCGGCAGGTCACCAGGCGCGCACGCGGTTTTGCGGGGCCAAATAGAGGCTGTCGCTCGGCTGCACGTTGAAGGTCTGGCGCCAGGCATCGAGGTTTCGCACCGTGAGCGCGCGATACACGCCCGGCGCGTGACCGTCCGTGGCGATGGGCTGGCGGAGCTCTATTCGAACAGCTTCGCCCAATTGCGCGCTTCGCGCTTCTTCCAGGCGCCGCGGTGATAGGCGTCCGAGACGATGATCGGCGCCACCGAGGTGGCCTCCGCGAACACCATCTGCTCGTGCACGGTCGACACTTTGCCCCAGCTCGCCGCTTCTTGCAGCGTCGAGGACGAGCAGGCGCCGTCGCGCACGTCGGCCACCGTGATCTGCACGGCGTATTTGTGCACTTCGACATCGTCGTGGCCGAGGATTTCGGCGCAGACGACGGTGTCTTGCGCGAAGTTCTTCGGCACGCCGCCGCCGACCATGAAGAGGGCGGTGGTGCCGGCGGCGAGCTTGATGTCGGTCAGTTCGCGGAAATCGCCGGCGCTGTCGATGGTGACGTAGGGCTTCTTGGCTTTGCGCCGCTCGACCTGGTGCTTGACGATGCCGAAGCCGGCCGAGCAATCGATGAACGCCGGCACGAAGATCGGCACGCCTTTTTCGTAGGCGCGCTGGATCAGCGAATCCGGCTTCTTGGCGTTGCCGGCGGCCAGCCACTTGCCGATCTCGTAGATGAATTCGCGCGACGTATAGGGGCGCGGCTCCAGCTGATTCGCAGATCTCGTAGATCGTGTGGTCGCCGTGCTGCAGCTCTTCCTCGTCGATATAGGTGTCGTAGATGCGGTCGATGTAGAGCGCGCGCAGCGTGTTGTCGTCCGGGATTTCCTTGGCCTGGTAGTGCTTGAAGCCCAGCGCTTCGAGGAAATCCATGTCGATGATCGAGGCGCCGGTGGCGACGATGGCGTCGGCCATGTTGTACTCGACCATGTCGCGCTAGACGTGCATGCAGCCGCCCGGCGCCGGTGGAGCCCGCCATGATCAGCCAGGTCGAGCAGCTCTGAGTCCTCGAGCGCCATGTTGAGGATTTCCGCGGCGCGCGCGGCGTCGCGGCTGGTGAAGCTCATCTTGCCCCAGGCGTCGATGATCGGGCGCGCGTCGAAGCTGGCGATGTCGATGTGCTCGACGGGTGTGGACAGGAGTTCGGCTTTGCGGTTGTCGGTCTTTTCAGGCGTAGCCATTGGAGGTCTCCAAACGGCGGCGTCGACACAAAGCAAATCACGCGGACGCTCCGCCCACGCGCGATCGCGGCGTCAAATAGGGGAATGCGCGCCGAATGCAAGTGTTTGTGCGGGGCGCTACCACACCCGCACCGTGCGCGGATTGACCGTGACGCGGTCGCGCGGCGCAAGCTTGCGCGCCGCCTCCAGCGGCAAGCGCACTTCGATGGCGCCGCCGTCGTCGAGCACGCAATCGACGCGCGCATCCGGCCCTGCAAGCAGACACGCTGCGCACCTTGCCGACAAGGCCCGCGCCGTCGGCGGCGCTGACGTCAAAATCGTTCGGCCGCGCATACGCCGTCGCCGGTCCGTCGTACGCCTGTTGCGTCTGCCAATGATCGGCACGCCGGCGCCGGCGATCACGGCGATCGCCGCCCTTGATCTCGCAGGGCAGGGCGACGCTGTCGCCGAGGAAGTCGAACACGAACGGCGCTGGCCGGCTCGTGATAGAGCTCTTCCGGCGTGCCCATCTGTTCGAGCGCGCCTTCGCGCAAGAGCGCGACGCGGTCGGCGAGCTCCAGCGCTTCTTCCTGGTCGTGCGTCACGAAGATGGTGGTCAGCCCGGTGCGTTCATGCAGGTCGCGCAGCCAGCGCCGCAATTCGCGCCGCACCTTGGCGTCGAGCGCGCCGAACGGCTCGTCGAGCAGCAGCAGATCGGGCTCGATCGCCAGCGCCCGCGCCAGCGCCACGCGCTGGCGCTGACCCCCGGATAGCTGGCTTGGATAGCGCCCGCCGAAGCCGTCGAGCTGCACCAGCGCCAACAGTTCGGCGACCTTGTCGCGGATGGCGCGTTTCGGACGGGCGTCGCTTGCGCGGCTTCGCCGTCATCCCGAAGGCGATGTTTTGCGTCGCCGTCATGTGTTTGAAGAGCGCGTAGTGCTGGAAGACGAAGCCGATGCGCCGCTCGCGCACCGGCCGCGCCAGCAAATCCTGGTCGCGGAAGCGCACGGCGCCGGCGTCGGGAAGCTCGAGGCCGGCGATCACGCGCAGCAAAGTCGTCTTGCCGGAGCCGGAGGGTCCCAGCAGCGCCAGAAACTCGCCATCCTCGGTGAATAACGAGATGTCGCGCAGGACCTCGGTCTCCCCGAAGTTCTTCGAGATGTTTTCGATCCTGAGCGCCATTGGGCCTCAGTGCCGGCGCTGCGCGGCGAGGTCGCCGGCGAACTGGTTTTCGAGGGCGGCTTTGGCCGCGAGCGCCACCAGCGCAAACAGCGCAAGCAGCGAAGCGACGGCGAAGGCGCCGGTGGCGTTATACTCGTTATAGAGGATCTCGACTTCGAGCGGCATGGTCGCGGTCTCGCCGCGCACGCGCGCCGACACCACCGAGACCGCGCCGAACTCGCCCATGGCGCGGGCCGTGCAGAGCAGCACGCCGTACAAGAGCGCCCAGCGTATGTTGGGGAGCGTCACCTGCCAGAACGTTCGCCAGGTCGAGGCGCCGAGGGTCGCGGCGGCTGATTCCTCGTCCTTGCCTTGCGCCTGCATCAGCGGAATGAGTTCGCGCGCCACGAAGGGCAGCGTCACCAGGGTCGTGGCGATGACGATGCCGCTGACATCGAAGATGATCTGGACGCCCATCGCGCGCAGCTCCGGTGCCGAACCAGCCATGGGCGCCGTAAAGCAGCACGAACACCAAGCCTGAAATCACCGGCGAAATCGAAAGCGGCAAGTCGATCAAGGTCAGTAAGATTTGCTTGCCGCGAAACTCGAATTTGGTCACCGACCATGCGGCCGCGATCCCAAAGATGGTGTTGAGCGGCACCGAGATCGCGACCACCAGCAAGGTCAGGCGCACCGCCGCCAACGCATCATGGTCGCTGATGCTGCTAAGATAGAGCACGATCCCCTTGCTCAGCGCCTCGGCGAACACGGCGAGCAGCGGCAGGATCAGCGCCACCGCCATGAAGGCGACGGTCAGGGTGATGAAAAGAGCCGCCAGCGCGCCGGGATCGCGGGCGGCGTGGGAGCGTCGCTCCAGGCTTATCGCTTGGCTCAAGGCTGCGCTCCACGGCGGAGCAGACCCGCCTGCAGCCAATTCAACACGAAGAGAAGCAGAAATGAAATCATCAGCATCGCCAGGCCGACGGCCGCCGCCCCCGCATAATCGAACTCATCGAGCCGGATGACGATCAAAAGCGGGGCAATTTCGGAAACTTGCGGGATGTTGCCGGCGATGAAGATCACGGAACCATACTCTCCGACGGCGCGAGCGAAGGCGAGCGCAAAGCCGGTCAAGATGGCCGGCAGGATGGCCGGGAACACGACCCGCGTCAGCGTGCGCCAGCGGGTGGCGCCCAATGTCGCGGCCGCTTCCTCCACGCCCGGATCGAGATCTTCCAAGACAGGCTGGATCGAGCGCACGACGAACGGAAAGCCGACGAAGATGAGCGCGATGACGATGCCGATCGGGGTGTAGGCGACTTGGATGTCGAGCGGGGCCAAAAACCGTCCGATGATGCCGTTCGGCGCGTAGATGGCGGCGAGCGCAATGCCGGCGACCGCCGTCGGCAACGCGAAGGGCAAGTCGACGAGCGCATCGAGGATGCGCTTGCCGGGAAATTCGTAGCGGACCAGGGACCAGGCGGCGATCGTGCCGAACACGATGTTGACGCAAGCGGCGATGAAGGCCGCGCCAAAGCTCAACTTCAACGCCGCCAGCGTGCGTTGCGCGCTCAAGATGCGCCAGACGCCGTCAACGCCCAATTCCCAGGGCCGCAGCGCCAGCGCCGCCAATGGCAGCAGAACGAAGAAGCTCAAATAGCAAAGCGTGAAACCGAGCGCGGGCCAGAAACCGCCGAGCGCGCTCGGCTCAACGAACCGCCGCGGACGCAGAGGCGCGGCGGCGTTCATTGCCGGGTTCGGACGTTGATTTGGTCGAACACGCCGCCATCGGCGAAATGCGTGCGCTGGGCTTGCGCCCAGCCCCCGAATGCGGCGTCAACCGTGACCATGGGAATATTGGGAAAGGCTTGAGCGTGCGCGCGCAACGTCGTTGTGTCGAATGGCCGGAAAAAATGGCGCGCAGCGATTTCTTGGGCCGGGCTTGTGTACAGGAATTGCAGATAAGCTTCCGCCGCCGGGCGCGTTCGCTTGCGATCGACGTTTCGATCCACGACCGCCACGGGAGGCTCGGCCAAAATGCTCACGGACGGCGTCACCACCTCCACTTGCCCGGCGCCCAATTCGGCGACGGCCAGGTGCGCCTCGTTTTCCCACGCCAGCAGCACATCGCCAATGCCCCGTTGCGCGAATGTCGTCGTCGCTCCGCGCGCTCCGGTGTCGAGAACCGGAACATTGGCGTAAAGCTGTTGCACGAAGGCCCGCGCCGATTGCTCGGTTCCGCCGGGCAGACGCTGCGCATAGCCCCACGCCGCCAGATAATTCCAACGTGCGCCGCCGGAGGTCTTGGGATTGGGCGTGATCACGTGCGAGGCCCGGGCGCACCAGGTCGCTCCAGTCGCGGATCTGCTTTGGGTTGCCGGTGCGCACCAGAAACACGATCGTCGATGTGAAGGGCGTGCTGTTGTTCGGCAGCCGTGCGCGCCAATTCGGCGAGATCAGGCCCTGGCTGGCGATCTGATCGATGTCGTATTGCAGCGCCAACGTCACGACATCGGCCCCCAAGCCGTCGATCACCGCGCGCGCTTGCCGGCCCGAGCCGCCGTGCGACATAGCGATATTGATCGCTTCGCCATGATGAGCGGCGGCCCAAACCGGCGTGAACGCCGCGTTGATGTCGCGATAGAGTTCCCGCGTCGGATCGTAAGAGACATTGAGAAGTTCGAGCCCGCGCGCGCCATTGCCTGGCGAGCCGGACCCACAAGCCTGCGCCAGTGCGCCCAGAGAAACGGCGCCAAGAGAGAGCGCAAGAACGGCTCTGCGCGACCGCATCATGGAGATCCCTCCCATGCTCTCGCAGGAGAGCAGCGTACAATGTCGACTAAGTCAATCGAGATTAACGACCTTGACGCGTCGTCCGCTTTGCTGAAGGCCCGCGGCCTCCGCCAATGTCGCTTGCTCCAGGATTTGCGCGCATGCCGCGCGCGCCGCCTTCAGCGGTTTGCGCAGCGCGCAGGTCTCTTCGTCGGGACAGTCTTCGCAGCGTTCATAAGCGGTCTTGCTGGTGCACGGCGTGAAGGCGAGCGGCCCGTCGATGACGCGAATGACGTCGGCGAATGAAATTTTCGCAGGCGTGCGCGCCAGCGCATAGCCGCCGTGCTTGCCGCGATGGCTGACGACGAAGCCTTCCTTCCTGAAGTTCAAGCAGAATGTTTTCGAGGAACCGGCGCGGGATGTCTTGCCGGCGCGCAATGTCGCCGATGAAGGCTGGTCGATCCCAATCCTCGAGTCCGCCCTCGG
>CAWJYY010000003.1:0-121986 GCA_963847165.1 uncultured Pseudomonadota bacterium
CTCGAACACCTGACCTACGCATTACGAATGCGCCGCTCTACCGGCTGAGCTAAGGCGGCCCCTGACCCTTGGAAAGTCGTGGGAAGGGCGGTTCTCTACGCGCCGCAAAGCCTCAGGGCAAGGTCGCACAAGCGCAGCTTATATGCGGTTCAGGCGCCCTGATGCTCGTCTTCCACCACGACGGCCTCGGCCGGCGTGGTGGTGTCGGGCTTGGGCGCCGACAGCGCCGCCGTCGGCAGCGCCAGCACCGGGCCGAGCGCATCGTGCGCCCACGCTCCATGCGCGGGTGGATGAGCTGGCCGCCATCGCCGAACACATAGACGAGCCGCGCCCAATCGCTGTCATCGTAGAGGAAAGCCGGGCCTTCCGGGTCGAGATCCGACCAATCCGGTTCGCGCGGCGCAGCCGCCGCCTGCGCCAACCAGGTGCGCGCGCCGTTTTCATCGCCGCGCCCGCGCGCAACTTGCGCGAACAGGATGCAAATGCGCGAGGAGGGGTTTTCCCGATAGGCGTCTTCCAGCGCCGATTGCGCCGCGCCCCAATCGCCGCGCTCCATTGCGAGCTCCGCCATCACGATCTTGCTTTCGCGCGAATCGCGGCGCTTCGAGATCAGTTCGTTCATGCGTGCGGCGCGCGCTTCGCGGTTCTCGTCGGGCACAAGATCGCGATAGGCGTGCGCAAGCGCCGGGTGCGGGCCGTTTTCCCAGGCTTCTTCCAAGATCGCCGCGGCGCGCTCGCCTTTGCCTTCGCCGGCCAGCAGTCGCGCCGCCATTGCGCCGGCCGGCGCGAACGCCGGGGCCATGCGAAAAGCTTTCTGCGCCATGTCGGCGGCCTTATCGATGTGGCGCTCGCGCTCGAGCTTTTGCGCCTGCGCGGTCATCAGCACCGCGCGGCGGCGCTTGGCGACGCGATCGTCGACTAGCTTGCGCTTGTCGCCGATATCGAGCGTGTCCATCGCCGCCTCCCAATCGCCGGCCTGGACGGCCAGATCAAAGGCGTATTGGAACGGCCACGAGGCGGTCTTCGAGGCCCTCAGCGCCGCGTCGGCGTGCGCCCGCGCCGCCATGCGGTCGCCACGCTTCAGAGCCGCGGCCATCAAGCCTTTACGGCCGAGCACTTCAGTGTCCTCGTTCGAGAGCATGCCGGAATAGGCGCGCTCGGCGCCGGCGGTGTCGCCGCCGACTTCCGCCGCGCGCGCCTGCAACAGCATATTGAGGCGCGGCTCGTCGATCAGATTCTCGGCTTTGTCGGCGTGACGGCGCGCCTCTTCGAACTCGCCGGCTTCCGCCGCAATAAGGCCAAGCGCCAATTCTTCCTGACCTTTTCGCACGCGTGAGCGTTCGCTGGCTTTGCCGATGCGGCCCGGGGCGTCCATCAGGAACATGATGAGCCTCAGCAATGGCAGCGCCACGGCGACGATGGCGACAAGGACGAGGACGGCGAAAAGGCCGCTGGTCGTCACTTGCGTGCCAAACCAATTGATGACGACCGTACCTTGGTCCGAGGTGATCACCTGCCATGAAACCAAGACGGCGAGCACAGCGATGATGAGGAGAAAAGCCAGGCGCAGCATCAGTTAAGCTCCCCGCGCCAGAGTCGTGCGGATGGCCGCAAGGCGCCTGTCGATCTCGATGCGCCTTTGCGCGTCGTTGATCCAGGGCTGCGCCGTCGCCCGCGCCTGGCCGGTCAAACGGCTCAATTGTTGCACTGCGCCATCGAGATCGTCGGCCGCCACGCGCTGATCGGCGCGATCGACGATGCCGGCGGCGGTGTCGCCTTCGCCGGTGCGGCGGACGACGATCCATTGCGCCAGCATGGCCTGGATGCGGCCCCAAAAGCCCGAGCCGGCTTGGGCCTGCTGCGAGGCGCGCACGATTTCGATGTCGAGGTGGGAGAAGCGGTCGCGCAATTCCGCGCGCGTGGGCGCGCCCGTGCGCGATAAGGGCTCAAGCGCCAGCACGTTGGGGTCTTGCGGCAGCAGCGCCTGCAGCGAAGCGTAGGATTCCTGGAACGGACCCGAATGACTCGACGCATCCGACGCCGCTGCCACGGCGAACGCGGCGCGCGCGGCGTTCGACGCCGTCCGCGCCTGTTCGGCGACGGCCGGCAATTGTTCCTGCAAGCCGCGCACTTCGCTCACCAATTGCGCGACCTGATCGCTCGAGGGAATGCGCGACAGCTGGCTCTCCACGTCGCGGAGCCCGGCCTGGAGCGCAAACACGCGCGCGGAGGTGTCGCCGCCAGGGGTGATCGGCGTGCCGGAGGAATTGCGCAGCGGCGCATTGACGATGCCCTCGAGCGTCGACACGCGCTGCGCCAGCCTCGCGTCATTCTGCGCCGGGCCTCCGCTTGTCGTGCTCGCCGACACGGGAAACGTATGGTCGAGCGCCGCCCGTACCGGCGCCACGCGCGGAGCGACCGCGCCGCCAGCGGCGCCGACGCCCGCCGCCAATACTGCGAGCACGAGCGCTGTGCCGCCGCCGATCCCGCTCGGCGCGCGATGATGATAGCCGCGATCCGCTGGTTCGAAGTCAGCGTCGATCGGCTCGGCGCGTCCGCGCTCCGCCTCGTCGTCTCTGCTCATGAAACTCCCCAAATTCCTCAGCACTTTCCGATATTTCGCACCGGAAATGAGTCGGGCTGTAGGCCGAAACTTAGGGCTAGGCGCCGTGCGGCTCAAGCGCTTGCGCCAGCGGAGGAGAGGTTTAGGCGTCGAACGTGGCGCGCCAAAGCGTCTCTTCCTGTGGCGCCGAAGCGACGACCACGCGCGCCCAACGGGCCGATTGCTCCGCTGCGTCCGCCACGGCTTGGCTGAGACAGGCCGCGGTCAGCGTTTTCGCGTTCGGCGCCCCTAAGCGGGCGAACGCACGCGCGGCGCGGGCGCTGTGGAAGACGATAATGTCCAACGGCTGTGAATAAGCCGCGGGCAGCGCGGCCACGACGCGCGCTTCATAGACAATCCGACGCGTCGCCTGAAACCCGGCGGCATGCAGCCAGCTCACGAGGTCGGCGGCGACATCGGCGCCGGAAAGATAGACCAGCATCCCGCCTTTGGGCTCGAGCGAAGCGTTGGCGAGAGCGGAGAGCGCTCTCACATCGCCGCCGGCGGAGCGCACATCGGTGAAGCCCGCATCGCGTGCGGCGCGCGCTGTTGCATCGCCAACCGTGAGCAGGGGAAGGCCGCGCTCGCGCGTCGCCAGCGCCGCCGCGCGCACGCCATTGGCGCTGGTGAAAAGCAGGGCCTGCACGCCGGCGAGATCGGCGTCAAACGCGCGCGGCGCGATCTCCAACAGCGGCGCAACGATAGCTTCAGCGCCGCGCGCCCGCAGTTTTTCAGCCGTGCGCTCAGCCTCCGGCAAAGCCCGGGTGATCGCAACGCGTGGACCGCTCATGCATCGCCCATGATGAAGGCGTCGCCCGCTTCTTCGCGGATTTCGCGCCCCAAAGCATGGCCCAGCGCTTGCGCCTGCAATAGCGCGTTTGCGCCGAGCGTGATCTCTCCGGTGCGCCGCCAGCGGGCCGTGCCGTCCGGCGTCAGCGCCTCGCCAATGAAAGTGAGCGCGCCGCCGCTCTTTCGCGCCAGCGCCGCGATCGGCATGCGGCAGGAGCCGTCAAGGCTCCCGAGGAAGGCGCGCTCGGTCTCGATTTCCAAGCGCGCATCGGTGTTTTCCAATCCGGCCAGGAGGCCGATTGTGTGCGTATCGTCGGCGCGCGCGGTGACGGCGATCGCGCCTTGGCATGCCTGCGGGCGGGGTCTCAAACGGGTCAACCAGGCTCGCCGCGCGCGACGCCAAGCCCAGCCGCTTCAACCCGGCGAGCGCAAGCAAGGTGGCGTCGGCGACGCCTTCCTCCAATTTACGCAAGCGCGTATCGACATTGCCGCGCAGCGATGACGACGCCGAGATCGGGCCGGGTGAAGAGAACTTGCGCTTGCCGCCGCAGGCTCGCCGTGCCGACATTGGCGCCGGCGGGCAAGCTCTTCGAGCGTCGCCGCGATCGTGCTCACAAACGCGTCGCGCGGATCTTCGCGCTCGGGCACGCACGCAAGTGCGATGCCGTCCGGCAACAAAGTCGGCAGGTCCTTCAGCGAGTGGACCGCCAGTCGATGCGTTTATCCCGCAGCGCCTCGTCCAGCTCCTTGGTGAAAAGGCCCTTGCCGCCAGCTTCGATCAACGCGCGATCCTGGATGCGATCGCCGCTGGTGACGATCGGCACGATCTCCAATTGCACCCGCAGCGACGCGAAGGTGCTTGGCGAGTGCTGCGCAGGTCAGCTCCGTCTGCGCCAGCGAAAGCTTGGAGCCGCGCGCACCGATGCGGAGGAGGGACGTCATCGCTTGCACTTAGCCGCTGGCGCGGACGGGGGGAACGCGCCAAATGCTCTCGCGCATGAAGCCGCTCATTGTTCTCGGCATCGAAACCAGCTGCGATGAAACCGCGGCGGCGGTCGTGCGCCTGGACGACAGCGGGCCGCACGTTCTTGCCGACATCGTGCTCGGCCAGGCCGCCCAGCACGCGCCTTATAAGGGCGTGGTGCCGGAGATCGCCGCCCGCGCGCATGTGGAGGGGCTCGACGGCGTCATCGCCGCCGCCATGGGCGAGGCGCGGCTTGGTTTCGCCGACCTCGACGGCGTCGCCGCCACCGCGGGCCCAGGCCTGATCGGCGGCGTCATGGTCGGGCTCGTCGGCCGGCAAGGCCATCGCGCATGGCGCACGGCAAGCCGCTGATCGCCGTGAACCACCTCGAGGGTCACGCGCTGTCGCCGCGCCTGGCCGAAGGCGGGGCGACGTTTCCCTATCTGTCTGTTGCTGGTCTCAGGCGGGCATTGCCAGTTCATCGCGGTGATGGATGTCGGCGTTTATCGCCGTCTTGGTTCGACCGTCGACGACGCCGCTCGGCGAAGCCTTCGACAAAGCTCGCCAAGCTGCTCGATCTTGGCTTCCCGGGCGGCCCGTTCGTCGAGCAGAGCTCGCGAAACGGCGATTCCAAGCGGTTTTCGCTGCCGCGGCCGATGCTCGGCCGCGACGATTGCGACTTCTCGTTCGCCGGTCTGAAGACCGCCTGCGCGCGTGAAGCGGCGCGGCTGGGCGAGCTCACGGATCGGGACAAAGCCGATCTCTGCGCCAGCTTCCAGGCGAGCGGTCATCGACATCGTCGCCGACCGCACGCGCAACGCCATGCGCGCGTTCGATCCCGTCTATGGCGCGAAGGGCAGACTGGTGGCCGCCGGCGGCGTCGCCGCCAATCAGGCGATCCGAACCTGTCTGGAGAGGCCTGGCGGCGGAGCGCGGCTACGATTTCATCGCCCCGCCGCTCAAATGGTGCACCGACAATGCGGCGATGATCGCGCTGGCGGGCGCGGAACGGTTGCGGCTGGGATTCAGTGACGATCTGTCATTTCCGGCCAGACCGCGCTGGCCGTTGGACGAGGAAGCCGCCCGCTTGCGCCCCAGCCATCAGCCGGGGCGCAAGGGAGCGAAGGCTTAGGCGACGACGCCGACGGCGGTCAAAATGAGCGGCGCCATCGCCGTCGCGACCAGGGCGATGGCGACGATAACCGCCAGCGCGCGAGCCGTGCTCGGCAGGTCATGAGCGGACATGTGAAACTTCCCCACAAAGGATCGATGCTGCAGATGCGAACATCTCGAGACGGGGAGATGGGCTTGTTCGGCAACACTGTGTAGCTCAATAAACACGGGGCCAGCTATGCAGAAATGGTTTGATATTATTAATTACGCTCCATCCGCGCAGACAAAAGAGGCGCGAAGCCCTTAAAGACTTCGCGCCTGCACAAGACCTATGGAACCGCGGGAGGAGCGACCGAGGGGAAGGGCAAAGGGGGAGAACCCCCTTAAGTCAGAACTTGCGTGGCGACGCCCAGCAGGGGGGAGACGGCGATCGCAACGATGAGGACGGCGGCGAGGAGGAAGCTGGCGGAAATCAGTAGGGAAGGACGGACGGTCATTGAAGGGGCTCCTGGGCTCTTGCGGGTGCTCGCGTGATGCCGATGAAGCCTATCTATCAAAGCCATGGAGAATAATCAATGAATAAAGTAGTTTTTGTTCATTGATGACGCCGATTTAATGCTCGGCCGTCGCCTTGGCCTTCGGCCTCGACGCCGATGGCTCGCCTCTCTTGGCGTAGAGCCCGTTCAGGATGAGATCCATGACGCCCTCATATTCGCGCTCGAGCTTAGGCAGCGTCAGGTTCGAAAAGAGCTGCGGCAGGCCGAACTTGAGGGTGGCGGATTGAATCATCTCGGCGGTGAATTCGGAATTGCACTGCGCAAATAGACCCGAGGCGATGCCTTCTTCGATGAGCGCGGTGATGCCGACCCGCTCCAGCGCGATCAGCTCGTTCATGAACAGCGGCCGCTCTTTCGAGAGTACCTCGGCGACTTCCAGGATTTTCGCGTTTTCCTCAAACATTTGGTAGTTTTCGCGCATTCGCCGGAGCAGCATTTCACGGAGGCGTTTGTCCACCGACCAATCCTTGCGGCGGCCGATCTGGGCCATCATCGTGTGCTCCTGGGCGTAGTGCTCGCGCGCCATCGCCTCGGCGATGTCGATCTTGGCCTCGAAGAAGCGATAGATATTGCCCGGCGACATGCTGCAATCGGCGGCGATTTCGGCCATGGTTGTCTTGGAGTAGCCGTAGTGCTTGATGCGGTTCATGGCCGCGTGGAGAATGCGGTCCCGGGTCGCGTTTTTGTCTTCCATCCCTACAATGTACGCGGTTTTGACTGAACGATCAATGAAGGATTCAGTCCCTCATGACCTTCGCAATATGACCGTCGCCGCATGACCTCCGCTTATTCAACCGTGGCCGTCCTTGGCGCGGGGGCCTGGGGAACGGCCCTGGCCCAGGTGGCCGCCGCCGCCGGGCGGAAAGTCACGATCTGGGCCCGCGAGCCCGAAGTGGTCGACGCCATCAATGCCGGCAACGAAAACACGCTCTTCCTGGCCGGCGTTCCGCTCCACCCGTCCGTCCGCGCCACCGCTTCGCTGGAGGCCGTCGCCAACGCCGAGCTGATCCTGGCCGCCCCGCCGGCCCAGCACATGCGCTCGATGCTGAAGGCGCTGAAGCCGCATCTGCCGACCGGCACGCCGATCGTGCTCTGCGCCAAAGGCATTGAGCGCGGCTCGTCGGCGCTGATGACCGACGTGATCGCCGAAGAACTGCCGACGACCGCCTGCGCCGTGCTCTCCGGGCCGGGCTTCGCCAAGGACGTCGCCCGCGGGCTGCCGACGGCGACCACAATCGCCACGCCGTTCGAGCCGCTGGCGCAGTGCATCGTCGCCACGATCGGGCTGCCGACGTTTCGTCCCTATATCGCCGACGATCTGATCGGGGCCGAAATCGGCGGCGCGGTGAAGAATGTCATCGCCATCGGCTGTGGGGTGGCGGAGGGCCGCAAGCTTGGCGACGGCGCCCGCGCCGCTCTTGTCACGCGCGGTTTCGCCGAACTGACGCGCCTCGGCCTCGCCATGGGCGCCAAGGCCGAGACCATGAACGGCCTCTGCGGACTAGGCGACCTTGTGCTGACCTGCTGTTCGCTGAGCTCGCGCAACACCTCGCTTGGCGCAGCACTGGGGGAAGGGCGTGCGCTCAAGGACATCCTCGCCGAACGCCGCTCCGTCGCCGAGGGCGCCGAAAGCGCCTCGGCGGTGGTGGCGCTGGCGAAGAAGCACCATGTCGAAATGCCGATTTGCGCCGCCGTCGACAACATTATCGCCGGTCGCAGCAATATCGACGACGCTATCAAAGCGCTGCTCTCGCGTCCATTCCGCGCCGAGGGGGCGTGAAGCGTGAGCGGGGAATTGGCGCTCGGGGTCGTGTCGCGAGCAGGATGGTGTCGCTTCAGCGCTGTTCGGGTTTCAGCTCTGTTCGGGTTTCAGGTCTGTTCGCTTTCTTCTTCCGGCTTTTTGCGGCGCATGAACACGAAGCCGAGTGCGGCTAGAATGGCGACGCCCGCCGCGATCCAGCCATAGGTTGGAAAACCGCCGAACCCGGTTTGGGCTTGGCCGCTTGTCGCAGGCGATTGCGCCAAAGCTTGCACGGCGGCGGCGGCCGCGGGCACGCCTGTCACCAATCCAGGCACGGAATAGGCCGAGACGTGATCGGTCGCCGCCTGAAAATCCGCGGCTTTGCGGCCGTCTGGGAAACTCAGCATCGACTTCAGCTGCGTGGCCGCGTTGATGATTTCCGGCTGCTGATCGGCGCTGCCGATCGAGGTCAGCGAGGCGACGCCGTAGCGGCCGAGGATCTTTTCTTCGACGCGCAGGTCTGCGCCGTTGGCCGCGCCTGGAGACGCCGTGCGTTCCGCCCACAAGAGATCCGGCGCGCTTGTGTCGAAGGCGGGCTGAGCGGCGAACCCTTCGAACGGGCGGCTCTGGGTCGCGCGCGCCGAGCGCACGGCGCCCTCGAAGTTGGGATCGGCAAGGCCGCTTGCGGTCTCCGGCTGCACATAGCCGATCGCATCATAACTGACGACGGTGGCCCAACGTTCCGGCCTGGCGCGGATTGACATTGGCCTTGGCGAGCAAACCCAGCACGCCGCCGCTCGGGGCGGCGTGCATTGGTGCGCTGCAGGAACGCGTAGGCTTCTTCGGCCGGATAGAATTTCCATCCCGACGGCACATTGAGCGAAAGCTCGCCATTCATCAGCGAGATCTGTCCCGTGCGCCCCGCCGCCGGCGCGGCCGCATTTGTTTGCGGCGCGGTTTGTGTTGGCGGCGCGGCGACATCGGCGCCGGCGCTGCCGCGCCCGTCCGCGAAAGCCGCAGTGGGCGCGAAGCACAACAGCGCAGCCAAAAGTGCGTGCGTCAAATTCTTGCGCATGAACTCTCTCCCTCACGCGCGCTCTGCGGACAAAGCGCGGTTCCCAGATTCTGCAGCGAGCTGTACTCTGTTCGATGGGCTTTGTCGCGCGTTAGACGGCGCAAGCGTCGCGCAATTCCCCCGCCGCCTGCGCCATCGCCGCATCGATCTCCGCGCGCCACTCGCTCAGCGTTTTCGCAGGCTCGCCGCTTGCGGATAAAGCACGGCGCGTGACGAACTCACCACACCGCCTTCCAAGCCATTCTTTCCGCGCACAAATCCGGCAACTGCATCGCGTGCGCTGGCGCCTTGCGCGCCGTAAGCCGGGAACCAGAAGCAAAGCGAATGCGGCAACGTCTCGCGCAACGCGCGCGCTTCGTCCGGGATAGGTGGCGCCGACAACCGCCATCAGCCCCGACCAACCTGAATTTCCTTTAAGGCGATCACTTTGCGGCGCGATCATCTCGGCCACTCGCCGCCACAAGGGCGCGCCATCGATCAGCAGATCCTGCAAATCGCGCGCGCCCGGATTGGACGTGCGCACCAGGACCGCGACGCCTTTGTTGTCGCGCTCCGCCGCGCGAGGAAAGGTTCGAGCGAATCCTTGCCGAGATAGGGATTCACGGTGACGCAATCGGCATTGAACCCAGGCGCCGGGCCCAGCGTTGCGCGCGCATAGCCTTCCGCGGTGGTGCCATGTCGCCGCGCTTGGCGTCGAGCAGCAGGAGCATGCCGCGTTGTTGCGCAGCGACGCGCACGCCGCTTGCGCGATGCGCACGCCTTCAGGGCCGAAGGGTTCGAAAAAGCCGACCTGCGGCTTCAGCACCGCCGCGTGTTTGGCCGCGATCTCGACGATGGCTTGGCAAAAGCCTGCCGAGCGCGGCGATGCTCTCCGCTCTCGCCGAAGAAAGCGGGGATGCGATCCGGCATCGGATCGAGGCCCACACAAAACGGAGAATTTTTCTGCCGGACGCCTTCGATCAAACGGTCGGCGAATCGTGCGCTCATGAAGGCGTATCGTCGGTCACGCAGACGACTTGCGCAACCGCCAAGGCGCGCCGCAGCGCATCGGATTCCTGGCCGTAATTGTCGGTGGTGAAATGCGGCGCGGGCGTTCCTTGGGCGTACAACTTGTTCGATCGCGCAGCATGTGCATGATGGTCGCCGGCGAGGCGGTGTAGATGCGCCCGCGCCGCGCCGATTCCGCGATGGTGACGCCAATGACTTGGCCGTTGGCGTCAAACGCCGGGCCGCCGCTCATGCCCGACAAGCGTGCCGCCCATGCCCGAGGTGCGGCCAAGTTCGGCCCAGGTCAGCACCGGCTCGTCCACCTGATAGCGCCCGCGCGCGATCAAATTTTCGCGCCCGATCAGGCGCGAATAGACTTCGCCCGGCCGGCCTTGCGGGAAGCCGACATGAAACGCGCGCTGGCCGACTTGCAGCGTGCGTTCCGACGCCTCGATCGCGAGCGGGGACGGCGCGCGGTCGGTCTTGAGGAGCGCGATGTCGGCGAATTGCGCCACCCGCACTTGCCGCACCGGCGCCGCCGCATGGCGCGACACGATGATGCCGACGTGCGAGCAATTGTCGACGACGTGGCGCGCCGTGATCCACCAGCCGTCCGGCGAAATTGCAAAGGCGCTGCCCAGGCCCGACGATTGCGGCCCGACTTCGACGAGGATTTCAGGATCGTAGACCGAGGGCGGAGGCAGGAAGCCGCCCGTCTCCGGCGCATCGGGAAGCGCTTCGGGCGCCATCGAGCGTCTGTCCACCGCAAACAGGAGGACCACGACCACCGCGATGACGACGATGTAGAGCAACCAGTCGGGGATCAGTCTGATCACTCAACCGCTCCGGAACAGCATGACGTTGGGATCGGACACCGCGCCCGCCAAAATCAGCGCCAGCGCGATCTTGACGCTCATCAGATAGATGGCGGCCGCGACATCGCCCTCGGCGATGCGCCGCGGCAAGCCGCGCAGGAAGATGTCGGCGAAGCGGAACGCCAGCAATTGCAGCAACAGCGTGACCACCGCCCAGATGGTGAGATCGATGAGCCCGAACGAATGCGCCAGGCACGCGCCCAGCGGGATCGCCAGGCCCACGACCACGCCGCCGAACGCCAGCGCCGCCGAGGGGTTGCCGGCGCGGATGAGCGCCAGTTCCTTGTGCGGCGTCATCAGCACGTAAATGACCAGCGAGATGATGAAGAGGACGACCGAGGCGCCGAGCTGGGAGATGAAATCCGGAAATCCGGCCACGAACGCATTGACTGGCGCGGAAAAATCCATGGCCCATCCCTCTTGTGCCGCAGCCCGGCTTATAGTGTCGCTTGTAGTGTCGCTTGCGCTAGCGGTTCCCGCGCCTTGGCGCAAGACAAGCGCGCAAGGACAAGCGGCCCAAGAGCCGAACAGGAAGGACACGTAAATGGGCGAACGTAAGGCCGCCTTGGTCACCGGATCGACGAGCGGCATAGGCCTGGGGATTGCGACCGCGTTCGCCAGGGCCGGCATGGATGTGACGCTCAACGGCTTAGGCGACCAAGGCGAGATCGAAAGCATGCGCGCCGCGCTGGAGCGCGAGACCGGCGTCAGCGTGCGCTATGACGGGGCCAATCTGATGGAGGCCGACGCCTGCGCTCGGATGATCGAGACGGCGATCGGCGCGCATGGGCGCCTCGACGTGTTGGTGAATAATGCCGGCATTCAGTTTGTTTCGCCGATCGAAGAGTTTCCCGTCGATAAATGGAACGCCATCATCGCCTTGAATTTGTCGTCCGCGTTCCACACCATCCGCGCGGCGTTCGCCAATATGAAAGAGCGCAAATATGGGCGCATCATCAATATCGCCTCGGCGCACGCGCTTGTCGCCTCACCGTTCAAGTCCGCTTACGTCGCCGCCAAGCACGGCCTCTTGGGGCTGACGCGCACGGTGGCGCTTGAAGGCGCGCGCTTCAACGTGCGCTGCAACGCCATCTGCCCAGGCTATGTGCACACGAATCTGGTCGAAAACCAAATCCCCGACACCATGAAGGCGCGCAATTTGACGCGCGATCAGGTGATCAACGATGTGCTGCTCGCCGCCCAGCCGACCAAGCAATTCGTGAAGGTCGAGGATGTCGCAGGCTTGGCGCTGTTCCTGGTTTCCGAGGCGGGGGCCCAAGTGAATGGGGCGGGCCTTTCCATGGATGGCGGCTGGACCGCCCAATAGGCCGGCTCTTCAGGTTCACCCTTCTTTAGCTGCGTCGGCGCGAGACTGGCGTCCATGCGCGCCAACCGCATCGCCAACAGAGTCTTAGTGTTCGCCATCGGCGCGACGCTTTGCGTGGGGCCTGCGCTGGCCGCCGGCGAAAGCGGCGACAGCGCTCAGGCGCCCGCGAGCCGGCAGGAACGTCTGACCTCGGCTAATTCCTGGTTGCCGATGCCGACCTTGTCGGCTGGCATCCTCAATCGCACCTCGACCGACGCCACCATCATCGTTGACTTGGGGCTGGATGTTCCAGACGCGGCTCTGCGCCATCGCGCCAACGCCAACGGTCCGCGCATTCGCGACGCCCTGCGCACCGCGCTCTCGACCTACGCCAACACCTATTATCGCATGCAGACGGCGCCCGATCCCACGACCATCACTCGTCTTTTGCAGCAAGCCGTCGATCAGACGCTGCGGGCGCCAGGCGCGCGCGTGCTGCTGGTGAACATCATGTACCAGCGCCGCCAAGGCCTCTGACCGGACTCAAGCGCCGCGGCAAGCGATCGGCATGATCACAGGCGTGACGCTGCCGTCCACGGGGGCCCGGTAGATCGGGCGCGGATTGTCGCGCGCGACGACGGTGTCGCCGGAACCCATGATCTGCCGTTCCAACACCGTGAACTGGCCTTCGGCGCACTTGAAGCGATAGTGCAGACGCTCGGTTGTGTAGGTGATGGTGGTGCGGGTGGTGGCGGTTTCGATCGGGTAGGCCTGCGGATTGCCGTGGCGCACCTGCAGCCAGATGTCGGCGGTGCCGTCCGGGTTTCGCGTGATCGTGCGCTGATTGAACTGGACGTCGCCCACGCAATCGGCCCGCGCGCAATCGCGCTGTCGCGCGACCAAGAGCCAGTCCGGCAAATTCTGCGTCGATTGCAGCGCCACGCTATTATTGTCGCCGCCAACTCGGGCCGGCTGCTGCGAGCCGCCCGGCGCCGCGCCTTGATCGCAGGCGGCCAAAGCAATGAGCGCCAGCGCCATCAGGGTTTTTGAGAACATGGTCATGGAACTCATTTTGGGCCGCGCCGGCCGCTCGGCAAGTCACTTCGTTGAATGGAGAGCTGAACGAAGGGCTGAACGGCGGGCTGACCAGAGGGCTGAGCAGAGGGCTAATCAGAGGAATTATGGGGGCTGATCACATGGCTGAAATGCCGCCATCCACCTTGATCTCGGCGCCGGTGATGAAGCTGCTTTCGTCGGAAATGAGAAATACCGCCGCGGCCCCGATCTCTTCGGGTTTGCCGATCCGCCCCATCGGCACTTGGCGGCCGAGCTTGGCCTCGGCTTCCTGCTTACCGAACATGGTGCGGATCGGGTCGAGGATGGGCGTGTCGATGAAAGTCGGGTGGATGGAGTTGGAGCGGATGTTGAGCTGCTTCTTGGCGCAATAGAGACCGATATTCTTGGAGAGGAGCCAGACCGCCGCCTTCGAGGAATTGTAGGCGGGCGAGGTGTGGTTGGCGATCAGCCCGGCGATGGAGCTGATATTGACGATCGAGCCCGGCTGGTTCTTCGCCAAATATTTGATCGAATGCTTGGCGCCCAGGAACACTGAATCGACATTGACGCTCATCACCCGCCGGAACGTCTCCAGACTCAGTTCCTCGATGCCGCCTTCGCGCGCCGATATGCCGGCATTGTTGATGAGCCCTGATATGCCGCCCATCGCCTTGTTCGCCGCTTCGAGCGCGCCGATCCATTGGTTCTCGTCGGTGACGTCGAGCTCGTAGGCGAACGCGGTCGCGGCCCCAAAGTCATTGTTGAGCTCGGCTGCGGTTTTTTCCGCGCCGACGAAATTGATGTCAGCCAGCGCCACCTTCGCGCCTTCCGCGGCGAGAGCGCGCGCCATCGCAGCGCCCAGGCCTTGCGCGCCGCCAGTGATGAAGACCTTCTTGCCTCGAACGCGGCCCGCCATGTCGTCCTCCGTCTTGAGCCGTGACTTTCCCCCCCAGCGTGGCAAATCGCAAGTGGCGAAGCGCCGACAAGGCGCTTAAGTTTGCGACGCGCTTTCACGCACGGGCCCTTCGATGCAAAGGTTTAGCGATGGACATTGACGCGCTGCTTTTGTCGCGACTGCAATTCGCCTTCACCATTGGTTTTCATATCATCTTCCCGTCGTTCACGATCGGCCTCGCCTCGTTTCTCGCCGTGCTCGAAGGCCTTTGGCTCTTCACCAAGAAGCCGCAGTTCAAGAACCTCTATCTCTTCTGGGTCAAAATCTTTGCGCTCTCGTTCGGCATGGGCGTCGTGTCCGGCGTGGTGATGTCCTACCAATTCGGCACCAATTGGAGCGTGTTTGCGACCCAGGTCGGCAGCGTCATCGGCCCGTTGCTCGGCTATGAGGTGCTGACCGCGTTCTTCCTGGAGGCGTCTTTTCTCGGCATCATGCTATTCGGCTGGAAACGCGTAGGGGTGGGGCTTCACTTCGCCTCCACATGCATCGTCGCCCTCGGCACCTTGGTGTCGGCGTTCTGGATCATCGCCGCCAATTCCTGGATGCAGACGCCGCAAGGCTTCACCCACGCCGCCGACGGGACCATGGTCGCCACCGATTTCGCGCAAGTAATCTTCAATCCCTCAATGCCGTCGCGCTTCGTCCACATGGTGATCGCGGCGTATCTGACGACGGCGATGGTGGTCGCCGGCGCGTCCGGCTTCGCCTTGCTTGCAGGCAAGCCGAAAGCCGAAAGCGGGACGAGCCTGCGTATGGCGATCCTGATGATGGCGATCGTGGCGCCGATACAGATCCTCGCCGGCCACGAAAGCGGCCTGGTCGCCCATATTCACCAACCCGCGAAGGTGGCCGCGCTAGAAGGCTGGTGGACGACGCGCACGCAGCAACCGACCGTGTTGATCGGCTTTCCCAACGAAGCCGCGCAACGCAACGAATTGGCGCTAAGCGTCCCGGGTCTGGGCTCGGCGGTGAACGATGTGGCGCCCAACGTGGTCGTGCGCGGGCTCGATTCGTTTGCGCCCGGCGACCGCCCGCCCGTCTTCATCACCTTCTGGGCGTTCCGCATCATGGTGGCGATGGGGCTGGCGATGACGGGTCTCGGGTTCTGGGGCGCGGTGAACTGGCTACTTGGCCGCGCCGACCGCGCCAAATGGCATCAGCGCGCGCTGGTGCTGGCGGCGCCTTCCGGCTTCATCGCGGTGCTCGCCGGTTGGGTCCTCGCTGAAGTCGGTCGCCAACCTTACCTGGTTTACGGCGTGCTGCGCACAGCCGACGCGGTCTCGCCGACGCCCGCGGGCGAGGTGGCGTTCTCGCTCATCGCCTTCATCGCCGCCTATGCGATCGTGTTCAGCGCTGGGGCGCTCTACATTTTGCGTCTGATCGCCAAGGGCCCCGATAGCGACGAGCCCGAGCCGCGATCGAACCAACCGCCAGGCTCGCCGCTCGGCGCGGCGATGCCGGAGGCTTGATGATGCTTGACCTTCCTCTCATCTGGGCGGGCCTCATCGCCCTTGCCGTCTTCGTCTATGTCGTGCTCGACGGCTTCGATCTCGGCGTCGGCATTCTCTTTCTATTCGCCGAGGACGCCAAAGAACGCGACCAGATGCAGGCGGCGATCGCCCCGGTTTGGGACGGCAACGAGACTTGGCTCGTCCTTGGCGGCGGCGGCTTGTTCGCGGCTTTCCCGAAAGCCTATTCCGCGCTGATGCCGGCGCTTTATGCGCCGATCATGTTGATGCTGATCTCCCTCATTTTCCGCGGCGTTGCGTTCGAATTCCGCGCCCACGGCCGCCAACGTGGGCGCAAATTCTGGACCGCGGCGTTCGCCGGCGGCTCCATAGCCGCCGCCCTGGCGCAAGGTTTCGTCCTTGGCGGCTTCGTTCAGGGCGTGCATGTCGTCGCCGGCGCCTTCGCTGGCGGCGCGTTCGATTGGCTGACGCCGTTTTCCATCCTGGTGGCGATTTCGCTGGTCGCTGGCTATGCGCTGCTTGGCGGTTGCTGGCTTGTGTTCAAGGCGCAAGGCGAACTCTATGAGCGCGCGCGCAATTGGGTGAAGCAAGTCGCGGTGCTGATCGCGCTGGCTATGGGGGCGGTGAGCTTGGGCACGCTCGGCGTCGATCCGCGCGTCACCGCGCGCTGGGGCCTCTCCATGACCCACATCGACTGGTCCGAGTTCCTCAAGCTCGCGCCTTTGCCGGTGGCCGCCGCCTTGCTGTGCTTTTGCTTGTGGCGACGCTGGCAAGGGGAGCCGCTGATTTTGCCGTACCTGCTGGCGGTCGCACTCTTCGCCATCGGCTATGGGGGGCTCGCCATCTCTCTTTGGCCCTACATCGTGCCGTTTGCGCTTACGCCGCATGACGCCGCCGCCGCCGACAATGCGCTCGCCTTCCTGCTCTGGGGAGCAGCGCCGCTCTTGCCGATCATTCTCGGCTACACGGCTTATGTGTATTGGCTCTTCCGCGCCAAGGTGGATCCGCATGCGTCTTATCATTGAAGGCCCGCCTGGACCTGCCGATCGCAAACAGACGCTCGGCCGACGTTTGTTGTGGTTTGCGGCGATCTGGTTTGCGAGCCTGATCAGCGTCGCCGCTCTCGCTTACGCCTTGCGTGCTCTGATCGTTCGGTGACGCGGATCAGGTGATGTGGTTTGCGGCGGCCTCGTCCATGAAGTGCGCCAGCGCCACATCCTTGTTCGTCACCCCGCCCGCGTCGTGGGTCGCCAGCGTGACCTCGACGCGATTATAGACATTGCACCATTCCGGATGGTGGTCCTGCTTGTCGGCATAGAGCGCCACGCGCGTCATGAAGCCGAACGCGGCGTTGAAATCTTTGAAACGGAATTCCTTGCAAATGGCGTCGCGGCCCTCGGCCGCGCGCCAGCCGTCGAGACGTGCGAGTGCGGCTTGGGCGCCGATCTTGGCTGCGGGCATGGGAAGGATCTCCTGAACGGGCGATTTGGGCGGCGCTTCTCGCAATGTAGCGCGCCGGGCGTCGCCTTCCAGGATCAAGTTGGCGGGCTGCGCCCGGCATGCAAGCATCGGGAAACGGGGAGGCGATTACATGCACGGTTTTGAGTGGACGACGCTGGCGACGGCGCTGGCGTTGATAATCTATCTCGCGATGGGGGTGCGGGTTGGCGGCGCCCGGGCGAAGTACAAGGTGCCGGCGCCGGCGATGCACGGCGACCCGATGTTCGAGCGGCATTTCCGCGTGCAGCTGAACACGCTTGAATCGCTGCCGGTGTTTTTGCCGTCGATGTGGATGTTTGCGCTCTATTGGAGCGATCAGATCGCGGCGGGTCTCGGCGTGGTTTGGGTTCTTGGCCGCTTCATCTACATGGTGTCCTACGTAAAGGACCCCAAGACGCGCAGTGCGGGCTTCATGACCCAAGCTTTGGCGACCTTGGTGTTGCTGATCGGCGCAATTGCAGGCGCGGCGACGGCGCTCATCCACACCCTGTAAGCCCACGTTGCCGACGTGAAGGCGCAGCGGCGAGGCGCCGCTCAAGTGAGCCTCAAGCAACAGGCCGTTGCGGATAGCGGAACCTCCAGTTTCAACCTCTACGAAACAGAAACGCCGTCCCGTGAAGGACGGCGTTCCGTTGTGTTCGCGTGGTCTCTTTAAGGCTGCGTCGGGTTCACGTGCTCGGTTCCCGTGACGACGATCCCGCGGCCAAGTTTCGAGTTCCAGATGCCGTAAGCAAAGTAAAGCAGGAACCCGATCAAAGTGTACCAGAGGAAGAAGTTGCGCGTGTCGGGTTTCGACATCAGCGACATCAGCAGGAACACGCACATGATCGCGCCGAGGATTGGCGTGACCGGGAAGAGCGGCGTCCTGAACGGACGTTCCATTTTGGGTCGTGCGTAGCGAAGATAGAGCACGGTGATGCAGACGATGGTGAAGGCCGCGAGCGTGCCGACATTGGTGACGTCCGAGAGGATGTCGAGCCCCAGGAAGCCGGCGAAAAACGCCGCAAGCAGACCGACGGCGATGGTGTTCACCCACGGCGTCTTGAAGCTCTTATGGACGTTTGCGAACACTGAAGGGATCAAGCCGTCGCGGGCCATCGTGTAAAAGATGCGCGTCTGCCCGTAGAGCAACACCAGCATCACCGACGAAAGTCCGCAAATGGCGCCAATCTTGACCACTCTGGCGAACCAACCGAGCTGTGGCCCAAGCGAATCGACCGCGAGCGCGATCGGCGCCGGCACATTGAGTTCCCGATAGGGGACAAGGCCAACCAGCACTGCGCAGGTCAGAATGTAAAGCACCGTACAGACCGCGAGCGATCCGATGATGCCAATCGGCATATCGCGTTTCGGGTTCTTCAATTCCGCGCCAGCCGTAGAGACGGCTTCAAAGCCGATATAGGCGAAGAACACGGTTGCGGCGCCGGCGATCAATCCGCCGACGCCGTAATGAGCGGTGTTCTGGCCGGTCATGACGTTGTAGAGCGCGGTTCCGATCTGGCCCCACAAACTCATATCCGAGCCCGGCGGCGGCGGCGGTTCGGCCGGCGGCACCAAGGGTTGCCAAAGCGCGGTGTTTATGTGCGGCGCGCCGATGATGATGAAGGCGATGACGACGCCGACTTTTATGAACACGATGACGTTGTTCACGGTCGCGGATTCCGAGACGCCGACGACCAGAAGCGTTGTCACCGCCAGGATCGCCAGAAGCGCCGGCAGATTCATCACCGCGTCGGGGTGGGTGGCGTCGTGGGCCGCGGTGTAGGCGGCGGGAATGTTGATGCCGAAATCGTGCAGCAGGCTGACGACATAGCCTGACCAACCGACGGCGACAGTCGAGGCTGCGAGGCCGTATTCGAGCACGAGCAATATGCCCATGATCCAAGCCAGCATCTCACCCATGGACGCGTACGAGTAGGAATAGGCCGAGCCCGAGACCGGGATCGCCGAGGCGAGTTCGGCGTAGCAGAGCGCGACCAGGGCGCAGAGCGTGCCGGTGATAACAAAGGAGATCATGATGCCGGGGCCGGCGGCCTGCGCGGCCGCATGACCCGTCAGCACGAAGATGCCGGTGCCGATAATGCAGCCGATGCCGAGCAGGATGAGGTTCAAGGCGCCGAGCGACTTCTTCAGTTCGCTGCCGGCGTGTTCGGCGTGCATCTGCTCCACGCTCTTGCGCATGAACAGACGACCGAGGGGGGGCGTGACTTTGCCGCCTCCCGCATTGCTTGTTGCTGTCACGTTCCCAAACCTCCCAAACCGATTGCGGGCGGGAGGCTAAACGACGGGTAAGGCAACATACAAGCGTTCGTGCGACAACTGGGCGCTGAGCGCCTGCAATATGAGCCCCTTAAGCCCCGCCGGCTACGCCTGAAGCGTGTCCGGAACGGTCCAGGAGCGGCGCGCGCATGCGGCCAGCACGGTATTGCGCAACAGGCAGGCGATCGTCATCGGACCGACGCCTCCGGGCGAGGGCGTGACCGCGCTCGCCACCTCGATCGCTTCGGCGAAGTTCACGTCGCCGACCAGTTTGGTCTGCGGCTCGCCATCCTTGTTGGGGCCTTTCTCGGGCGCCGGCACGCGATTGGTGCCGACGTCGATGACGATGGCGCCCGGCCGAATCCAATCCCCGCGCACCATTTCAGGCCGGCCGATGGCGGCGACTAGAATGTCGGCGCTGCGGCAAACCATGCGCAGATCGCGTGTCTTGGAATGGGCGAGCGTCACCGTCGCATTCTCCGCCAGGAAGAGCAGGGCGGCCGGCTTGCCGACCAGGATCGACCGGCCGATCACCACCACGTTAGCGCCGCTCAGATCGGGCCGCTCGGTCTTTGCGAGAATGACGCATCCCACGGGCGTGCATGGCCGCAAGCCCGGCTTGCCAAGCACCAGCTTGCCGGCGCTCGCTTCGGTCAGCCCATCGACATCCTTCATCGGATCGATCGCCGCCAGTATTTTCGGTTCGCTGATGTGCTTGGGCAACGGCAATTGCACAAGGATGCCGTCAATCGAGGGATCGCGCGACAGCGCCATGACTTGCGTCAGCAAGTCGGCCTCGCTGGTTTCCTTCGGCAGCCGGATTTCGACCGAGCGCATGCCGGCCTCGATTGTAGCCTTGCCTTTGGAGGTCACATAAACCTGGCTCGCCGGATCATCGCCCACCAGCACAACAGCGAGCGCCGGCTGCTCGGGCAGCATTTTCACCGCCGCCGCGACTTCGCTGCGTATGCGCGCGGCGACCGCCTTGCCGTCAATTCTGCGTCCGCTCATGCTTTCTCCATAAAGCGCGCGAGAAAGGCTGCAATCTGAGCCCCGCTCACGCCATCGATCGCAACGGTCTTTAGGCGCGCCGTCGCGCCGCCTGTCACCTTCACCTTGCTCTTGGCCACTCCGAACGCCTTGGCGAGCAGTTTTTCCAGCGCGGCGTTGGCCTTTCCATCGACCGGGCGCTGCACGCACGCGCGCTTTCAAATAGCTGCGTCCGGCGGCGTCGCTGGCGCAGCCATCGATTGCATCGGCGCCGCCCGAAGGCGTGAGGCGCACGACGATCCGGCTCAGAGGAACGATCCCTGGCCGAGCAGCAAGCGCTCCAGCCACCAGCTCACATCGGCCTGCAACAAGTAGACGATCAAGAGCAGCACCATGACCGAAAGGTCGACGCCGGCGATCGGCGGGATGATCCGCCGCAGCGGCCGCACCAGCGGATCGGTCACCGCCCGGCAGAATTGCCAGATCGAGCCCACCAACTGATTGCGCCGCGTCACCACGTCGAAAGCGTACAGCCACGAAATGACCACGTAGATGATGAGCACGAGCGAAATCAGCCCGAGGACGGCGCGGATGATTTCGAAAATGATGTGAATCATGAAGCTTTGCGCCTCTTGGCCCGGATGGCCGGGGTCTAGACCGCGCCGGCCAGATTCGTCCAGGGCCGGGGTGTTGACCGGCTCCGGGAGCGGGCCGTATATCGCCCGTCCCAATGGAAACGGGCCTGTAGCTCAGCTGGGAGAGCGCTGCGTTCGCAATGCAGAGGTCAGCGGTTCGATCCCGCTCAGGTCCACCACCTAGGCTTTGCGCAAGGAGCGAGGGTGGGATGGCGTCTGGAAGTCCCGACGGACGGTTCTTCCCCACAAGCGCGAGCAGCGGCATGGCTTCAGCGGCGCCCACACCTTAAGCACGCGTTGCAATGCTCGAAATCTCAGACCTGACTTATCGCATCGGGCCGCGCGCGCTCTTCGAGAACGCCAATGCGTTCATCGCCGAGGGTTGGAAGGTGGGCCTGGTCGGGCGCAACGGAACCGGCAAGTCGACCTTGCTCCGCCTCATCGGCGAGGAGATCGGCAAGCCGAACGCCTCGATCCGCGCCCGCCGCGGCGCCCGGCTTGGATTTGTGGCGCAGGAAGCGCCGCAGGTCGACACGCCCTTGATCGAGTTGGTGATGGCCGCGGATGTGGAAATGACCGCGCTCATGGCCGAGGCGGAGACCGCCACTGATCCCCAGCGTATCGCCGATATTCACACCCGTCTGGGCGAGATCGACGGCTATTCCGGCCGAGGCTCGCGCCAGCGCCATCATGGTCGGCCTAGGTTTCGAGCAGGACGAGCTTTACCGGCCGGCGCGCGAATTCTCCGGCGGCTGGCGCATGCGCGCAGCGCTCGCGGGCGTTCTCTTCTCCGGGCCCGATCTTCTCATCCTCGATGAGCCGACAAACTATCTCGATCTCGAAGGCGCCGCCTGGCTTGAGGATTACCTTCGCGATTATCCCCACACGGTGATCTGCGTCAGCCACGATCGCGAAATGCTGAATCGCTCGGTGACGCACATCTTGGCGCTCGACGAAAAAAAGCTCGAAGTCTTCGTCGGCGGCTATGACGCCTACCTCAAGAAGAAAGCCGAACGTATCGCGCTTGCAACCGGCATGAAGGCCAAGCAGGACGCCCAGCGCGCCCACCTGCAGAAATTCATCGATCGCTTCCGGGCCAAGGCTTCCAAGGCCCGGCAAGCGCAGAGCCGCATCAAGCAGCTGGAAAAGATGCAGGACATCGCCGTGCCGCTGGAAGAGCGGACGATCCCGTTCCATTTCGAGGATCCAGCGCCATTGGCTTCACCTCTGGTCGTGCTGGATGAATGCGATCTCGGTTACATCGAAGGCAAGCCGGTGCTGAAGCGCGTGTCGCTCAGGCTCGATCACGACGACCGCATCGTCATTATTGGCCCCAATGGGCAGGGCAAGACGACTTTGGTGAAATCCATCGCCGCGCGTTTGCCGTTGCTTGGCGGAAAGCGCGTCGCCTCCGGCAAGGCCGTGATGGGCTATTTCAGCCAGGATCAGCTCGACGAATTGCGCGAAGGCGAAACCGTCATGGACCATATTCGCGATCTCGAGCCCGATTGGACGCCCCCGAAGCTGCGCTCCCTGGCCGCGCGCATGGGCTTTGGCGTCGATAAGATCGACACCAAGGTGCAAGCTCTGAGCGGCGGCGAGAAAGTGCGCCTGCTCTTAGGCCTGATGGCGCATCAGAAGCCGCACGTCCTTATCCTCGACGAACCCACATCGCACTTGGACATAGACAGCCGCGAAGCGCTCATTCACGCCATCAACGAATATGAAGGCGCGGTGCTGCTGATCACCCATGACATCTATTTGGCCGAAGCCTGCGCCGATCGGCTCTGGCTCGTCTATCATGGCCGCGCCCGCCAATATGACGGCGACCTCGAGGATTATCGCAAACTTGTCGCCGCCGCCGATCGTCCCGGCGACACTGGCGCCGGCGACGCCGGCGCGCGCCAGGTCGAAGACTTAGCCGCGCGCGCCAACCCCACGCCCAAGCACTCGAAATACACCTTGCAGCGCCGGCTTGAGGCCGCCGAGGCCGAGATCGAGCAAGCGCAAGCCGCACTTTCCCATATCGACGCCGAACTCGCCGATCCAAAACTTTTCATTCGTGATCAGAAGCGCGGCGAGTCGCTGCTGAAGGAGCGCGCCCACGCCGCCACCGCGCTGGCGCGCGCGGAGGCGCTCTGGTTGGAAGCGAGCGAGGCTTTGGAAAACGCCTAGCTCGCGGAGCGCGCGAGCGGATCGACGCTTCGCGCCACCGCCACGATTTGGGCGTCGGTCAGCTTGTCCAGCTGCGAGAGAAGCGGCGCGCTTGCATCGAAGCCGGCGATTTCGCGCGCGTGCGCGCGCATCCAGCTTCGGTAGGCCTCCAGCACGCGGCGATTGCCGATCCCGTGCGGGGTGTCGTTGATCACGCCAGCGGCGATGCTGGCCAGTCCCAGGCGCGGATAATCCGCCAGCGCGATCTGCGAAAGCTTGGCCCAATATTCGAGATCTGGGTCGCTATGATGGCCGTTGGCGTTGTCGATCGCATGGCGGCCCTCATGCATCTCGATCGAATATTGATTGGTGGCGCGCCAGACCTCGGCGATGAAGGCGGCGTCATCGCCGCCAACGCGTTGCGCGATCGCCTGATAGACTTGATCCTCGAGCCGATCGGAGGTCGCCGGCAGTGAGACAATGGCGTCGCGCCCGGCGCGCTCAAGCGCCGCCCGTTCCGCGATCTCGGCCTGACGCAGCGACGTGAGGAACGCATCGCGCGAGGGGCCGGGCCGGGTGCGGCGCAAGCTGCGCAACGGCCCATCCGTATAGGCGGAACGGATTTGTACGATGGCGCCCTCGCCCGACCAGCCGCCGGCCTCGGCCCAGCCGTCCCACAGCCACGATTCATAACCATTGGCGAGCATGTTATCGATGACGATGAAGCGCAGCTCGCCATGGTGACCGTACTCATCGACGCTGAGATGGCGATCTTCCGCCAGATGCCCGCCGTGCAAGCTCGGATAGCCGCTGGTTTCGCCGAGCGACCCGTAGAGCCCGAAATTCTCCGCGAGTAGTGTTCGCGGATCGCCGCTTAAGCCTGTCGACCGCATCAGCGCGCCCATGTCGGCGCGAATGGCGTCGCCATACCAGGGCGCCCGCCCGCCGCCCATCATTTCGCGATTGGCGCGCAATGTATCGGCGCGCACGGCCGCATCGAACGCAAACATCGCCGCCGCCTTGCGCCAGGCGGGATTGTCGCCGGCGCGGGCGCCGACGTCGGTTTCGCTCGGCGAACGCCATCGCGTCGGCGGTGAAGCCTGCGCGGTTCAGCATTTCAATCAGCGCCAGAATGTCGGCGTCCGAGGCGTTCCGCGAAAGCGCTGCGGAAAAAAGCGAACGCGCGCGCGGCGCATAAGCGCTGAGCGCTTGGGGCGCATCGCTGTCGGTCAGCCAGTAATAGTCACGCCAAGCTTGGAGCGCGCCCGTCGCGTCACGCCGCGCCATCGCCAGCGAAAAGCGCGCGCCGGCCACGCCCGGCGCCCCGCGGGCGATGTCGGCTATGGCGGCGAGATCCCCCGCCGCCGCGCTCAAATGTTGCGCGCGCGTGCGGGGATCGCGCGCGGCGATGGCGAGGTGGGCGCGAGCGGATTCAACCCGGAGCGTCTCCGCAGCGCCGGTCGAACAGGCCGACAGCGCCCCCTCGGCGACGGCGAGCCCGCGTTCGGGATGGCCCGCCTCGCGATAGGTTTGCAGCGCCGTGGTCGCCAGTGCGCAACGGTCTTGCCCATTGGTCGGCTGCGCCAAGGCGGCTTCGAGAGCAGCGGTCTCGCCGCGCGCCAGAAAATCGATGCGACCGAGATTGCGCCGCGCTTCGGCGCGGTCGGACGCGCTGGCGGCGGGATCGGCGGCGATTCCCCTCAACATCGCTTCGGCCGTGGCGACGTGATTGTCGCGATAAGCGCCAAGCGCGTCGGCCAACGTCGCCGCACGCCGCCGACGCCGAAGCGACCAGCACTAAGAAAACGGCGACGGACAACGTCCGCAAAGTCATATTTCCCTCCTGATTTGAGCGAACATGACAAGCCGGAAGAGGGCGGTCTTGGACGATTCGAAAGTGTCGGAGAGTTCTTATACGGGGGCGACCGTCGACATTCGCCAAAGCAGCGGCGCGGCGCTCTCGCGCATCATGCATCCGCCCGGCCAGCGCATTGAGCCTCATCGCCACGATTGGCCGGTGCTCGCGATCTATCGCTTAGGCCTCTATCGCGAAGAAATTGACGGCGCGGCGACTACATTCGACGGCCCCAGCGTCGTCTTCCATCCCGCAAACGCCGGACACGCCGACGAAATCGGCGAGGCGGGCCTTGAAACCGTCAGTATGAGTTTCGATCCCGCCTGGCTCGAAGCGGAGGCGCGCGCATTGCTGCCGGAGCGGTCCTGGTCGCGCGCCGGCGGCGCCGCCGCCTTGGCGGCGCGCAAGCTTGCTTCAATTTGGCTTGAGCCGCGCATGAGCGATGGCGATCTCGCCGCCGCCACCTCGCGTTTTATTCTGGCGGCGCTGGCGGCGCCGCAGCCGCGCCGACCGATCTGGCTCGAAGCGGTCGAGACCTGGCTCGAAAGCAATCGAGAGGGCGCGCCCGACCTGCATCCCGCTTGGCTTGCGCGCGCCTATCGCGCCTGGCGCGGGGAGGGCATGGCCGAGACCGCGCGGCGTCGCCGCGTCGAACGCGCCGTGGGCATGTTGCGGGCAAACCGCCGAATCCCTCGCCGCCATCGCCGCCGAGGCCGGCTTCTGCGATCAAAGCCACATGAACCGCTGCTTTAACGCCGTGCTCGGACGCACGCCGCTCGAGGTTCGGCGCGAAGCGCGCCTGCTCGCCGCCGTCGCATGAGCTATTCGATCGTCTGCAGCACGCCGCGCACGATATCCACGAGCTGATCGATCTGGCTCTTCTCGATGATGAAGGGCGGCGAGAAGGCGAGGATGTCATTGGTGCAGCGGATCAAGAGCCCGCCATCGAAGCATTTGCGGAACGCCTCCAGCGCTCGCGCCGTCGGCTTGCCCGGCCGCGGCTCCAACTCAACGCCGCCGATGAGGCCGAAATTGCGAATATCAATCACATGCCTCGCATCCTTGAGCGAATGCACCGCCTCTTGCCAATAGGGGGCCAGGTCTCGCACCCGCTCGAACAGCTTATCTTCCTTGAATGTGTCGAGGGTTGCGATCCCCGCCGCGCAGGCGAGCGGATGGCCGCTTGTCGTATAGCCATGGAAAAGCTCGATCGGCGTCTCCGATGTCGCCAACATCGCATCGTAAATCTCACGAGAGGCCGCGACCGCGCCCATCGGCACCGCCGCATTGGTGATCGCTTTCGCCATCGTGATCAGGTCGGGCTTCACGTCGAAGGTCTGCGCCGCGAAGGCCTCTCCGGTGCGGCCAAAGCCGGTGATCACTTCGTCGAAGATGAGGACAATGTCGTGCTTGGTGCAGATCTCGCGCAGTCGCTGCAAATAGCCCTTCGGCGGCAGCAGGACGCCGGCCGAGCCGGCGATCGGCTCAACGATGACCGCGGCGATGGTGGAGGCGTCTTGCAGAGCGACAATCCGCTCCAACGCATCGGCGAATTCAACCCCGCCATGCTCCGGCAGCCCGCGCGAAAACGCATTGCGTGCAATATCGTGGGTGTGGGGCAGATGATCGACGCCCGGCAGAAGCGGTCCGTAGGGCTTCCTATTGCGCATGATGCCGCCGACGGAGACGCCGCCGAAATTGACGCCATGATAGCCGCGCTCGCGCCCGATCAGTCTGAACTTGCCGTCCTTGCCGCGCGCCTTGTGATAAGCGAGGGCGATCTTCAACGCTGTGTCGACGCTCTCCGACCCTGAATTGGTGAAGAAGACGCGATCGAGCCCGTCGGGGAGAATGTCGGCGAGGCGATTGGCGAACTCGAACGCAATCGGATGGCCAAGATTGAAGGTGGTGGCGTAATCCAGCTCGCTCGCCGCACGCTGCACAGCTTCAACCACGCGCCGCGGCTTGTGCCCGGCCGCACAACACCAAAGTCCCGCCGCGCCGTCCAAGATCTGCCGGCCGTCCGGGGCGTAATAGAACACGCCTTCGGCGCGCACGACCATGCGCGGGTCGGCTTTGAACGCCCGATTGGGCGTGAACGGCATCCAATAGGAATCGAGCGAGTTGGGGCGGAGCGTATCGGGCATGAAGCGATTGTCGGCCGCCGCGATCGCGCGCGCAACACCCAGTCAACAAATTACGCGGTGGCGGCGCCTAGACCGCGGCCCGATAGCGCTCAAGCGCGCCGTTGAAAAGGAAGTCGGACGACTGCGTCATCACGATCGAGACGAGGTTGCGGTTGGGATCGGTGAACCATGACGCGCCAAAGCCGCCGTCCCAGCCGTGAGCGCCCGGCGTTTGGGTGGCTCTGCGCCGAGGCGGTGCGCTGTGCGTCGGTGAGCTGGTTCGTGGTCATGGCCCGGATAGAGTCGGCGCTGAGCAGCCGCCGCCCATTGTGCTGGCCGCGTGAGAGCAGCATGCGCGCGAACGCGAGATAATCATCTATCGTCGAGCACAACCCGGCCGCGCCGGAGGGAAACACTGGCCTTGTCGCGTAGGCGCTGTGGGCGCCGTCTTGATCCATCCGCGTCTGTCGATGCGAGGCCGGATCGGTGAAGACGCCGCATCCGGCGAAACGGTCGAGTTTGTTGGCCGGCACATAAAACCCAGTGTCGCGCATGCCGAGGGGACGGGTGATGCGCTCCTCAATGAACGTGTCGAAATCCTGTCCCGAGGCGCGCCGCACCAGCACACCCTGGATCAGCGCGCCCGCATTGTAGAGCCAGCGCTCGCCCGGTTGATACATGAGCGGCAGCGTGGCGAAGAGGCGCATCCATTCGTCGGGCGCGTGAGGCGTCATCGGGGTCGGTTCAGCCAAGGTCAGATGCAAATCGCGCCCGGCTTTGACGATCGGCAAGGTCGCATCGAAATTGAGCCCGGCGCCGAAGGTGAAGTTCATGATCTCGCGCACGGTAATCGGGTGATTGGCCGGAACCGTATCGTCGAGTTCGCTGCCGATGGCGCGCAGCACGCGCGCATTGGCCAGCTCAGGCAACAGGCGCTGGGCGTTTTCTTCGAGCGTGAGCTTGCCTTCCGCCACCAGCATCATCATCGCCGCCGCGGTGACCGCCTTGGTCATCGAAGCGATGCGAAAGATGGCGTCCCGGCGCATGGGGGACCCACCGCCAATGGCGCTGACGCCGTCGGCGCTGACCGCCACATCCTCGCCGCGCGCCACCAGGAACACCGAACCCGGGAACATATTGTGTGCGATTCCGGCGGTGAGCACGGTGCGGACTGGTGCGAATTTCCCAGGAATTGCTTGGTTCATAGGCGAGCACCCGACCGCGGCCAGGGCGGCTGCGCCGCCAAGGAGGAAATCGCGACGATCCCTGTTTCGCCGTCCGGGCATGATCTATCGCTCAGAGGACGAGTGGGGAGGGCGCGTTCCGACACCGCTCACGACAGTGCGCTCACCACGACTGCAAGCGCCAGCCATGCGCCACGTAAAGCGGCGACTGGTCGTTATAATGCGGGCTCGTCTCATGGCTGCTCGCGCCCCATTGATGGATGACGCGCACCTGCAGCGTGTGATCCGGCGCCCAATCCATGATCATCATCAAGCCGTCGCCGAAATTGGCGTTGAGCCGCCCATCGCCTTCACGCGCCCAGCGGATGCCGCGCAACACGTCATTGGCGCCGTCCATCGGCAGATCGACATTGCCGTGGCGGAGCCGCAGCACATCGCCCCATTTCGGATCGAGCCGATGGAAGCGCTCGGTCAAATAGCGCGCCGCCGCGCGCGCCGTCACGATGGGGTCGGGTTCAGGCGCCCGATTGCGGCGCGCTTCGTAAAGCGGTTCGAACATCAGATTGGCCAGCGCCGCGCCGCGATTTTCGCTGTTTGAGCGCATGTCCCAGCCGCGCAGCGCAGTCTGGATGCGCGCCAGCTCCGGGTCGTGGGAGGCGTCCGCGGCCGCAATCGCCTGGATCGCCGCGGCCATGCGCGAGTGGGCGCTATAGGTGAGATCGAACTTCGCGGCTTCCAACTGCTGTTCGCTGATCGTCCGCTCCGGGGAGAGCACCTCGACCGCGCGCAGGCCGCGATTGGTGAGATAGGTTTCGATGAATGGCGCGGCCTCCGGATAATCCGCCGCTTGCATGTCCGCGCCAGGATCGGTGGACGACCATGGCGCGCCATTGGCGCTGTAGAGCCAACCGCTGCGCGGATTGATCAAAGCCGGCGTGTTGGCGATATAGTCGCGGCTGTTCCAGAGCGTCGCCGAGGTGTCGCCCGGCACGCAAGCGGACCAATCCGTTCGCCCCGCCGGCCGCCTCGGCAGGATCGCATTATAGAGATAGGCGATCCGCCCGGTCTGATCGCCATAGATGAAATTGAAGGACGGAATCGCCCGCATGGCCATCGCCGCGCGCCATTGCTCAAAATTCTGGGCGCGTCCCATGCGATAGAATTGTTCGAGCGCCCGCAACTCGCCGGCGCCGGCATAGCGCACCGCCACCCATCCATCCGCGGTCTGGAAGGCCGGTCCTTGCACGCTGTAGCGCAGCGTCTTCGGCACCGGCACGACGGCCGGGCCGATCTTCACATGCAGCCAGATCAGGCGCGTGTCGAAGCGTCGCCATTGGCCGTCATAAAAATATTGTCCCGGGTGCTGCGCATCGGTGCGCAGTCGATAAACATCGGCGAGGTCCGGCAGGTTCACGGTCGCCGCCCAACCGATCGCTCCGTTGGTGCCGACCACTGGAAACGGCGCGCCTGGGAAGAGCCCGCCATGCATGCGCCAACCGCTATCGCTTTCGATGCGCGCTTCGTACCAGGCGACCGGCCCATCCCAGGGTTGGTGAGAATTCAAAATGACGCGGGTGTGGTGATCGGAACTCCGCGACGGCGCCACCGCAAACGCGTTTGAACCCCAATCGATGGTCTCGGCGGCGGCGCGTTGCACCGCGCACGGATGCCCATGCTCATCGGCCAAGCGGCCGAGGATTGAATCAAAGCCCCAGAACAGCGGCAGCGTCAGCGCCGAACCCGCGGCGACATCGCGCCCGGTCACATTCTGCGCGCCCGGCAGCACTTCGCTTGGATGGCCGCGGGCGTAGGCGTTCAACCCATCGGCGTAGCCGGTGAAGATCGCCCGGATCTCCGGGGAGAGATCGCGTTCGTAACCGCGATCGACCGCGCCCTCGACGTCGAGCAGATTCCACAGAAAGTCCGACTTGGCGCCTTGTTCGCCGAGATAGGCGCCCAGCCGTCCGCGCGAGGCGAGCACGACCAGCTGAATGGTTGCGAAATTGTCTTCCGCGTGCGCCATCGCCAAGCCGTAAGCGGTCTCGCCGTCGTCGTGGCCGTGAATGGTGGGCACGCCATAATCGTCGCGGGTGATGGTCGGATGATAGTCGCGCGCCGCCGGCGCGGGCGGGGGATCGCGCAAACAGCCCGCAAGCGCCAGAGCTAACAGCAAGATCGCCGCCCGCCGCATCTTCATCCCCGCTACGATTCCCGCCGGGGCGTTCTACAATGGAGCCGCCGCGTCAGCGCAAGCGCTATTGGCGGCGATCAGCGCCGAGGCCGAGGGGCTAGCAATTTGGACCGGCCCAAAGCATGAAGAGCGTCAAATCATGACCCAAAATCCGGCGATCGCGGATGTGAGCGAGGCGAAAGCGTTCCTCGACGCCCATCCCGACATGCAATTTTTCGAGATCATCTATACCGGCCTTTCGGGCGTGCCGCGCGGCAAGCGCTTGCGCCGGCACGAACTCATGCCGCTTTACGAAAACGGCCGCTTTCTGCCGTCTTCGATGCTGGTGACCGACATCACCGGCCAGGATGTCGAGCAAACCGGCCTCATCTGGCAAGGCGGCGACGCCGACAAGATCGGCCGTCCCGTTCCGGGACGTCTCGCAATGGCGCCTTGGCTAGGAGGCGACATCGCGCCAGACGCCGCTTTCGGTCTACGAACTCGACAACACGCCGATCGGGCTCGATCCGCGTCATGTGCTGGCGCGCGTGATCGAGCGCTTCGCCAAGGACGGTCTGACGCCGGTCGCCGCTTGCGAGCTTGAATTCTTCCTGCTTGACGCGAGCGGACGCCCAGCGGCGGCGTGCAACTTGCGCGCTGGCCGCTCACCGGCGCGCGCCCGACGCAGCACGATCAATATTCGCTGCGCGAAATGCAGGAGGCCGCGCCGTTCCTGCACGAATTGTGGAGCGCCGCCGATGCGCTGGGCGTGCCGCTCGAAGGCGCGATCAGCGAATATGCGCCAGGCCAGCTCGAACTGACGCTGAAGCATCACGCCGACGTGTTGCGCGCGGCCGACGACGCCATTCTCTACAAGCACGCCGCCAAGGGCGTGGCGCTTGAAGCACGGCGCGAAGCCTGCTTCATGGCCAAGCCGTTCGCCGAGCACGCGGGCTCGGGCATGCACATGCATGTCAGCGTCAACGACAAGGCGGGCAAGAACATCTTCGCCTCGGAAGCGGCGGAAGGTTCGCCCGCCCTCCGCTACGCTATCGGCGGGATGAAGGCGCTGCTGGCGGATTCGATGGCGATCCTTGCGCCCAACGCCAATTCCTATCGGCGTTTCCGCGCCAATTCCTACGCGCCGGTGGCGCCGGTCTGGGGCGTCAACAACCGCACCTGCGCGTTCCGCGTGCCGGCGGGCGCGGCGGCATACCCGCCACATCGAGCACCGCGTCGCCGGCGCCGACGCGCATCCGGCGCTGGCGCTCGCCGTGCTGTTGGCCGCGGTCCATCACGGCATGACCCAGAAGATCGATCCGGGCCCGCGCCGTCACCGGCGACGGCTACGCCCACGCCGAAGCGACCGGCGAACGCATCCCGACCAATTGGTTCGCGGCGGTCGATCGCTTCGAGCAATCGGCGGTGCTGCGCGACTATCTCGGCGAACGCCTTCGTCAGCGCCTATGTAACGGTGAAGCGCACCGAGCAGGAGCGCTTCTTCGGCGATCATCTCGAACGTCGATTACGACTGGTATCTGCGCGGAGCCTGAAACCACAGATGCGCCAATCTTATGCGCTCAAAGCTGCACAACGCCCGCGTGACCGATGCGAACGTGGCCTATATCGGCTCGATCGAGATCGACGAGGATCTGCTGGACGCCGTCGGTCTCTGGGTCGGCGAGAGCGTGCTGGTGGTCTCCAACACGACGGGGGCGCGGCTCGAGACCTATACCATCGCCGGCAAGCGCGGCAGCCGCATCATCTCGATGAATGGCGCCGCCGCCCACACCATCCGGGCCGGTGAGCAGATCATCGTCATGGGTTTCGAACTCTCCGATAAGCCCGTCGCAACCGCGCATCGTTCTCTTGGATGACGAGAACAACATCGTCCGCCGCCTCGATGCCGAGACCAACCCGCGCTAGGCCGTCGTCCCTCGACAAGAATATCGGCGAGAAATCGCGAGAATTCCGTGATCACAGATATTGATCAACCGCCAAATTTGCGCGCTTGTGAGGGGCAAGTCCGGCGGCTTAGTCCGGACTGGGCGCCGGGCCGGCGCGCCGGAGAGGCGAGAGCATGACCAAGACCATTCTTCGCCGCGGCGCCTCGCGGCGCTCGATCCTGCAGCAATTCGGCGCCGCCGCGATCGGCATCTCGCTGAGCGGTGAGCTCGCCGGCTGCGGCCAGGGCGCAGGTCAGCGGCGTCGTCAATTTCTACAATTGGGACACCTATATCGGCGCAACGACGCTGGCCGATTTCGAACACGCCACGCACGTGCCCGTGCATATGAGCCTATTCGCCACCAATGACGAACTCTTCGCGCGCTTGCGCGCCGGCAATCCCGGCTTCGACGTCATCGTGCCGTCGAACGAATTCGTCACGCGCATGAGCCAGGCGCAAATGATCCAGCCGCTGGATCATTCGAAGATCCCCAATATGGCCAACCTGCTGCCCGAATTCCAAGACGCGGCCTTCGATCCGGGCCGCCGCTACTCGATGCCGTACACTTGGCTGACCGAAGGCATCGCCTGGAACAAGACGAGGGTGCCGGCGGGCTTCCGTCCGGATTCATGGAAGTGGCTGTTTGACTCCAATCGCTTCCATCAGCGCATCGCGCTGGTTTCGGAATCCGCCGACCTGGTGCGCATCGGCGCGAAGTATCTGGGCCACTCGGTCAATAACATTCCCGATGCGATGCTCTCGCAGATCGAACAAATGCTGATCCGCCAGAAGCCGCACATCAAGGCTTTCCACCAGGACAACGGTCAGGATCTGTTGCGCGTCGGGCGAGGTCGATCTGGTCATGGAATACAATGGCGACATCGCGCAGTTGATGGCCGAAGAGGGCGGCGACAAGTTCGACTTCGTGGTTCCCAACGAAGGCAGCCTGCTCAATTCCGACACGCTTTGCATCCCCACCAGCGCCCCGCACGTCAATGACGCGCACGCCTTCATCAACTTCCTGCTCGACGCCCACGCCGGCAAGGGCATCACCGAAACCATTCTCTACCCAACGCCGAACCGCGCCGCCCGCGACCTGATGCCGGAGAGTTACAAGAACAATCCGGTCATCTTCCCGCCGGCGGCGGTCATGGCCAAATGCGAATACGGCGCCTTCGAAGGCGATGCGCGCGCGCGCCTCTACGAGGAAATCTTCACGCGGATCAGCGCCGCTTAAGCTGCGCGGGGCCGGTAGGGCCGCGCGAGGGAGGGATCGTGGAGCAAACCTGGCGCCAAGCGAAGAGCGTGTTCGCCGCTTTAGGCGCGCCGCCGATCGCGTGGCTTATTGTTCTTCTTCATGGTCCCGCTTGCGGTCGTGTGGGCCTATTCGTTCGGCGTCAACGCTGGCCCCACCCAGATCGATCTCACCGGCACGTTCGCGAACTATCGGCCGGGCGCTGCAGCCGCTCTACTTCGACATCTTCATCAAGAGCGCGATCGTGGCGGGGCTCACCACGCTTTTGTGCCTCATCGTCGGCTTTCCGGTGGCGCTCGCCATCGCCTTCGCCGGCCCGAAGACCAAGACCTGGCTCTTGCTTCTCATCATGCTGCCGTTTTGGACCAATCTTCTGATCCGCACCTATGCGCTGATCGCCGTGCTGCGCGAGCAGGGATATGTGAACTTCACGCTCGAATGGTTCTGGAACAATGCGAGCGGGCTGATGACGCTCGCGGGCTTGCATCCGCTTGCGCCGTATCAGCCGTTGACGCTCCTCTACAACAACGTCGCCGTCGTCATCGGCCTCGTCTACGTGCACCTGCCATTCATGGTGCTGCCGCTCTATTCCGCGCTCGACCGCATGGATCGCTCGCTGATGGAAGCGAGCCTCGATTTGGGCGCGGGGCACCTGCGCACGATCTGGTCGGTGGTTGTGCCGCTCGCCGCGCCCGGCATCGCCTCGGGCGTGCTCATCACCTTCATTCCAGCGCTCGGCGCCTATCTGACGCCCGATCTGTTGGGCGGCACCGACAGCCAGATGATCGCCAATGTCATCGAGCGCCAGTTCAAGCGCGCCAACGATTGGCCGTTCGGGGCGTCGCTTTCGTTCCTGCTCATGTACCTGACTTTCATCGCCATCGCCATCCAGGCGATCGTGCAGCGCCGCGGCGAGAGCGTGGGTGGGCGATGAGCATCGCTGAACCCGTCGCTGCGATCGAACGCGCCGCGCCCCCCAGGGAAGATCCGTCCAAGGAAAGGCCGGGCCCGCTTGAATATCTTCGCCGCTGGCCGCTGCAGGCCATTGTCGGGGCGACGCTTGTCTTTCTCTACGCGCCGCTGATCACCTTGATGGCGTTCAGCTTCAACACCAGCAGGCGCAACATCGTCTGGGAAGGCTTCACCTTCGATTGGTACGGCCGCGCCATGGGCGACGCCTCGCTGGTGCAGGCTTTCATCAATTCCCTCACCATCGCCTTCATCTGCACGATTCTCTCGGTCATCCTGGGCGCGATGTCGGCGGTGCTGCTGTGGCGCTTCCGTTTCCCGGGCAAGACCGCGCTCGAAGGGTCGCTGGCGCTGCCGATCGTCGTGCCGGAAATCTGCATGGGCGTGGCGATGCTGGTGTTCTTCGCGCGGGTGCTGCCATGGCCGACCGGCATGCCCTGGCCCTTGAACCTCGGCGCTATCACCATTGCTCACATCTCGTTCTCGTTCCCGTTCGTCACCACCGTGGTCCGCGCCCGCCTTGCCTCGTTCAACCGCGAGCTGGAGGAGGCGGCCAAGGATTTGGGCGCCGATGAGTGGCGCACGTTCTGGGACGTGCTGGTGCCGCACATGACGCCGGGCCTTGTCGCCGGCGCGCTGCTGGCGTTCACGCTCAGCCTCGACGACTTCGTCATCACCTTCTTCACCGCCGGTCCCGACACCATCACCTTCCCGGTGAAGGTCTATTCGATGCTGCGCTTCTCGGTGACGCCTGAGGTGAATGCGGCGTCCGACCATCCTCATTGTCGTGACCGTTCTGTTCACAGCGATTGGCTTGCAATTGCAGAGCCGATCGGAAAAACAAAAGCAAGCGCCATGACCGAAACCGCTCATCCGAACCTGCGCCCGACGCCGCATCTGAAGGACAACGCCATTATCCGCTTCGAAAACGTCACCAAACGCTTCGGCAAGGTGACGGCGGTCGAAAACGTCAATCTCGACGTCCGCGAAGGCGAGTTCTTCGCGCTGCTCGGGCCCTCGGGCTGCGGCAAGACGACCTTGCTGCGCATGCTCGCCGGGTTCGAGACGCCGACCGAGGGCCGCATCCTGATCGACGGCAAGGACGTCGCCCAGCTGCCGCCGAACAAGCGGCCGGTGAACATGGTGTTCCAGTCGCTACGCCGTGTTTCCGCACATGAGCGTGACCGACAATGTCGGCTACGGGCTGAAGATGGACGGCGTCGCCGACGATGAGCGCGCCAGGCGCGTCGACCGAAGCCCTGGAACTCGTGAAGCTCGGCGGCTTGGGCGAGCGCAAGCCCGATCAGCTCTCCGGCGGTCAGCGTCAGCGCGTCGCGCTGGCCCGCGCTTTGGTGAAACGGCCGCGCGTGCTGTTGCTCGACGAGCCGCTCTCGGCGCTCGACGCAAAGCTGCGCGACCAGATGCGCGGCGAACTGACCTCGCTGCAGGAAAAGGTCGGCATCACCTTCATCATGGTCACCCACGACCAGGATGAGGCGCTGGCCATCGCCACACGCTGCGCCGTCATGGATCGCGGACGTCTGGCGCAAGTGGCGACGCCCTCCGATCTCTACGAATTCCCGAACTCACGCTTCGTCGCCGATTTCGTCGGCTCGGTGAACATGTTCGAGGGCACGCTGCGAGAAGGACGAGCCCGAGTGAAGCCATCGTCACCGTCCCGGAACTGGGCGCGCCCGGTCTATCTCGATCACGGCGTCACCGGCGCGAAGGGCTCGACCGTCTGGGTCGCGCTGCGGCCTGAGAAGATCGAGATGCACAAGCGCAACGGCGACGCGCCGATGAAAATGGAAGATGCGCCCGCCGGCGCCAACGTCGTGCCTGGAATCATCCGCGACATTGTCTATCTGGGCAGTGAGACCAATTACGAAGTCGAGATCGAAGGCGGCCGCCGCGTGAAGACCTTCCGCTCCAATCTGACCCGCTACGACCAGGAAGACTTCACCTGGGACGAGCCGGTTTGGCTTGCCTGGCATGCCTGCTCGCCGGCGGTGCTGCTGTCATGAGGCGATGCCGCGCCCCGTCCGTTCGGCGTCATCGCTTGCAATCGCGAGATCGAAACGCAAGCCGCGCAAGCGGTGATGACGCGCTATCTCGTCTCGGCGCTCAAATACGCCGACGCCGCGTCGCTTGCTCATTCCCGCCATGCCGGAGCTGATGCACGCGCAAGGAGGTCGCCCCGCGTCTCGACGGCCTTTTGCTCACCGGCACGCCCTCGAACCTCGATCCCCGGCGCTATGGCGAACTCGTCGACGATGCGCCCGGGGCCGTTCGACCCGGCCCGCGATGAAATGACGGCGCACCTGATCGAGGCCATGCTCGATCTTGGCAAGCCGGTGTTCGGCATCTGCCGCGGCTTCCAGGAACTCAATGTCGCCTTTGGCGGCACGCTGCGGCGCGACATGGCGGAAAATCCTGATCTCATTCCCCACCATGCGCCCAGCGATCAGAGCTTCGCCGACTATTTCGCGCACGTGCATCCGGTGAGGCTGACGCACGATGGCGTGCTCGAGCGCGCCTACAAGCAGAACAACCTCGATGTGGTCAGCGTCCACTATCAGGGCGTCGATAAGCTGGCGCAGGGCCTCACGGTCGAGGCCACCGCGCCCGACGGCGTCGTCGAAGCCATCTCGGCCAACGTCAACGGCGCCCAGGTGCTCGCTGTCCAATGGCACCCGGAATGGCGCGCCAACGAAAACCCGCAGAGCCAAAAATTCTTCAAACTGCTCGGCCGCGCGCTCGCTGCGACCGCTCGTCAAGCTTAATTCGCCAGCCTGATTGGCCGACCTGACGGCCAGAAACGATTGGCCAGACCTGATGGCCCGAACCGATTGGAACGATTCATGCGCAATTACAACATTCCCGAGCTGCGCAAGCTCGACGTCGAACACCATCTGCCGGCGCAAGCCAACTACGGCGAGATGCAGGCGCTCGGCGGCAGCCGCATCATCACGCGCGCCGAGGGCTGCGACCATCTATGACGGCGAGGGCAACGCGCATCCTCGACGGCATGGCCGGGCTCTGGTGCGTGAATGTCGGCTACGGCCGCGACGAACTCGCGCGCCGCGGCCGCCGAGCAGATGCTGGAGCTGCCGTTCTACAACACCTTCTTCAAGACGGCGACGCCGCCCGACGTGATGCTGGCCGCGAAGATCGCCGAGGCTGCTCGGCGGCAAGCTGCAGCACGTCTTCTTCAATTCATCCGGCTCGGAAGCCAACGACACGGTGATGCGCATGGTGCGCCACTACTGGAACGTGCAGCGGCCAGCCGAAGCGCAAGATCTTCATCAGCCGCTGGAACGCCTATCACGGCTCGACCATGGCCGGCGCCAGCCTCGGCGGCATGAAGCACATGCATCCGATCGGCGGCCTGCCGATCCCCGGCATCGAGCACGTGATGCAGCCCTATCGCTTCAACGAAGGGTTCGGCGAAAACGAGGACGAGTTCGCCGCGCGCGCCGCGCAAGCGATCGAAGACCGCATTCTCAAGGTCGGCCCCGAAAACGTCGCCGCCTTTATCGGCGAAGCCGTGCAAGGCGCAGGCGGCGTGATCATCCCGCCGCGCGGCTATTGGAAACGCGTCGAACCGATCTGCCGCAAGTACGGCGTCCTGTTGGTCGATCGACGAAGTGATCACCGGCTTCGGCCGGCTGGGCTCTTGGTTCGGCTTCCAGCATTTCGGCGTCACGCCCGATCTGGTGCCGATGGCCAAGGGCCTATCCTCCGGCTATCTGCCGATCTCGGCGGTCGGCGTGTCGAGCGACATCGTCAAAGTGTTGCGCGAGAAGGGCGGCGAATTCGTTCATGGCTATACTTATTCGGGGCATCCGGTCGCAGCCGCGGTTGCGCTCAAGAACATCGAAATCATCGAGCGCGAAGGCCTGGTTCAGCGCGTGCATGACGATGTCGGCCCCTATTTCAAGGAAAAGCTGAAGCAGCTCGACGCCGATCCGCTGGTCGGCGAGGCGCGTTCGCTTGGCTTGATCGGCGCGGTGGAGATCGTCTCCAAGAAAGGCTCAAACGAGCGTTTCGCCGGAAAGGAGGGCAAAGCCGGCCCGATCGTGCGCGACGCCTGCATCAAGAACGGGCTGATGGTGCGCGGCATCCGCAACTCGATCGTCATGTGCCCGCCGCTCATCATAACCCACGCCGAGATCGACCGCATGGTCGACATCATCGCCAAGTCGCTGCGCGAAGTGGAGCCGGCGTTGCGGGCGCTGAAGCCCGATTAGAGGCGATCCCGCAACGCATACCAAAGCATGCCGAGCACGTAGAGCGGCGATCGCAACGCCGCCCCGCCGGGAAACTCGCCGGGCGCTAATCCCGCCAGCACATCGAAGCGCTCGGCGGTGCCGCGCATCGCCTCGCTCAGCACTTTGCCGACCAAAGCCGGCAACAGCACGCCTTGCCCGGAATAGCCGTGCGCGAAGAAAAGATCGCCGAGCCGGCCAATGTGCGGCAGCCTAGTCATGGTGATCGAAACCAAGCCGCCCCAAGCATAATCGATGCGCAAATCGCGCAATTGCGGAAAGGCGCGCGACATGAACGGCCGCACGAAAGCGGCGATGTCGCTCGGGGCCGAGGGCGTGTAGCGTTCGCCACCGCCGAAGATGAGGCGTCCATCGCCGCTCAAGCGGAAATAATTCACCACGAAGCGGCTGTCGCTGACGGCCAGCTTGTCGGCGATGAGCGCCTCTGGATCAGGCAGCGGCGCGGTCGCCGCCAAATAGTTCGCCACCGGCATGATCCGCCCGGCGATCGCCGGTTCGAGCCCGCCCAGCAAAGCATCGCACGCGAGCACGCCAAACCGCGCCCGCACCAGGCCGCCGCCGGTTCGCGCCACGACGCCGCGCTCGCGCTTCACCTCGACAACACGGGATTGCTCATGCAAACTCAACGCCCGCGCGCCGCGCGGCCTGCGCCAAGCCCAGCGCATAATTCAGCGGATGCAAATGGCCGCCGCATTCATCCAGCAAGCCGCCGTGAAAACCGTCCGCCGCCACTTTCGCGCGCACTTCCTCGGCGGCGAGGATGCGGGCGTTGGGATAGGCCATCGCGCCCGCAAGCGTCTCGGCTTCCTCGCGCATCCAGGCCAAGTCCGCGGCCTTCGCCGCCAGCGTCAAATGCCCGTTGGTGATCAGATCGCAATCGATGTTGTGCTTGACGATATGCTCAAGCGTCAGCGCGCGCGCCTCCAGCGCCATGCCGAACAAGGTCTTGGCTTTGACCGCCCCGTAGCGTTTGACCAATTCCGCCGCGCCCTTGCGCCAGCCCGGGATCATCTGTCCGCCATTGCGGCCCGAGGCGCCCCAGCCGATGCGCTCGGCTTCCAAGATCACGACGCGATAGCCGCGTTCGGCTGCGTTCAAGCCCGCATGCAGTCCCGTATAGCCCCCGCCAATGATGACGACGTCGGTTTCAACTTCGCCGGCGAGAGCGGGGGCGGCCTCGAAAGCGTGCGCGGTGGCGGCGTAGTACGAGCGCGCCATAGCGAAATCGTCGGCCAAGCATCACACCTTCAAGAGCAGGTGGTCGCGTTCCCATGAGCTGATCACGCCTTCGAACGCCGAAAGCTCGTGCGCCTTGATCTGCTGGAAGGCGTTGCAGAAATGCGGCCCCGAGCAGCTCGATCACCGGCTTGCACGCCTTGAAGCGATCGAGCGCCTTCGCTCAGCGTCCGCGGCAGCGTGCGCGCCCATTTATAGGCGCTGCCTTGCACCATTTCATTGGGCGCAATCTTGTCGCGAATGCCGATATAACCGCACGCCAGCACCGCCGCGATCGCAAGGTAGGGATTGGCGTCGGCGCCGGGGAGGCGGTTTTCGATGCGCCGGTTTTCCGATTGCGAGATCGGCACCCGCAAACCGCACGAGCGGTTGTCATAGCCCCATTGCAGATTGATCGGGGCCGAGAAATCCGGCCGCATGCGGCGGAACGAATTCACGTTCGGCGCAAACAAGGGCGTGCACTCGCCGAGATATTTCTGCAGGCCGCCGACGAAATGCCGGAACATGTCGGTGTTGCCGTCGGCGCCATCGCTGGCCTCGACGCCAAACAGGTTCGCGCCTTTCTTGTCGATCAGCGACACATGCAAATGCATGGCGCTGCCCGGCTGGTTCTCCATCGGCTTGGCCATGAAGGTCGCATAGACGCCATGCTTCAGCGCCACTTGCCGCACGATGCGCTTGAACACCAGCACCTGATCGGAGACGTGCACCGGGTCGCCGTGATTGAAATTGATCTCGAGCTGGGCGGTGCCGCTTTCGTGGATCATGGTGTCGAGATGGAGCGAGGCCGCTTCGGCGTGCTCGTAGATCGTCTCGATCAGATCTTCATATTCAGTGATCGCCTCCAACCCGTAAGGCTGAGGCGAGGTCTCGGAGCGGCCTGAACGCCCCGCCGGAGGCATGAGCGGCAAATCCGGGTCGGTGTTCACCTGCGTCAGGTAAAACTCCAATTCCGGCGCCACAACCGGCTTCAGCCCGTCCTTTTCATAAAGCTCGACCACGCGCTTCAACACATAACGCGGGGCGATATCGTAGGGCTGTTGATTGGCGTGATAGGTGTCGGCGAACACGAACGCGGTTGGGGTCTTGTAGCCCGGCGCCACGCAAATCGTATCGATATCGGGCCGCAGCACCACGTCGGGGTCGGCCGTGGCCAGCGCTTCATCGGCGGAGTCGGCGTATTCGCCCGTCACCGTGAGCAGATAAATGCTCGACGGAATCCGCAGCGATCCATCGCGCTCGCTCTGTAAGAATTTCTGCGCCGGAAACACCTTGCCGCGAATGACGCCGTTCAAATCCGGGACCAGACATTCGACTTCGCCGATGCCGTGTTCCTTAATCCAGCTCGCAAAACTCTTGTCCATGAACAGCACCAAAATTCACTCGCGGGGGCGCACGCGTGGGAAGCGCCATTCTGGCGCCGAAAGCCGATGAAAGGCTTGCGCAAACGAACGCGGGCGTTGCACAATCCTGAGGCGAATTTCATCAATCGCCCGAAGGCCCGATCATCCCCCCAAGAGAGGGCTTTGGGAGAGCGCATTTGTCACCTGATGCGCCAATATGGTTGGCGGTAGCGATTGAAGTCAAGCTGAGCCGCCGGCGCAGTTGAACGCTGCTCGCCTCACAAAAATTTGCTGCCTTTTCGCGCTAGGCTCGGTTACGTTCCCACCAATGTCCGACATCGATCTGCTTTCTGACGAAGGCCTCAACGTTGCTGTCTACGCAGAAATGCGCCAGCGGCTCGTCACCGGACGCATGGCGCCGGGCCATGAACTTTCCACGCGCGGGCTCGCAACCGAACTCGGCGTCAGCCAAACGCCGGTGCGCGACGCGCTTTCGCGTCTGGCCGCCGACGGCGCTGTCGCCATTCGCTCCAAACGCCGCGTGCAAGTTCCCGGCATGACGCCGGAGCGTTTCGAGGATCTGTTGCGCTGCCGGTTGCTGCTCGAACCGGAAGCCGCCGTATTGGCGCTTCCCCATATCGACGCGGCGCGGCTTCAGCTGCTTTCCGACATCGACGCCAGGCTCGATCGCGCCATCGCCGCCGGCGACGGCGAGAGCTACATGCAGAACAATCACGCTTTCCATTTCACGCTCTACAACGCCCAGCCCGGGCGGACGATGACGCAGCTCATCGAAACGCTCTGGCTTCAGTTCGGCCCGTTCATGCGCCTCGTCTATGAGCGCTTGAGCACAGCGCCGATAAACGATCAGCATCAGGCCGCCATCGCCGCCATCGCCGCCAAGGACGGCGAAGCCTTGCGCGAAGCGATCGCCGCCGATATCGGCGACGGCATGGGCCTGATCGGCAAGGCCATGCTGAGCAACTCCCGCGCCCCTTGAAATGAGACCTGCCAAGATGGGGCTGGATTGGCTGCTGCGGCGCGGCCTATGTGCTTGAACGAAGCGCAACCCGAGTTGATTCAGTGCATCAGACCGACATTTGTTCCAGTCCCGCCGTTCGATCTCGTCGTCTTCGGCGCGACCGGCGATCTTTCGCAGCGCAAGCTCTTTCCCTCGCTGCTGCACCGTTTCCTCGACGGGCAGATCCCGGCGCAATCGCGCATTATCGGCGCTGCGCGCACGGCGATGGATGCCGACGCTTTTCGCAAGATCGTGCACGACAACCAGGCCAAGTTCGCGGCCGGCGTCTGCGTCGACGAAGCCAAGTGCGCCGAATTTCTGCAGCACGTCCATTATGTCACGCTCGACGCGATGGCGCCCGCCGCGCAATGGGGCCCGCTGAAGCAAGAGCTGGCCAATGGCGCCGGCAATGTCCGCATCTTCTATTTGGCCACCGCGCCAAATCTGTTTGCGCCGATCGCCCAGCGTCTGGGCGAAACCAAGCTCGCGACGCCGACCTCGCGCATCGTCCTTGAAAAGCCGATCGGACGCGATCTTGCTTCCGCGCGCGAGATCAATGACGGCGTCGGCGCGGTTTTCGACGAACAGCGGATTTTCCGCATCGACCACTATCTCGGCAAGGAGACGGTGCAAAATCTGCTCGTGCTCCGCTTCGCCAACATGCTGGTGGAGCCGATCTGGTCGCGCCAGACCATCGACCACGTGCAGATCACGGTGGCCGAAGAGATCGGCGTCGAGGGCCGCGGCGATTATTACGACAAATCGGGCGCGCTTCGCGACATGGTGCAGAACCACATCATGCAGCTGCTCTGCCTGACGGCGGTGGAAGCGCCCAACTCCATGGACGCAGACGCCATCCGCGCCGAGAAGATCAAAGTGCTTTCGGCCTTGAGGCACTTCGACGCCCGCGATGTCGCCGCCAAGACCGTGCGCGGCCAGTATCGCGCCGGCCTCGTCGACGGCAAGGCGGTCCCCAGCTATGTGGAGGAAATTGGCAGGGCCTCGCGCACCGAGACCTATGTCGCGATCAAAGCGGAAATCGAAAACTGGCGCTGGGCCGGCGTGCCGTTCTATCTGCGCACCGGCAAGCGCCTCGCCAAGCGCCGCTCCGAGATCATCGTGCAATTCAAAACCCCGCCAGTGCTGATCTTCGGCGAAGACGACTTGCCCAATCGCTTGGTGCTGCGCCTGCAGCCGGATGAAGGCGTCAATCTCTGGCTCAACATGAAGGAGCCGGGCCCCGGCGGGCTCTATGTCAAAGCAGCGCCGCTCAATCTCTCGTTCGCCGACGAATTCGTGGTGCGCTATCCCGACGCCTATGAGCGTCTGCTGATGGATGTCGTGCGGGGCAACCTTTCGCTTTTCATGCGCCGCGACGAAGTCGAAGCGGCGTGGCGATGGGCCGACAATCTGGTGGCGGCGTGGGAAGAGGTCGGCGACGATCCCAAGCTTTACACGGCCGGCTCCAACGGCCCGGAAGCCGCGGCCAATCTGATGGATCGCGACGGACGCGCTTGGTGGGATCCGGACTGATTCACTGCGGCGGCTGATTGGGCCGCGCTTCGAGCCGCTCCATGAAGGCGCCGTCGCGATGGGCGGGGGCGAAGCCTTCGCCGATGGACAGATCGATCGCGCGCACGGCGTCGCCGCCGAGCGGCACCCGGATGTGATCGACGGTCCGGAACGTGGTGAAATCGCCGGCGACAAACGGCACCAGGGCGGGGGCGGCGTGCACGACCAGCACGCGGGCGCCGTCGCCGCTGGTCAAGGCGTCGGCGCCGTCTGGGGCCGGACGCGTCAAGCCTCGCACCATCCACAACCGCAGCGGCGGCAGGTCGCGCGATTGGGCCCGCTCGCGCGCCCAATAGAAATTGAGTTCATAATAGGTGGCCGGATCGTCGACGACGACGGCGTTGAACGGCCGCTCGCCCCGCAGCGGCACGGCGCGCAACGCCACCGCGCGCGCGGTTTCCCGCCAGGCCGTGCTTTCGCGCATGCCGCGGACAACGCCCGCCGAGCTTGGATGGAAGAAGCCAAAGGCGATGACGCCGCCGAGAACGAGATTGCTGATCAAGGCCGCGGCCAACACGCGCCGGCCGGCGGCGGCGCCGATCAGGCTGCCGACAAACCAGGTCAGCGCCGCGGGATAGGCGGTCAAGGCCCAATTGGCGTCGGCGCGCGCGACGATCGCGAAGACCGTCACCAGCACCAGCGGCGGCAGTGTGAACGCCAACAAAAAGCGATCCTCGTCGGATAATCCGCCGGCGCGGTTGGTGGCGCGCGCGAAAAGCCCGAGCAGCACGAAGAATACGATCGGCCCGATGATCAGCGCCTGGCCGGTCATGAATTCCACGATCTTGTTCAGATTGAACAGATCGGCGAAATTGATGTTGAGATTGGCGGCGGCCTGTTGGGCGCTCTCGAAGCTGTGTTGCGCATTCCAGGCGATGTTCGGCGCAAAGAGCGCAAGCGCGATCACCACCGCCATGACGCCGCGTCCGCCCTTGAGCGCCTCGCGCACCGGCTGCGACCAGCGCGCCGCCACCAGCACGCAGAGCGGGAAGTAAAGCATCGCATAAGCGGCGTTGAAGCCAAAGCCGATCGCCGCACCCAAGACGATCGCCCAAACCATGGTGCGCGTTTGCACCATGCGCCATGTCGCCAGCAGCGAGAGCGACCAGAACGGCAATAACAGCACGTCGCGACGAAATCACGTTGCTCGAAAACCAGACGCCCGGCGTCAGCAGCCAGACGACGCCCGTCCAAAATCCCGCCCAAGCGCCATAGACGTTGCGTCCGAGCGCATAGAGCGCCAAAGCCGAGGCCGCCTGCGCCAAGGGCGCGGCAAGCCGCACCGCCCATTCCACATCGCCGAAAAGATGCGTGGTGGCGGAGATCGCCCACGCCACCATGGGCGGGCTGTTCAAATAGCCCCATGCGGGCGTGCGCGACCAAGCCCAGAATTCCGCTTCGTCATGATAAAGATTGATCGGCGCGAGCTTCAGCGCCCAGATGCGCAGCGCCGTCGCGGCGATCAGCACCGCGACGAAGGCGAGAGTCGTGCGGTCGAAGGCTTTGCCTCGGTCGGCGGCATCGGCGTCATCGGAAGTCCCCGACGCCGTCTTAGCGGATGAAATCCCCCGCGCCACCGAACAAGGCGCTTGGGCTTTGGCCCGCCACTGCCTATCTGGCGTCATTGCGATCCGCTAAGGGTCAAGCGCCGATGACGATGATTCCGCCGGAATGGGCGCCGCACAAGGCGATTTGGACCGCTTGGCCCTCGGCCGCCGATCTGTGGGGCGAGGATCTCGAGCCCGCGCGGCTGGAAGTCGCCGCCATGATCCGCGCGCTCCACGACGAGGGCCGCGGCGAGCCGTGCGCGTGCTCGCCTTCGGTCGCGAAGCCGAAGCCAGCGCGAAACTGGCGCTGCAGCAGAGCGCCGAGATCGTCCCCGCCGCCTTCGGCGACATCTGGTTGCGCGATACCGGGCCGATTTTCTCGCGCGACGGGCGCGGCCGGTTTCCGCTTCAACGGCTGGGGCGGCAAATATCAGTTGCCGCACGACACGGAAGTCGCCGACCAGATCGCGCGCGACGCCGGCGTTTTGCTCACGCGCCACGATTTCATCCTCGAAGGCGGCGCCGTCGAGATGGACGGGGAGGGCACGCTCCTCACCACGCGCCAATGCCTGCTCAATCCCAATCGCAACCCCGATTGGGATGAAGCAGAAGGCCGAAGCCGCGCTGAAGCGCGCGCTCGGCGTTGAGAAAATTCTATGGCTCGATGAGGGCCTGGCCAACGATCACACGGACGGCCACATCGACAATCTCGCCCGCTTCGTCGCGCCCGGCCGCGTCGTTTGCCAGCAAGCGCCTGCGGCGATGACGATCCCAATGCCGACGTGCTCGATGAAATCGCGCTTGACGCTTGCGGCGATGAAAGATGCGCGCGGCCGCAAGCTTGAAGTCATCCGCATTCCCTCGCCCGGCCTCGTCGTCGATGAAGACGAAGACGCCGTGCCCGCAAGCCACATGAATTTCCTCATCGGCAATTCCACTGTCGTCGTGCCGATCTATTCCGACAGCGGCGACGACGCCGTCAACGCGCTTGCGGCGGTTTTTCCCGGCCGCAAAGTCGTCGGCCTTTCCTCGCACGCCATCCTCACCGGCGGCGGCTCATTTCACTGCATCACCCAACAGGAGCCGGCATGACGCCTGCGATCACCTTCTGGTTCGAATTCGCCTCGACCTATTCCTATCCCGCCGCCATGCGCATCGATCGCCTCGCGGCGGCCAAAGGCGTGATTGTGGAATGGCGTCCAATGCTGCTTGGGCCGATCTTCGCGCAGCAGGGTTGGAAGGACTCGCCCTTCAATCTCTATCCGGTGAAAGGCCAATACATGGTGCGCGATCTTGAGCGCATCTGCGGCTCGCTCGATCTGCCGTTCAAGCTGCCAAAGCCGTTCCCGCAGAACTCGCTGCTCTGCGCGCGCATCGCCACCGTGCTGGAGGGAGCGCCGCGGCAGAAATTCGCGCAGGCCGTCTATCAGATGGAATTCGGCGAGGGCCGCTCCATCGATGATCCGCTCGCCGCCGCCGAAGCGCTTCGCCGTGTTGGCCTTGACGCGGCTTTGATCGAGAAGGCGCAAGACGACAGCGTGAAGAACGCGCTTCGCGCCGCCACCGAGGAAGCTCAGGCCGCCGGCGCCTTTGGCGCGCCCGCCTTCGTCACCGCCGACGGCGAACTCTTCTGGGGCAATGACCGTCTCGAACAAGCGCTCGATTGGGCCGTGCAGGGACACCTATGACGAAGATCATCAAAGTCGCCGCCCTTCAAGCCGCGTTCGGCGAGGACATGAAAGCCAACATCAGAGTAGTCGAGGGCCTCGTGCGCGACGCCGCAGCCAAGGGCGCGCAGGTCATTTTGCCGCCTGAGCTCTTCCAAGGCCCGTATTTCTGCACCGCCCAAGAAGAGAAGTGGTTCGCCACCGCTTATCCCGCCGCCGCTCATCCCTGCGTCGCCGCCATGCAGACATTGGCCAAGGAGCTTTCAATCGTCATACCCGTCTCGATTTTCGAGCGCGACGGGCCGCTCTATTTCAATTCCGTCGTCATCCTCGACGCCGACGGGGCCAATCTCGGCGTCTACCGCAAGAGCCACATTCCCGACGGCCCCGGCTACATGGAAAAATATTATTTCCGGCCCGGCGACACCGGCTTCAAAGTCTGGGACACGAAATTCGGCCGCATCGGCGTCGGCATTTGCTGGGATCAATGGTTTCCCGAGTGCGCGCGCGCCATGGCGCTGATGGGCGCGCAAGTGCTGTTTTATCCCACCGCGATCGGCAGCGAACCCCATGACGCGACGCTCGACACGCGCGATCCGTGGCGGCGCGCCATGCAGGGTCACGCCGTATCGAACGTCATCCCAGTCGTGGCCGCCAACCGCATCGGCGCGGAAACAGTGGCCGCCGTGACCCAGACTTATTACGGCTCAAGCTTCATCGCCAATCATCGCGGCGATCTCGTCGAAGAACTCGGCCGCAGCGAGGAGGGGGTGGCTGTGCACGCCTTCGACCTCGATTTCCTCGACCGCCACCGCGCCGCCTGGGGTTTCTTCCGCGATCGGCGCACGGAGTTTTATCGTTGAGCGTGCAAAGGGGTGAGCGCGGCCAAGCTTAGATCAAGCGGCGCGCGCCACCGGCGCCTCAAGCCGATCGCTTAGCGCCGCTTCGAGACGGACGCGATCGTGGAAGCCTTCGAGCTTGGCGATCACCCGGCCTTCGCGCACGACCAGCAGCGTCGGCAACAGCCGCACCGCGAAACGCTTCTTGGCTGCTTCGTTGCAAAGCGCGTCGATATAGCCAAAGCCGAAGTCGGCGTGCCGATCGGCCCAAAGGTCAGCGAAGACTTGCGCCTGCGCCAAGGTCGGCTTGCCGTTATGGGAACCGAACAGCACCAGGCGAAGCCCGCGGCTGCGCACAAAGCCGGGGAGGGTCTCGTCATCGAGCCTTTGCAGGGCGGGTGTGTCCAACATGGCAAGGGAACACGCATCGCCCGTTTTGGTTTCGCGGGCCCGAGCACACAGGCGCGTGAGCCTGCTTATTCCCGCAACTTTCCGAGGATTACGCTGTCGCGGACGCCCAAATGCGTCTTCCAATTGCCACGAAGCAGCCCCTCTCGCTGGAACCCGCCACGCAGGAAAAGCGAAAGCGAGGCGGAATTGTCGGGGTCCACGTCGGCCGCGATCCGGTGCAAGGCGAGGGCGCCGAACCCGTACTCGCACACCAGCGCCAGCGCCTTGGAGGCCAGACCGCGTCCAGTGGCGTCGGGGCGCATAATGATGCCGATGTCACCCACGCCCTCGCGCGATTGGAAGAGCGCGATGCGTCCGAGCGCCTCGCCGCCGCTTTCGGTAATGGCCCAAGCGTGACCCGCCTCGATCGTGTCTTCGATATAAGCTGCTGTCTGGGCCACGCTCTTGTGCGCAGCGCTCGACCAATAATGGTGGGTGTGCGGATCGCCATGCGCCGCAAACAGCGCCTCGGCGTCCGAGATTTCGAGCGGGCGCAACACCACCCCCGCTCCTTGAAGGTGCGGCGCGGCGTTCATGCGTCGGCCTTCGAGCGCTCACTGGCGCGCTGCTTGACGCTGGCGCTGCGAAGTTGCCCGCAGGCGGCCAGAATGTCGCGCCCACGCGGCGTGCGAATGGGGGAGGCGTAGCCGGCGCGGTTCAGCACTTCGGCGAATTTTTCGATCGTGTCCCAGTCCGAACATTCATACGGCGCGCCCGGCCACGGATTGAACGGGATCAGGTTGATCTTCGCCGGCACGCCTGCAAGCAGCTTCACCAGCGCCCTGGCTTCGCTCAGCGTGTCGTTGACGCCCTTCAGCATCACGTATTCGAAGGTCACGCGTTTGGCGTTGCCGAGGCTTGGATAAGCGCGGATCGCCGCGAACAATTGCTCTGAGGTCGTACTTCTTGTTCAGCGGCACCAGCTGGTTGCGCAATTCGTCATTGGTCGCGTGCAGCGATATCGCCAGCATCGCGCCGGTGCGTTCGCCCAATTCCGCGATTTTCGGGGCGACGCCGGCCGTCGACACGGTGATGCGGCGGCGCGAAATCGAAATGCCGTCGCCGTCGGCGATAATGTCGATGGCCTTCGCCACATTGTCCAAATTGTAGAGCGGCTCGCCCATGCCCATGAACACGATATTGGTGAGCGCGCGATCCTCGTTCGACGTCGGCCATTCGCCCAGCGCATCGCGGGCGATCATCACTTGCGTCACGATTTCCGCCGCCGAGAGGTTGCGCACCAGCTTCTGGGTGCCGGTGTGGCAGAACGTGCAATTCAAGCGTGCAGCCGACTTGGCTCGACACGCAGAGCGCGCCGGAGCGGCCGACGTCGGGGATGAACACGCATTCGGCTTCGACCCCGGGGGCGAACCGGATCAGCCATTTACGCGTGCCGTCCTGGGAAACCTGCTCAGCGACGATCTCGGGCCGGGCCAGCGTGTAGAACTCGGCCAAAGTCGCGCGCAGCTCCTTGGCCACATTGGTCATCTGCGAAAATTCAGTGACGCCATAATGATAGATCCAGCGCCAGAGCTGTTCAGCGCGCATCTTCGCCTTAGCCGCCTCGACGCCGGCGGCGAGGAGCTTTTCGGCCAGTTCCGACTTGGTTAGGCCGGCGAGCGAGGGACGAGCGGTCTGCACGCGCGGGTTATGGGGATCGGGCTTGCGCCGCACAATCCCTTTCGCTGACCCAGACAATGCTTGCGCCCTGGAATTTGCCCGGTCTAGCGTGCCGCGCGACCAAAACATCGGTGGCGCAAGGGAGGCGGGAATGAAACCAGACGCAGCAGGCTACGACCCAAACGCGGTCCCGCCGGAAGCAACTCAAATGATGGCGGCCATGGCGCCGTTCTTCGCGACGTTCGGGCTCATTATGCTCGTCGTCATCGTGTTCATGATTTTTTGCTATTGGCGCATTTTCTCGAAGGCCGGTTATTCCGGGGCGTTGTCGCTATTGATGCTCGTCCCGCTGGTCAATCTCGTCGTGTTCATTTGGTTTGCGTTCGCCGACTGGCCCGTGCTGAAGGGCGCCGGCCAAGCGCCGGCGAAAACGTAATCCTGTAACAGCGCCTCCGCGGGCCAAGGCTCGCGGAGGCGCTTGTCGCCAGCCGCGACACTGCATATCTAGAGCTGCAGCGGAGGTTGACGCGCCCCATGCTGACGTTGCTGATCCTGTTCTTCATGCCGACGATCATCGCGATCGCGCGCAACGTAAACCCGCTCGGCGTCTTCCTGCTCAATTTTTTCCTGGGCTGGACGATCGTGTTCTGGTGGGTGGCGCTGATCTGGTCGCTCGTCGGCCGCGTCCAAGTGCGCACCGTCTACGTTCATGCCTGAGCTTTTCGTCGCGACCAGCTGTCGCTGGCGCGCCTAGCTCTCGGGTTTGGGCCTCGGCGCCTGCGTCATCTCAAGCTTGGGCCCGCCGGGCATGATCGGGCGGGCGGGATAGCCTCCGAGCGCAAGCAGGCGGTCGTACATCACCAACGCCCCGGCCAAGCCCACATTCAGGCAGAACTTGGTCGGTATCTTCACCACGTGCTTGCAGCGCGCGACAAGTTCGCTTGAGAGCGAACCGCGCTCGCGACCGAGCACATAAGCCGCAGCGTTCGGGTGCTGAAAGCGCGGCAATTCAACGGCTTCGTCCGTGAGCTCGACGCCCACCAAGGCGCAGCCCTTCGGCAACCGCATCGCCTCGAGATTTTCCCAGGCGTAATAGGGCATGTGATCGAAGCTGCGCGAAGTGTCGCTATTATAAGCCTCGCGCACTTTCGGATGGGCGTTGATGGTGAAGAAGAAGCTCGACCCGAAGGCGTGCGCCGTGCGCATCAGCGCGCCGAGATTTATCGGCTTCGACATGTCCTCGGCGCCGATGCCGAAATACCCGCGCATCATCTTCGACGGCAATTCACATAAGGTCCGCCAGCAACGCCTGAGAGCTCGACCTGGCCAGCGCGCTCCCAGTACTCGACCGAGCCGTTGGAATAACGCGCGCCGGAAGCGGCTTGCGCATGCGGGAGAATATAGGTTCGCCCAGCCACCGCCACTTGCGCGCTATTGCGCGTGAAGCTCACCGTGAACGCATGTCCGCCATCGCAAGCCCAATTGATGCGGCCGCCAAGGCTTTCGCCGCCGCCAAGGCTTGCTCCGGCAGTCGTCGAACACGCCGCCAACAAGGTAAGGCTGGCGAGGACGAGGGCGCGGCTCATCTTTTTAGCGGCGGCAATTGGCGTATGGCCCGCCCGCCGCGCCATTGAGCATCGCTTCGCCGCCATGCTCCCAATATTCCACCGTCCCGTCGGTGTAGCGCGTGCCCGATCCAGCCGGCACGCCGGGGAGGGTGTAGGTCCGCCCGCCGGCGAACACTTCGGCGTTTCCTTCATTGGTGAGATGCATGCTGAACGCCGCGCCATTGTCGCAACGCCATTGGATTTGCCCTGAAGCCTGCCCTGCGCTGGTTGAACACGCGGCGAGAGCCGCAAGGCACGCAAAAATCAAAACCTGTCTCATGGACCTCACCTGAAGGTTTTCACTTCCCGCAATCCGGAGGAGGAAGCGATCCCCCGCTTCATACCTTGACTAATAAACGGGGTGGCAATGTGGCCTTTGGCGTCGACGGCGATCAATCCGCCCGAGCCGCCAAGCCGGCGCACGTTCTCGATCACGCCGAACGCCGCTTCATCGAGGCTTTGACCGGCATAAGCGATGCGCGCCGAGACATCGGCGGCCGCATTCACGCGCATGAAATATTCGCCAAGCCCCGTGCACGACACCGCCGCCCGTTCGTCGGCCCAGCAGCCGGCGCCGATGATCGGGGTGTCGCCGACCCGTCCAGGCATTTTGCCGCGCAAGCCGCCAGTCGATGTCGCCGCCGCCAGACGACCGGAGGTATCGAGCGCCACCGCGCCGATTGTGCCGGTCTTTGCGTCGAGAGCCTCCACGCTCGCCAGCCCGCTTGCGGCCATCACATAATAGCTGCTCGGATCCTCGACGCGGGTAAAGCCATGCTCGCCTGCGAATTGCGCCGCGCCGTCGCCGGCCAGCAGCACCACCGAGGTCTTCTCCATCACCCCGCGCGCCACCCGCACGGGCGACACATAGCCTTGCAGCGCCGCCACCGCGCCGGCGGCGCGGGTGGCGCCGTTCATGATCGAAGCGTCGAGTTCGACAACGCCGTTTGCATTGGGCGCCGCGCCCTTGCCGGCCTGATGTAAGCCGCTCGCCTCCAGCGCCTCGGCCATCGCCGTTGCGACATCGAGCGCGCTCTCGCCGCGCGCCAGCATGGCCGCGCCGGCGTCGAGCAGGGCGGCCATATGCTCTTCCTCGCGCTTATAGACGCGCTCGGCGATGGCGCCGGCGCCGCCATGGAGTGCGAGGGACCAGGTCGAGATCATGATCGGCTCTTTATGAGACCGCTTCGGCGGCGGCGCTAGTTGGGTTCAATCGAGGCGACGTGCGATCTGCCGCCAATATGGCCCTCGCGCCAGCCGACATAGAGGCCGATCAGCGTCGCGGTGGGCACAAAGCCGTCGATCTGGTCGGTCACGTCGATCAGTTCCCAGAAATAGACGAGCCCGGCGCGGCCCCAAAGCGCGGTGGCGACAATGCCGCCGACGCCGTCCTCAACCGTGCCGAGGATCGGGATGCGGCCGAACGTGAAGTCGCAGAGGTCGATGATCACTGAGAGCGCCAGGCGCCAGAAATAGCCTTGTCGGGTCATCGTTGCTCATCCTGGGACATGGGCTAGAAGGCATCTACGCCGAGGGTCGGCGACATCCAAGAGGCGACATTCAAGAGGCGCGATCATGAAAGCACTATTGAGCACCAAAGTCGGCCCGCCCGAGGCGCTGGAATTCGCCGACCTTCCCGATCCCGTCGCCGGCGAGGGCGAGGTGGTGATCGCGGTGAAGGCCGCCGGGGTGAACTTTCCCGACAGCCTGATCATCGAAGACAAATATCAGTTCAAGCCCGAGCGCCCGTTCGCGCCGGGCGGCGAGATCGCGGGCGTGATCGAAGCCGTGGGCCCTGGCGTCGTCAACGTGAAGGCGGGGCAGCGCGTCATCGGCTCGCTGGGCTGGGGCGGCTTCGCCCAGAAGGTGAAGGCGCAGGCCGCGCGCGTATTGCCGATACCGGACGCGATGCCGTTCGATGAAGCAAGCGCGTTTATCCTCACTTACGGGACCTCCTATTATGCGCTGAAGGATCGCGGCGCGGTGAAGCCCGGCGAAGTCGTTCTGGTGCTTGGCGCGGCCGGCGGCGTCGGCATCGCCGCGATCGAACTCGCCAAGGCGATGGGCGCGCGCGCGATCGCGGCGGTTTCGAGCAAGGCCAAGGCGGAGTTCGCCAAGCAAGCCGGCGCAGACGACACTATCGTCTATCCCACCGGCGATTTGACGCGCGATCAGAGCAAACAATTGGCCGAGGATTTCAAGCGCGTCTGCGGCGGCGGCGCCGATGTCGTCTACGATTTCGTCGGCGGCGCTTATTGCGAGCCGGCGCTGCGGGCGATGAATTGGAGCGGACGTTATCTAGTTATCGGCTTTCCGGCGGGGATCCCGGCGCCGCCGCTCAATCTCACGCTGCTGAAGAGCTCCTCCATCGTCGGCGTCTTCTGGGGCGCCTCGGTGGCGCGGGAGCCGGAGCTGCACAAGGGCAACGTGCGCGATCTCTTCAAGCTTTACAGCGAAGGCAAGATCAAGCCGCGAATTTCGGCGCGCTATCCGCTGGCCGAAGGCGGCAAAGCCATTCGCGCGCTGATGGACCGAAGCGCCCAGGGCAAGCTTGTGGTGACGATGGAATGAGCCGCTATTTTTCCGCATATGTTTGATCCTGGTTGGCATACATCGCCGGCGAGCTGGATCGGCGTCGTCTGGGGGATGTGGGCGCTCTCTTGGTTCGTCGCCGCAATCTGGTCGCGCCCAGCAACCGCCCGCGCCAGCTTCGCGCAGGAAGCGCCGTATCGGATCGTCACCTTGGTCGGGGTCATTCTGCTCTTCGGCTTCATCGATTTGGGCTTCGGCCACGGCTGGGACGTTGGCGAAACCGGCGCCTGGGCGACGCTGGCGCTCGTCGTCGCCGGCTTTGCATTCGCCTGGTGGGCGCGTCTGCATCTGGGCGTGCTCTGGTCTGGGACCATCACCCGCAAGCAAGACCACCGCGTCGTCGACACCGGCCCCTATGCGCTCGTCCGCCATCCGATCTATACGGGGCTGTTATTGTCCGGTTTCGCCACCGCCATTGCGCGGGGCCGCTGGGAAGCCTTGATCGGCGCTTTCCTGTTTGCGCTCGGTTGTTGGATCAAGGCGCGCCAGGAAGAGCGCTTCCTCAGCGAAGAACTTGGGCCCGAATACGCAGCCTATCGCAAGCGCGTGCCGATGCTGGTGCCGTTCGCTCGTCGCTTGAATGGTGGGGCGCTCGGGTGATGGCGTTCGATCCGCGATCGATCATCCTCGTCGCCTGGATCGCATTTTTGGTCGTGTGGATCATGGCCGTCGGCTGGAGCGCGCGCACCGCCGCCCACGACGATCTTGGCGCCGAAAGCCCAAGCCGGGTGCTGACGCTCGCGGCCATCGTCATGTTGCTGGTGGCGTATCGCCCGCAAGGCTTGGGACTTGTGTGGACAACGCCGCAAGCGTGGGGTTGGCCCTTATTGGGGCTTGCGATCGTGGGCTTCGCCTTCGCGTTTTGGGGCAGGCTGCATCTGGGCCCGCTCTGGTCGAACGCGGTGTCGCCGACCGAGGCGCACCGCATCATCGATACCGGCCCTTATGGCGTCGTCCGCCACCCCGTCTACGCCGGGCATCCTGCTTGCCGCGCTCGCGACCGCCGCTGAACTCGGCCGCGTCGAGGCCATCGCCGGCGCCGCGACCTTGACCGCGGCGCTGTCTTTTCGCGCCAAGATGGAAGAGCGGGCGCTGCGTCGCGACGTCAGCGACGAAGACTATACGCGCTACCGCGCGGCCGTGCCGATGCTGATCCCGGGCCTGAAAGGTTAGCCCCGCGCTTGCCGGTGAGAACCACGCGGTCCAAAGAGGCGCCTTATGTGGGATACGCTTTGGCTCGACACGCACTTAGCGACGATGGCGCCGGGGCTTGCGCCCTACGGCGCCATCGAAGACGGCGCCATCGCCGCCCAGGACGGCAGCATCGTCTGGATCGGCAGACGCGCCGATCTTCCCGCCGACGCCGCTTCGCGCGCGCATGAAATCCGCAAGCTCGGCGGCGCCTGGATCACCCCGGGTTTTGTCGATTGCCACACCCACCTCGTGTTCGGCGGCGACCGCGCGCGCGAGTTCGAGATGCGTCTTCAAGGCAAGAGCTACGAAGATATCGCCCGCGCCGGCGGCGGCATCGTGTCGACCGTGGCCGCCACGCGCGCGGCGGCGAAAGAAGAGCTGATCGAAAGCGCAGCGCTTCGCTTGGGCGGCCTGACGCGCGAAGGCGTCACCACCGTCGAGATCAAATCCGGTTACGGCCTTGATCTGGAGAACGAACTAAAACAGCTCGAAGCGGCCGCGGCCCTCGCCGAGATCGCCAATGTCCGCGTGAGGCGCAGCTTTCTTGGCCTGCATGCGCTGCCGCCGGAATTCAAGGACGACCGCGCCGCTTATGTGCAACTCGTCGCCGACGTGATGATCCCGGCCATCGCCGCGGCTGGCGCGGCCGATGCGGTCGACGCCTATTGCGAGCGGATCGGATTTAGCGCCGAGGAGGTCGATTACGTTTTCGCGGCGGCGCGTGCGGCGGGCCTTGATGTGAAGCTGCACGCCGAACAGATCTCCAATCAGCACGGCGCCGCTTTGGCGGCGCGACACGGGGCGCTTTCCGCCGATCACCTCGAATATCTCGACGATGACGGCGTCGCCGCCATGGCCGAAGCCGGCGTCGTCGCCGTACTGTTGCCGGGGGCGTATTATTATCTGCGCGAAGCCAAGACGCCGCCGATTGGCGCCTTGCGCGCGTCCGGCGTGCCCATGGCGGTCGCAACCGACTGCAATCCCGGCACCTCGCCGATGACCTCGCCGCTCGCTGCGCTCAACATGGCGTGCACGTTGTTTCGGCTGACGCCGGAGGAGGCGCTGGCCGGCATCACCCGCGAAGGCGCGCGCGCGCTGGGCCTGCTTGATGAGATCGGCACATTGGAAGCGGGCAAAGCCGCAGACCTCGCCATCTGGGACGTGAAGCATCCCGCCGAACTGAGCTATTGGCTGGGCGCGCCGCTCCTGCGTGAACGCGTGTTTGCCGGGCGGGTGGTGTGAGCTAGAACGCGCAACCAATTCGGAGCCTACACTCATGAACCCCCGCCGCGACGCCTCGCGCGTCATCCGCGCACCGCATGGGACGACACTGAGCTGCAAGAGCTGGCTCACCGAAGCGCCGTTGCGCATGCTTATGAACAATCTCGATCCGGATGTGGCCGAACATCCAGAAGAGCTGGTCGTCTATGGCGGCATCGGCCGCGCCGCGCGCGATTGGGTCGCCTACGACAAAATCGTTGCAACGCTGCGCCGCCTTGAAGCCGACGAAACGCTGCTTATTCAATCCGGCAAACCTGTCGGCGTCTTCAAAACCCACGCCGACGCGCCGCGCGTGCTGCTCGCCAATTCCAATCTGGTGCCGCGTTGGGCGACTTGGGAGCATTTCGACGAGCTCGATCGCAAGGGGCTCATGATGTACGGCCAGATGACGGCCGGGTCGTGGATCTATATCGGCACCCAAGGCATCGTGCAGGGGACTTTCGAGACCTTCGCCGAAATGGGACGCAAGCATTTTGGCGGCGATTGGTCGGGAAAATGGATTCTGACAGCGGGCCTGGGCGGCATGGGCGGGGCGCAGCCGCTTGCCGCGGTGATGGCGGGAGCGTGCTGCCTGGCGATCGAATGTCAGAGCGATCGCATCGAGAAGCGCCTGCAGACGCGCTATCTCGATAAACGCGCCAATTCGCTCGATGAAGCGCTGAAGCTCATCCATGAAGCTTGCGCCAGGAAAGAGGCGATTTCCGTCGGCTTGCTCGGCAACGCCGCCGAGCTTCTGCCGGAAATGGTCAAAAGCGGCGTCAAGCCGGACGCGGTGACCGATCAAACCTCCGCGCATGATCTTGTGAACGGCTATCTTCCCGCCGGCTGGAGCGTCGAACGCTGGATGGCGACGCGCGCGCAAAACCCTGAAGCCGTACGCGAGGCCGCGCGGGCGTCGATCGCGGTGCATGTGCGGGCGATGCTCGACTTCTGGAAGCGGGGCGTTCCGGTCGTCGATTATGGCAATAACATCCGCCAAGTGGCGAAAGACGAGGGCGTCGCCGATGCGTTCGCCTATCCAGGCTTTGTCCCGGCTTATGTGCGGCCGCTATTTTGCCGCGGCGTCGGCCCGTTCCGCTGGGCCGCGCTCACCGGCGACGTAAATGACATCGCCAAGACCGACGCCAAGGTCAAAGAGCTCATCCCGGACGATGCGCATCTGCATCGCTGGCTCGACATGGCCAGAGAACGCATCGCCTTCCAAGGCCTGCCGGCGCGCATTTGCTGGGTGGGGTTGGGGCAACGTCATCGCCTCGGCCTCGCCTTCAATGAGATGGTTGCGAGAGGCGAGGTCGGGCCGCTCGTCATCGGCCGCGATCATTTGGACTCCGGCTCGGTCGCTTCACCCAACCGCGAAACCGAAAAGATGCGCGACGGCAGCGACGCGGTGTCCGACTGGCCGTTGCTCAATGCGCTCTTGAACACGGCCTCGGGCGCAACCTGGGTGTCGCTGCATCATGGCGGCGGGGTCGGCATGGGCTATTCGCAGCATGCCGGCGTCGTCATCGTCTGCGACGGGACCGAAGCCGCCGCCAAGCGCATCGCCCGGGTCCTGTGGAACGATCCCGCCAGCGGGGTCATGCGCCACGCCGATGCGGGCTATGAAGAAGCCATTCAATGCGCGCGCGAGCAGAAGCTCGATCTGCCCTCGCTCGACTAGCAGCCTTCGGTGTCGAGCATCCAGCCGAGCACGGCGCCGTTGGCGTCGCGCACTTCCGGCGCTTCATAACATTCCCCGCCGGGGTTCTCGCCGGGTGCGCGAACGAAGAGCGCCTCGCCGTCGCCAGGCGGGTTGAGCGCGTCGTCGTGCGGAGCGATGGTGGCGAGGCCGTCCGCCACCCGACAATCGACGGTGGTTTCGCCCTGCATGCGAACAAGCACGGCGCCGCGATACTGCCCGGCAAAGCTGATCTGACGCGTGCTCGGCGACTTCGCGAGGCAGGCGTCGATTTGCGGCATCAGCGTCAGCAGATGGCGATCCCAAGAGCGCGCGCTGCTTAAGTCCCAAACCGGGGCTTGCGCCGCCGTCGGCGTTGCTGGAGCCTTGGTCGCCGGCGCCGATGTCGTCGCGGCCGTCGAAGGCGTGGCGGGCGTCGATGTCGTCGCCGTACTCTGTCCGCAAGCGCAAAGCGCCAGCAATAGTGACGCCGATAGCGCACGCATGGTTTGCAAACGCAGGTTTTGCGCAGGCATGTCTTGCCTCCCTCACGCCTGCAGCACGCGCACGATGCCCCAGGCGATCAAAAGTTGCGCGCCCACATAGGTCCACCACACCACCGGAACGGTGAAGCGTCGCGCCGGCGCGTCCGGGCCCAAGCGGAAGAGCTCGGCCGACAATACGAAGTCGCTCATCAGAAACGCGGCGACGCCCATCATCGCCGGCCAGCCGCGCCACGGCAACAGCAACGCCGCGCACGCCATTGCGCAGATCGCGATCGAGTATGGGACGACGGCGGCCGCCATCACCCCGAGTTTCGGCCCCATCCAGATCAAGAAACCCAAGGCGGTGGCCAGCACCAAAGCCATGGCGGCGTAACGAAGCGCTATCGGGTCGAGGGCCGCGCCGGTTTCACGATGGGTCCAGAAGACATAAAGATAGCCGAGCTGGCAGATCAGAAACGCCAGTATCCCCAGCGGCAGGATCGCCTTGTTGTCGAACGCCAGCACAAAATCGCCGATCGCGGCCGCCGCCAGCGCCAGCAGCACGATTGCGGGCGCGCCGGCGCTTTGCGAATGCAGCCGTCAGCGCCACCATGAAGAGCGCTTTGAGGGCGGCGCGGCCCAAGCTCTCGCGCCGGTTCAAATAGAAGAGGCCGTAAATCAGGGCGCCGACGCCGCCCAGTCCGGCGAGCGTCCAGAACGCTGCGTTTAAACCCGCTGCCATCGCGGCGCGCCCCCGCCTTCCTTGCCGCCAAGAGCCTACACATTTGCGTTCGCACGCATAGCGGCTAGAAAACGGGCCGAAGATTTCGGAGGAGACCCCATGCGTCTTTCAGCGGATGTGGCGGCGGTGGTGACGGGCGGGGCGTCCGGCCTCGGTTTGGCCACGGTGAAGCATTTGCGGGCGGCCGGCGTGAAAGTCGCAATTTTCGACCGCGACGAAGATCGTGGACGCGCCGCGGGCGAAGAAACCGGCTCGCTCTTCTGCAAGGTCGATGTCACCAGCGAGGAGAGCGTAGACGCCGGCTTCGCCGACGCGCGCAAGGCCAACGCCCAGGAGCGGATCTTGGTCTGCTGCGCCGGCATCGGCAGCGCCGCCAAGACGGCGAGCCGCGCCAAGGATACCGGCGTCATCAAATCGTTCCCGCTCGACATCTTCAATCTCACCATCCAGATCAATCTGGTCGGCACCTTCCGCTGTGTGGCGAAGTCGGCCGCGGGCATGCTGGCGATTGCGCCGCTCGAAGAAGGGGAGCGCGGCGCCATGGTGATGACGGCCTCGGTCGCCGCCGTGGACGGTCAGGTGGGGCAGGCGGCTTATTCGGCCTCGAAAGGCGGTGTTGTCGGCATGACGCTGCCGATCGCACGCGACCTCTCCAGCGAAGGCATCCGCATCAACACGATCCTGCCGGGAACTTTTGAAACGCCGCTGATGATGGCCGCCTCGGAGAAGGTTAGGGAAGGCTTAGCGGCGGCAGTGCCGTTCCCGAAGCGTCTCGGAAAGCCCGACGAATATGCGTCTCTCGCGCTAGAAATGATTCGAAATACCTACTTCAACGGCGAGCATGTGCGCCTCGATGGCGCCATTCGCATGGGTTTGCGCTAGCGGAAACCCCGGTTTGAAAGCAAAAAGCGACGGCCAAAACAGCACGCGCCTGTGCAAATTGTCGCAGAAATGGCGCTAAATCAGCTTTTTTGCATTGCGACTCTCGCGGCAATTTGCCAGGGATTTCGCCTGCCATCGCAAAAACGCGCGTTTTTCGCGGGTTTTCGGCGATTTTCTACGAGGTGCGGTCACGCTCCATCAAGAATTGAATGGCATCACTCACGTCAGCTGAGCCGGGACAGCGGGAAAAACCCACGTTTTACGCTCAGTTCGTTGAGTTTAACGCAAGACAACCTTTGAAGAGAGGAACTGAAGATGGCCCGCAAGATGGCGAAGAAAGCAAAGAAGTCTCCGGCGAAGAAGGCGAAGAAGGCGGCGGCGCCGGCGCCGACGCCCGGTGAAAGTCACCGCTGTTCCAGGCAAGGCGGTCACCGCCAGCGCCCTGCTGCAAGCGGTCGCCGACCATAACGGCATGAAGAAGAACGAAGCCAAAATGTTCGTCGAAGGCTATGTCGACGTCGTGAAGGCCTATGTCATGAAGGGCGCCAAGGTGAAGATTGGCGATATCGGCATGGTCATGATCCGTCACCGCAAGGCCCGCATGGGGCGCAATCCGCAAACCGGTGAGCCGGTGAAGATCAAGGCGTCGAAGAAGCTCGCCTTCCGCCAATCGGCGGTGATGAAGGCGCAAGTGATGGGCGGCCGCTGAGGCGTGAGCCCTCGTCGCTGACGCGAAGAGAAGCCATAACCCTCAAGCAAGGGTTGTCGAGACGGCCGGCGCGAAGGCGCCGGCCGTTTTCGTCAGCGCCGCTGCGTTAAGAGGGCTTCGGCGACGCTAACTCCTCCTGGATGCTGCGTCGCGTTTGGCCTTCTCCAGCATGAGCGCAATTCTGGCGAAGCGCGAGAACGCCGCCGACATGGCGATCTGAAAGCCCATGAGGCCGCCGGTGAAATGCCTGCGCCAAAAATAATAGCGAAAGAAAGCCATCGGAAACTCGGTGACGAGGCGCAAACGCAAGGCCGCGGCCGGCTTTGGCTTGGAGTGTTCGGCGTTGTAGTGCGCGCGCTCCAGCGATTTGCGAAAGTGATCCTCTATCGAGCGCACCGAAAAATGCAGCACCGGGCCTTTGAGACAGGGCGTGCGCACGCCGGCGAGCTCCAGGGAATCGTGGACCGGGGAGGCGCTAAAATGAACCACGCGCCGATCGTAGAGACGGGGCTGGCGATAATCGTCCGCCCAAGGCCGTGGACGGTTCTCGCCGGGGTAGACGTCCAGAATCCGCAGCGAATAGGCTGATGCGGACGGCGCGTTGCTAAGGAGCGTCGTGATCTCGTCTGCGAGCGCGGAGGAGACCACTTCGTCGGCGTCGATATTGAGGACCCAGTTATTGCGGCACTGATCCTCGGCAAAACGCTTCTGCGGGCCAAAACCCAGCCAGTCCTGATGAATGACGCGCGCACCCAGCTCTTCGGCGATCGCGCACGTGGCGTCGCTGCTGCCGCAATCGACCACTACCATTTCATCCACCCAATCCTTGACCGCCTGCAAGGTGGTCGCGATGCGATCGGCCTCGTTCTTGGTGATCAAAAAACACGAGAGCGCCGCGCGTTCGGCCGTCGCCGCCGCTCTCTGCGATTCCGCTGTCGGCGCCGCACTCATAGGAGCTCCTGGTAGGCGAGTGCAGTTTGGCCATTGTAGAAGGCGATGGCGCCGTCGCGAGAGCCGCGACAGCGCTCCACCCGCGCGCGTGCGCCGATCAGTTGAGCCAGCATCGCCTTTCGCGAATAGGTTGCGATCCATTTGTCCGGATCGGAGGCGACGCCGAATTTCCTGAACACATAGAAGCGCGACCAGGCCTGATGCCAGCGGCGCGCATAAATGGCGCCGGGGGTGATCGTGCTCGAGGCGCCGCGCGTGTGCTTCATGGAAACGTCTTCGGCCAAAAGCAAGCTATCGCCCGCATCGATCAGGCGACGGCAAAGGTCGTTGTCTTCCCAGAAAAGGAAAATGTTGGGATCGAAACCCCCGACTTGGGCGAGCTTTAGCCGCCGCGCCAGCAAAGCCGCTCCGGAAAGAAGTTCGCGGCTGGCGGTTCCCGATGCGCTGGTCGCGGCCAGCGGATTGATGGGTGAGGAGGCGAGGGCGAAGGCGCGGCCATCCGGTTCGATCAGTTTCGGCGCGATCATGGCCGCGTTCGGCGTCGCTTGCAGGAGTGCAAGCAATCGCTGCGGCGCATCGGCCTCGAATTCTATGTCTGGATTGACGATCAGGGAGAATTCGCTCGTCACCACCTCCAACGCCTGATTGACGGCGCGCCCGAAGCCCTGATTTTTCTCATTGACGATGACCTGGGCGCCCGCCTCCCTGGCGAGGGCGGCGCTTCGGTCGCGCGATGCATTGTCCACCACCACGGCCGCGAGCCCCGCCCCGCGCACGCTGGTCAAGCAGGCGCCCATGACCTGCTCGCTATTGTGGCTGACAATGACGGCTGTCAGGGCTTCTGAGCCGGAAGTCGCCATGTCACCCCTGTTCACGCCAAACGTGGAGAGGCGCGCTTTACCGCCTCGGCGGCCCGCGCCGCTCTAGTCGCGGGCGGGCCCACGCGCAAGGCGGGGGGCGCCATCCGTCGCAAACGTCAGCTTCGGCCCCAGTGCTCTCGCAAACTTGATTGGCGGGGCGGCGCCGCCTCGGTGGTAACTCCCGTCTAGGGAGCGCGGGTATGAAACGAGTTCTAGCGGCCGCCATGATGGCGCTGGCGCTGGCGGGACCAACGCAAGCGCAGCAATCCCCAACGCCGCCGACGCAAGCGCAGCAATCAGGCGCGCCTTCGCCATTCACGCATCTTGACATGTTCGCGCTGGGCTATGGCGGCGCCAATCGCTCGGTTGGCCTTTACGTGCCGCGCTCGTATCAGCGCGGGGCGCCGGCGCCGCTGATCATCGCGCTGCACGGCCGCTATTCCTCCGCGCAAGCCATGCACGCGACCAGTCACCTGGCGGCCGTGGCCGAGCGACGCGGCGCCATTCTGTTTTATCCCGAGACGCTCGGCGCCTATTGGAACGATGGCGGCTACGCCGTGCTGCAGCGGCGCGAACCGCCGCAAGACGACGCCGGCTTCATCACCGCCGCCATCAATGCGGTCGCCCAGGACTATGCAATCGATCGACAACGCATCTACGTCGTCGGCTACGACGCCGGCGGCGCCATGGCCTACGCCATGGCTTGCCGCGGGACCATGCGCCTTGCCGGCGTCGCCGTCGTCAGCGCCCTGATGTGGGACTATGCCGAGCAGGCCTGCGCCAACGGGCGCGCGACGCCAATGCTGATCATGCACGGTGAGCGAGACGATTTCTTTCCGGCCGCGGGCGGCCAGCCGCAGGGCGCGCCCGCCAACGCCAACGCGCATCTGCTCAGCGCCTCCGCCACCGTCGACGTTTGGCGCCGGATCAATGGCTGTGGGCGGGGCGATACGCCGAGCTGCAGCGGCGCGCCGCTGGCTTATGTCAACGTCCCTGGCGGCGAGCACGATTGGTTTCACGACGGCGCCGGGTATCAGCTCAACAAGCAGGGTGTGGAAGCGTCGACCGCGATCGATCAGTTTTTCTTTGACCATAACGCGTTTAGGCCGCCTGCGGGACACGGCGCCCCGCGCCCGCCGCGGGCCTGGATTGTCTACGCCCCGCCCGCCTACAATCCGGCGCGCCCGACCCCGGTCGTCATTCTTTTGCACGGCCGGCCGAGCAACGGACCGGCGATGGCGGCGATTTCGCGCATGAACGAGGTGGCCGCGCGCCACGGCTTCATCGTCGTCTACCCGGAAGGCTTCCACCACGAGTGGAACGCCTATTTCGACCTTGTCCGCCAGCCGGCGCTCGCGCCGCAAGACGATATTCTGTTCTTGAAAACCCTGACCGAGGATCTCGGCGTCGACTTCAACATCGACCGACGCCGGCTTTATGTCGGCGGCTTCTCCAATGGCGGCTTCATGACGCTGCGCTTGGCGTGTTCGGCCAGCTCCTATTTCGCCGCCTTCGCCTCGGTGAGCGCTGAACTCTACACGCAACTCACCGATCGTTGCCAAGGCGATCCTGCGCCGATCGTGCTGATGAATGGCACCGCCGACGCCAGCGTAAGCTATAATGGCGTTGTGGTTCGCGGCGGCGCCGGCGGCGTCCCAAGCCGCGGCGGCACTTCGTCGGGCTCTTCGGGGACCACCTCCATGGGCGGTGGCGGCATGGGCGGCGAAATGGGCGGCAGCATGGGCATGGGTGGAGTGGGCGGCGGCTTTGGCGGCCTTCCGCCCAGCGACAACTCCATGCGCATCACGCTCAGCGCCTTCGAGACCGCGTCCTTCTTCGTGCGCCGCAATCATTGCGACGCGGCTGGCGCGAACACGGCGTTTCCGGAAAGCGGCCGATCGCCGGGAACGCACGTCTCGCGCTTTGTGCCGCGCAATTGCGCCAGCGGTGAGGACGTCGCCTATTACGTGATCACCGGGGGCGGGCATACCTGGCCCGGAACCCCAGGCATGTTGGACGATCTCGGCGCGGTCAATCTCGATATCAACGCCAGCGAGGAAATCTGGAATTTCTTCGCCGCCCACACGCTCGCTCACGATCCGCATTAGCGAGCGCGGCCTTAGCCGGCTGTCAGGCGAGCGATTTATGCAAACACGCGGCGCTCAGCACCTCCGCCAAGCGCGCCATGTCGGCGCGAACGCGGGCGTAGCCATTGGTTCGCTCCAGCGTCCGTTCGTCTACGTAAAGCGCGCGATTGATCTCGATCTGCAGCGCGTGCGCCTGAGCGGAGGGGCGGCCATAAGTTTGCGTCGTGTGTCCCCCGGCGAAGGGCGTGTTGCGCGCGACGCGATAGCCCGAGCGGCGCAGCGTCGCCTCCACCAAAGCCGTCACCGATGCGTGGCACGAGGCGCCGAAGCGGTCGCCCAACACGATATCGGGCGCATGCGCGCCGCGCGCGCTTGAAGGCATCGAATGGCAATCGACCAGAACCGCGCAGCCGAACAGCGCCTTGGTCTCCGCCACCAGATTGGCGAGCATCGCATGATAGGGGCGATGCACAGCGGCGATGCGTTGCTCGGCCTCGGCCAAACGGAGCTTGCGCCGATAGAGCGCCTGGCCATCGCCGCTGATGCGGGGGATGGCGCCCAAGCCCGCTTGCACGCGCGCCGTCGCCGTCGTTTGCGGCAGCCCTTCTTCGAACATGTCCGGATCGAGTTCGGCGGGGTCGCGATTCAAATCGACATAAGCTCGCGCCACCGAAGCGGAGAGGACGGCGGCGCCATGGGCGGCGGCGCTTGCGAATAATTCGTCGACATAGGCGTCTTCGGAGCGGCGAAGACTGAGCAAGCCGACGCGCGTCTGCGCCAACAATTCCGCCGGATAGCGCCGGCCGCTATGCGGCGATGTGAAGATCAAAGGCGCGGTGCGGCGCAGCGGCTCGATCAGAATGTAGGGCGGTTCAAGGCGCAGTTCATGCGCCTCGCTTGGCGCCGTTTGCGCGGTCGTGGCGCGCCCATAGTCCGAACCATCCATGATGGGCATTGTTCGCTGGGGCGGTCGGGCGCGTCAATATTGCTCAATCGTTACCGCCGCATGTGTAACGGTTCAGCCTGCCTTTACCCGCGCCGTGCTAGAGGCTACCGCTTCGATTGGGGCAAATCCCCCCGGAGCGGCGGATGGCGCGTATCCTGTTGGCCGAAGACGATGACTCGCTCAGGACCTTCCTGGTGACGAGTCTGAAGCGCGCCGGTCACGACGTCGCCGGCTATGGCGATGGCGATTCCGCTTGGGAAGCGCTCGAACACGGCTCCTATGACCTGCTTTTGACCGACATCGTCATGCCGGGGCTCGACGGCATCGAGCTCGCGCGCCGCGGCGCCGAGGCCGATCCCGCCATGAAGATTGTCTTCATTACCGGCTTTGCGGCGGTGGCGCTCTCAGCCCAAAGCCAGGCGCCCAAGGACGCCAAGGTGCTGTCGAAGCCGTTCCACCTGAAGGATCTCGTGGTCGAAATCGAGCGGGTGATCGCGGCCGCCTAGCTTGACCACAGGCGCAGCAAATTGTTCCGCGCCGTCTCGAACCGCACCCGACTGTCCCAATTCATCTTCAGGCCTTCGATCGCGCCGATCTCGTTGAGCTCGTAGAGCAGATTGCGCTTGAACTCATCGCCGATGAGACTTTGCACGAAGGTGATCGAAACCAGGCGCTCGCCGGAGCGGATCGGGGTCACCTCGTGCAGCGTCGTTGACGGATAAATGAAGGCGTCGCCCGACGCCCCCTTGGCCACGGTGCTGCGTCCGCCAAAGCGCACCACCAGCTCACCGCCTTCATAAAGCGCCGGATCGCTGAGAAATACGGTGACCGAAACGTCGGAGCGCAGCGGCCAGCCGGGCGCGCCCGGCATGTAGGCGCTATCGGAATGGGCGCCGTATTTCATCCCCGCCGTGTAGCGCGTGAGCAGGGGCGGGGCGATGCGCTGGGGAAAGACGAAATCGCGAAACTCGCGCGAACGCGTCAGCGCGTCCTGAACGATCTTCGACAATTCCGCCAGCTGCGGCGCCTGCGGATCGGCCTGCATGTTCATTTTCGTCTCGTTGGCGGGATTGGTGGCCCGCCCGTCGACAAAGTTTATGTCCTTGGCGATCGCGCGCAGGCGTTCAATCTCTGGCGGCGCCAACACGCCTTTGATGTCGAGGATCATTGCCGTTTAGATCTAGCAAGCTCGGCGCACGGGCGTAAGCCGTCCGCGGGCGCGCTTGCCAAGACGGCCGCCATCCAGAGGGTTGGCCTTCTTGCCAGCGCGTTGCGGTTCGGGGGCCGGTGAAGGATGGTGGGCGCGACAGGGATCGAACCTGTGACCCCTACGATGTCAACGTAGTGCTCTCCCGCTGAGCTACGCGCCCTTTAAGAGTCCCAAATGCGGATGATCGTTGGGTGGACGCCTATAGCCGTGGGCGCACCGGCCGCGCAAGCGCGCCCGCCCCCCGCGTCCATTTGCGCTGAGCGCGGCGGCTTGACGGCAAGCGGCGTTGGTGTTGTTTATAATCATTCGCAACTAAGTCGGTGCGGGGCTAATAGGGGCAAATGACCCTCCAAACTCTCCGGAAAGGCCAGAAGGGGCGGGTGCGCGGCATCGTCACCGCCGACGAGGATCTGGCCGTGAAGCTCCGTGAAATCGGCTTCTCGGAGGGTGACGAGGTCGAAATGATCACCAGCGGTCCGTTCGGGCAGCCGCTGGCGGTGCGCCTCAACCGCACCCTCGTGGCGCTGCGCGCAAGCGAAGCCGCCGCCGTCGAAATCGACCATGACTGAACTCCGCTTGGCGCTTGTCGGCGCCCCGAACTGCGGCAAGTCGACCCTGTTCAACGGCCTCACCGGTGGGCGCGCCAAGGTCGCCAATTATGCCGGCGTGACCGTGGAACGCCGTATCGGCCGCTTCCACACGCCCGCCCGCCAAATCATCGATTTGATCGACTTGCCGGGCATTTACGGACTATCCGGCCGCTCGCTCGATGAAAAGATCGCCGTCGATTCCATTATCGGCGCGAGCGAAGTGGCGCCCCGGACGGCTTGCTGGTGCTGGTCGACGCCTCGGACTTGCGCACGCACCTGCAATTCGTGCTGCAAGTGCGCGCGCTCGGGCGCCCGATGATCGTGGCGCTCAACATGATCGACCTCGCCGAGCGCGACGGGGTGCGCATCGACGAGAAGAAGCTCGAAGCCTTGCTGGGCGTTCCGGTCGTGCGCACGCGGGCGACGCGTGAGCGCGGGCGCGCCGACTTGCTCGCGCGCATCGACGATCTCGCGCAAAAGGGGGAGTGGAAGCGGCCGCACCAGACTGGCCAGGTCGGCAACATCACCTCATTCCAGCGCGAAGCGCGCGAGATCGCCAAGTCGGTCATTCTCGCCGAGCCGGTGATGAACAGGCTCACGCGCGCGATCGACGCCGTCGTGCTGCATAAAGTCGGCGGCATCTTCATTCTGGCGGCGATCTTGTTCTTGATGTTCCAGGCCGTGTTCACCTGGGCGCAGGCGCCGATGGAGGCGATCGATGGCGCGGTGGCGGCGCTCTCGGCTTGGATAAAGGCCGAATTGCCGCAGACCTGGTGGCGCGATCTGATGACCGATGGCGTGATCGCCGGCGTCGGCAGCGTTATCGTGTTCTTGCCGCAGATCGTCATCCTGTTTGCGCTCATCCTCGCGCTCGAGGCGTCCGGCTACATGGCGCGCGCCGCGTTCCTGATGGACGAACTGATGTTGCGCGTGGGGCTCAACGGCCGCGCCTTCATTCCGCTGCTTGTCGAGTTTCGCTTGCGCCATTCCCGGCATGATGGCCGCGCGCACGATCGAGAATGAGCGCGATCGGCTGACCACCATCCTGGTTGCGCCGCTGATGACCTGCTCGGCGCGCATTCCGGTTTACACCTTGATCATCGCCGCCTTCATTCCCAACGCCCAAGTCGGGCCGTTCGGCCTGCAGGGCGTGGTGATGTTTGCGCTCTATCTGGCGGGCGTGCTGAGCGCGGTCGCCGTCGCGTTTCTGCTGAAGCGCACCGTCACCAAGGGGCGGGCGCAGCCGCTGCTGATGCAGCTGCCGACCTACAAATTGCCGGACCTGAAGGACTTCTTGCTCAATCTCTTCTTCCGCGCCTGGGCGTTTCTGAAGCGCGCCGGCACGGTTATCTTCACGGTCGCGGTGGCGCTCTGGTTCCTGGCGTCTTTCCCGGTGACGGGCCAAGGCATAGCCGGCTCGTTTGCTGGCCGCATCGGCTCGGCGCTGGAGGTCGTGCTTCGGCCCATCGGCTTCAATCTGCAAATCGCCATCGCGCTGGTGCCGGGCATGGCGGCGCGCGAAGTGGCGGTTGGCGCGCTCGGCACCGTCTACGCCGTTCAAGGCGGCAATGAAGCAAGCCTGGCGCACCTGCTTCAGCATGCATGGTCGTTGCCGACGGCGCTCGCTTTCCTCGCCTGGTATGTTTACGCGCCGCAATGCATCGCAAGCCTGGCTGTGCTCCGCCGCGAGACCAATTCGTGGAACTGGTTGTGGTTTACGGTGCTCTATCTCTTCGGGCTCGCTTATCTCGCCGCCGGCGCCACTTATTGGATCGCGCGCGCCGCGGGTCTCTAAAGGCGCCGCGACGCCGCCCGCCGAGCGCGCCCTTGCCCCGCGCGCGCCTCAAGTCGTACCCTCGCCGCCTAACAGCAGAGAAGGGCGCGCCGGTGGCGACACAACTGCATTTCTTCGGCGCGGCGGGCAGTGTCACCGGTTCGTGCATGATGCTGGAACATGAAGGCGCATCGGTGCTGATCGATTGCGGCATGTTTCAGGGCTCGAAAACGCTGAAAGAGCTGAACTACCGGCCGTTTCCATTCGATCCGACCAAGATCGCCGCCGTGTTGCTGACGCACGCGCACATCGACCACAGCGGTTTATTGCCGAAACTCACGCGCAATGGTTTCAAAGGCCCGATTTGGGCGACCCCGGGAACCGTCGAACTTTGCGCGGCTCTATTGGCCGACTCCGCCGGCATCCAGGAAATGGAAGTCGAACAACTCAATCGCCGCAACCAGCAGAAGGGCGGCGCGCCGGTTACGCCCATCTATACGCGCGCCGACGCTGAAGCCTCCAAGCAACAGTTCAAGGGCGTGGCGCTCAACACCTGGGCGCAAGTGCTGCCCGGTCTGCGCGCGCGCTGGTGGAATGCCGGTCACATTCTGGGCGCGGCCTCGATCGAAGTTGAGGCGACCGATGCGAACGGGGCGGTCGAGCGCTTGCTCTTCTCCGGCGATGTCGGCCCCGGCGGCAGCCAATTCACCCCCGATCCGGAAGGCCCGAGCGGCGTCGATTTCGTGGTCATGGAAAGCACCTATGGCGCCACCGAGCGCCCCAAGCTGACCCCCGCTGAGCGTCAGGCCACGCTGGTGCAAGAAATGCTGCAAGCGCATGCCGCGGGCGGTCCGTTGCTCATTCCAGCCTTCTCCGTGGAGCGCACGCAGGAATTGATAATCGACCTCTTGCAGGCGGTGAATTCCGGGCAAGCGCCGCGCGGACCGATCTTCGTGGACTCGCCGCTCGCGGTGCGGGTGATGGACACCTATTTCCGCTTCGGCAAGGCGCAAGACGGTCACAATCCGTTCGAGGAGCTGAAAGAATCCAGCTGGCTGCAATTCACCGAATCCGTCGATGAGAGCAAGGCCATCGAGCGCGTGCACGGCTGGCATATCATCATCTCCGCCAGCGGCATGTGCGACGCCGGACGCGTGCGCCATCATTTGCAGCGTTTGCTTTGGAACCAGCAGGCCACGGTGATGCTCGTCGGCTATCAGGCGGTCGGCACGCTTGGCCGTTTGCTCCGCGACGGCGTCAAGGACGTGCGCATCCAGGGCCAGCACATCAAGGTCGCAGCAGCCATCCGCTCGCTCGACATTTATTCCGGCCATGCCGACGCGGCGGGCTTGCTGAAATGGGCGCAAGCGCGCGCGCCGATCCGCGGCGCCGTCTTCTTGACCCACGGCGAACCGGAGAGCCGCGACGGTCTGAAGGGACGCTTGGAGACTGCGAACGTCGCCGCCAATGGCGTGATCGCGCCGCTCTTGGATCAGAGCTATCGCCTGGAAGACGCCAAGGCGATCGGCGAAGCAGCGCCGGCGGCGCGCATTCCGCCGGAAGCGGCGGCGCGCCACGATTGGCACAATGCCCGCGCGGATTTCCTCAATGTGCTCAGCAAGGCCCTGCAAGAGGCGCCAAGCGATGAGGCGCGCGAACGCATCCTCGCCAAACTCAAGAGCGATTTGGCGGCTTAGAGCCGCGCGGCCTTGGCGAGCTGGGCGATGCGCTCGACCATCGCCGAACCGGGATCGGTGAGGGGGGCGATGACGGTGAAGTGGTTGGCGTCCTCGATTTCCTCGTAGCGCGTCGCCACGCCATCCTCGCCCCAGGCGCGCACCATGTCGGCGCTCTGGCGCAGGAATTCGCCGCTCTCGGCTCCGCCGACGACGGCGTCAAGGATCTTGCCTTGGGGGCCGGGCCAAGTGAGCGGGCTCAAGCTTTCCGCCTCGATTGCGTCCAAGCCAAGCGCGCCGTTCAAGCTGGTTGCAATCAGCGGCGCCAATTCGAACACCCCGGAAATCGCGTATGCGGCTGGCACGCTCGCTTCCGTCGCCAACATGCAGGCGGCGAGGTGGCCGCCGGCCGAATGGCCGATCACAATCACCTCGCGTCCGGTTTCGCGGGCGAGCGTTTGCACGGCGGCGCGAATGTTTTCGACGATGTCGCCGATGCGCGCGGCGGGGCAGAGATCGTAGCTCGGCGCCGCCACACTGACGCCGTGGGCGTTAAGCCCGCGCGCATGGATCGAGTGAAAGCTCTTGTCGAGCGCCTGCCAATAGCCGCCATGGATATACATGACGGCGCGGCAATCGCCCGCCTCGAACAAATCCAGCGTGTGCCGCGGCCCGTCGCCGTAGCGCACCACGCGCGGCGGCATGATCGCGCGATAGGCCGCCGAATCGCTGGCCCAGCCGGCCATGATGGCGGCATTGTCCGGCACCCGGGCGCGGTTATTGTATTCGCGTTCGAGATCGATCGTCATTCTGTGTCGGGATAGTCGAAACCCGGCCATTTCGAGCCGTAAATCTGATAGCCGAGCACGGTATAGGTTTGGGCCACGTTCGGATTGCCGCGAATCGACTCGGTCACGACCTTCTGGATCTCATTGAGGTCGGGGTGCTCGATGCGGACGAGCAAATCCCATTCGCCCATGATCGAGTAGATATCGAGGATCTTGTCGCTGCCGTCCTTCAGCGCATTGCCCACGGCTTCGGGCGTTGCGCCTTGCACGCGCACGAACACGAACAAGCTATGATCGGCCATCGTCGCAGTCTCCGCGCCGGAGTGTAGGCGGGCGCCTAAGGCGGGACAACCGCCGTCGTCTCGATCTCGATCAAGGCTGCATCCTCGATCAGCGCCGCCACCTCGACCACCGCCATCGCCGGATAGTTCGTTCCCATCTTCTGCCGCCAGATCGCGCCAATCTCGGCCAGCGCGCCCAGATAGGCGCGCTTGTCGGTGATGTACCAGGTCATGCGCGCGACGTGTTCCGGCCCGGCATTGGCTTCGCCGAGCACGGCCAAGGTGTTGTCGAGGGTCTGCGCGAACTGGCCTGCGAATGTCGTCGTTTCAAACTCGCCCGCCGGCGTCCAGCCGATCTGGCCGGCCACGAAAACGATGCGGCCCTGCGCCTCGACGCCGTTTGCATAGCCTTTCGGGCGCGGCCAGCCGTCGGGCAGCAAGGTCTTCATGGCGCCACTCCCGCAAACTCGGCCATCGCCGCGCGCAGCGCCGGCGGCCACGATTCGGCGGCCATGCTGGCGAGATCGATATAGACGATGGTTTGATCAAAGCGCGCGACGATGGTGTCGCCGATCGCCGCGAGGTGCTTCAAATGGCACGACGAGCGGCCGATTTCGTCGACGCCCAGACTCTGGCTCAGCACATCGCCCATGCGCACCGGGGCGATGAATTCGGACTCGAACCGGACCGTCGGAACGCCCTTGCGCTCATCGATATGGATGGTCTTGAACGAGCGCCCGAGGCTCAAGAACCAGTCCTCGACAATTTCGTTCACCAGGCCAAAGAACCGCGGATAGAACATGATGCCGGCTGCATCGCAGTGCTCGAAGCGGACGATGGTTTTGCGCGTGAAGATCTTCATGAGGCGCCGCCGCGCAGTTTGAAGCGTTGCAGCTTGCCGGTATGGGTTTTCGGCAGCTGTTCCACGAACTCGATGGCGCGGGGATATTTGTAGGGCGCAATGGTTTGCTTCACATGCTCCTGCAGCGTGCGGGCGGTCGCTTCGCTGGCGCGGGCCTCGTCCTTCAACACCACGAACGCCTTGACGATATGTCCGCGTTCCTCGTCCGGCCACGCCACCACCGCCGTTTCGGCCACATGGGGATGGGCGAGCAGGGCGTTCTCCACTTCGGGCGCTGCAATATTATAGCCGGAGGAGATGATCATATCGTCGGCGCGCGAGACAAACCAGAAATAGCCTTGGGCGTCGCGCTCGTAGATGTCGCCGGTGACGTTCCAGCCGTTGATGACGTAATTGCGCTGCCGCTCGTCCGCCAGATAGCGACAGCCCGTGGGCCCGCGAATGGCGAGACGGCCGACGCCGGCGCCGGCAATGGGCTGGTCGTTGTCATCGAGCACGCAGGCTTCATAGCCTGGCACCGCTTTGCCGGTGGCGCCGGGGCGGATCTCATCGCCGCGCGCGGAGATGAAGATGTGGATCATCTCGGTTGAGCCGATGCCGTCGATGATGCGTATGCCGGTGCGCTCGAACCATTGATTCGATGTCGTCGCCGGCAGATGCTCGCCGGCCGAAACGCACGTGTGCAGCGAGGCCAGCCGCTCATCATGGATTTTCATCAGCGCCCGATAACCGGTGGGCGAGGTGAAGAGCGTCGTCACTTTGTGCTTGGCGATCGTATCGGCGAGCATGTCGAAGCCGGGCTTGGCCGGCAATGCGGTCGCCGCCCCGCACGAGGCCGGAAACACCACCGCGGCGCCCAAGCCGAAAGTGAAGGCGAATGGCGGCGTGCCGCAGAAAACATCTGTCGGCTTCGGCCGCAGAATTTGACGCGAAAATGTCTCCGTCATCGCCGCGATATCGCGATGAAAATGCACGCAGCCTTTGGGTTGGCCGGTGGTGCCCGAGGTGAAGGCGATCAGGGCGGCGTCGTCGGAAGCTGTGGCGATCGCTGCAAATTCGGTTGAAGCATGCGGCAAGCGCCGCTCAAGCTGATCGCCATCGCCGAAAACCATCACCTGCTTCAGGGTGGCGCTGGCGTGACGGGCGGCTTCGAACTCGGTTTCCAACCCGGCATCGACAATAGCGTGGGAGATCCTGGCTTTGTCGATGATCGCCGAAAGCTCACCCGAGCGCAGCATCGGCATCGTCGCCACCGCCACGCCGCCGGCGCGCAGCACCGCCCACCAAATAGCGAGCGTGGTCAAGGAATTGGGCGCGTGAATGAGCACGCGATTGCCGCTGGCCAGCGCCATCTCGCCGGTCAACACGTTGGCGATGCGGTTCACTTGCGCGAGCAGGGCGGAATAGGTCGTGAGGCCTTCCGGCGAATAGACCGCGACATGGTCGCCAAAACCCTCAGCGATCGCGGCATCGAGCATGGTCGAGGCGTTATAGGTTTGCGCGAACGCCAAGCCCGGCAGCGTGAAGAGCAGCTGCGGCCAGGCCTGCGTCGGCGGCAGGTTGTCGGCCACGAAGGTGTCGACGTGGGCGCTCATCAATCGCCTCATTAATCGCCTTCGAACACCGGCTTTTGCTTTGCCGCGAAAGCCAGGTAGGCGCGTTCGAAATCCTTGGTCTGCATGCAGAGGGCCTGCGCCTGGGCCTCGGCCTCCAGCGCCTGATCGATGCTCAAATTCCATTCCATGTTGAGCTGGTTCTTGGTCATGGAATGCGCGAATGCGGGGCCGTGCGCGAGATCGCGGGCCAAGGCGCGCCCTTCGCTCAACGGGTCGGCGACGATGCGATTGAAGAAGCCCCAGGCCGCGCCTTCCTCGGCGCTCATCGAGCGGCCGGTATAGAGCAATTCGCTGGCGCGGCCGTGGCCGATAATGCGCGGCAGGATCGCGCACGCGCCCATGTCGCAACCGGCGAGCCCGACGCGCGTGAACAGGAACGCGGTCTTGGCGTTGGCGGACGCGAAGCGAATATCGCTCGCCATCGCCAGGATCGCGCCAGCGCCCGCGCACACGCCTTCAATGGCGGCCACAATCGGCTGCGGGCAGGCGCGCATGGCCTTGACGGTGTCGCCGGTCATGCGCGTAAAGCGCATGAGCTCGGGCGTCGTCATCTTGGTGAGTGGGGCGATGATGTCGTGCACGTCGCCGCCCGAGCAGAAATTCCCGCCCGCGCCGGTGATGATCAGGGCGCGCACGTCGGCTGCGTAGGTCAAGCGGCGGAAGAGGTCGCGAAGCTCGGCATAGCTCTCGAAGGTGAGCGGGTTCTTGCGCTCAGGACGGTTGAGCGTGATGGTCGCGACGCGATCCTCGACCGCCCACGAGAAATGCTCGGCGCGATAATCGGCTGCCTTCCAGGCATCATCCTTCACGGGCTCGCCTCCATTTCGAGCTTGCGGCGGATCGATCCCTTGGCGGCATCGAGCAGCCGTGTCAGCTCTTGTTTGTCACCCTGCGCAAGCCCGCCGAGCAGCCGATTGACGCAAGTCGCGTGCGCTTTGGCCATTTTGTTGAATACGCCTTGGCCGCGGTCCGTCAATCGCACCCGCTGGACGCGGCGGTCGTTTTCATCCGCCTCGGTTTCGATGAGGCCGTCCTCAAACAGGCGCGTGCGCAGCTGGGTGACATTGCCGTTCGACACCAGCAGGTATTGCGACACCTCGCCCAGCGTCAGGGCCCCGCGACGGTCGAGCGCCGACATGAAGTCGAAGCGGGCGATGGTGGAGGCGAAGCGGGCGCGCATGAGCGAATCGACCTCGCGTTCGATCAGCCGGCCGGTGGTGATGAGCCGCAGCGACAGCCGGACCGGATCTCGCGCGTCTTTCATATCTCGCCGCCGGTGATCGGGATCGCCGCGCCATTGGTCGCGGCGGCCGCGTCGCTGCATAGATAGGCGATCGCGGCTGCGACTTCCTCGGGCGTGATGATGCGCCCTTGCGGATTGAACTGGATGAGCGAGGCGTGCGCTTCTTGGGCGGTGAGCGAGGTCTTGGCGGTCAAGCGGTCAATCGATTCCGCGATGATGGGGGTGTCGACATAGCCTGGACAAACGCAATTCACCGTGACGCCTTGTTTGGCGGTCTCATGGGCGAGCGCGCGCGTGAGCCCAAGCAGGCCGTGCTTGGAGGCGACATAAGCCGTCACATAAGCATAGCCCTTCAACGAACACACCGAGCCGACATTGACGATGCGGCCCCATTTCGCCTCCAGCATGTCGGGGAGGGCCGCGCGCGTGCAGAGGAATGCGCCGGTGAGATTGACGGCGAGGACATTGTTCCAGAAGTCCAGCGTCGTGCGCTTGAACGGCGCGGAGGGCGCCTGGCCGGCATTGTTGACGAGGATGTCGATCGCTCCATAGCGATCGCGGGCGGCGGCGAAGGCGCCATTGACGCTGGCTTCGTCGCTGACGTCGCAAGTCAGCGCATGGGCGTCTTCGAATGCTTCGGCCGCCGCGCGCACTTTCTCGACATCGCGGCCGACGAGCGTGAGTTTCGCGCCTGTCGCGGCGAGCGCGCGCGCGCTCGCCAGGCCAATGCCCGAGCCGCCGCCGGTGATGACAGCGTGGCGTGCGCTCATGCCTTCAACTCCGCTTCCGCTTTGCGCTCCGCTTCACGGCGCGCAATGTTGCGCTGCATTTGCGCGTAGCCTTGCCGATAGGGCGCCGGCGGTTCAACGCCAGTCCAGCCAAGCTCCGCGGCCGCGCGCATCGACCAGAACGGGTCGACCAGATGCGGGCGCGCCAGCGCGCAGAGATCGGCGCGGCCGGCGGCCAGGATCGAGTTGACGTGATCCGGCTCGAAGATGTTGCCGACCGCCATGGTGCGCACGCGGCCTTCGTTGCGGATGCGATCGCAGAACGGGGTCTGGAACATACGCCCGTACACAGGTCGCGCCAGTTCGCTGGTTTGGCCGGCGGAGACGTCGATGAGATCGCAGCCCGCATTGGCGAAGGCTTGGGCGATGACAATAGAGTCCTCGGCGGTGAGGCCGTCCTCGCGCCAATCGGTGGCGGAGATGCGTACGCTCATCGGCTTGCGCTTTGGCCAGGCCGCCCGCATCGCGTCGAACACTTCAAGCGGGAAGCGCAGGCGGTTCTCGACGCTGCCGCCATATTCGTCGCGGCGCTGATTGCTGAGCGGGGTGAGGAAAGAAGAGAGCAAATAGCCGTGTCCGCAATGCAGTTCGAGCATGTCGAAGCCGGCTTCCTCGCCCATCAGCGTCGCCCGGACGAAATCGGCTTTGACGCGGCCCATGTCGGCGCGCGTCATTTCGCGCGGGCAGGCGTTGCGGTCCGACCAGGGAATGGCGGAGGGGCCGATAATCTCCCAATTGTCGGCGGCCAGCGGCTGATCGGCGAAATCCTCCAGCCACGGCAGGCGCGTCGAGCCCTTGCGGCCGGCGTGCGCGAGCTGCAGCGCGAACTTGGCGTTCGAATGGGCGTGGACGTAGTCGACGATGCGTTTCCAGGCGACGACATGGGCGGGCTCATACATGCCGGCGCAGCCCGGGGTGATGCGCGCGTCGGCGCTGACATCGGTCATCTCGGTGAAAATGAGTCCCGCCCCGCCCATGGCGCGCGCGCCGTAATGGACGAGGTGGAAGTCGTTCGGCGCGCCGTCCTTGGCCGAATACATGCACATGGGCGACACCGCCACGCGATTGGCGATGGTCATGTCGCGCAATTGCATCGGCGCGAACATGGGCGGGGGTGGATTGTCGGAGAGCGCCTTGCCGGCGAACCAGGTCTCGACATTGCGGACAAAGCCTTTGTCGCGCAGGCGAAGATTCTCGTGGCTGACGCGCTGGCTGCGTGTGAGCAGGGAATAGGCGAATTGGATCGGCGCCAGCTTGGCGTAACGGTCGATATTCTCGAACCATTCGGTCGAATTGCGCGCGGCGTTCTGCAGCTTCAGCACCTCGACCTGGCGTTCGGCCAAGTATTCCGCGAGAGCGTGCGCGAGCGGTTTGCCGCCATGCAGCACCGCCGCCAGCTTGATCGCGTCTTCGATGGCGAGCTTGGTGCCGGAGCCGATGGAGAAGTGCGCGGTGTGGGCGGCATCGCCCATCAGGATCAGATTGCCGCGCGACCAGTTTTGGCAGAGCACGCGGGGGAAATTGAGCCAGGCCGAGCCGCGTAAATGCTTGGCGTTGGTGGAGAGCGTTGCGCCGTCCAAGTATTTGGCGAACAGTTTTTCAGCGGCGCGGCAGGTTTCGTCCTGGCTCATGGCGTCAAAGCCGAGGCCCGCCCAGGTGGCGGGCGCGCACTCGACGATGAAGGTCGATGCCGAATCGTCGAATTTGTAGGCGTGGGCCCACACCCAGCCATGTTTGGTCTGCTCGAAAGCGAAGGTGAAGGCCTCGAAGGCTTTGTCGGCGCCCAGCCAAACGTATTTGTTCGGGCGGACGTCGATATCGACCTGGAAATCGTCGCGGAAGGCTTCGCGGAATTTGCTGTTAGCGCCGTCGCTGGCGACAACGAGATCGTATTCGGCGAGAAGATTCGGCGCCGACTTCGATCTCGCTGCGGAAATCGAGCCGCACGGCCAGTTCGCGGGCGCGATCCTGCAGGATGTTCAAGAGCCGTTTGCGGCCAATGCCGACAAAGCCATGGCCCGAGGAGGTGATGGTTTGGCCGTGGATGTGGACATCGATGTCGTCCCAATGCGCAAACCCGGCTTCGATCGCCGCGGCGCTCTTGGGATCGTTGGCGCGGAGATTGTCCATGGTCTGGTCGGAGAAGACCACGCCCCAGCCGAACGTATCGCCCGGCTCGTTGCGCTCGAACACGACGATGTCATGCGCGGGATCGCGCAGCTTCATGGAGATGGCGAAGACGAGGCCGGCGGGGCCGCCGCCGACGCAGGCTATGCGCATGATGATAGTTCATATATGAACTATCTGGGAAAAGCAAGGCCGGCGCGCCGCGCCCGGCCCTAAAAATGCTATTGCGCCGCCAATTCGAGCTGCGGCCGCACCCGCGCCGCGCGGATGCCGGGAAGGAAGCCGCCCACCAGCCCGATAACGATGGCGACGATGATGGCGCTGATGACGATGCCCGGCGAGAGCTCGAACCGGAAGACGAGCTGGGTGAAGCCCGAAGTCAAGGTCGAGGTGGTGCGCCCGTTAAAGACGAGGAAGGCGATGATGAGGCCCAGGAGGCCGCCGAGCGCCGACAGCATCAACGCCTCGACCATGGTGCCGAAGAAGGCCGCCTAGCCGGAAAAGCCGATAATGCGCAGAGTGGCGATCTCCGCCGATCGCGAGGCCACCGAAGCGTACATCGTGTTCAACGCGCCCGCGAGCGCGCCGATCGCCATGACGATGCCGAGGAACCAGGCGATGATCGTGAACTGACCGGTCGATTGCGAGGCTTGCTGGGCGTAATATTCGCGCTCGCTCAAGACCTGCAGCTGCAAGCGCGGGTCGTCGTGCACGAAGCGCTTCAGGCTCGCCACCGCCGCCGGGCTCGTCATTTGCACACGCATCGTTTGGAAGACATTCGGGCGGTTGAACAGGCTTTGGGTGACCGCGACGTCGGCCCAAAGTTCGGAATCGAACACCGTTCCTGGCGCTTCGAAGACGCCGACGATCTGCCAGGTCGTGCCGCGCAGGCGAATGGTGCGCCCGAATTCGAAGCCCGAGAATTCGCGCAGGAGCCCCGCGCCGACGACGATTTCGTTGGTCCCGGGATGGAACATGCGGCCTTGCACGATGTGAACATTGTGCCGAAGCGCCAAGCCCTCGGGGCCGATGCCGCGGAACGGCATGTTGGCGTTGGTGTTGGTGGAGCGTTTCAGGCCGTCGACGATGACAAGCAATTCCCCGGACGCCATCGGCGTTTGGCCGTGGTGCACGACGCCGGGCGCTTGGGCGATAATGTTGAGCTGGTCGCGGGTGACGATGCTGTTGAGTTCGGCGCTGGCGCCTTCGCGCAGCACGATGGCGACATCGTTCGGCGCCGGAGCCTTCGACCGTCTGCGCGAGGCCGTGCCCAAGCGCCAGGAAGAACAACAACACGCTGATCGCCAGCGCCACGGCGACGACGCTGGCGATCGACATCGCCGCACGTTGCGGGATTGAGCGCACGTTGATCGACGTGACCGCGCCAACCTGCTTGAAGAGAGATGCCATGAGAGGGGTGTCTCCTTGAGCGCCGTTATTAGCGGCGGCCCAGCGCTTCGATGATGTTCATGCGGTAGGCCGAAATCGCCGGCAAAATGCCGGTGACCAGACCTAAGGCCAGCGCGATCGCCGCTGAAAGGCCGATGACGCTTGGATAGAGGTGAATGCCGCCGCCGCCGCCGCCGCCATTGAGGTGCGAGAGGATATAGAGCACGCCCGCCGCGGCCAGCAGCCCGAAGGCGGCGCCTAGAAACGACAATAGCAGCGATTCACCGAGCACCATGCGCAAAACCCGACCGCTGGAGAACCCCAAGGTCTTCAGCACGCCGACCTCCTTGGTCCGTTCGCGCACCGCCAACGCCATGGTGGTGCCGACGATGAGGAGGATGGCGGTGAAGGCCGCGCCCACCACCAGCGTGACCACGAGCGCGATGTTGCCGAGTTGCGCGGCGAAGGAGCGGTTGAAGGCGGCCGCGTCTTGTGTCGATGTTTCGTCCTGCGAGTTGGCGAAGCGCGCATCGATTGCGTGCGCGACGCGATCGTTGACCGTCGCCGAAGTGGTCAGGAACGAGATCCAGCCGATGCGGTCTTTGCCGAAGGTGATGGTGTCGTTGAAATAGTCGTAGCGGATCAGAACGCTGTTGGCTTGGCTGTTGCCGTCCGGGGTCTCGAAAATGCCCGCGACGGTGAAATCCCAGACGTGGCCGCCATTGGAGCCATTGGTGAAGATGTTGGAATTGATCGGAATGTGCTGGCCAAGACGCCAATGATAGCGCTCGGCGATGTTGCGCGGAACGAGCAAGGCCGTGCGTTCATGCAAGAAGGTTTCGCGCGCTTGCGGCGTTAGCTGTAGATCGTCGCGATAGACCCGCAAATAGGTCTCCGGATCGACGGCGAAGACGGCGAGGAAGCCGCGGCGCGGATCCTGATAATAGCCGCCAAACCAATTCATATGTGTGGCGGCGAGCACGCCGTCGGTGTGGGAAACGCGGTCGAAATAGGCGATCGGCAGCGATTCGGTGAAATTGATCTTTGACAGCGTCACCATGCGGTTGGGCGCGGTGCGCACGTCGGTGATGGCGGTGTTGAAGCTGATCAAGACCCCAAACAGCAGGAAGGCGATCAGGATCGAAATCAGCAGCAGCGAAGTGCGCACCGGCTTGCGCCAGAGGTTTTTGCGCATGAGCGTGAGGTCGTTCATGCCGCGAGCTCCTGCTCGTCGAAGCGACCCTTGTCGAGGTGGAGGATGCGTTTGGCGAACTTCGCCGCCGCCGCGTCGTGGGTGACCATGACGATGGTCTTGCCGAGATCGCGGTTGAGGAGCTGCAGCGTGCCGAGCACTTCATCCGCCGTGGTGCGGTCGAGGTCGCCGGTCGGTTCGTCACAGAGCAGAAGCTTGGGATCGGCGACGATCGCACGGGCGATGGCGACGCGCTGCTGCTGACCGCCCGACATTTCGCGCGGCTTGTGGCGAGCGCGGTCGGAGAGGCCGACAATGTTGAGCGCCGTGGTTACGTTTTCGCGCCTTTTCTTCGGCGAGAGGTTGGTGAGCAGGAGCGGCAGTTCGACATTCTGCGACGCCGTCAGGATCGGCATGAGATTGTAGAACTGGAAGATGAAGCCGACATTTTGCGCCCGCCAGGCGGTGAGCTGGCCTTCATTCATCTTGTCGATGCGCTTGCCGTCGAATTCGATCTGACCGCGGGTGGGCCGGTCGGTGCCGCCGAGCAGGTTCAGGAGCGTCGTCTTGCCGGAGCCGGACGGACCCATGATGGCGATAAAATCGCCTTGCGGGATGTGCATCGAGAGCCGCTCGAAAATGGCGATTTTCTCTTTGCCGCGCGTGTAGGTCTTCTCCACGTCGGTCAAGCGAATGAGGTCAGTCATGTGGCTCTCCAAACTGAATTCAGTGCGCGGCGGGCTCGTCGGCCAGGAAGCGGACGCTGATCGCCATCTCAGGAAGAATGCGCGGGTCGAGGTGATCGAAACCGATGCGCACGCGCACGGTGGCGCGCGAACGGTCGGCGGAGGGGATGGTCGCGATCACGTGCGCGGGAAAGGTTTGATCGGGATAGGCGTCGAGCACGGCTTCGACGCGTTGACCTTCATGCACGCGGGCGATGTAGGATTCGCTGACATCGACCTCGATTTCGAGGCTCGACATGTCGACGATGGTGCAGATGCCGGTGCGGGTGAAGCCCCCGCCCGCCGAGAGCGGCGAGATCATTTCGCCGACTTGCGCGGCCTTGTCGACGACGACGCCGTCGAAGGGCGCGCGGATCTGGAAATAGCCGAGTTGAGCGGCAAAGCTATTGGCGTCGGCGTGCGAGGCGTTGCGCTGCGCTTGCGCTTGGTCGAAGTGCGATTGCGCCGCCGTCATCGCCGCGTCGCTGGCGAAGCCTTGTTGCGAAAGCGCGCGGGTGCGGTCGAGCTGGCGCTGCGCTTCGGCGACGTCGGCGTCGGCGGCCGCGGCGCGCGCGCGCGCGCTCTGATATTGGGCGCGCGCCAGCGTCGGCGACAAAACGGCGAGAACTTCGCCGCGCCGCACGTGCTGGCCTTCTTCGACGCGCACCTCGGTCAGGCGCCCGGTGGTTTCGGAGGCGACGGTCGCCATGCGCCGCGCCACGACATAACCGGAGGCGACGAGGCTCCCCGACGCGGTGACGCCGTGCGAAGCGCTGGTGCTGGAGCTTGTTTCGGTTTCGACCGGTGCCGGCGCCGGCGGCGCCGGCTTTAAGAGCCAAGCCCCTAAGCCGCCGACGACAAGGGCGGCGACGGCGATGCCCGTCGGCAGCAGCCAGCGCGGGGCGCCGCCGCCCTCGGATTGGCCGCTATCGTCTTGGCTTGAACGCTCAATTCTGAGCGATCGCAACTGGTCGGATCGGTCGTTCACTTAAGCGCCCCTCGCTCGCCGTGAAGTTTTATCGTTAGACGATATAAGCGCACTAGGCTGCAACCGCAACGCGGCTCGTGGGATCGGGTCCCTAGGCATGCGGGAATTCGCTTCAATTACATAAGGCTAATCCTCTTCCTGTTGCCGCCGGCGGCGGCAACGGATGCGGGTGGCTTGGATCTTTAGTGGTCAGCCGCCGGCGCCGATTGCGGCAGCGGGCTCGCCTGCTTCGGCATCCGCATCAGCATCACCAGCGGCATCATGGCGAGCGTGACCATAAACATGAGGTGGAAGACCTGGGTGTATCCCAGCATCGCCGCCTGATGATCGATTTGCGACGACAGCACGACAATCCCGGTCGGATCGGTGATGCTCATTGACGGCGGCAGCGCGTTCGACTGCACCAAGGCGTTTTCCGGCGAGTAGGCCGCAACCAATCGCCCGCGCGCGCCGGCGGAGAAGTTCACCAGCATCGCCAACATGATCGAGATGCCGGCGCTGCCGCCGAGATTGCGTAGCAGCGTATAGAAGGAAGTGGCGTCGCCGCGCGTCTGCGGCGCGAGCGTCGCGAACGCCATCGTTGTCAGCGGCAGAAACACAAAGCCGGTTCCCAGACCCTGGAAGACGCCATTTGCAATGACCTCGAAGGATGATGTGTCGAGGGTGAACAAGCTCATGTGAAAGAAGCTCGCCGCAAATAGCGCCTGGCCGATGATCAAGAGGATGCGTGTGTCGACACGCCCAATCAGCCGACCGACCACAAGCATCGAGGCGATGCTGCCGAAGCCGCGCGGCGCGGTGAGCAGACCCGCTTGCAGGACCGAATAGCCGTATTCGCTTTGCAGCATGGTCGGCAGGAGCGCGCTCACCGAAAGAATGACGACGCCGACCATGACGCCGAGCAGGCTGGCGGTGGCGAAGTTTGCGTCGGTGAAGATCTTGAGCGGCAAGAACGGTCGCGCGCTGGTGAAAGAGTGCACCAGCGAAAACCACAGCGCGACGAATGCAAGCGCGCCCTCCATGACGATCTCGGCGGAATCGAACCAACCCTGGCTTTGGCCTCGGTCGAAGACGAGCTGGAGGGCCGCGATCGCAATCGCGAGCAGCAAAAAGCCGACAATGTCGAATTTTCGCGTTCGGTCCGAGGGCGTGTCGGGAATGAAGGTCATGATGCCGAGCAGGCAAAGCGCGCCGACCGGCAAGTTGATGTAGAACACCCAGCGCCAGCTCCAGGCGTCGGTGAGCCAGCCGCCGAGCACCGGCCCGACGATCGGGGCGACCATCACGCCGACGCCCCAGATCGACATCGCCGGCCCGCGCTCGTGCAGGGAGAAAATGTCGAGAATGAGCGCTTGCGACATGGGGATGAGCGGCGCCGCGAACGCGCCTTGCGCCACCCGGAAGAGCACGATTTGGGCGAGGTTTTGCGCCGCGCCGCAGAGTGCGGAGGCGGCGATGAAGCCGACGACGGAGATGACGAGCAGGCGTTTGCGGCCAAAGCGGTTGGAAAGCCAGCCGGTGATCGGCGTGCAGATGGCGCCAGCGACGATGTAGGAGGTGAGAACCCAGGCGATCTGATCTTGCGAGGCGGAGACCGAGCCCGCCATGTGCGGCAGCGCGACATTGGCGATGGTGGCGTCAAGCGCGGTCAGGATCGTCGCCAGCATCACCGAGGCCACGATCATGGTCCGGTTAAGCGGCTTGGGATGTGCGCCGGCGACAGCGGACGCGGTCATGGGCCGGTCATCGGCCGGCTATGGGGCTTGCGGGCCGCCAGTCGGCCGCCGACGCCACGTAGAGCAAGGCGATGTTCTGGTAAAGCAAGACTTGCGCGTCCACCGCGCCCAGGCGCGCGCGATTGGCTTGGCGTTGCGCATCGACGACGTTCAAGAGCGTGCCCGCGCCGTTGCGGTAGGCGAATTGGGCGTTGCGGACATTGATGTCGGCGGTTTGTACGGCCTGCTGTTGGGCGGCCAGCGCTTGCTGGGCGTTGCCGATCGCGGACATGACGTCGGCGACCTGCATGAAGGCCTCGAGCACCGTTTCCTGATAGGCTGCGAGCGCCGCGCGTTGGGCGGCGTTGGCGCGCGCGACATGGGCGCGCAGGGTTCCGCCATGGAAAATCGGCGCGGTCAGGCCGGGTCCCACCGACCAGCCGGCGCTGGTCGCCTCAAACAGGCTGGATGGATCGATCGCGCTCTGCGTCCACGACGCAGCGATGGCGAGATTGGGGTAGAGCGCGGCGGTATCGACCCCGATTTGCGCTGTCGCGGCGTGAAGATCGGCCTCGGCCGCTAAGATGTCAGGACGGCGGCGCACCAGTTCCGACGGCATTGTCACAGGAATGGTCGCCGGCGCGCGGAACGCAGTCAAATCGAGATCGGGAGCAGCCCATTGGGAGGGCGTTTGGCCAACATAAAGCGCCAGCCGGTGGCGCGCCTCGGCGAGCTGCTGACGCAAGGCGGGGGCGGCGGCTTCGTCCTCGGCGACTTGCGCTTCGATGGTGTTGGCGGCGGCCGGCGGCTGCCCGCCGGCTTGGATGGCGCGGCGCACCATCGCCAGCACGCGCCGGTCGCCGGCGATGATGTCATCAAGCGCCGAGACCTTGGCGCGCAAGCCGGCGACCAGCACAGCTTGGCGCACGACATTGCCGGTGACGGAGAGATAGGCTGCATCGACGCGCGCCTGCTGGGCGGCGGCGCGGGCCTCATCGCGCTCGATGGCGCGTCGGCGGCCGCCGAAAATGTCGAAGTCGAACGCAACCGAGGCGCCCACCGAATAAAGCGAAAGCGTGGGGCTGGGAAAACCGGTGAAGCCGAATGCTTGCGTGTTGATGCGCTCGCGCACCGCCGAGCTCGATGCATTCGCCTGCGGGCGGGCTTCGCCGCGTGTGGCGGCGGCGTCGGCGCGCGCTTCCTCCAGATTGGCGTCGGCTTGCGCCAGCGTTTGATTGTGCGCCAGCGCTTCGCTGACCAGGCCATCCAGTTGCGGCGAGAGATCGTTCCACCAGCCGGCCGGCGCGCTGGCGCTGGGCGTCAATTGGATGATGGCGGAGGCCGGCCGATCTCCAGCCATGGCGTAGTCGATGAGAGCAGGCGCTCCCGGAGGTTGGAAATTCGGGCCGACCGCGCAACCGGCGGCGAAAACGCCGAAGGCCAGCGTCGCAAAACCGAAGTCGCGCATCAGTCTTCGCGTCCCCTCAAGCGGGGTCCCGCGCGGCGATTGGTGTCGACGCGCACGCTGGCGGAAAGCCCGATCGCCGGGGTCTGGCCGTGCGACAAATGATCGAAGGCGATGCGCACATTAAGGCGCTGCACGACCTTCACCCAATTGCCCGACGAATTCTGCGTCGGCAGCACTGAAAACGCCGAACCCGTCCCGGGCGAGAGGCTGGCGACATGGCCGCGGAAGGTCCGATGCGGATAGGCGTCGATATGGATCAGCACCGGTTGGCCGGGCTGCAAATGTTCGAGCTGATCTTCCTTGAACGACGCATCGACCCAAGGCTGGCCGGAGATGAGCCAGAAAAGCGCCTCTCCGGGCTGAGCGTAAGTGCCGATCTGCACTTGATCCACGCGCGTGACGACGCCGTCGCGCGGGGCGCGCAAAATGGTGTCGGCGAGATTGGTTTGGGCCTGCGTCAACGCCGCAAGTGCGGCGAGCACCAGCGGATGCTGATCCACACTGACGACGCGGCCGTCGATCATGCCGGCTTGGCGGGCGGCCACGTTGGCGGCGCTCTGGGCTTCCTCCATGTCGTGGCGCGAGGCGACGCCGGCGGCGAACAAATTGCGCTGCCGGGCGTATTCATGCTCTGCGTAGCTATATTGGGCGCGCGACGCTTCCACTTGCAGCCGCGCGGAGGCGAGCCCAGCCTCGGCGTTGGCGAGCGCGGTCCGATAATCGGTTTCGTCCAGCGCCACCAGCACGTCGCCGGCGTGGACGAGTTGGTTGTCATGCACTTGAACCGAAACGATGCGGCCGCGCACTTCCGAACTGATGGCGACGCGGGCGGCGGCGACGGTGGCGTCGTCGGTTGAGATGACGCCCGCGTTGAGCGCGAAATAGATGAGCCCGACAATGACAAGCAGGGCGGGGCCGATGCCGAACAGGAAGATGCGATTGCGCGCCAGACCGCGGACCCGGAGCGCGGCTTCGCTTCCGAGCAATTCGCGCAGACGCGAACTGCTAATGCGGCTGCCTGAATCGTCCATCGTCCCTGAACGTGATCCCCAAGAGTGTAATGTCCATTACTACCTAGGCCGAGCGCGTCCCGCCGGCAAGGCGCGGCCGATGCGATATTGCACTGCAGGGCCTAAATAAAAGCGCTATGCGGCGCGCGCGAGTTTAGGCCCCGGCGCCGCAGAAAGTCCCATTTATATTGAGCGCGAAACGTCGCTTTAGGCTGCGGCGATGCCTGCGGTCTGGGTGGCGCCGGCCTCTTGGGGATCGCGCAGCACGTAGCCGCGGCCCCAGACCGTCTCGATATAATGGTCGCCGCCAGTGGCCGCCGCCAGCTTCTTGCGAAGCTTGCATATGAAGACGTCGATGATTTTCAGTTCCGGCTCGTCCATGCCGCCATAGAGATGGTTCAGGAACATCTCCTTGGTCAGCGTCGTGCCTTTGCGGAGCGAGAGCAGCTCCAGCATTTGATATTCCTTGCCCGTCAGATGGACGCGCTGGCCGGTGACTTCGACGGTCTTGGCGTCGAGATTGACGGTGATGTCGCCCGTTCTGATGACGGAATGAGCGTGACCCTTGGAGCGGCGCACGATCGCGTTGATGCGGGCGATCAGCTCGTCCTTGTTGAAGGGCTTGGTCATGTAATCGTCGGCGCCGTAACCCAAGCCGCGCACCTTGGTGTCGATATCGGCGGTGCCGGAGAGAATGAGGATCGGGGTGTTCACGCGCGCGACGCGCAGCTGCTTCAGCACGTCATAGCCGTGCATATCCGGCAGCGTCAGGTCGAGTACGATGATGTCGTAATCGTAGAGTTTGCCAAGATCGATGCCTTCCTCGCCGAGATCGGTCGAGTAGATATTGAATCCTTCGGACTTCAGCATCAGCTCGATGCCCTGCGCCGTCGCGCTATCGTCCTCGATGAGCAGAACCCGCATTAAACTCTCCCCGACGGCGCAAACACCTCGGCAACGTTAATCCACAGAGTCGTATCGACCTGTAATTAATGTGTTAACGCGAGTAAGATTCCTTACCGCCGCGCTTGCCGAATTGTAGTTCGCCCACGCCCCAAATCAGTTCCGTTAAAGAGAGATGAATCAGCGTTCGCGATAGGCCGCAATAGCCGCGAACATCGAAACTCACCAACGCGATGGGTTGCGAATGAATCGGTTTCTGAACGAGCCGCGCTGCAATTAGGTTTTCATTCACCATACGCGCTCACAGAAGTTGTGAGAAAACTCGCGCGGGCGATGGCTTCAGTTCTTTCCAGATTAGCCGATGACATCGAGGCGCTTGATCCGCGCCGCTTCGAAGGCCGGGTGACAGGTTTGTCAGGCGCGCTCATCGAGGCGAGCGGCCCAATCGAAGCGCTGGCGCTGGGCGCGCGCGCCACCATCCATGGAACCCACAAGAGCGCCGGCGAGATCGTCGGCTTCCGCGGCGATCGCGCGCTGATCGCCCCGTTCGACCCGATCGAAGCCATCCGTCCCGGCGCGCGGGTGTCGCTTGAGGGAGGCGCGCCCAGCGTGCGCCCGTCGCGGGCCTGGCTCGGGCGCATAATCAATTGCTTCGGTCAGCCAGTGGATGGGGCGGGACCGCTGGCGCAAGGCGCCAAGCCGCACCTGGTGCGCTCGCCGCCGATCTCGGCGCACGAGCGCGGCCGCGTCGGCGCGCGCCTCGATGTCGGCGTGCGCGCGATCAACATGTTCGCCGCGCTCTGCCGCGGCCAGCGCATGGGCGTGTTCTCCGGTTCGGGGGTCGGCAAATCGGTGCTGATGTCGATGCTGGCGCGCGGCGCTCATGCCGACGTGATCGTGATCGGCCTCGTCGGCGAACGCGGCCGCGAGGTGAAGGAATTCATCGAGGACACGTTGGGCGAAGAAGGCAGGCGGCGCTCCGTTGTCGTTGTCGCCACTTCCGACGAAAGCGCGGCGCGACGGCGGCTTGCTCCGCACATGGCCTGCGCCGTCGCCGAGCACTTTCGCGACGAGGGCCTGGACGTGTTGCTGCTCGTCGACAGCGTGACCCGTTTTGCGACCGCGCAGCGCGAGATCGGTCTTTCGGTCGGCGAGCCGCCAACCACCAAGGGCTACACGCCATCGGTGTTCGCCGAACTGCCGAAGCTTCTCGAACGCGCCGGCCCCGGCCGCGAAAACGAGCACGGCTCGATCACCGCGCTCTTCACCGTCCTGGTCGATGGCGACGATCACAACGAGCCGATCGCCGACGCGGTGCGCGGCATTCTCGACGGCCACATCGTCATGGAGCGCTCAATCGCCGAGCGCGGCCGCTATCCGGCGATCAATGTGCTCAAATCCATCTCCCGCCTCATGCCTATGTGTCACTCGGCCGAGGAGAACGCGCTCGTCGCCAGAGCCCGCGCGTCGCTTAGCCTCTATGGGGAAATGGAGGAGCTCATCCGCATCGGCGCCTATAAGCCCGGCGCCGATGCGGAAGTCGACGAAGCCATTCGCGTGCGTCCCGCCGTCGAGGCGGTGCTCAACCAGGATCGCCATGAGCGCACCTCGCTCAAGGACGGCTTTGCGATGCTGGCGGAAGCGCTCAAATGAGGGCGCTGCAATGAAATCGCTGCACACATTGCTGAAGCTGGCGCGGCGCGATCTGGAGGCGCTGCGGCGCGCGCTCGCCGAGGAGGTGGCGCGGCAAACCGCCGTTCACGACCGCATCCTCGGTCACGAACAAACCATTCTCGACGAACAGAAAGCCGCGCTGCGCGACTACGAATCGGGCCGCTTCTATGGCGGCTACGCAGCGGCGGCGCTCACCGTGCGCCGGGCGCTTGGCGCCGAACACCTAAGCATCGGCCAGGAAATCGATCGCCTGCGGGCTCTGATCGCGGAAGCGCATGTCGAGACGCGCAAGTTCGAGCGGCTCATCGAACTCGACGAAGCCCGCAAGAAAGCCGCCGCCGCGAAGCGTGAGAACGCCGAGCTCGATGAGTTCGCGACCCAGAGCGCCGGCCGCTTCAGTTCGCGTTGAGGGTCTCGACGATCCGGATCACGTCTTCGTAGGCTTGGCTCTGCGGATGGCGGATCGGCAGCGGCGTCTGGGCGCGGATCGAATCGGGCACGCGCGGATCGCGGCAGACGACGCCGGCGAAGCGCGGCTTGAAGCCCAGATATTCGTTACACGCCATCGCGAACTGGTCGAACACCTTGCGGCCTTTGACCCGGTTCTCGGCCATGTTGACGATCACCCACGGCGTCACTTGCGCGCCCTGCAGGCGCAGGAGCTTCACCATCGCGTAGGCGTCGGTCAGCGCGGTCGGCTCTTCGGTCGTCACCAGGATCAGGCGATCGGCCGCGCGCGCGAAGCGCAAAACGTTTGGGTCGATGCCGGCGGCGAGATCCAGAATGATGCGATCGTAATGCGGCGCGAGTTTCAAAAGGCCGTTGGCGATGCGCGACACTTCCTCGAGCTTCACCGCGCCCAAGGCGCCCGAGCCGGAGTGGCCAGCGATCAGATCGAAGCCGCCATTGCGGCCGGGGCCGCCAAGAACCGGCGTCACCGCCGCATCCAGTTCCAGGAACCCGCGCACCACCGAGTGCACATCGGCTTGCGGCCGCACGCCAAGCTGCACGTCAATATTGGCCAGGCCAAGGTCGCAATCGACCAGCATCGCCCGCTGTCCCGCCCGGCCGAAGGCGATCGCCAACATGGTCGAGAGCCAGGTCTTGCCGACGCCGCCCTTGCCGGAGGCGACGGCGTAGATCGGCGCTGCGCGCGTGCGCGCGAGCGGTTGCTCAGAAGCAGCGGCGTTTGCGCCTGACATGCGCCGATTTCAGCCCGAATGCGTTTCGGAGGCGTTAGCGTCGGGGCCATTATGAGTGTACAATTTCTTAATGGGTGGCAGACCGGCGGCGCTTGCGATGGCGTTAACCATGATGTCGGCGATGGGCGCGGCGGCGACGCCGATCGCGGCGACGCCGTGCGCAAGCGGGGCCAGCATCGAACGGGGCGCGGCGGCGATGGCGCCATTCCTGCAGACACGGGCGGGCGCCCCGCAGGCGGCCGGCATGGTGCTCCTCGATTGCATCGTCGAAACCGATCGCAAGCTCAGCTGCCAAGCGCCCCACCAGACGCCTTCGCAATACGATCTCAGCGGCGCCGCGCTCGCCTTCGCTAGTGAACTTGAAGTCTGTCCGGGCACCCAGCGTCACTTGATGTTTCCGCTGGTTATCCGAGCCGAGGACGCTAGACCGCCCCCATCGCCTTGAGGCGCACCTTTGCGTGCACTTCGGCCTGGCTCATCACCGCCGTTGACGGGCGGAAGCGCTCGATCAACGAACGCACGAACGGGCGAATGGCGGGAGAGGTGAGCAGCACCGGCGTCTCGCCCATTTGCGCGGCCTTCTCGAAGGCGGCGCGGATGTCGGCGACGAAATCGTGCAGCTTCGAGGGCGCGAGCGCCAGCTGGCGGGTTTGGCCTTCGCCGATCAAGGCTTCCGCGAAGGCTTGCTCCCATGGCGGCGACAAGGTGACGATCGGCAAGGCGCTCTCGCCGTTGCGGTGCTGGTAGCAAATCTGCCGCGCCAAGCGGCCGCGCACGTGTTCGGTGATCTGCACCAGATCGTGCATCGCCGGCGCCGCCTCCGCGATCGCCTCGACAATCGAGGCGAGGTCGCGAATGGAGACGCGCTCCTTGAGCAGGTTCTGCAAGATGCGCTGCACGCCCGACCATGAGACATGCGCGGGCGCGACATCGTCGAGCAGCGTTTGGGTGTCCTTCGGCAGATCCTTGATGAGCTTTTTGACCTCCGCGAAGGTGAGAAGCTCGGCCATATGCTCCTTGATCACTTCGGTGAGGTGCGTGGCCAGCACGGTGGCGGGATCGACGACGGTGTAGCCGCGGAAGCTCGCTTCCTCGCGCATGCGCTCGTCGATCCACATGGCGTCAAGCCCGAACGCCGGCTCTTTCACAGGCTCGCCGGTCAAGCCGACGCCGGCGCCCGAGGGATCCATCGCCATCAGCGCGCCGATTTTCAACCGGCCTTCGCCGACATCCATTTCGCGCACGCGGATGGCGTAGTGATCGGGGGTGAGCTGCACGTTATCCAAGATGCGCACGCTCGGCATGACGAAGCCGAACTCCTGCGCCAGCGTCTTGCGCAGCGCCTTGATCTGGTCGGTGAGCCGGCGGCCCTGCACATCGTTGATCAGCGGCAGCAGCGAGAAGCCAAGCTCGACGCGGATATCGTCCATCGCCAGCGACGAGGCCGGCGTTTCCTCCGTCGGCGCGGCCGTGGGCGGCGCCTGAGCGGCGGCGTCGAGCGCCCGCTTGTTTGATTGGCGCAAACGCCAGGCGAGGCGTCCGGCGGCGCCCGCCAAGCGTCCAAAACGGAATGAGCGGCATGCCCGGCAGCACGCCGACGCCAAACGCACAGGCGGCGACGACGCCGAGCGCGATCGGGTAGGAGGCGAGCTGCTTGGCCAGCGCCTTGTCGGCCGCGCCGTCAATGCCGGCCTTGGTGACCAGCAGGCCCGCCGCCACCGAGATGATCAGCGCCGGGATTTGCGTGACGAGACCGTCGCCGACGGTCAGCAGCGTGTAGGTCTTGCCCGCGTCCTCGAACGACATGCCGTGCGAGACCATGCCGATAATGATGCCGCCGATCGAGTTGATGAAGACGATAAGCAAGCCGGCGATGGCGTCGCCGCGCACGAACTTGCTGGCGCCGTCCATGGCCCCGAAGAAGGCGCTTTCGTCTTCCAGCGCCTTGCGGCGCTCGCGCGCCTGTTGTTCGTTGATGAGGCCGGAGGAGAGATCGGCGTCGATCGCCATCTGCTTGCCGGGCATGGCGTCCAAGGTGAAGCGCGCCGCGACTTCCGCGATCCGCGTCGAACCGCGGGTGATGACCACGAAGTTCACGATCACCAGGATCGCGAACACGATGAGCGCCGATGACGAAATCGCCGCCCATCACGAATTGCGCGAAGGCGTAGATCACTTCGCCGGCGGCGTGTTCGCCGGTGTGGCCGTCGCGAGAGCATCAGCCGCGTGGAGGCGATGTTGAGCGCAAGCCGCAGCAGCGTCGCCAACAGCAGCACCGACGGGAAAGGCGGTGAATTCGAGCGGCTTCTTGATCAACAGCGCCGTCATCAGCACCAGGATCGAGAACGTGATCGAGATCGCCAGCAGCACGTCGAGCAAGATACGGCCGGCAGCGGCACCAGCATGATCGCCAGAATGCCGAGCACGCCCACGGCGAGCGCGATCTCGCCGCGCAGGACGAAGCCGCGAATGTCGCCGAACGCGAACGCGTCGGGCGTTGTGGTTGCGCGGCGTCGACCATGCGAGCGTTTAAGCCGCCTGTCCGGTTGGCGGCGGCGGCACCGCGCACGCCGGCATCGGAATAGAGCTTCAGCTTGTTGCGCAGCGTGCGGATGGAAATGCCGAGGATGTGCGCGGCATGGGTGCGGTTGCCGAGGCAATGGGTGAGCGTCTCCAGGATGAGGTCCTGCTCGACATCGGCCACCGTGCGGCCAACCAGCGCGCGCGCGGCGGCCTGGCCGGCTTCGATCGCCGCGCCGAGATCGTCGCGTCGCGAGCCCGACCGGCGCGCCATCCGGCAGCGCGGATGGCGTCGGCGCCGACATCTTCGCCGTTGGACAAGCAGCACCGCGCGGTGCATGGCGTTTTCCAGTTCGCGCACATTGCCGGGCCAGGCGTGCGCCAGCACTTGGCTCATGCGCTTCCGGCGACAAGCGCCGGGCGGGGCGGCCGTTGGCGCGCGCGTATTTCTCGATGAAGAACTTCGCCAGCGCGGCGAGATCGTCCTTGCGTTCGCGAAGCGGCGGAATGCGCAGGTTCACGACGTTCAGGCGATAGAGCAGGTCTTCGCGGAACTCGCCTGCGCGCACTAAGCCGGCAAAGATCGCGGTTCGAGGTCGCCAGGACGCGGATGTTGACCGGCACCGGCTTGCGCGCCGCCGACGCGATCGATCACGCGCTCCTGCAGCGCGCGCAGCAGCTTCGATTGCAGGCGCAGATCCATTTCCGAGATTTCGTCGAGCAGCAGCGTGCCGCCGTCGGCTTCCTCGAACTTGCCGATGCGCCGCGCGATCGCGCCGGTGAAGGCGCCTTTCTCGTGGCCGAACAATTCGCTTTCCAGCAGATGTTCGGGGATGGCGGCGCAGTTCACCGCGATGAACGGCTTGTCGCTGGCGCTTGGATTTCTTGTGCACGTAGCGCGCCAGCACTTCCTTGCCGACGCCGCTTTCGCCGGTGATCAGGATCGAGGCGTCCGAGCGCGGCGATCTGATCGGCGAGCGCGATCACTTGCCTCATCGACGGCGTCTTCGGCGATCAGCGGGCGCTCATCGTCGGAGATGGCGGCCAGCACGGCGGCGATCAGCTCGGGCTCGGGCGGCAGCGAAATGATATTCCTTGGCGCCCGGCGCGGATGGCTTTGGCGGCCAGCGTCGGGGTCGATGCCGACGCCGGCGGCGACCACCGGCACGACGATGTGTTCGGCCTCGTTCGCCGCGATCAGCGCGGCGATGTCGAGCCGCGCATCGACCATCAGCAGATCGGCGCCGCGCCCGGCGCGCAGAGCGGCGGTCGCTTGTTCGATGGTGTCCACGTGCGCGACCTTGGCGCCGTGATCCATGGCGATGCGTGTCGCGGCGGAAGATCTGGCCTCCAGAGCGATCCGACGATGAGCAGCCGCATGCTTCGTTCTCCAAAGTTCCGTTCACGACCGCCTTCAGGCGCGAATCGCCGTCCTTGATGATTTCCGTCATGGTCACGCCGAGGCGCTCGTCGACGACGACGACTTCGCCGCGGGCGACCAGACGATTGTTCACGTAGATGTCGATGGCTTCGCCGACCTTGCGGTCGAGTTCGATCACCGAGCCGCGCGACAAGCGCAGCAGCGAAGCGACTTCCATGTTCGCGCGTCCGAGCACGGCCTGAATATTGACCGGCACGTCATAGACGGCGGCCAGATCGGCGGCGCTACGTATGCCGCCGTCATTGGCCGGCCCATCGGCTGCATCGGCGCGGATCGGGCGCGAGCTCGTCGAGTTTGAGGTCTGTGCTCATCTTATCGCCTCACGATGGGGTGTCGTCGAGCGTCGCCAGCGCCGCTTCGAGGAGGGTGTTGATGCGTTCGACGGCCTCAGTCTGGATTGAGTGTCGACGACGCCATCGGACCAATCGATGGAAACTTCGCCCGCGCCCATGCCGGGTTCGGCGACGGACAAGGATGGCGCCGGCATAGGCGTGGGTTTCGCACATCGCCGCGATGCGCGGGCGCAGCGTCTCGGCCGCTTCCGGCGAAAGCTTCACCACCAGGCGCGGCTGATGCCGCAGCGAATCCATGCGCGGCTTCGATCGCGGCGGCCGCGCGCTCGGCGCCAAACGCATCGAGCGCCGCGCCTGCGATCTTGCGCGCGGCGATCAAGGCGACGCGCGCCGCTTCATCGCGCATGGCGCGGCTTTCGGCGTCAAGCCGGCGTCAGGATCGCGGAGGAGGCGTCGGCGAGGGCTTGCAGCGCGGCCGCGGCTTCGCGCTCGGCCTGCGCGACGCGCATCGTGCTTGCCTTGCTGATAGGCCGCGTGCGATTGCGCCTCGATCTCTTCCGACGTGATCTTCTTGGCCGCGTCGCGGAGGATCGCGCCGTCCGGCGCGAACTCGGTCTCGAAGGCGAATTTGCGGAGCTGGGTCATCAGTAGATCAGCTCATCTTCGGACTTGCCGTCGGAGAGCAGGATTTCGCCGCGCGCGGCGAGCTCCTTGGCGGTCGCGACCATGCGCGTCTGCGCGGCGTCGACGTCCTTGAGCCGCACCGGGCCCATGGCCTGCATTTCCTCCTTCAGCAGCTTCGAGCCGCGCTCGGACATGTTGGAGAAGAACAGCTGCCGCAGCGTGTCGGATGCGCCTTTGAGCGCCAGCGCGAGCTCGGCCTTGTCGACCGCGCGCAGCAGGGTCTGCACGCCGCCCGGATCGAGCTTGCCGAGATCCTCGAACACGAACATCAGCGCCCTGATGCGGTCGGCGCTCTCGCGGTTCTTCTCTTCAAGCGCCGCGACGAAGCGCGATTCGGTCTGGCGGTCGAAATTGTTGAAGATTTCCGCCATCAACTCGTGGCTGTCGCGCTTGGAGGTGCGCGCCAGGTTCGACATGAACTCGGTGCGCAGCGTCGGCTCGATCTTGTCGAGGATGTCGCGCTGCACCGGCTCCATGCGCAGCATCCGCATCACGCATTCCGGAGGCGAAGTCTTCCGGCAGCTCCGCCAGCACCCTGGCGGCGTGCTCGGGGCGCACCTTCGCCAGCACGACGGCGACGGTCTGCGGGTATTCGTTCTTCAGATAGCTCGCGAGCACCGCTTCGTTGACGTTGGCGAGCTTGTCCCAAATGTTGCGGCCCGCGGGACCGCGGATCTCCTCCATCAGCGTGTCGACCTTCTCCTTCGGCATGAACGCGGACAGCATGCGTTGGGTCTGGTCGAAGGAGCCGATGATCGCGCCGGCGCCGGAGAGCCGCTGCACGAACTCCATCGACCAGCGCTTCGACGACGACGGAGGGCACCACGCCAAGCGCCGGCCATCGCTTGGGAGACCTCCTTGATCTCCTCCTCGTCGAGCATGCGCCAGGAGCTTCTTGGCGTCTTCGCCGAGCGCCATCAGCACGATCGCGCACTTCTCCGGGCCGCTATAGCGCGAGAGGTCCGGCGCTCGGTGTCGGGCAGGCCAGCGTCGGGTTTGGCGAGCGCGTTCATGGCGTCATATCGCGTTGTTCAGCCAGCCGCGGATGATCTGAACGGATTCATCCGGGTGCTGGTTCACGACTTCGGCCATCTTCTTGACCGACGATCCGCGCACGCGCCCCTCGACTTCGCGCGACGTCGATGGCGCTGTCGGGCATCGATCATCGCGGCGTCGGGTGCGGGCAGCGCGGCGACGGCCGCGCCGCCCGCCCGGCGGCGCCGGCGTAGCGCCGGCCGAGGCTGCATTGGCGCCGCCGCGGATCAGGCCGCCGATCAGCGGCCGCAGCACGAAGAATACGAAGGCCAGCGAGGCGATCAGCGCCGCGACGATCTCGATGACGCGCGTCATGTCGAAGCTGGCGAAATCCAGCGGGCCAGGGGCCGTTGCTTCCGCTGCCCTCCGAGTCGGCGCGCGCGAAGCGAACGTTGACGACTGCACAGTGTCGCCGCGCGTGTTGGTTGAAGCCGACCGCCGAGCGCACCAGCGTGGTCAGCCGCTGCATTTCTTCGGCGCTGCGCGGCGGCTAGGCGCCGGGCATGACCATTGGCCGCCGGGCGTCGGTCGACGCCGTCGACCGCGACCGCGACCGAGAGGCGTGTTGACCGCGCCGCCATCGCTGACGGTGGTGCGTGGTGGTGTGCGAGATTTCGTAATTGACGGTTTCCTGGCTCGAATTGTTGGCGTTCTGGGAGTTGGCGCCGGAACTGGGCGGCGGTCGCGTCGGGAACGTTGGCGCCGGTGGTGGCGCCTTGCGGGCGTTCATTGGCGCTGGCGGTGGATTCGGTCGTCGACGTCGATCGCACCACGCGGCCGTCCGGATCGAAATGCTCCGAGGTTTCGCTGACCCGGTTGAAGTCCATGTCGGCGGTGACCTGCACGCGCGCATTGCCGGCGCCCACGACGCCTTCGACGATGTTGGTCACGGTTGAGCGAATGCGCTCTTCCATGGCGGCTTGGCGGGCATCTTCGCCATCGTCGCCGGTCGGATCGTTCGGGTCGGTCGGCCGCCGCCAAGAGGCGCCCGGTCTCGTCCAGGATGGTGACGCGGTTGCTGGTCAGCCCCGGGGTGGCGCTCGCCACCAGATTGCGGATCGCCCGCACCTGTTCGCCGCTCAGCGCATCGCGGCGCAGGCCCAGCACGATCGAGGCCGAGGCCTGATCGCTATCGCGCGCGAACAGCTGATGCTCGGGCAGCACCAAATGCACGCGGGCGCTGGAGACCCCGTCAAGCGAGGCGATGGTGCGCGCAAGCTCGCCCTCGAGCGCGCGCAGGCGATTAATGTTCTGTTGAAATTGCGTCTGCCCCAGCGCATCGGGCCGGTCGAAAATCTCGTAGCCGACAGAGCCGCGCGAGGGCAGGCCGTCGGCCGAAAGCATCATCCGCGCCTCCAGCACCTTCGAGCGCGCCACGAAGATCGAGGTGCCGTCGCCGCGCAGCTCATAAGGGATGTTGGCCTGCTCCAGGTGCTGGGTGATCTCTCCGGCCTCGCGCATGTCGACATTGGAGAAGAGCAGGGCTTTGTCCTCCCCGCCCATGCGCAGCACCAGGGTGAAGAAGATCGCCGCGATCACGGCGGCGACGCCGAGCGCCGCAAACAGGCGCGTCGGTCCCGCCTTCAGCAAAAAGTTGGTAATGCCGTTCACGCCCTCAACGCCTCTCCGACATGGGCTCAGCGAGCCAGAATCAGCTGGGCAAATCTCGCCGGTCGGCAGAAATTGCCCGGTGGGGCGTGAAACAATCGTTAAGCATAAAGCGCATGCGCAAAAGCCCCCGCCGGCGAAGGCGAGGGCTTGTTTCAAGAGCGCCGCAGGTCAACGCCTTGCGGGCGGCGAAAGCTTAGGCGTCAGCCAGACGATAATGCTGGATGCGCGTGGTGCGCAGGCCCGGAAGACCGTGCTTTTCGATCGACTTGCGCCAGCCGTCGAACTCTTCTTCAGAGAGCCCATAACGCGCGCATGCGTCTTCAAGCGACAAAAGCCCGCCGCGAACCGCGGCGACAACTTCGGCCTTGCGACGGATCACCCAACGGGTCGTGCCCGCCGGCGGCAGATCGTCCAATGTGAGGGGATTCCCGTCGGGACCCATCACCACCCCATCATAGCGGCGTTGCTTCTGCATAGCGCCTTACTCCTGTTCTTGAGCGCCAACATAACTTGTGGTGCTAAAGAAACGACTAAGGCGAATTGAAATTCCGAGCAGACGCTGTGTGTCGAATTAGAACACAGCGACGTCTTACTCGTTTCTTACCTCGCATCATTTTCCTATCGTTTGATCTGGAGGAGCTCTTCCAGCATCTGGTCAGCCGTGGTGATGATGCGCGACGCAGCGGAGTAGGCGCGTTGCGTGGTGATGAGGTTCGTGAACTCCGCAGCGAGGTCGACGTTGAAGCCTTCGAGCGCACCAGAAACGATTTTCCCGGCGCCGCCGGCGTTCGACGCAGTTGATGTTGTAGAGGCCGGAATTGAGCGTCACGCGGAAGGCGCCGCCTTGGTCAGCCTTGAGACCGTTCGGGTTAGAAACGTCGCCAGCGGGATCTGATAGAGCGCGCGCGAGCGGCCGTTCGAGAATTGCGCCGTCAGCATGCCGTCGCCTTGCATCGTCAGCCCGACGAGATCGCCGGGCGGCACGCCGTCGGCGGTGACGCTGGTGACGCCGTAAGCGTTGGCGAACTGCGTCATGCCGCTGGCGAGATCGAGGGTGATCGGTTGCACCGCCGCGCCGGTCAGGCCGCCCAGTTCACGTTGAACGCCGAGGCGATGGTGCCGGTCGTGCTGGCGACCGTGCCGTCGGTGTTGAAGGTGACGGTGCCGCTGGCGAGCAGGCCGCCAGTGACGGCGCCATTGGTCACATTGGTGTTGGGGCGCGCATAGGCTTCGACTTGCCAGGTGTTGGGCGCGCGTCTTCAGGAAGCCGATGGCGACCGTGCGCGCCTCGCCCAAGCTGTCGTAGATTTCCAGCGAGCTTTCAAAGTCAGGAGTGATGGTGCCCGTGGCCAGGGCGCCAGCCGCGTAGGGGCCTTGCGCGTTGGCGTAGGAGGCTTCGCCGGATTGCAAATTGGCGTTGATGCTGACGTTGGCTGTCGGCTCGGCCAGACCGCCGACGCCCGAGATGTTGACCGGCTCGATCGCCGAAAGGCTGGTTGGCGAAGACGTTACGCTGCCGTCGGCGGCGACGGGCCAGCCCTGCAAGAACAAGCCTTGCGCGTTCACCATGAAGCCGTTGTGATCGACGGTGAAGGAGCCGGCGCGCGTGAACAGCACGCTGCCGCCATTGGTCAGTTGCTGGTCGTTGCTCGACACGATGAAGAAGCCGTCGCCGGAGATCGCGAAGTCGGTGGGTGAACTCGACTGCTCAAGCGAGCCCTGCAGGGAGATTTGCTGACGGGTCAGCGGCAGCACGCCGCCGGCGTTGTAGGTGGTGGCTGAGTTCTGCGCGTTGACCAGTGCGCTGAAATCGACGCCCGTGCGCTTGTAGCCGACCGTGTTAACGTTGGCGATGTTGTCGGAAATAACGGCGAGCGCGCTCGAATTGGCGGTGAGGCCGGAAACGCCCGCGCGTAGGGCGGTATAAATAGACATGAAGCCTGCTCCATCACTGTCCGCGCTTTGAACGCAGACGTCGTTGTCCCCTGATGAGAGCGCTTCTGCGCATAAGCGCCGGCGTTCGGCCGGCGCTTGTCCCGTTAGCCGTTCAGGATCGCGCGGATTGTGCTCAGATCGCGCGAGCCCGAGGTGGTGATGATCTGCGGCGTCGTCCCCGAGAAATCGACGCCGTTGATGATTTCCTGAACAGTCATGGTCGGCGTGATCGTATTGCCCGCCGGCGTCGGTCGCCGTGACGGCGAGATGATAGTCGCCGCTCGGCATGGTGTTGCCGTTATTGTCCTTGCCGTCCCAAGTGAAAACGTGATCGCCGGCGCGCGCTTTCGCCGTCGGTTGAAAAGATTGTGCGGTTCGATGCGTCACGCACTTCCAGCCTGACGCTGCCGGCGGTGTTCGGCAGGGAGTAGCCCCAGGCGGCTCGTGCCGTTGGCGAGCGTGGTCGTGTCGCTTTGAATGAGCGCGTCCTTGCCCAGATAGGAGAGCGCGGCGCCTGCCGAAGCGGCCTGAAATTGCTGCGCCAGGCCTTCGAGGTTCTGGTTGGTCTTGATCTGCTGTTCGACCTGGCTGAACTGCACCAGCTGCTGCGTGAATTGCGTCGAATCCATCGGCGAGAGCGGGTCCTGGTTCTGCAGCTGCGAGGTCAGCAGCGTCAGAAAGGTGTTGAAATTCCCGGCGAGCGTCTGCTGCGCCGAAGTCGGCGTCGGTCGCGCTTGGATTGGTCACCGTCGGCGTGGTGTTGACGCTTGAAACAGTCATGGGCCTTCAAATTCTCCGTTACGCCATCACGTCCACGCGCGCGCCGCGCCAGCTATCGATGCTGAGCGGGCGCTGCGCGGTGAGCTCTGGCGCGATTGAGTTATCGGCTTGCGCGGCATTCGCGGCGCGCAAACCGGGTTGATCCTGTTGCGCCTGCGCTTGCGCGAAGGCGTTGCCTTGTCCGTTTGACGAAAGATCGAAGCGCAGACCGTCGTCGGCGAGGTCGAGGCCGGCCGATTGCAGCGCTTGCTGCAAGATCGGGCGCGCCGCGGGCTAGATCGCTTAGCGCTTGCGGGCTGTCGGCGGAAATGACGGCGGTGACGCGATGGTCGCGCGAAACATCGAGACGAACATCGACCCGGCCCAGTTCCGGCGGATCGAGGCGCATTTGAAAGCTGGTGTCGCCGCCATTGAAGCGGCGAACGATCTCGCCGCCCACTTGCACGGCGGCGGGGGGCGATTGGGTGCGCGCATCAGCGGCGCGCGCGGAGGTCTTGCGCCGCCGGCGTCGCCAGTTGGGCATGCGCCGAGAACGTTGGCTGCGTCGCTGCTGGTGTCGACGGCGAAGACTGTGTTTTTGGCGAAAGCGACGCGAAATCCTGCGCCGCTTGCTTCAGAGCGTCCGCCGACGCAAGCGCTTTGCCCTCGACGCCAAGCTTCGCCTCGCCTGCATTGGCCGCAATCGCCGTTTTCGGCGCCAGCGGAGGCGCTTGTGTGGGCGGCGCCGACTGATGCGGTCCTTGGCGCGACGGATGCGGCCGAGCGGCGCGCTCCGACGCCATTTGCACGCCGTCGACTGCACCGGAGGCTGCGTTGGACTTTGCGGTTTTTTCGCTAGCGGCGGCGTCCTGTGCGCCGAGACTCGCCGCCAAGGTAACTGACGCGTCAGCCTGGGAAGCGGATGCGGCGGCTTCCGGCGTCTCGGTCGCCGTTGCGGACGAGGCGGCCTCGGTCTTCGCTGTCGCGCCCTTGGCGGTTTTGACTTGCAAGGGTCGGCCGTCGGCGCCCGGCATCGACGCACCGCCTTTTGTTCGCACCGCTGGGGTTGCGAGCGCGGCGGCTTGTGCGCCGATGAGCGGAGCTTTTGTCGCTTGCGCGGCTGCTTGCTCCGCCGGCGTCACTTGCGAATTGTCTTGTTGCTGCAGTGACGCGGCCTGCCCAGTCGCGACGGCGGTGATCGGCGAGATCGCATGCGCGATCAGCTGCAGAAAGATGGGCGTAGGCGCGGCGTCGGCCTTGGTGTCGGCGTGGTCTTCTTCCTTTGGCCCCGGCGCCGGCGTCGTGGTTTTTTCGCTGCGATCATTGGGTTGGGCGCTGGATTGAGCGCCAGATTGAGTGTTCGACTGCCGCGTCGGCGGGCGCGCATCGTTCGGTTGCGGGCGCTCCTCGCGCGGCGCCGTGCGATCGGCCTCGCGCACATGACCCTGGAAGCTCGAGGCCTCGCTCGACGCGTCGGGGGCGTTCGTCGCCGCACGCGGCGGCGGCGGTCCGGCGAGATCTGCAACGGCGTTGGCCGCGATGCCCATAAGTCCCCCAGGCCGTCGCGCGCACATGGCGCGGGCGGCAAGGCGGCCGAGCAAGCGCCGGGCCACGCCGGTAACCACAGAAACTGCAATAAAATCAGTGGTCCCGAGCTTCGTTTGATGTGCGCAACCGGCAAACGGCGCCGCGCGCCCGGCAGTTTTTGCCTGCTCTCGGCCCCGCTGGCCCGGCACTTGCGAGCGCCATGCTTAACGGGCGCGCGCGGGAACCCGCGCAAGACCGCCGTCCGTGGGGAGAAAGTGTGTTGTTTCAAGCGTCTAGCTGCGCATTCGGAGCCATCGACGCGCTCCCGCGCAGCCGGCAAATTTGGCCGGGCGCCGGGCGCTTTATGCCGGGCGCGCGCGCGTGACCTCGCTCAACTCCGTCCTTCTGTCCGGGCTCTCCGGCCTGCGCGCCGCGCAGACCGCCATCGGGGCGGCTTCGCAGAACATCGCCAACGCCAACACGCCCGGCTATGTGCGCACCACTGTTAACCTCGCACCGCATGCCGATCTGGGCGGCGGCGGCGGGGTTGATGTCGCCAGCGTGACGCGCGCCGCCAACCGCTTTCTCGCCGCTGCGAGTTTCATCGCCCAGGCCGCGCAGGGCGCCTCCGCCGCGCGCGCCGACATCTTAAATCGCGCGCAGGCGAATTTCGGCGACCCCTCCGATCCGACCTCGATGTTCGGTCTGCTCGACCAGTTCTGGTCGTCGGCGACGCAGCTCGGCGCCGATCCCTCCTCCGCGCTGCAGCGCGACGGCGCGGTAAGCGCGCTGCAATCGACCTATAGCGAAGTGCAGCGCGTTGCGCAGTCGTTGCAGGATCTGAGCTTCGGAAGCGGACCAGCGCATCGCCGATCAAGTGTCGCAGGCGCAAGATCTGATGAACCGGATCGCGGATTTCAACACCCAGATCCGTCTGACCAAAAGCACCGGCGCCGACAGCACCTCGGCCGAGAACGCGCAGTCGCAGCTGATCGATCAGCTCTCGTCGCTGATGGACATCACCGTCACGCCCACGGAGGGGGGCGGCGTCAATGTGCGCACCAGCGGCGGCGCGCTGCTCGTCGGCACCCAGGCGGCGACGATCTCCTACACGCCAAACGACGGCAATTTCGCCACGCACGGCGTCGATCCAGCTCAATCCGCAGCTTGGGTCGGCGACCAATCTCGAGCCATTCTTGACCGGCGGTTCGATCAAGGGTCTGTTGCAGGTCCGAGACCAGGATTTGCCAAGCCTCGCGGAAGCGCTTGGCGGCTTCTCCGGCGCGCTCGGCGACGCCCTCAATGAAGTGCACAATAACAACGCCTCGTCGCCAGCGCTCGGAACCATGGTCGGGCGCCAGACCGGTCTGCTCGGCACGGACGCGCTCAACTTCACCGGCAAGGCCGTCATCGGCGTCGTCGACGGCAATGGCGTCTTGCAGGATCGACTGAATATCGACTTCGACGCGGGCACAATCACTTCGGATCTGTCGTCGACCAGCTACAGCTTTTCAGGCGGCGCGATCGCCGATTTTACGACAGCGTTGAATTCCGCGCTGGGCGCTGAATCGCCGGCCGGCGGCGCAAGCTTTTCCAACGGCGTGTTGTCGCTCAATGCCGGAGGCGCCGGCGGCCTCGTCATCCAGCAGGACCCGACAACGCCGAGCGATCGCGCCGGCAGAGGCTTTTCGCATTTCTTCGGCTTGAACGATTTGGTTTCAAGTCCAACGCCGATGTTCTTCGAGAATGGCGTCAAGGGCTCGGATCTGCTCGGCTTCAACGCCGGCGGTGAAATCGACTATCAAGTGACCGACACCGCCGGACGTGTGATCGGCAACGCGCTCAATTTCGATTTCCGGCGCATTGGCGCAGCCAACCGCGACTTGGGATGATCTGCTCAACGCGCTGAATGCGAGCGGCGCGGGCCTTGGCGATTATGGCGTCTTCGCGCGCGACGCGACGACTGGGCAGATCAGCTTCACCGCCAACCCGAAATTTCAAGTCTCGCTGACGGCGGACACGACCCAGCGCGGCGGCACCGGCATTTCGTTCTCCGCGCTTAACGGTTTGTCCGAGGCGGCCAAAGCCGGGCGAGCGCTCACGGTCAATGTCAATCCGCAAGTCGCCGCCAATCCCTTGCTGCTTGGCGGTCGGCGATCCCGATCTGACTGCCGCTCTCGGCACGCAAGTGATCGAGGGCGGCGACAATCGTGGCGCAGCCGCACTTGTCGCCGCGCGCGATCGGTCCGCTCATTCGCCACCGCCGGCTCGCTCACGGCGCAATCGACAACCCTCGGCGCTCTACGCGGCGCGTCTCGGGGGCGAGGCGGGGCGCCTTGCGTCGGACTCGCAGAACGCCGCCAACGGCGCGCAAGCCATAGCCACCGCCGCCAACGACCGTCGCTCGCAGGTTGAAAGCGTCAACATGGACGACGAGCTCGCGAAGATGACGACGTATCAAAACGCTTACGCCGCCTCGGCGCGCGTTATCCAGGCCGTGACGCAAATGCTGGATGTCCTCATCAATCTTGGCATCGTGACCCCAGTCTAAGGAGAGTAGATCATGGTGGCCGGTGTTAGCTCGACGACGCAGATCCAACTCGATCTGGCGCGCATGAGCCAGCAATTGACCGACATACAAAATCAGCTCGGGTCGGGCGCGAAGGCGGCCGATCTGAAAGGTTATGGCGGCCAAGCTGGCGCGCTCTTGAGCACGCAAAGCCTGAAGGCGGCCGCCGACGCCAGGAGTTCGCTCATCGATCAGCTGCAGGCGCGCTTCGATGTGCAGGGCTCGGCGCTACAGCAAGTCGCATCCGGCGCCCGTGCGCTGGCGCAATCGATTCGCACAGCGATCAGCGCCAATGACGGGCGCGGCATCAGCACAGACCTCGAGCTCAATTTCAACTCCATCGTCGCGGCTTTGAACCAGACCTGGAACGGTCAGCCGCTGTTCGCCGGCGAGCGCCAGGGCGCCCCGCCGGTGCAGGTCGACACGCTGCAGCAACTCGTCAACGCCTCGCCGACCAGCTCCATCTTCAATGAAGCCGCCCGTCAACAAACTATCAATCTAGGAACCGGCGCCCCGATCGTGATTGCGCAGAAGGCCTCGGAGATGTCGCAAGGCCTCTTCGACGCGATGAAGACGTTGCAGGTCATGATCAATGCGGCCGGCGGCGCGATTGGCCAGCCGATCAGCCAATCCGACCAGACGACGCTGAATGCGCTTGCCTCCCAGCTCGACACCCAGGCCTCGAATTTCGACACCCAGTCTGGACGCACAGGCCAAATCCAGGCGCAGCTCGCCACGCAGAGCACGCAATTGCAGGCGCAATCCGATTTGATGACCAAGGAAATCGGCGATCTGCGCGACGCCGACCCGGCCAAGCTTTCGGTCCAGCTCAATCTGCTGATGACCCAGTATCAGGCCTCGGCCAAGGTCTTCGCGGACCTTTCAAAGCTCACGCTTCTCAACTATCTCTGATCCGTCGCTCCGGGCCTTGACCCCGGAGGGAAGGATGAGATGTCGGATAGTCAGCGCGCCGCTGAAGGCGCGCACCCTCAATTCTTTGGGCATCGCCAAGCCGCCGCGCGCAAACGCGCGTGGTGGCGGCGATGTCGGGCGGGGTCGATTCCTCCGTCGTCGCCGCGATGCTGGCGCGCGAAGGCTACGACGTGGTCGGCGTCACGCTGCAGCTTTACGATCATGGCGCGGCCGTGAACAAGCCTGGCGCGTGCTGCGCCGGCCAAGACATCCACGACGCGCGCCGCGTCGCCGACCAAAGCGGCTTTCCCGCATTACGTGCTCGATTACGAAAGCCGCTTCCGCCACGCCGTGATGGAGGATTTCGCCGACACTTATCTTTCGGGCGCGACGCCAATCCCATGCGTCCGCTGCAATCAAACCGTGAAATTCAAGGATCTGAAGCGCGTCGCCGAGGATCTGGGCGCCGATTGCCTGGCGACCGGTCATTATGTGCGGCGCGTCGAAGGCGCGGACGGCGCCGAACTCCATCGCGCCGCCGACGCCAATCGCGATCAAACTTATTTTCTGTTCGCGACGACGCGCGAGCAGCTCGAGTTCTTGCGCTTTCCGCTTAGGCGACAAGCCGAAGAGCGAAACGCGGGCGCTCGCCGCGGAGCTGGGCTTGAGCGTGGCGGAAAAGCCCGACAGCCAAGACATCTGCTTCGTGCCGAGCGGCAAGTATCAAAGCGTCGTTGAAAAGCTTCGCCCGGGCGCGATCGAAGCCGGCGACATCGTTCATCTCGATGGCCGCGTGCTGGGCCGCCACGATGGCGTGATCAATTTCACCGTCGGTCAACGCCGCGGCATCGGCGTGGCCACCGGCGAGCCGCTCTTCGTCATCAAGCTCGACGCGGCTCACAAGCGCGTAGTCGTCGGCCCGCGCGAAGCCTTGGGGGTGTCGCGCATTAGCGCTGAAAGACGTGAACTGGATCGGCGAACGGGTCGCCCACGAAGATGCGCTCGATGGGCGGCGCGTGCTTGTGCGCGTGCGCTCGACGCGTCCGCCCGTGCCGGCCCGGCTCGCCATCGCCGCCGGCTGGTCGGTTGTACTCGACACGCCCGAAGAGGGCGTGGCGCCCGGGCAAGCGGCGGTGTTTTACGATCCCAATTCCACCCGCGTCTTGGGCGGCGGCTGGATCGCCGCGACGGAGCGCTGAATGAGCGAAGCCCAAGAGACGGCGCGCGCATTGATCGGCCTCTCGGGCCTCGCCGCGATGCGCGCCCTGATCGCAGGCGAGTTTCCCCCGCCGTCGATTGCGGCGACCCTCGGCTTCGCTTTGGCGGAGGTCGAGGACGGTCGCGCCGTATTTGTAGGCAATCCCACCGAAGCGCGTGCTCAATCCGTTGGGCATCGTGCACGGAGGATGGGCATTGACGCTGATCGACAGCTGCACGGGCTGCGCGGCGCATACGACTTTGCCGGCCGGTGTAAGCTACACAAGTGTGGAAACCAAAGTGAACTTCGTCCGCGCCATCCAGGCTGATACTGGCGAACTCCGCGCCGAGGGCGTTGTCATCGCCCGCGGCCGCACCATCATTACCGCCGAAGGCAAACTCACCGACGCGAAGGGCAAACTCTACGCGCATGGCATATCGACCGTGTTGGTGCTACGCCGAAGGCAAATGAGACAATTCTGCCGGCAAGTTCTGAAGGAAAGACACAATGAGCGAAGACGTCGTTATCGTCGGCATGGCGCGCACGCCAATGGGCGGATTGTTGGGCGAACTCGCCGGTTTCACGGCGCCGGAATTCGGGCGCAGCCGCCGTCAAGGCGGCGGTGCAGGAAGCCGGCACCGGCGGCGCCGATCAGATCATCATGGGCAATGTGTTGTCGGCGGGCTTGGGTCAAGCGCCGGCGCGGCAAGCGGCGTTGCGGGCGGGGCTCGATGAAGCCACCGAAGCGGTGACGTTGAACAAGATGTGCGGCTCGGGGCTGCAAGCGGTGGCGATGGCGCGCCAGGTTTTGCTCGCCGGCGAAGCGGAGACGGTGATTGCCGGGGGCATGGAGAGCATGTCGCGGGCGCCTTACTTGATGCCGAACTATCGGGGCGGACGCAAATTCGGTCACGACCGCGTTTTCGATCACATGGCCTATGACGGTCTTGAAGACGCCTATGAAGGCCTCGCCATGGGGGTCTACGCCGATCAGGCGGCGAAGGACTATCAGTTCACGCGCCAGACCCAGGACGCCTATGCGCTGGAGACGCTGACGCGCGCGCAGAACGCCGCCAAGGAGGGACGCTTCCGCCGCGAGATCATCAAGCTTGAGTCGAAGTTCGGCGACATCGACACCGACGAGCTTCCGCGCAAGGCCAAGCCCGAAAAGATACCCTCGCTCAAGCCCGCGTTCACCGATGGCGGCACGGTGACGGCGGCGAACGCGTCGGCGATTTCCGACGGCGCGGCGGCCTTGGTGCTGACGACGGCGAGCAAGGCCAAGAAGCCGATTGCGCGCATCGTGGCGCAATCCTCTCATGCCCAGCACCCATCGAAGTTCACCTCAGCCCCGGTGCCCGCGATCAAGAAGGCGCTGGACCGCGCCGGTTGGAAGGTGGGCGATGTCGAGCTTTGGGAGATCAATGAAGCGTTCGCCGTGGTGCCGCTGATCGCGATGAAGGAGTTGGGCATTCCGCTCGACAATCTCAACGTCAATGGCGGCGCCTGCGCGCTCGGTCACCCGATCGGCGCCTCGGGCGCGCGAGTGCTGGTGACGCTGCTTGCGGCGATGGAGGCGCGCGACGCCAAACGCGGTGTCGCTGCGCTCTGCATCGGCGGCGGCGAGGGCATTGCGCTTTGCGTTGAGCGGGCCTGAGGCGCGTGCCCATGAGCGCGGAAAAAATCCTCGATCATTTCCGCGAGCAGGCGATGTATTGCACGATGTTTGGTTCGCCCTTCACGGGCGAACTGGTCACGCGCATGGCCGACGATCTGGAAATTGGCGGGCCGGTGGCGGCGCTCGTGGGCGATTGGCGGGGGAGCCCTCGCGCCGATGTCGTGGCGCTGCGTTTGTGCGGCGCGCTGCATGCCGGCGTGCTCATGGGCGCGCGACGCCGAGCTCATCGCTTCTTATCCGGATGCAAGCGGCGCATGGAGCATGGACAAGGTCTGGCCGGCGGCGCGCGCGTTTCTTGCGCGCGAGCGGGAATGGGTGGCGGACTTCCTGAAGTCGGCCCCGCAAACCAATGAGACGCGCCGCTCCATCGCTCTATTGGCGTGTTTCCTGGAATTCGCGAAATCGTGGGACGGCCCGATCGACACGCTGGAGATCGGCGCCAGCGCGGGGCTCAATCTCGAATTGGGATCGCTTCGCTTATCGCACCGCGACCTGGTCGTGGGGCGATGCGAGCCCGGTGGTGATCGACACCGACTGGAATGGGCCGCCGCCCGCGGTGCAAACGCGCATCGCCGTGCGCGACCGCGCCGCCTGCGATCTCAATCCGCTGGATATTCGCGATCCAAACCAGTTGCTGCGGCTCAAATCTTACATCTGGCCCGACCAGGCCGATCGCCTCGCGCGCTTCGACGGCGCCGTGGCGCTTGCGCTCGAAACCGGCGTCCGCGTCGATCGCGCTGACGCGGCGAGCTGGATCGCCGATAAACTCGCCCAGCGCGCCAAGGACGCAGCGACCATCGTCTATCATTCGGTCTTTCTGCAATATCCGCCGCGCGAGACGCGCGCCGCGATCGTCGCCGCAATCGAGCAGGAGGGCGCGAAGGCCGATGCGACAGCGCCGCTTGTGTGGGTGCGCGCCGAACCGGAGGCGCTTTTCGGCGGCCCGCGCGAGAGCCCGCGCATGGTGATCGACTTCATTGCCTGGCCGAGCGGCGAGCGCCGCATCATGGGCTACACCGACGGCCACGTGCGCGCGGTGCACGCAGGGGTCTGAAGAAGCGGCGCGCGCGGGCTCAATCGCCGCATTCTTCTCTTTCAATGCACGAGCCCAGGCTCAAGCATTGTCGAACGCGGGCCTTGCACGGAGCGCGGCGCATTCGCGCGCGCGTCTGAAAAGCGTGCGCGCATCCACAACTCTTGCGCGTTTGAACGTCCATACTTTCAGCGGATTAACGCGAAAAAGACTCGGATGCGATGGATGCAGCGGAACTGCCTTCAGCCGGTAAGCGTTGCCGCGCCTGGAGGATCCTTAAACATTCGCCAATCTCGACGGGCCTCCGAATGCTTTTCAGGAGAGGAAAATGAGTCAAGAACCGGCCGAGGGAAAGCCCGTAACGATCCATGCCTCCAAGAGTGGAAGCGCGTGGAAATGGATTGCCGGCGCCGCGGCCGCCGCAGTCATCGCCGGCGGCGGCTATTATGCGTGGCGGAATTATGAAGCCGCGCCGGCCAACACCAACGTCGCGTCGAACCAGGCGCAATTCGCCGAAACATCGCCGGCGCCTATTCAGGCGGGGCCGCTTGGCGCGCAGCAAGCCGGCGAGAACGTCGCCTCGCCGGACGACGCCATTTCGTCCTCGCGGTCAGCGTCTGCAAGGCAAACCGCTTCGGCGGCGCCGGCGAGGCCATCGCCTAGACGCGCGGTCCGAACAGACGCCCGAGGAAACCGTCGGCGTCACCCCGGCCAGCTTCGCCGCACAAGACAGCGAACCGATCATCGTCGAAGGCGCGCGGCGGCCCGTCTGGACCCGCACGCCGGCCGCCTGGCGTCTGGCGGAGACCTATCCAGCGCGTGCGCTCGAAGAGGGCCGTGAAGGCGAGGCCTCCCTCCATTGCACGGTGCTCAGCAATGGCGCCCTTGATTGCGCGCCGGTCTCTGAATACCCGGCTCGCGCCGGCTTTGGCGGCGCGGCGCTGCGGGTGGCGCAGATGTACCGCCACGCGCAAACGCTAAAGGACGGCCGCGACGCTGTCGGCTCGCCGGTCAATCTGCGCGTCGTCTTCCGCGTCGACGACAACACCCGCCGCGGTTAAGGCGAGCCCCTCGAGCTGACAACGGCCGCGCGGCTGCACTTGCTGCGCGGCCGTTGTCTGTTAGGGGGCTCTAATAGGGCGCGCCGTTCTTGCGTGTGAAGCGGCCGTCGGCGTTTGCGCTCATCATGTCGATGTCGGAGCAGGTGGTGATGTCGGCGCGATTGCGCGACCCGATTTCGAGATAGACGGCAACCGCGTTCGATCTGTTGATCATGTGATGGCCGTCGGGTGAATTCTTCGGGAACGCGGCGCAATCGCCGGCGGCCAGGTTCGTCTCGCCGCCGTCCTCGATCAAAATGAGTTCGCCTTCGAGGACATAGACGAATTCGTCCTCATGGCTGTGCCAGTGGCGCTGGCTTGACCAATTGCCCGGCGGCAGGCGCATCAGGTTGACGCCGAAATCCTTGAGCCCCGCCGCATCGCCCAGCCGTCGCCGAATGCGTTCGGCGCAAGCGGCGTTGAACGGCGCCGGATAGCCCGCGCCTTTGCGTTCGGGGAGAGCGGCGATGTCGATCTTTGGCATGACCCTTTAGCTCCACACTGTCGTCATCGCGCGCGCGCTCTAAAGCGTTCAGGGGCGCTCGCCGGCGTCTTCAGGCCTGCGTGGCGAAATTAAAGAGCCCGTCCCAGCGGGCGTCCAACCTGGCGAGCGCCTCGGCGGGCGCAAGCGCGGTGATGCGATCGCCGTTACGTGAAATAAGTTCAAGCCGTTCGAGTTTTGCCAGCGCATCGCTGACTTCGAAATCGATCGCCAGCCCGAATTGATCGCGCAGGAAGGCTTCCGCGGCGCTGTCGATTTCTTCTTTCTCAAGCGCGCCTCCGGCGGCGCGGAGCGCCCAATAGGCGACAAGCGCTTCCTTCAGATCCTGCTCCTCACCGGCGCCGACAACCAGATCGATGACGCCTGTATTGTTGGCGAGGTTGCGGAAATAGACGGTGTCGGCGAGTTGCTTTTGGTAGCGCAGGTTTTGGGTTTCGTACTTCATGCGCTGGCGCATCACGAAGGCGCCGACGGCGATCAAGCCGGATGCCGCGGCGAGCGCGCGTCGCAGTTCGCTCTGTTCGATGACGCCGCGAGCGCCGAAATAGGCGGCGAGCACCGCAAAGATCACGGTGAGCGCGGGCCAGAGGTTCAAGATGACCGGGGCGCCGGCGACGATTGCCGGCGCCGCGAGGATGACCTGGTCGCGCGGCCGCATGCTTGGGCGCGCGCCGGGATGGAGCGTCACCAGTTCAGCGGCGGCGACGTTGCGGAAATGCTTGATGAGGGCGGCCCCTGGCCGCATGCCGCGGCGCATCTTGGCGAAGGCTTGTTTGTCGGCGCGCTGCACTTCCGCTTCCGCCTTGAAGCCGACGAAGACGACGACATCGGTCATCATCTCGGCGTCGATTTCGCGGCTTCGAAGCCCGGCCAGCGTGCGCAGCTTCACTTTCTCCGGGCGGACGCCGCGAGCGAAGAAGCGGATGCGGCGGATGCCGGCCTGAGATGGCTTGATGCTCAAGCCGGTCAGCAGCTTCGTGGCTTCGCGCGTCTGGACGGTGTCGTGATCGACTTCGACGAAATTGGCGCGTACGAGCGCCTCGACAAACATCTGCTCGAACGCGTCGAGCGCAGCTGGCGTCACGTCGCGGCGGTTTGGCGGGGCGTCCGGGTCGAGCGGATCGTAAAGCGTCTTCAGCGCTTCGAGCCGCTCGTGCGCTTCGTATTGCAGGAGCGCGTCGAGGAGCTTCAACACATCGGCGAAGGCGTCAACTTCGCCCGGCGGGAGGCCGTCGGCGGCGGCGATCCCTTGCGCCAATTCGGCGCGGCGGACGGCGATGTAGCCGTCCGGTTTTGGCGTCCCCTCAACCATGGGTCTTAGTGCTACAAGAGCGGGCCGCTCGCCGGCAATGCGCTGCACCGCTTGCGGGCGCTAAAGCCGCGCTCCATTGTAGGTTCCGCTGAAGGAGGCTGGGCATGGGGCGTCTGTGGTCGCGTTTGTGGGGGTTGGCCGCAATCGCGCTGGTAGTGGCTTTTGGGGCCCCGGTCGCCAGCCAACAACAGCCGCAGCAACAAGATCCGTTCAACGGCCGTTTCGGCGCCATGCAGCTTGCGCCGCCAGCGCCGGAGGCGGCGCGCCTCACGCGCCTGATGGGCGATGCGCTTAATGCGCTGCAGCCGCAAAGGCCAGGGCGTCAGGATGTCTATCTCATCGTCGTAAGCCTATGGGGCGAGCCGGTGTTTGAACGCGAAGCGACCCAGGCGGAGCAGATCTTGCGTGAGCGTCTGCACGCGGAGGGCCGCTCCATTCTGCTGACCGCCGGCGGCGAGGGCGACCGCACGCATCCGGCTGCAACGCCCGAGAATATCGCGGCCGCGCTCGGCCAAGTCGGTTCAATGATCAATCCGAGCGAGGATCTGGTCGTCCTCTTCATCACTTCGCATGGCGCGCCGGATGGATCGGCCGCGCTGCGCGATCGCGATCACGTGCTGGGCGCGCTGCGTCCCGCCAATCTGCGCGATCTCTTCACGCAAGCGGGCATCGTCAATCGCGTTGTAATTGTTTCCGCCTGCTTCTCGGGGGCGTTCATTGCGCCGCTGGCTGACGACAACACGATTGTGCTGACTGCGGCTGCACCCGACCGCTCTTCCTTCGGCTGCCAGCCGGAACGGGAATGGACTTTCTTCGGCGACGCCTATTTCAATCACGCCGTGCGCGGGGGCGCTGGTCTGTTGCCGGGCTTTGACCAGGCCAAGACGCTGATCGCGCAATGGGAGCACGCGCAAAATCTGGCCCCGCCGTCAAACCCGCAAAAGTGGGTCGGCGGCCACGTAGCGGAAATGTTAAGGCGCGCGGAAGCCGATCATTGAAAAAGATTATTGCGGCAAGGCGTCGGCGATAAGGTCGAGGGGCGCGGCTGTTGTGCGCTTGGCGGTGCGCATCACAATTCGGGACTGCACGTCGGAGACCAGGCCAAGCGCCAGCATCTTGTCGCGGACGAAATCGTCATAGGCGTGAATATCGCGCGCGATGATGCGCATCATATAGTCGGCCGCGCCCGTCACCGTCGCGCACTCCACCACTTCGGACCACCCGGTCACCGCCTCTTCGAAGCGCTCCAGATTTTCGCGCGACGGCAGCTGCAGCTTCACCGATGCGAAGACTTCGAACTTGAGCCCCAGCTTTTCGAAATCCAGCACCGTGACTTGGCGCTGGATAATGCCGGCGCGCTTCATCCGTTCGATGCGCCGCCAAGCGGGCGAGGAGGAGAGGCCCACGCGCTCGGCGATCTCGGCGATGGAGAGGCTGGCGTCGCGCTGGAGCAGGTCCAGGATGCGGGCGTCGGTGGCGTCGAACTCTTCGGCCAAATTCTTCCCCGCTTTGCCATGATCCGTGGACGATCGACGCCAAACCTGGGCTCGGGACGGGGTCGAAGCAAGGGAATCGGCGCTTCAGGCGAAAGAAACGTGCCTTTGGGCCATGAACTTGGGCGATGATCTTGGGACGGCGCTTGCGGGGCGCGCGCCAGCCGCTTATCAGTCGCGCCCTTCGGTGGCGTAGCTCATCTGGTTAGAGCGTGGGATTCATAACCCCAAGGTAGGTGGTTCAAGTCCACCCGCCACCACCATTAAACTCAAACACTTAGGTCCAATCGACCGCCGCGAAACGCTCCGCCAAATCCGATCTGACACCGTATTGGCACCTGCGCAATCGCTTTCGTGCATGTCAAAAGTGTGCGTACGGGCGACTCGTTCATGCGCGCTTTCGCAAAACGCATCTTTCAAAGCCCTGCACCAAGCAGTGCGTCAACATTCACCCACCGAAGGGCTGTCCCACCTCCTAACCGACATGGAAGCAGGGGGAACGGTACGACATCTTCTTCTCCGTCACGCGTCTACATTTCAGGATCCAGCGATGTCTGGACCATCCCCAATAGACGACATTCGCGACGGGTCGGCGGAAGGGTGCGGGAGGGCAGGGTCTGGCCCTAATGCGACATTCGCTCAGATCAGTTCGCCATGGTCGCGGATGAGCGAGAATGACAGACGGCTGGGACGAGGATGTCGCGCCATGCATTCGTCGGGCGGGAGCCTAGCTAGATCGCACGCGAGCCGCGCTAGCGAGCTTGGCGTTCAGCTAGCAGACCCAGTGTCACGAAGAACTCAGTGCGAGCTTGTCCGCGTTGAATCTTGGTTTGGTGGTGTTTGGTTATGTTGAAAGGCGTCTAGCCAGTAGCGCGTTGCTGTCTGACGATCTTGTAGCCCGGTAATGCCGCCGTTCAGTCTCCGAGTTAGAGTGACAAGATTGTCTTGCCGGTCTGCCATCTCATTGAGCCCCAAGTTGCGCCAGGTGACGGCAGCGGCCGCCAACGCGACTTCTGGATCGCTCAACAAATCCGGCTGTGCGACAAGGTCGATGCCGAGCAGGGTGCTAAGCCGGGAGTAAGCGGACCTTCCGGTAATTTGGAAAAAACCGCGGCCGCGGAATTTGTAACCGTCACCGGGTTGAGTGTTGCCAAGCACCTCTGCTGTCCGGCCTGTTCCATAAACGAGGTTGGCGATCTTCTCGGGGTTATGAGCGTATTCATTCGCAATCGCCTCGTTAGGAAATCGCGATGGCCAAATCACCATCAGCCGCTGAGCGCTGTAGTTGATGTTTTCCGTATCCGAATGAAAAAAGTTTGTCTCGACAGACGCCTGGCCCAAAAAGGCGGCCGCGCGTGCGGGATTGTCGATCCCATAGGTGGCGAAGAGGTCCGCTCGAGCGAGAATCGTGTCGCGCCACACAGCTTGAGGCGAGCCGCTGGGCAAAGTAACTGCTTGGGTCCCGCTCGGACGTTCAAATCCGAATGCGCGATTCACGCCGTCTACGAATTGATTACGCAAGAATGCGTTTCTTGGCCTGAATTGATAGACGCCGCGAGCACGCGCGTTGTCGAGTTCAGCCGCAATCGCAACCAGCTGACGCTTTGTTTCCAACGAGGATCGGTACGTGAAGTACATGCCGAAGGCTGCTGCCATGGTAAAAAACAGCAGCGCTACAATGGAGAGCAACAGCCGCGCCCGATTTGTGGACTCGCGCCGTTCTTCTTTGCGGCACGCGGCAAGATAGGCGCGCATGTCTTCGTCAATTGCAGATGCGAAATCGGGTCGCGCCACGACGGCTTGCGCGGTTTTTAGGCGGTTACCACGATGCGTAAGCCAGCTCTCCGGACCTGCATGCTTTTTTCCCGCTCGACCCCTAACAATGCGCCGCTCCATCCATTGTCGAGCGGCGATGCGGACGCCATCGAGGGTCGTCAGGTTGGTTCGCTCCTCGGTTATCCAGCCCGCGAGCGCCGACCATTGCCGGAGGATTGCCTCGTGCGCGACTTCGAGGGTGTCCTTGTCGGTAACCAAGAGCCGTTGTGCAACAAAACGAGCAGCAAGCGCACGCGCATCGCTGGGCAAGTCTTGGGGCCGAGCAATACGTCGCTTTACGCCATCCTGATCTACTTTCACGAGCGCAGGAATGAAGAGTCGTCTCGCGAGTTCGAGTTCGGTCGGGCTGGGTTGCCGCCCGAGCACCGCGTCGACGGCCGATTGGATCGCGCCGGAAAGACCGCCGAGCCTGTCGCGATAGTCTGTGAGGGTGAGCTTGCCGTCGCCGCCGTACTCACTGAGTAGGCGCTCCAGCGTGAAAGCTAACAAAGGGAGGGCGTCGGCAGCATCAAGGTCGGAGAGCAATTGTTGCGTCAGAGCGGGCTCGATCGTCACCGCTGGTCTTGCGAGTTCGGCCGGTCCTTCGATGATTTCCTGGAAAGAACCCGCAGCGACGGCGGGTAGCGAGAACGTCGCTTGCTTCTCGGGCATCCAGCCGTTCTGCAACGGCTCGTACGAGTCCGAGCGAATAGTGGCGATCAAGATCGTATTGCCATCGATTTCCACCGCGTCGGAGACGATCTCGCAAAATGCTCTGCCTTCTGCGTTGTCGGCGCTGAAGAGCTCCTCCGCTTGGTCGATGGGTACAACGATCGTCGGCGGCCTAACTGTGGACGTCTCTTGGCCGGCGTGCGGGGTGCGCTGCAGTCGATCGACAACGGGCAGTCGCGCATCGGCGAAAGCTTGAGCCAAGGCTCTGGCGCTGGTGGGTGGAACGGGTTGTGCAACCGCGGCGCCGACGCTTTTAGAAAGTCCTTGCGGACCGGAGATCGCCGCGCGCTCTGGACGCACCATTGGGAAGACGAGGAAGTTCTCTTCGTCGCGCCGAAGCCGCGAAATAATGCCTGCGCGCAGAAACGATGATTTGCCCGCGCCCGAAGCGCCAAGTATCACCAGCATGCGCTTGGCGGCCCCATCGCGCATTTGGCGCAACTCATCCAGGGCCTGGGTAATCGCGGCATCACGTCCGAAGAAAATCGCGGCATCTTGAACGTCGAGCGCTTGCAAACCGCGGTAGACGCTACGTTTCGGCTCATTCGCGGGTGGCCACTCAAAGTTTTTGGGGTCGAGCCCGGCGCGCTTCAGCCCCGTGGCTAGACGTTGAAAGCCCTCGACTTCCTTGTCGGGTGTTGAGATGTCGGCGAGCTGAAATTTGGCTTTCAGCTCGAGCGGCAATTCGTCGAAGGAAGTCGGCGCGATAAATACCGGGAAGATGCGCTTGCCGAGTTGGTCGGCGACCAAGAATTCAGTTTGGCACCAGCGCGAAGCGACCCAGTTGGGCGAGATAAGAACGATGATCGCCGCGCAGTTTTCGCCGGCGCGCTTAAGTTCGTCTTGCCAGCGCTGACCAGGCGCTAGGCCGTGAACGGGGTCGAGATCAAGGAAAACATCGCCCCAGCCTTGCGCCTTGAGCCAGTCCCGGACTTTGACTGCTTGGTCGTTGTCCTGGCTCGAATGGCTTATGAAAAGAACGCCCACTCAGTCCCCCCGGACGTTGAGAGTCGCAGCTAAGCACAGGGCTCAGCCTATGTTAACTCATAATTGCGCAAGTAGGTCGTTATAGGCCGCGCTCCACTGCGAGCGCGCCGGCGCCGGCGGCGACGCCGCACTAAGGCACGAGATCGCACATGACCGCCTTCGGCGTGCGCCGTGCAAAGGCGGCGCTTTTCCAGCGGGTGTAAATCCCGCCCGGCAGACGCTCCAGCCGGAAGCAACCGGAGCAGGCATGGAGGAGACGAAATGTCTGAAGCCTTCGGATAGCGGTCACAACATTGGTGACCGTGCGAGTGTGCAGGCCGCAACGCGAGTGAACGCTGAGCAATCCTCGAAAAGGTCAATGTGCAGGCCGACCCGGCAGCCGAACCGGGGAAGGCTGACACGAACGGATGCACGAGCAAGACCACATCCGTTCGCTGCACCGGGGTACTGGCGGCAGCATGTACACAAGGAAAGCGCGCGCAACACGGGAAGCCCCAGTGCGTGATCAGCGATGATCAACAAGACGCCCGTGAGGGACAGGCTTGGCGCATTGGGGTGACGGAGAGGCTCGTAGTACCGGTGAAGCCGAGTAATTCCGGTGGAGGGAAGGGGCCTCAGTTCAGGACAGACGCACTAAGCGAAGAAGGACCCGGAGATTGGGCAACCTAGGAAACTCCAAATGGTGTCCGGAAATTGCAGATGGCGTCGCACGCGCAGGCCATCGTGCGTGACGTCTTGTCCGAGAGCCGGATGCGGGAAATCCGCACGTCCGGTTCGATGAGGGGGATGTGGAAACGGAGATACGATCGAGCCAATAAGGCGCCGCCAAACGAAAGGGGCGGCAACAGCTATGCTCGGTCTAACGCTACCGCGCCACATCCCTACTCTACGAAGTCCTGCCTCCAATAGTGTGCAGGCGCGAAAGGCCGTTTGGTGACCGGACCCGGACGCCCGCAAAATTGATGCTTGGGCGGGCGCTGGCCCAATTGCGACATTCGGACCTCCATGCGGCCGACGTGGTTGCAGTTTGCCTTGCTAACTGAACTGGCTAGTTTGTCTCATGGTTCGCAACCTTTTCAGCGCCGTTGCTGCTCTGGCAGCGATTTCGGTGGTCGACGCGGTAGCGCAGCAATCCGATCCAATCATGGACGCCTATCGCGGGTATACCTCAGCGCTGCAGCGCGGCGATCAGGCCGCGGCAGAGGGGCCAGCTGCGGCGGCGCTGGCCGCGTCGCAGGCGCAGTTTGGGGAAGGCCACAGAACGCCGGTCCTCGCCCTCAATCTCGCGCGCTTGCGCCTTGCGTTGGGAAAGCCAGCCGAGGCCCACGATCCAGCAGCCTTGGCGTTACATGCCGCACAACAGCAGGGCCCGGCGTCCGGTGTTGATCTCCTCATGGCGGAAATTACGGTCGCGCGCAGCGAACTCGCAACGGATCCGTTGCATGGCAGCGACCACCTGAGCAGCGTGTTAGCGGCCGCAAGCGGTCGTGCGGACGTCGATGCCGACGCCTACGCGGGAGCGACCGAACTTGGGCGATGGGCGCGAACCTCTGAGCATTACCTCGTCATGCGAAGTGCGTACGAAGGCGCTATCGCACACGCCGCTGGAGCGCCGGATAATCCCGCGTTGGCTCGTGGAGTCGCGCTAGCAGCGGTGGGGAGTTCAATTATCCTCAATCAGCGGCTTGCCCAAATGCCCACCCGCGGGCCTTCGCCCGCTCCCGCGCGGGCTGCTATGCAGGAGGCCCACGCGATACTAAGGCAGGCGATGGTCGAACTTTGGCCGCTCGCGCAGCACGACAATCCAAACGGCGAACTAACGATCGAACAAACGGCGTTCGCGCGCGCCATGGCATGGCATACCCTTGCGCGCCTGCGAGGAAACACTCCTCCAGACGAAGACGTTCAAAATCAGATCGGTGTCGTTAGCTGCCACTACCATATCGACCATCCCAGTGGTTACAACGCCTCGTACTACCCGCCAGCGCTCGACGCCGCGAAGAGGAGGGTATCGTAGTAGTTCGAGCGATCTTCGATGAGGACGGTCAGGTGACGGGAACGCAAACCGCCGCGGCCGCGCCCGAAACGGCGTTTTCCACCTCGGCAGAGGCACTGATCCGACAAACGATACAACTTGTCCGCAATTCAAATTCCGCCCCGAATTGTGTCATGCCTCATCAGCGCTTCTTCGATGTGCATTTCCATTACAACTGAGGGCCAGGATGGGCGCGAAACCGTTGTTTAGCGCCGAAGTATTTCATCGGATTGAATGGGCGGGAGATCGAGATGAAGCTTGCTCTTCTGATTGGAACATTGGTGGTCGCCATTGGCGTCTCTCTCGCCCACGCGCAAGAGCAAGTGGCGCCAACAGTTGATGCGCCTCCTGCACATCAAATGCCGGCAGGACCGGGTGTGGATATGACGCGGCTTTGCGCGCGCATTGATCCCCAAGCCCACTACTATCCGGACCACGCGCGCGACTTGCATATCCAAGGATCTGCAATGATCGAATGCGCCTTGGATTCCACCAATCGCCCAGAAACATGCTGGCTGCTGTCCGAGACACCGCCCCGCGAGGGTTTTGGACCCGCTGCGCTCACAGTTACATGCCGTGCGCGCGAGCATCCGTTTGTCCTGGACCACATGCCCGCTGTGTTTCACGTCGACGGAGACCCGCGCCTGCATGTGCAGACGCCCGTTTCGTTTCATCTGGCCGGCGCGATGTAACCCTATCCTCTTCTTGCTCATGGCTAGTCTCGCGGATTCTGGCGGCGGGGATTTTCGAGGTAGGGTAAGGTCTGGCCCGAACCGGACACCAAAAAAGTTCATCGCTCCCATCTCGTGTCGGGGGTATGCTCATATTCGCAACACGTCGCACGGGGAGGCGACGTGAGTACCAACGAGGGATTGGCCGGCTGGCCTACGCCTAAAATCGGCGCCTGTGGATCGTCGTGATCGCCCCGGTCTGCAGCTTCGGCTGGCGTTATTTGTCAGGACCGGCGCCACCTAATTTCGATCCAGAGACGTGGGGGTGGTTGCGAGCCATCTTTCTCACCGTTCTCACGGTTTCGGGATTGAGGCTGATCGTTTGGATCGCGGCGGGTTCAACAAAAGCGCCAGTCCGACCGCCAGTAGCAGGGTAGGAACTGGCCGAAAACCGACAGCGACGTGGAGCACAATAGTCCAATGATCAGAGCTGTCGTTGGCCTAATCGTGATGATTACGGGTGGCTATCTGGTCGCCAGATATTATCCGTCCCGTCTGGCCATATATGTCGCCGCGGTGACTGTCGTTCCGCGTACATATTTCTGCGAGAGCGCGGAATGCTTACCCCACTGGCGCGCTGGGTGAGCTCAAATCCAACGTTTGCTCAGATCTTCGTCGGCCTCGTTCTGGTGGTATTCGTTGTCTGGTTCATGACCCTCCACTGATGCATTCGGCGGGTTTCCGCCGGACGCGGGTGTGCAAGCGGCGCAAGGCTGATTGGCGGCTCATCTGAGACACGCGGAAAATCGACTTT
>CAWJYY010000004.1:0-24733 GCA_963847165.1 uncultured Pseudomonadota bacterium
TACGCCTTCCGAAGCGCGCAAGAGCCAGTTGCGTACAACCCTTCGAGGCTGGCCGGCTGGCGTCCACGAGGGTCACTGGCGGGCCGTGAAGAGTAGCCGGGCGACCTCGAGCGCGCCGAGCAGGCTAAGGCGCCCGGTTTTGCGTGGCGCCGGTTATGTTGGTCGAGACGGTGAGAAGTGATATTGCTTTGAGCGGCTTTTTGTCGTTTTGAGGAACACCGCGTCATCCAGTCCGATCGGCCACGCCGGGATCGCTCATCTGGACCCCTCCCGCATCAGCAACGCCTGCTTGCGCACGACGCCCCAACGATAGCCCGATGGCGCCGTCGTTGCGCACAATCCGATGACATGGAATAGCCAACGCGGTCCGATTGGCGGCGCAGGCTTGAGCCACCGCACGCACGGATTTTGGCGCGCCGATGCGCTTTGCGATGTCGGAATAGCTTGCAACATCGCCCATTGGGATGTCGCTGAGCGCCTTCCACACACGGTGTTGGAAGGCGGTGCCTTCGACGTCGAGCGGCAAGGTAAAGTCGGCTCGCGGTCGTTCGACCTGCGCCACAACCACGGCGACTAAGCGTTCGAAATTCCTGTCGCCGCCAATCAAGTCGGCTTTAGGAAACTCGTCCTCCAGTTCACGAACGAGCAGATCAGGCGACTCGCCAAAGCGAATAGCTGACACACCGCGCTTGGTCGCGGCCACCAAAATCGGCCCGAGCGAAGTTTCGCCGACCGCGAAACGGATACTTTCACCTGCGCCCCCGGCGCGAAATGCGCCCGCGTTCATGCCGAGCTTGGCGGCGGATTTTTCGTAAAACCGGCTCGAAGACGTAAAGCCCGCACGGTAAATGGCTTCGGTGACGCTTGGCGCGTTGGTCAATTGGTTTCTCATGCGCTGATCGCGGCGCTGGGCTGCATATGCTTTCGGTGTAATTCCGGTGATCGACTTAAAGACGCGGTGGAAATGAAATGGGCTGAGGCCGGCAAGCGCAGCCAGACTTGCAAGGCTTGGGATTTCCTCCGCTTCATCGATAACGCGGCAAACCTGAGCGACCGCATCAGCATGACGCTGCACCGGCGAACTTTGGTTCGGGCGACACCTCTTGCAAGCACGAAATCCAGCTTCCTCCGCTTGGCGAGCGCTCGGATGGAAGGCGATATTGCGGCGCAGCGCCAGGCGCGAGGCGCAGGAGGGCCTGCAATATATGCCCGTCGACGCCACCGAATAGAAGAATGCGCCATCAGCGGCGCGGTCTCGGCGTTTGACCGCTTCCCAACGCGCGTCATCGTTTGGGAAGGCGAGTGCGGACAGCCTCGGCGTTTGTCCCGAAAGCGCTGACATGGACGGTTCTCCAATCACTGTCCATCCAAAATGGACCTGCGTGCGCAGCGACGCACTCCGGCGCTTGCTCTCGCATTCTAACAGGTCGACGTTTTGTCCATATCGCCGGCTTTGAGTCGTCTTTAAGTGCGTTTGGCGCCTAACAGCAGCGCTTGCCCCGCGACCACCACTGCGGCCGCGGCGTAGGCGGCTATGGTCCAGTGCTTGTGCTCTGCAATGGCGGACACCGTCATCGCCACTAACGGTGCAAGTGCGGTGACATAGCCAGCCAGCCCATAGCCGCGTCGCCTTGCAAGACTGAAGTACAGCAGAAAAGCGACGACGGAGCCCATGATCGCCAAATAGAAAAGCGATGCAATGTAGACAGGTGTCGCTGAAAAACTCCAAACGCGTCCGCTCAGCATCACCAAGAGCGCCAGTGCGCTAGCGCCATAGACCATGGCCCACGCAATTAGGCCGGTCACCGGCGCCTTTAGCTGTTCGCCTTTGTGCGCGATCAGATTGCTGATCGAGGCCATGAAGATGGCGCAAAACGCCAGGACGATGCCAAATCCCGCCCCAGCCCCCGCATGCGCTGTTACGACTTCATTCCAAGACAAAAGCGCCACGCCAATGACGCCGCGATCGCGCCAGACCATGCCCGCGCCGAGGCGCGCTGGCCAAAGACGAGGCGAAAGGCGACGAGATTGGTGAAGGCCATACTTGCAAACGCAACCGCAACGACAGCCGATGTGAGCCGCTCCTCGGCGAAATAAACCAACGGATAATTGGCGGCGAAATTGGTGACGCCGATGCCGAGGGCCGCGAGATGCTGGCGCCCATCCAGGCCGATGCTCTCTCTACGCAGACCGAGCCATCCAAATAGGACTATCGCGGCCAGGGCGAAGCGATAGAAGACCGAGACGAGTGGGTCGACGGCGCCGAATTGCAATGTGATGGCGAAAAAGGTCGTGCCCCAGATGAGCGCGCATGCAGCGATAGATGCGAGGTCAAGGTGTCGGATCTGGCTTGCATGGTCATCGTCACGGTCGAGTGTCCTTCGCGAACAGCTCATGCGCAGGCGCGTCTCGATATTTGATTTATTCGGTTTTGACGCTGCGTCGTGTCTTCAAGCCGCGACCACGCAAATTCTTCACAGCGCGCGCGCCAACCATTGTTGTCAAACACAGAGCGGCAGAAGTGCGCGAATACGCGGGTCGCGTAAATAGAGTCCGCCCCACAAGAAGACGCCGAGATAAACACCGAAGAGCACGTGTGTGAAGAGCGGGCTCCCAGCCCGCGCCTGAGCAGCGACCGCTCCGCCCAAGTACGCGGTCAGCAACACCGCGCCGAGCACCGAGGTCTTGGGAAAAGCGTAAAGCGCGGTGCTGATTGATAGAATGAGGGCAAGCGTGGTCAAAGCAGTGGCCGGCCATCCGAGTTGCGTAGTGGTCGACACAGCGATTGGGAGTTGCATGAACTTCATCGCAGCGTCGAGGATCATGAAGGCGATGACGACGCCGCTCAATGCAAAGCCTGCGTAGCGCATCCATCTGGATTCTGGTTGCACAACGTTCCTCCTTTTTGAAATGTACCGAAGGCGCGCTCGGCCCGCCCATTCGTGACAACTGTCTCTTTGGAGCCGATGGTGTCTTCTCAAACGCAAACAGTTTAGCGGCTCGCGGACTACCTTGGGTTCGATCTAGATCGAACTATGGGTTGCTCCTGACTTTCTGCTGTCGCCTATCAAAAGCAGGCCGCGAAAGCGACGAGAACCGCCAGAGGCGGCTTTCATACAGACGCGTTTCCGCCAACCGACAGCGAGCAACAATAGCCGCACCGCAGCAACGCGCTTTCAAAAAATTGCTCTAGCTTCACAGCGCGCATCTGCGCTAGCTGTTCTCCGCGCCGTTGCTGGATGAAAACTCATTCACCCAAAGGACCAATGGCGGCCCGGTAACGTCGGCTGCCGTTGATCGTCGTCCCATCATCGAGCGTGATTTCGACGTCACCCGACGTCATCGTCCTTAAGCCCCTGATGTGGGTTCGATTGACGAGGCGCGATCGGTGCACGCGCACGATGCCGGCTTTTGAAAGCTTTTCCGCAAACGAGCTAACCGCGCCGCGCACCAGGTGCGAGACGCCGCCGTTTACGTGAATCTGGACGTAGTTACCCGCTGCTTCAATCCATAGAACATCGCGAGGCTCGATCAACAGGGTGCGCGAGCCGTTTCGAACACTGATCAGATGAGACGGCGTCGGCGAAGGGGCTGCTTCAAGACGCCGCGACGATCGCAACTTCCGCCATCCCCAGTAGACGGCGGCAATCATCACATAGGTGATGACGTCTTTTCGCCACTCATAAGCGATCAGGAACAGGTTTATTTCGTAGAAACGCTGGTACTGACTGATGAACAGCATGCGCAATGGCGCAAAGCCCACGCAATGGAGCACACAAAAGGCGGTCGCCGCCGAGGCATGACCGGCTGTGAAGCGGATAAGGCGGTCGCGCGTCGGCGGCAGGACCTTCGCCATCCAACCGACCAACGGCGCTAACAATATAATGACTGGCGCCGAGGTCAGTTCGAGCGTCCATGGAAGGAGGGGGTTCAGCGCTGAGTGACTGCGCTCGGCCTCCATGATCCATGAACTCGCATTCACGACACCAACCGCCAGTGCGATGGCGGCGACCAACACAACGGGCTGCCACTCGAGGCTTCCACCGTTTGGGTCGTATTTCCCACCACTTGTCCCTGTCGGGGCGCCACTCATACCAGCGGCCCATCGTCCCAAGGCTTTCAGCTGGCGTAGGTTGGCTTGGCCGGCGAAATGTGTGGTCATGATCGAGCACGGGCCACAGCACGGGCCACAGCACAGCGCGGCAATTCGAGATGCGTCACAGCCTCGGCGCGCCCGTCGGCGCATTGAACGGGGTGTTGAGGCGTTGGCGGTTGCATTGGGTCGGTCCTTTGGTCGACGGCTCTACAGCATAACGGTGTTGGATTGCCTTCACGATCTCAAGCGTAGGGAAATTGGCGCAGCCTCTTTCTAGCACGGGGCGAGCCGGAAGAAATCAGATGTCCCCATCTCCATCCACTGTCAGCCCTTTGGTGGCGCGCGCGAAGGCCGCTCTGGCTCTAAGACTTGAGGACAAGTTTGGGCTCGCCGAACTCGCCGCAGACTTTGGCTGTTCGCGATATTATCTGTCGCGGCTGTTTCGCCGAGAAGTCGGCATGTCCATTCCACGCTATCGCCTTGAGCTCCGGCTACGGCGAGCGATCGACCGTCTGGCCGACGCAAAGGGCGATTTCTCCCGATTGGCGCTTGAATTGGGGTTTTCTCACCATAGTCACTTTACATCCGCATTCAGGCGGGTTGTGGGATGCAGTCCAAGCCAGGCGCGGACGCTGATTCTGTTACGCCGTTCCACCTGAGCTGGTCGAGCTCAATCCCCCCGCCTCGATCGCAGATATCGACGCTTTGAATGCCAATAGGGAAGAGCTCGAGTGAGGCGCGATGCATTTGCTCATCTCGGCGCCTGCAATGCCGTGCGAAAAAATGGATCGGCGGCTGGCGACAAGGGTGCGTTTCGCTCTGGCATCGTCGCCGCCCGGTAGATGTCTTAAGTATTAGGGGGCCGTCATGACGCTGCCGTTTTCGATCCTTCGCCACAGTGGCGCGCTGCTCTGCGCCTGGTTGGTTTTCGCGGCGGGTCCCGCATTCGCCAGTGTCGGCTTTCAAGTATTGCAAATAGCAGACCCCGCCGGCGGACAAATCGAGATCGGTGTTTGGTATCCCGCCGCTTCCGCGCCAATGCTGAGGCCAATCGGCGTTGGAACGCAAACAGTGGCGGTCGGCGCGCCGGTGGTTGGGGCACAGCTGCCTTTAGTTGTCATATCGCATGGCAATGGCGGGTTCTTTGGCGGCCATGCCGACACCGCCGAAACGCTCGCCGAGGCGGGCTTCGTTGTCGCGGCGCTTACCCATACCGGTGATAACAATCACGATCAAAGCCTGGTTACGGATATGCCAAACCGTCCCCGGCAGCTGAGCGTCGTAATCGATTATATGCTGATGGTCTGGCGAGACCGTGCTCGCATCGATGCGCATCGAATAGGAGCATTCGGATTTTCCGCTGGCGGCTTTACGGTTTTAGCCGCGGCGGGTGCGCGCCCCGATCCCGTCGTCATCTTAGAACACTGCCGGCGCCATCCTGATTTTCTCGACTGCCGCCTGGCTCGTGAGCATGGCGCGGATTTGGCTGGTTGGACGGGATGGCGACGAGACGCGCGAATCAAGGCGCTCGTCGTCGCCGCGCCTGGTTTGGGGTTTGCGTTGAGTGAGAGCCTGCGCACCGTCACAATTCCAGTCCAGCTCTGGCAAGCCGAGTTCGACCAAGTATTGCCGGCGCCGTTTTATGTAGAGCCGGTGATTGAGGCGCTCCCAAGGGCGCCGGAATATCATTTGGTCCCGGGCGCCGAACACCTCGATTTCTTGATGCCCTGCACGCCGGCGAACGTCCAACTGGCGCCCGACATTTGCGCGTCGCAGCCAGGATTTGATCGAGGCGCGTTTCATGCGCGTTTCGATCAAGACGTGGTGCGGTTTTTCGTCCGATCGCTTCGGTTGCGACGCGCTCCCGGGGCTTGATCGCAAAATCGCGCTTCGGCACGGGTGAGCGCCGCCGTCTCTTGGTCGAGCGCGGCTTCCATGTGCCCGGTCAGCTTCTGCGTCCGGCGCACAATCGGCGAGAACCAGCGGCGCCCAAGAGATTGTCGCGAACGCGATGGCGCCGCGACGGGCGCGGCGCGCTGACGAGGTGGCGCTTCAGGTTGAGGACGTCGACATAATTGCCTGACTTGGCGTCGGGAATGTCGAGGCGCTCAGGGGTGAGATACTCGAAGAGAAACCAGGCTCGGCGCGCATAGGCGCCAGTCAGCTCTTCAAGCATCCAGCTTTTGATCTCACCCGGACCCACGGCACTGAAGGCGGCGCAGAGCACGCCCAGGGCTAGCGGCTCGTGGAGCAGTGCAAACAGCAGGTGATTTCGAAAACCGCCGGCATGGGCGTACTCTTTGGAGCAAGTCTCGAGCGTTCACCAAACCGAGCTCGGGCAAGCGAGCACCTCGACAGTGAAGTCTCGCGCGCCACGACCAAAATGATCCAATTCGAACGAGGTGCGCTCGAACGCTCTCGCGAAGCGCTCGTCTTGGCCGCTCGCCGCCGCGGCAACGACAAGTCTCAATGACGCCGTCGCACACGCAGCGCCGTTCAACTTTTTAGGCGGGTGGATGTATTTCGATGGATCTCGAGCGCGTGGCCCCTGGCAGTGCATAGGCAACTAGCGCATCTCCAGGCTTGGTCTTCATGAAATGGTGACCGCCTGCCATGATCACGAGGTACTGGCGCCCGTCGACTTCATACGTCATCGGCGTGGCTTGACCGCCCGCGGGAAGCGTATCGCTCCAAATTGTGCGCCCGGTACGAATGTCGATCGCCCTGATGAGGTTGTCGGTGGCTGCGGCGACGAATACGAGCCCACCGGCGGTGACGACCGGGCCGCCATTGTTGGGCGTGCCGATATTGATCGGCAGCATCATGGGAATTCCGAATGGTCCGTTGTTTCGCGCTTGCCCCAGCGGGCGATCCCACACCACACGTCCGGTGCGAATGTCGATGGCGCGGATGCCGCCAAATGGCGGCCGCGTGCATGGCAGCTGCGTCCAACCGAGGCGCCATCCGGGGTTAAGTCCGATCGCGTAGGGCACGCCCTCTTGTGGATCGGCTGGGCTTTCAGCGCCGGGCTGCGCATGGGTCTCGTCGCGCGGATGGATGCCGCGTGCGTTAGCCTCCCCACGTGGGATCGGCCGGTCGTAGTTGGCCATATCGTTGTAATTGGCAATCAACAGCCCATGCAGCGGGTCCACGGCCACACTGCCCCAATCTGAGCCGCCGTTGTAGCTGGGGTACTCGATGTAAGAACGAGCGCTGGTGGGCGGCGTGTAGATGCCTTGGTAGGACGCTTGCCGGAATTGGATGCGGCAGATCATCTGATCAATGGGCGACATGCCCCACATGTCGGATTCCCGCAATGTCCTTCCCGCCAGCGTTTGAAACAGCGAATGCGGCTGGGTCGGTGCGCGTAAACTTGCTTCGACGCCGCCTTGGGGCGCGCGCTGTTCTGAGACTTGCGTCAACGGACGGCCGTTGCGCCGATCCAATATGTACAAATCGCCTTGCTTGCTCGGTACGATGATGGCCGGTACGCCGCCTGAGGCCGTTGGGTAGTCGATGAGTGTAGGCTGCGAGCCCAGGTCATAGTCCCAGACATCCATGTGAACGGTCTGGAAGGACCACACCTCAGCGCCGGTCTCCGCATTCACCGCGACGATTGACGAGGAGTAGCGGTTTTCGAGCGGCGTTCGGCCACCGCTCCAGTAATCGTCGGCCACGTTGCCGAGGGGCAAATAAACCAGCCCGAGTTGTTCGTCGGCAGCCGCAGTCGTCCACATGTTCGGTGTGCCGCGTGTGTAGATTTCGTCGGGGCCAAGCGGTGCGTTGCCGGGTACGCGTCCGAGATCCCAGGACCACCGTTTCTGCCCGGTGATGGCGTCATAAGCGAGTACAACGCCCGAGGGCGCATCGCGCCTTTGATTGTCAAGCACTTGGTGGCCGACAACCACTACTCCACGCACGATGGTTGGCGCCGAAGTGATCGAAACCATCCCCGGCGGCACGCGACCCATGTGGGCGCTCGTGTCTATTTGTCCGCCCTGGCCGAAGTCTGGACAGGGAAGGCCGGTTTTCGCGTCAACGGCGATCAGTCGGGCGTCGAGCGTGCCGACAAAGATCCGCTCCGCACAAAGCGCCCCAGGCGCTGCGGAGGGAACGCGGAAGTAACTCACGCCCCTGCAGGTGGCGCTGTACGGGATGCTCGCGTGCGCGACGTGAGGGTCGTAGCGCCAACGCTCGCGCCCTGTGGCGGGATCGAGCGCGATGACGATGTCGTTTGCCGAACAAAGATAAAGCGTGTCTCCAATTTTGAGCGGCGTGGTTTCGGCGGCAAAGGCGTTCGGGAGGTTAGCCGGCGGCAAATCGCCGGTATGGAAGGTCCAGACGCGCTGTAGTCCGCCGACATTCGAGTAATTGATTTGTGTGAGAGGCGAAAAGCGACGCCCGCTATACGTGCCGCCATAGGCGGGCCAGTCGGCGCCCGTTTTCATTTGCGCTGGCTCGTTCATCGCGAGGTAGGCGGGAAGCGCCCCGGCCTGATTTGGCCGGTTGGCAACTGCGAGCACGGTCCAAACCAGCGCCACGTAGAGGGCGAAGCTGCCGAAGCGGAGCAGCGGATTTGAACTCCACTTGGCGCCTTCAAGCGATGGCAACGCAAACAAGAGCAACATCAGCAGAACTGAAGGCGCGACAATCCAGGGCACAAGCGGCCAACCGTGCAAGCCAACTTCCGAAACGCCGCAAATCCAACTGAGCAGAACTACGCTGCAATAAATCCAGGCGCCGAGAGCTGAGCCGCGCCACACGAAAAAAGCTGAAACAAGCAGCAGCGCACCGGCAAGCAGGTAGAACCAAGAGCCGCCAAGCATCGCCAGCCAAACACCGCCAACAGCCAGCACGACACCAATCAATGCCAGCAAAATCGCGAGCGTGCGCGTGAACCAGCCCACTGCTTTTTGATCTGCCACCGGGGGTCCTTCATGCCTGTGACGCGCCCCATGAACGCGCGCTCAAGAGGGAAAGGGCGGTATGCGAAGCGTGTTCCGATCGTCCGCCGCGCGATTTTGTCGCCGGTATTAAGGTACTCCGTCAGGCCCCCGGCCTGGACGCTTGTTGGGATCGCCGGCGCGCGTAAATGCGCCCAAAGCGGCGCCGATTACGACGCCAATGATGATGCCCACCGGAACATTCCTGGCCATGGCGCCGATGGCGACCCCGAGTGCGATACCAATCGCGAGCCACATCGAGAGAGGCAAACCTGTCATATCACGCAATCGCTAGGAAAAGCGGCGCGCCGTTGCGCTCCACACGCAGCAACAACGGTGCGCCAGAATTTGCCGCAGCAATTTGCGTCAGCTGTGATGGAGTTGAGACCGCAGCTCCAGCGGCACGCATGATGATGTCTCCCGGCATCAATCCCGCTCGGGCTGCGTTGCTGTCTTCAGCAACGCTTGCGACATAGACGCCTGGCGCCTCGCCATGGTTCGGATTTTCCAGTGGTATTGGTGTCGTCACCACACCTGCGAGCCGCCCTTGTGCATTTGGCATCGTCGAAAGAGAGGCCTCTTGCCCGCTCGCTCTCGCCGCCGCCAAGGTCGCGGTCAAGGTTCGTTGCGCGCCGCCGCGTTCAAGTACAAGTTCCACATGCGCGCCCGGGCCCAAATTGCCAATCTGGGTTCGCAACTGCGCGGCGTCGGCAACAGGTGCGCTATTGAGGCGAAGGATGACGTCGCCTTGCACCACCCCCGCGTGCGCGGCAGGGGAATTTGGCTGAACTTCGGACACAAGCGCGCCGGACGTGACGTTGCGGTTCATGGCGCGAGCCAAGAGCGGCGTCATGCTTTGGACCACAACGCCCAATTCGCCGCGCGAGACCTTGCCGTGCGCAATCAATTCATTGGCGATGTTGCGCACCATGTCCACGGGGATGGCGAAGCCGACCCCGACATTGCCTCCGCTGGCGCTCAAAATGGCGGTATTCATGCCGACGAGCTGCCCTGCCGCGTTGATCAGCGCGCCGCCGGAATTGCCGACATTGATGGCGGCGTCGGTTTGAATGAAGTCTTCGTAGTTCTCGATACCAAGGCCGCTGCGCCCAAGCGCGCTGACGACGCCGAACGTCGCGGTCTGCCCCACCCCAAAGGGGTCGCCGAGGGCGACGACGTAATCGCCGACGTGAAGGTCGTGCGACAGCCCAAGCGGCAAGGCGGTCAGATGATCGGCGGAGATTTTCAATACGGCTACGTCAGTATCAGGATCGGCGCCCACTAAGGTCGCCTGCACCTGGCGCCGGTCGGCAAGGGTGACGTCAATCCGCTGCGCATCCCGCACTACGTGATTGTTGGTGACGATGTAGCCGTGAGCGGAATCTATAATGACCCCTGATCCCACAGCCTGGATTCGCTGGTGGAGGGGTTGTTGTTGCGGCAGATCGAAGAATTGCTGGAACAGCGGATCCTGAAACAAAGGATTGTTGGCGAGGCTGCGCTCTCCTTCAACCGAAACATTCACCACCGCCGGCTCGGCGTGCTCTAACATCGGCGCTAATGTCGGCAAGTTGGCTGGCGCAGCACGACCGGCGAGGGCGCCTTGTTCGGCGCGGGAATCACAGCCAGCGATTGACAAGCAGGCTGCGAAGACGAGCGCAATAAGGCGCATAGCGGGCCTCCGTTTGGCTTGTTGGCGGGTATGTGAGCGAAACGGAGACGGCGTTCCACCGTTCCGATCTCACACCGCGACGTAGCAACGCGCCCGGGGAACGAATGCGCGCGGCGCTGCATTGCGCGTCTAAAGCCCGGCTATGACCGACCCCGCCACTCTTGCAAACATTAGGGAAGAATATCGCGGCACGCGACGTGATTTCATCTTTGTCGCCACCGCAGCGGCGAGTGCGGTTGGCGCCGCATTCGCGATTTGGCCGTTCATTGATGAGATGAATCCAGCGGCGGACACCCGGGCTATGGCGGTGACGGACGTTGACTTGACCAAAGTGGCTGAAGGTCAGGAAATCACCGTCATGGCCGCAGGAAAGCCTGCCTTTGTGCGTCACCGCACGCCACGGGAAATCGCCATGGCGCGGCGCGACGACTATGCGACACTGAAGGATCCGGCGAGTGATGCTTCGAGGCTTGTGCAGAAAAATGGCAAAGCTGGTAAAGCGCCGTTTCTTGTCGTGTGGTCAGCCTGTACGCACCTTGGTTGTATTCCGCTGTTCGCGGAAGGCGCGTTTCACGGTTGGCGCTGCCCGTGCCACGGATCGGTGTACGACACCTCCGGGCGCATTCGAAGCGGACCGGCGCCAAAAAATCTGTACGTTGCTCCTTATATTTACATAAGCGACACGGTCGTGCGCATCGGTTGAGCGGGCGCGGGACAGCGTCAGGTGCGGACAATCATGGCGCGGTACAGCGAACGGTCGTCGACCGTGTAATAAAGCCAAAGGTGGCGGGATCTTACGACAAGCGAGGCGGCGAAGGCGATGTCGCGCTGTTTGCGCGCATCCGGCGACGGCGCGAGCAGGGGATCATCGCAGCGATCGACAACGGATTTCAAGTCATCGGAAAATGCGATCCAGCCTATTCTCCAACGATCGGTTTCATTGGCGCCATTATAGAACATCACCGGAGCTTCGCCCGCTTCTTTGAGAAGTGGGCCAGTCGATAAGTGATAACAATCCCAAATTCCAAGCCTGCGCCTGAATGGGGTTGAGTGATCTTCCCATGGCCCGGCCGGCCCGTCTCCTAGCGCAAGTCCGATCATGGACTGGCCATGACGTTGATACTCGTAGAACAGACGCCAGCGTCCGTCTTCGGTGCGGTCGACCGTCGCTTCCTTGGTGTGCCGCTGTGTCTTCTCTGATTGGAAAACGATACCGCGCTTGTTCAGGGTCCGAATATTTTCTCCCGCCGCGTAGAGCATCCGCGCGTCCCTATGCGGGTCGAGACCGGTATAGTAGACGATGGCGGCCTCCTCCGTCGGCACGACAGTCGGATCTTCGCACCCCATCACGTCGGCGACATCGGGGCCCGGCGTTAGCAGCGGGACTTCGTCCATTATAAAACGCGCGCCGCCATCGGTGCTCTCTCCGTGCCAAATGCGTCCGGTAATGTCGCTGTGCGCCGACGGCTGCGGCACAGCGCGCACCAGAATGTGCAGCACGTCGCGTCGATCGCGCCACACGTAGGGACTCATCAATTGTCTCTGATGGAGTATCTGTGCGCCCTTGAGTTCGACATGTCCGATGCTTTCGACGGCGAATCCGATGCGGCGCACATTAGGCTCCCTGCGCCATCAGCAGCGATAAGCCGCCATCAATCGTGATGGTTGCACCGGTGATGTAAGCGGCCGCAGGCGACGCGAGAAACACGGCGATTGTCGCAACTTCCCGGGCCGTTCCGGCTCGCTTCATCGGAATGTTTGCTTCCAGCGTTCGCCGGTAAAAATCGTCATCCATCGCCTTTTGATTCATCGGCGTGAGGATCATGCCAGGGGCGACGGCGTTCACGGTGATGCCGAAGCCAGCATTCTCAAGTGCGAGTGTGCGCGTAAGATTGCGGAGCCCGCCTTTGGCGGCGTCGTAGCCCGCGCCCCCCGCGCGCATCGCGGTCGAATGAATGGAGGTGATGTTGATGATGGCGCCGCCGCCTTTCGCGGCGCGCAAATTCCGAATGAAGCGCCTAGAAGTAAAGAAACATCCGGTCAGATCGGTGTCGATGCGCGTGCGCCATTGCTGGGTGCTCATTTGAGCGACATCGACATTCGACATGTTGACGCCCGCGGCGTTGATTAGAATATCGGGGCGACCCATTGCGTCGCGGGCTCGATCAAACGCGCGTTCGACCGCGTCTTCCGACCTGACATCGGTCTGCACCGCAAGGGCCTTGCGTCCACATTGGCGAACCGCCGCAACCGTCGCTTCCGCGTTGTTGTCTTCGGAGTGGTATAAGGCGCACACATGCGCGCCGGCCGCCGCCAGAGTTTCCGCGCTCGCCGCGCCTATTCCGGACTCCGCGCCCGTCACCAGAGCGATGCGGTCGCGGAGGATGTCTTCGAACATGGCACAGAGGAAATCGCGGTCGCCGCTTACTGTTCCAAAAAACACAGCAAAAGCCGGAACGGACGGCACGCGCATCCGTTGCAAACCTAATTCCCATTTCAGCGAGTAGGCCAAAGTGCCAGAGAATAAACCGGCTGTCGTAGTCATCACTGGAGCAAGCGGAGAAGTCGGCGCGGCGATCGCCCAGGCTCTGCAGGGCCAGTACAGCGTCGTCGGACTCGACAAGAAGTCCGATCCGAGCGCCAAGTTTCAATTCATGAAGCCGACCTTACCGATGACAAATCCACGTCGGACGCCATCGACTGGTTAAAGGAAAATTATGGCGATGAGGTCGCGAGTGTCGTGCACTTGGCGGCATATTTTGACTTCACGGGCGAAGAAAACGCTCTCTACCAAGAGCTCAACGTGGACGGGACGCGACGTTTGCTGCGGGCGCTGCGGCACATGAAAGTCGACCAGATCGTTTATTCGGGCACAATGCTCGTGTACGAAGCAGGCGCGCCAGGTCGGCGTATCGACGAAAATGCGCCGCTGAATCCCAAATGGGTATATCCCAGGTCCAAGGCGGCGGCCGAGAAGGTGCTTCGCGATGGACACAATGGGACGCCGCTGGTGCTGCTGCAGCTGGCTGGATTGTATGATGATGTGAAACTCGGTCCGACGCTCGCGCACCAGGTGGCGCGAATTTACGAGCGCAAGCTTGAGAGCCATTTTTATTCCGGCAGCCAGAACGCGGCGCAATCGATGGTTCATGCCGAGGATATGGCCAAGGCGTTTCGCGCCGCTGTGGACAGGCGCCAACATCTCAAGGAAGAGGTGACTATCCTGATCGGCGAGCCCGATCCGCCGAGTTACGCTGAGCTGCAGGACGAGATCGGCGAATTGCTATTTGGTGAGGCGTGGTCAACTCAAAGTGTGCCGGCTTCTGTCGCAGCGGCGGGGGCATGGATCGAAGAAGCAACGGCAAAGGTTGCCGGGCAGAAAAAGCCATTCCTGCGCCCCTACATGATGGGCATGGCGAGCGACAATTACTCCCTCGATATTGGGCGCGCGCGCCGATTGCTCGACTGGCGCCCCGGAGCATGATATTCGCGACGGCTTGCGCACAAGTATTACGCAACTGAAAAAAGACGCCGCGTCGTGGTATCTTGCCAACGACATGAAGCTGCCGGCTGACGGCGGCAGCTGATGTTATCACAAATCAGGCCGGTCGCCCTGGTGCGGGAACAGCCTCACCGATGCAGGGTTATTTGCACGCCCGTCACAAACGTAGACGCGGGCAGGAGCGATGGCGTCAAGGCAAATCAGCAAGCGTGTCCGGCCGAACATGAAAGTGCAGGTGCAGCAAAGGCAGCGCGCTCGTGGCGTGGCCTAAGCAGTTTGAGCAAGTGAGCGGATGGCGGGCGCGCAAGCAGTTGTCGCGTGGCTGACTGTCTGCGCGTTCATTCGGGGAAGCTACGTCGAAGACGCTGCGCCATCGGATACATGATGCCGTCACGTCGAACTCAAACGTCGAGCGCGTCGACTTCATACGAACGCTTCACCTCGGTCCGGACCGCATTTTGGTAGCCGTTACACCCCGGCTCTACGGCGCGCTCGAGAGCGAAAAAGCCCGTGAGGCCAGCGAAACCATCGCTAAAACGATTGAATCCGTCGATTCCCGCGTGTTCGAAGTTCTCTTTAGCCCTGCGTCTGAAAGCCAGCAGGCGCCTGAGAAGGCGCCTGCTGCAGTATTCGACCCTCGCTAGAACCAGAGAAAGTCCTCGTCGTGACGGTAGTTGTTAACGTCACGGCTGAGAGTGTCCAACCGCGTGTTCAAATAGTTGCGCTCCGCGGGCTGCAGCCCGTTGCGCCGATAGCGCACTTCGAGGCGCGCGATATTATACTCGCCGCGCAATCTCGTGCTTCCAGCCAGCTGATTTGGTGCGCGCGAATGCCGGCATTGATGCGCCGGCTAATGTTTGTCTGGCGCTGATTGATCGGCATCGCATGCCGGCGGCGAAGTTGGTCGTCACGACGTTGGTAGCGGATGCTGCTAGACAGATTGTCAAAGCGGCGGTCAAGATCGCGCCGTTCCCAAGTGCTGAGCCCGCCTCTACGGTAGCGAGCTTCAAGCTGGGCGATAGTCCTATACCTATCGCGCAAGCGCGTGGCTTCAGCGCGTGTTAGCGACCCGTCGCGCACTCCGGCGTCGATGCGCTGATCCAATTGTGCTTGCCGTTGGTTGATGCTGCGCCAGCCTTGCGCGGCCGCGACTGGCGCCGTCGCTGCCAGAGCGGCGCTCGCGAGCGTTATCATCAATAGTTTTCGCATATCTCTTTCCTTCAAGCTTTGATCGTCCCCTAACGAGTTAAAGCATGCCTGGCGGCTACGTTCCGGCCGGGCCTTCAAAACCCCCGCGCCAATCGGTCGCCGGTAAGCAAGTATGCCGACGCCATCTTTCGAGCGTTCGTGACTGAAGAGCGCATTTCGCGCCACAAGTTGAGTACAAGACCTAGTTTAGAGATGACGATATTCGCGCACGCCAGGCTGGGCATGGCCGCCATTGCCCTAACTATTGTTTCGGCAGCCGGATCAGCCGGCGCTCAAACCGCTGATGTGCAGGCAACGCTGCCGAGCGCATCAAGCTATACCGAAGCGCAGCTGCGCGAATACATCGCCGCGCGCGACGCGATCGGCGATATCAGTCGCGGGGCGACCTTTGAGGAGCAACGCCAGGCCCAAATTCAAATGAGCCGGATCCTGCGTGCGCATGGCTTTACGCCTCAATCCTTTCTAGCGCTTGACAGGCAAGCGCGATCACAAGCGGCGCTGCGCAATCGCGTCGCGGCGCTGAGCTTGGGCGGTCTGGTGACCGATCAGCAGCTAGCGGCTTTCGCAGCAGCAAGCTTGGAGATCGATCCTGTCACCGCAAGGCTTGCGGCGGCAACCACTGAGGAACGCAGTGCAGCCAGAGAGCAAATCAGCGCAATTCTTGCTCGTCACAACCTGTCGTCTGAAACCTATAACGGGATCGCTGCGCGCGCCCAGAGCGATGCTGCGCTTGCTGACCGCATCGCCGCAGCGCAGTTGCAGATTAGGCGCCAAGCGGAGAGCGGCACCTGAACTCGTTGTATTTGAACGTTTGGCGAAGGATAAAGGGACATGCCGACACAGGCCATAGGCAAGACAGTATGGGCGATTGCGGAGGGCTTCATCCCGGCGCCAGCATGAATGACGCCGACCGCGCGCTCATCAGCCACGAAGCGGCCTGCATTCTTAATGCGGGCGACAGCGACGCGCATATCGAGATTATGCTCTACTTCGTTGATCAGGAGCCGGTAGGGCCGTATCGCGCGACGGTTAAGGCGCGGCGTACGCTGCATCTTCGCTTCAATGACTTGAAGGAGCCGGAGCAGGTTCCGAGAGATAGGGACTACGCTTCGGTGATAAAGTCAGATCAGCCCATTGTCGTGCAGCACACAAGCTCGACTTCCCGTCACGCCGAGATCGCACTCTTGTCGACCGTGGCGTTCTCAGCGTAGCCGGAACCCGGCGCGGGCAGGTGTGGTTGATTAGGCGCATCTGAATTGTTGAACGATGGATCCAAATCGCCACACGCGCGTCGCCCAACTCGCAGGAACCCCACGCCGTGGTCTCTACGGTGGAGGTGATCTTCGCCGCGCCAAGGCAATCGCTGACTTGCGGGAAAGATGCCACCGATGCATGCCGCGCTTCGTCCTCGAATACCTTGAAGGCGGCGCTGAGGACGAGGCCACGCTGGCGCGAGAGCGTAGTGCGTATGCTTGCTGGCGGTTTCTTCCGCGCACCTTAGTGGATGTTTCCAATCGCAGCGTGGTCCGCAAGATATTTGGCAGAGCGGCGAGCGCGCCTGTCGTCGTCGCGCCTACGGGCCTGAACGGCATTTTCAGACGCGACGCTGACGCGCTGCTCGCACAGGGTGCGGCGAAGGCAAATCTGCCTTTCGTGCAGAGTACGATGTCGAACGCCTCGATCGATGCAGTCGCGCGCACGCCGGGGTTACGTCATTGGTTCCAGCTCTACGTCTTCGGCGACGACCATGTGTGGCGTAGTCTTGTGCGGCGTGCCGAAGCCGCCGGTTGCGAAGCGTTGGTGCTCACAACCAATTCTCAGATTTACGGCAATCGTGAGTGGGACGCGCGGACACGCGCGACACGGACCCGTCCAAGCATTCCAACGATCCTAAACGCAGCGCTGCATCCGAACTGGTGGGCGACAACGCTCATTCCAAACGGCCTGCCGGAATTTGCCAATGTCCGCGAGTTTGCGCCACGAGGTCAGCGCGGCTTCTTTGAGACCGCTTTTTGGGTGCGCGATCAAATGTGGCGGTCTCTTTCTTGGGATACCGTCGCCTCAATTCGCGCCGCTTGGCCAAGGCGTTTTATTGTGAAGGGGCTACTGCACCCGGAGGATCTCGCTCGCGCGAAGGAGAGCGGCGTCGATGGCGTCGTTCTTAGCGCGCACGGCGGGCGCCAGCTCGATTGGTCTATCGCGCCATTGGAAATGGTTCAGCAAGCTAGAAGCATCCTTGGAGATCACATCACGCTGTTTGCAGCGGGCGGAATTCGACGAGGCACAGATGTGCTTAAGGCAATAGCGCTGGGAGCAGACGCTGTCTTCGCTGGCCGCGCCCCTCTCTATGGCTTGTGTGCGTATGGTGCGCCAGGCGTGACGCGGGCATTGGAAATTCTTCAGCACGAGGCGCACGACGCATTGGGTTTGATGGGTCGCCGCTCCCTTGACGAATTAGGGCCGGACGCGCTTGTGCCATCGCCAGAAATTGTCGGCGACAGCGAAATCGACTTTAGATATGCGCCGAGCCCGCGCCTCGCAGCGCGGAGATGACTTTCCCCTCCAGCTCGTCGGCCGCCATCGCCTTTGCGGCGTCGCTTGTCGTGGCGCTGATCGCCAGTTCGCGGCTAAGCCGCCAGCTCGAGCGACTAAGCGGAAGGCTGGGCTTGGCCGCCGGCGTGCTTGGCTTGATTACGGCGCTCGGCGCGGATTCACCGGAAATCGCCAGCGCGGCAACTGCGCTTTCAAGAGGGAGCCAAGACCTCGGCAACGGCATCGTGATTGGCTCGAACATGTTCAACATCGCGGCATTGTTTGGGTTCGGGGCTCTGATTGGCGGACGCTATCGCATTGCGCGGGCCGCCATTATCCTGAATGGCATTGTAGCAACCGCCATCGCCATCGCAGTCGGTGCGCTCCTGCTGGGTCATTTCAACAGGGTTGCCGCCGGCGCCGTCATTGGCGTCACCTTCGTCGTTTACATCGTGATCCTGTGTTTAAAGCAGCATTGGTGGGAGGGCGCGCCTTTGCCTGAAGCTGTGCGCCGCTTCTTCGTAGCCGCTGTGTCGTCTTCGGCGGGAGATGAACCGAAAGCTGCACCCTTCAGCCTTGTCAGCGCTCTGGTTTTGATGTCGATGGTTGCGATCGTCGTCGCGGCGTCGTTAGTGCTTGTGGCAAGCGCGCAATATCTGGCCGCAACTTGGCAGATACCTCATCTGATCGTGGGTACATTGATCATTGCCCCGCTCACCGGTTTGCCCAATCTGGTGGCCGGCGTAAGGCTCGCGATGAACGGACGCGGCAACGCGCTCATCAGCGAAACGCTCAACTCGAACTCGGTCAATTTCGTTGTGGGCGCGTTCATACCCTCGCTCTTCGTCAGCGGGGCTCACGCTGGGGCGCCCGCTGCGGCATCGCTTTACTGGCTGGGCGCCATTATGGCCCTCGCGCTTGGCTTGGCTTTGCTGCGAACTGGCCTGGGGCGTCTCAGCGGCGCCTTGCTGCTTCTCTTCTACGGCGCCTACGCCGTCACGATTATCAAGATGAGCGGGGTTCTATGAAGTGGTGATGGAGCGCCTCGGCGATATGTAACGTCTGGCGTGACGTCGTTTGTTCAATTTGCTCGCGACAACTGAAGCCGTTGGCGAGGATAAGCGTGTCCGGCGCAGCTTTACGAACAGAGGGCGCCATGACGCGCTCCGCGGCTTGGATCGAGAGATCATATTTAGCCGTCTCGAAGCCAAAGGCGCCGGCCATCCCACAACAGCCGGAGGCCATCACATGCGCATCGTAGCCAGCGCGTTTCAGCAGCTCCTCCTCGGCGTTTGGGTCGAAAACCGCATGCTGGTGACAATGGATTTGCACCAAAGCGTTGGCGCGCTTGGCGGGGGATGGCAGGGGTTGCACCATGATGAAATCCGTAAACAGCCTTGCTTGCTGGGCGAGACGTTCGGCGCGTTCGTCGCCCGCGAACAGCGCGGGAAGTTCGTCGCGAAAGGCGCTGGCGCAAGCAGGCTCAAGAACCACCAGGGGCGTGCCGTCGCGAATGGCATGAGCGAGTGTGTCAAGAGTTTCGCGCCAACGCTGCCGTGCGCGGCCAAGCATCCCCCAGTCGTAGAGTGGCCGCCCGCAACAGAGAGGACGAGAGGGAATATCAACCTCATATCCAAGCCACTCGAGTAACTCTGTCGCGGCAATCGCGGTCTGCGGCCGGAAATAGGTGTTGAAGGTATCAGGCCAGAGCAGAACGCGCTGCGGCGCGCGTCTTTTGTTCCTTGAGTTGAACCATTGCCGGAAGGAGGTGTGGGCAAACTTCGGCAGCTGGCGTTGCGAGGCAATGCCGCCGACCCATTTTCCGACTTCGCCGAGGATCGGCGCATGAAGGATGGCGTTGGCGAACGCCGGTGTGTGATCAGCCAGTTTCGCCCATTCGTAAATCAGCCCCATTGAATAGGCCGCGCGCGGTCGTATCCGGCCGTCATAGTAGTGAGAACGGAATTCCGCTTTGTAGGTCGCCATATCGACCTGGACAGGGCAGTCGCGCTTGCAGCCTTTGCAGCTGAGGCAGAGGTCCAACGCTTCCTCCACAGCGTCGCTGCGCCAAGATCCATCGATGGCGCCATCGTGCACCATTTCGAACAGCAAACGCGCGCGCCCGCGGGTCGAATGGCGCTCTTCGTTGGTGACCATATAACTTGGACACATGACGCCCTTGTCGCTCGATCGCCGACGGCAGGCACCGACGCCAACACACCGTTGCGTGGCCCTGGCGAAGCTGAGGTCGTCGTTTCTGAAGGTAAATTCTGTCTTTAAGCGAGGCGGCTGAAAGCTTGGTCCCACGCGGAGGTTGGATGTAATCGGGTAAGGATCGACCACCTTGCCGGGGTTCATCTTGCCATCAGGATCCCAGATCGCTTTGAACTCGCGGAAGCCTTGCACGAGTTCTGGGCCGTACATTTTTTCCAGCAACGCACCGCGCGCCTGGCCGTCGCCGTGTTCGCCGGACAACGATCCCCCGAACGCGAGCACCAGGTCCGAAGCCTTATCGAGAAATCGGCGAAATTCCTCCAAACCACTTTGCGTACGGAGGGGAAAAGGAATCCGGCAATGAATAGTCCGTCGCCGAAATGCCCGTAAACTGAAACCTCATAGCCGAACTCGCTGAAGAGACGTTTGAGCGCGCGCAGATAATCGCCCAGAGCCTCGGGCGGCACGGCGCTGTCTTCCCATCCTGGATACGTCTCCGGCATGCCGGGTACGTGCGCGGTCGCGGCCAAGGCCGGCTTCGCGAACCTCCCAGATCCGCTTTTGCCGTTCTGCCGCTTCAACGATGCGGCCATGGACGGCGGGGGATTGCAGTTGATCGACCAGTTGCCTCGCCCTCGCACTGGCCTCTTCAGGTGTCTCGCCGCCGAACTCCGCAATGAGCCAGCCGCGCCCGGCGGCAGCAGCTTTGTGTCCTGCGCATGCACATGCTTCTTCCACACGAACTCAACGAGTTCGTGGTCAAGGCCTTCAAGAGCAATCGGATGTGACCTCAATACGCGCGGCACGGCCGCGGCGGCGGCGCAAACGTCTTCAAACCCGAGCAGCGCGAGGGCGCGGCAAGGAGGGCTTGGCACAAGGTTCAACGTCGCTTGCAGCACGACGACGCAGGTGCCCTCCGTGCCCACCAACGCGCGCGCTACGTTGAATCCATTCTCTTCGAACAATTGGTCGAGGTTTTCGTAACCCGACACGCGGCGCGGTATTTTCGGGTAACGCCGTCCAATTAGGGATCGATAGCGTTCCCGAAAAGCAATGAGATCTGTGAAAATTTGGGCGCGCCGTCCGCCGGCGTGCTAGGTGTTCATTCAGTGTCTTCTCGTCAGTCGCGCCGACATCGAGACGCACGCCGTCATAGGTTAGTATGTCGCATCGACTGGACGTTGTCGGAGGTGCGTCCGGCCATGACCGAGTGCACGCCGCAGGAATTGTTGCCGAGCATGCCGCCGAGCGTATTGTGATCGTGCGTGGCAGGGTCGGGACCAAAGGTCAGCTGATGTTCTTCTTCGCGCGTGGCGCAGAGTGATCGAGGATGCAGCCGGGCTCGACGTAGCAAGCGCTGTCCTGGGTTGAACGCCAGGATCGAGTTCATGTGTTTGGAGATGTCGATGAGGACGGCATCGTTGCAAGTCTGCCCGGCGAGGCTGGTGCCGGCGCCGCGCATCACGATGGGAAGTTGTGCGCGCGGCAAATGGCGACGGCGGATACGAGTTCGCCGGCGTCTCGAGGAAGCACCGCGCCTATCGGAACCTGTCGATAATTGGAAGCATCCGTCGCGTAGAGCGCGCGCTCGCCGTCGTCAAAGCGCGCTTCGAAACTCATGCGCCCGGAACTCGCAGGCCGACGCCTTGCGGCTGAAGGCTCGACGATTGGAGCCGTGATCGAAGATGACGACGTGACCCATCGCGCGGGGCGCTTAAGAAGCGAGCATCGTTGTTCGCTTTTCAGCTTGATGAACAACGATCAGCGCGAGCCCTGCATAAAGCAGGTCAACGCCTACAGCGACGCCCGGCAGCCAGAAGAACGCGAACGGCATACCGATAAGCACAATCACCCGTGCGGCTGGTAAGGCCGCGTGACGGTTGCAGTCGAGGCTGAACTGGCCAAGGCAGAATTGCAGGGCCTCGATCTCCTCGCCGGTGATCGGCACGAAGCGGTAGGGCCATTGCTCTACGACTTTATCGGCGTCCAGCCAGCCTACTGCCCGCAGAAATACGGTGAGGTTCTCCCTCGCCGGACCTTCCTCCTGGCAACCCAGTTTATCCAGGACGTAGGCGCGTGTGTTGGCCGTCGCAACCTTGGCCGGAGGGGGTTTGATGGGCGTGGGTTTGGGGGCCGGCGTCGGTGGAGGCGTGGCGGGAGCGGCGGGCGTGTGGCCTGTACGCTGGCGCTCGAACCAGCCCTTCTGAAAGGTCTTGCTCCATGCCTCCAACCCGACGCCGAACCATTTAAGGCACCGCGCAGGCAGTGGCTCTAAGCGCCCTCATAGGCATCGCCGTAATTGGTCTTCGGGTTATCTGGGTAATAGCTCATGTCGCCAACGGCCTGCGTAACTTAACACGCCCCGCACTATCAACGTCCCCTCACTATAAAGCCGGACCGCCTTGAACCCCTTGCTGGTTTTGTACTCCTCGCTCCAGTCCCGTAGTTGTACAAAAGACCACTGGCCGATGCCGAATGTCGCGTCCATCCGGTTTCGCAGGTGCGGGGGCTGACGTAAATCAGGGCGTCATCGCCTGCTGCCCCAGTAATAAAACACTCGTCTCCGAATGGTTCCTTGAGGGTTTTACTCTCCTCGGGCGTCAACTGGAGTGTGCCGGCGCGTGAAAGAGCGGAGGCTAGGTACGCTCTCAGGCCAGCGTCTCGAACCTCTAGCTTACTCTGGGGTGGGTCGCTCTCTGGCTTGACCACCGCCAAGGCCGTGGTTTCGACTGGGGTTTCGGTTTCCGGTGCGGCCTCGTCGGCGCCGGGGAGGTATTCGGTGGTTTCACTCATAGGTTGCTTCCGTTTTGTTGTTTGTCTTTTCGGTTCAGCAAGGCGTGACACGCCCTGCACAGCCATTTAACTTCCAGGGGTTTCGAGTAGTCTTCGTGGTGTTTTTCCAGGCGAGTGCCAGTCCGTCCGCATTGTTCACAGGCACCCGGAATTACCAGAATGCCGTTGGCTTGCGCACGACCGGCTATTTTGCGCGCCTGAAACTTATCCCTGTGGAGTTGATAGTAGATCCGAAAGTGTTCTGGCATCTGCTTCCTGATCCGACGGGCCAGGCTTGCCGTTAGTCTGCTATGGTATTCTCGAAGCCGCCTTTTGCGTTCAGGATCGGCTTGGATCAGTAAATTGTGTTGATGCTGGAATCGGAAAAGCACGCTTTGCAGTCTGTCCGAAGCCCATCTTTGTTGGATGGGTTTTTGCTAAAGCAGGTTAGCGGCTTCCACTCAAGGCACTTCTTGCATTGTTTTCGATCAAGAGATTCGATTGTAGCAGTCATGTTTTGGAGAGAAGTCCCCGCCTGCCCTGCTACAGTTGCGCGAAGAACGCGCGACGGGTCGAAACCCGACAGGCCGGAACAAAGTGAATTTGAACTGTAGCATGAACTGAACATAGCCGTTTGATTTCAGCGCGTCAACTAAAGATCGGGCACTGAGGCGCTGTACCTGCCGTGTAACTGTTGCTCAATGGCTCGCCTGGCCACTTGAATGGACATCCACCGATAAACCAACCGCAGATGTTTGCATGTGGTTTCCCCGCTCCAATCCCCGTGTCCTAATCGAGGTTGCACGCGGCAGCAGAATTCCTCGCACGAGCACGAGCCTGATGCGTCCACAGCGTCAGGTCCACCCGGTAGGTCTTTTCCGGGTCCGAGAAGCTCTGGACCTCGAACACGAGGAAATCGTCGGTGGTGTAACGCGCTCAAGTCCGGGGATCGGTTTCATGTTGCTTGAGGTGCATCCACGTCCATCCATAGTTCCTTCATCCGCAGAAGCGTTTCTCTGTGTTGCAAGGCTGTGGCATTAAGCAAGTCCACATCACTTACCACGGATCGAACCCGCCTTATTCTTCGGCAAGTCCCTGCCCACCACCGTCCTGAGGGTATTCACCCACTGTACCCGTAGGTTCCACGTTGTCCCGATTGTGAAGGCCGAGCTTTTCCTTTGCGTCCCATATCGCATTCAGGTCGTGGCAGTAGTCGGGGAGGGGTTCCTCCACATTGTCCGGGTTCACCCAGCCTTCATTTTTGTGCATCGCCACCCAAGCGACTCGCCCACCGCTGCGTTGATTTGTTCCTCGGTCATAGTTCTTTCTTCCACCAGGCAGGAAGAGGGGGAGACAAAGACACGGAGTTGAACCCCAACTCCTAACCCCCCTTCCCCCCTTCCCCCGTATCCGAGCAAGGAGGTCGCTTTACTAAAGCGGTAGGGGGGAACCCCGCCCGAGCTATTTGTTGAATCCCCGCCGGGGCTCTGCCTCTGGCATTAACCTTACGTTTCTCGCAGGGGATAGCCGCTCCTTTTGATACGGTAGAGCGGGGGAACCGGGGAAAGAGGCCCGGCAGCCGGTGAGGGTTGCCGGGGATTGAAAGGCAGTCAGCATATCCATGTTTTACCTCAGCCATCCACCTAGCCAGCCGCGCAGAAACTGTTTGGCTTGAGTGCGCGCGCGTTGGCGGGTGTGCCAGGTAGTTCGGCCATTCCACCTTACCTGTATGGGTTGGCCCTGGTTCAATAGTACCGCTGCGAATTGGTCCTCGTCGGGTAGCAATAGGAACG
>CAWJYY010000005.1:0-142208 GCA_963847165.1 uncultured Pseudomonadota bacterium
TGGCTCTCGCCGTCAGCGTTCTCGTTCCAATCGAGCAGGATGACGTCGGGCTGGTCTTCGCGTTCGACGACGGCGCCGCCGAGCGAGGCGATGACGGTGCGCAAGGATTGCGCGAGCACATGCGATTGCGTCACCACCGCAACGCGCGCCCCGCTGAGCTTCAGCGGCGCCGGCGCATCGGGCGCCGCGCAGCAATGGCAGCTCGACCCAAAACGTCGCGCCAAAGCCCGGCTTGCTGAAGAGCCCAACCTCGCCGCCCATCGCCAGCGCCAAGCGCTTAACGATGGCGAGCCCCAGTCCGGTGCCGCCGTGCCGGCGCGACACGCTCGCATCGGCTTGCGCGAATTCCTCGAAAATGAGCGTTTGTTTTTCCGGCGCGACGCCGACGCCGGTGTCGCGCACGGAGAAGCGAACCCGACCCTCGGGGCGGGGCGACATTTCCAGCACGACACCGCCGGACTCGGTGAACTTCACGGCGTTGCCGGCGAGATTGAACAGAATTTGGCGCAGGCGGCCATCGTCGCCGACAACGCGCGTCGGCGCGCCGGCGCGGACGGTGACGGCGATCTCCAGCCCCTTGCTGTGCGCCTTCGGCGACAGCAGTTCGGCGACATCCTGCATCGTCGCCTCCGGATCGAACGGCGCGCAGTCAAGGGCGATGCGGCCGGCCTCGAGACGCGAGTAGTCGAGAATTTCGGTAATCAGTTCGAGCAGGTGTTCGCCCGATTGTTTGATGGCGCTGACATAGGATTGCGCGTTGGGCTCGAGCTTGCCCATCTCCAACAGCGTCGCCATGCCGAGGATGCCGTTGAGCGGCGTGCGCAATTCGTGGGTGAGCGTCGCAAACAGCGTCGTCTTGGCGCGAAGCGCCTCTTCGGCTGCGCCAGCCAGACGGGTGACATCGCGCGCGATGACGAGGCGGGCGCCATCGTCAAGTTGACGTTCGATCCATTCGAAATGACGGCCATCGGGGGCGGTGGCGTTGAAGCGGCGCGCGCCGTCGGCGAATGCCGGCGTCGCCACCCTGCCCCAGGGCGGGCGCTGCGGGCCGATCCAATGGCGAAACGTCGCCCGAAAGGCCGGATTGGCGCGCAACAGCGAGCCGTCCGCCGCCAGAATTGCGGCGGGGTCCGGCAGCGCATCGAAGGCGTCGAAGGCTGGGGCTGTGGCGGGCTCGCCCATTGCAGCGATCAAGCCTGCGGCCGGTTAAGAAATCCGGACGATCAGTCGAAACCCCAGTCAACACCCCGGTCAGCGCATGAGACGGCGTGGCGCCAACACCGCCGTCTCCGGGATAAGTCGGAACAAAACCAGTCAAATCAGCGCGCTAGCGCCTGTGGATAATGACGGTTACAACTAGCGGTTCCGCACTCTTGAAAAACAGACATGAAATCCGGGTCTTATCCGAGCACGCCGATCCTCTCCGGATTCAAACTGAGATAGCAGAGCGGGTCTTTATCCACAGGATCGTACGAAAAATGAACAAAGACGGAATCTAAGTTGAACGACAACCCGCGCCCTCGCGAATGCCTCGCTCAGTTGCCGGCGAGCGGAGGCGGAGGCGTCTCGATCGGAGCGGGACCGCTTTGCGACGGCGGCGGGTTGGCCGCGTCGAGGACGCGATCGCGCCGCGGCGTCACCTGCATGAAGGAAACCACGCGGCGAACGCCTCCGACGGTGCTGGCGATCTCGGCCGCGTGACGCAGCTCCTCATCGCTGCGCGCGGCGCCCATCAGGTAGACGTTGCCGTGGAAGACTTCGAGATTGATGTTGACCGCGCGCACGTGCGGACTGGCGAGCAGCCGCGTGCGGATTTGCGCGCCGATGAGCTGATCGCCGACTGCGTCGCCCGACGTCGTGCGCTCGCCAATCGCCAGTTCATCGTAGACGTTATGGATCGTCGGATAGGTGCGCGCGATCATCAAAGCGGCTTGATGATGCTGCTCATCGGGCGTCGAGCCTGAGAGCAAGAGATTGTCGTCGTACACTTCGACATGGGTGTCGCGGAAACCTTCGGCGTCGGCGGCCATCAAGCGCGCCTTCACATCGCCATAGGCATGGCCGTCATCGATGACTTGGCCGGCGGTGCGATCCTGCACCGCGGCCATGCCGACGCCGGCGGCCGCGCCCGCCGCCATCACGGCGCAACCGCCGCTAGAGGCGCAGGCCCCAAGGGCCAAAAGAGAGATTAACGCGCGCATGCGCGCGAGAGTGCAGCAGGATCGTTTCGGCGCGCTTAACGGCTGCCGCGCTTAACGGCCGCCGCTCGGGCGGGTCCGCCGACGCTTGCGCCGGTTCACGAACCGCCCCTGATGTTGAGGGCGCGCGCATAGGCGCGATTGCGCGAGACGCGCAGTTCGGCGGCCGCGGCTTGCGCGGCTTCCTTGACGCTTAAGCGCGTCAAGGCATCGGCCAGATAAGCATCGAGCACTTCGTCGCTCGCCTCCGGCGCTTGCGGCGGCGGGGCGACAATGACGACGATCTCGCCTTTCGGCGCTTGCGCGTCGAAATAGTGCGCGGCCAGCGCATCGAGCGTGTCGCGGCGCGTTTCCTCGAAGAACTTCGTGAGTTCGCGGGCGATGACGGCGTCGCGCGGTCCGAGCACGGCGGCCATGTCGGCGAGGCTTTCAGCGAGCCGCGGGCCGCTTTCATAAAGGATGAGCGTCGCCTCGATGCCGCCCAAACCCTCAAGCGTGGTGCGGCGCGCATTCTGCTTGGCGGGCAAGAACCCCGCGAACAGGAAGCGATCCGTCGGCAGGCCGGAGACGACGAGCCCGGCGAGCGAAGCGGAGGCCCCGGGGATCGGAAAGACGCGATGGCCGGCCTCGATCACGGCGCGGACGAGCTTATAGCCGGGGTCCGAGACAAGCGGCGTGCCGGCGTCGGAGATCAGCGCCACGCTTCGCCCGCGCGCCAGCGCCTCCAGAATGTCGCCGCGCGCGGCTTCGGCGTTGTGTTCGTGGTAGGCGGCGAGCTTGGGGCGAAGATCGTAGGCGTCCAGAAGCTTGCGCGCGACGCGCGTGTCCTCGGCGTAGACGAGGTCGGCCGCGCCCAAAACATCAAGCGCTCGCAAGGTGATGTCGCGCAAATTGCCGATCGGCGTGGCCACCACATAAAGGCCCGCTTCCAACGGTGGACTGGTCTCACGGGCGCCGATACGGTCCGCCGCAATTCGGTTGGATGGCGATTTGGACGAGGGATCATTCATGGCCGAGAGGCAATCATCGGCGACGGCGCTGCGCGCGCCAAGTGTTTCCAAGCTGAGACTGGCTGCGGCTTTAAGCTTGGCGGCTTTTATGGCCGCCTGCGCGACCGCGCCGAGGCCGACCCCCGCCCCAAGTCCCGGTCCGCCGCCGCCGCCGCCGCCGCCGGCCGGGGGAACCACGGTCCAGACCCAAGAAGGCGTGACGCCGCCCTTCATGCAGGGCCGGCAGATCACGCGCGTCGGCTTATTGCTGCCGTTCTCGCTGCGGCCCCAGGATGCGGCCTCGCTCTACAATGCGGCCGAACTCGCGCTTTTCGATCATGGCGACGAGAACACGCTCTTGATCCCGCGCGATGCCGGCTCGGATCAGGCTTCCGCGCAAGCGGCGGCGAGCGCGCTCGTGCGTGACGGCGCCGACATCATTATCGGCCCGGTGCTGCGCGAAGGCGTCGCAGGGCGCGGGTCTCGCCGCGCGCGGCCAGAACATTCCGGTGATCGGCTTCTCGTCCGACCGCTCCATCGCCGGCAATGGCGTCTATCTCTTGAGCTTCCAGCTCGAAGACGAGATTGCGCGCCTCGCACAATTCGCGGCGAGCCGGAATATCCGCACCGTCGCGCTGATCGCGCCGTCGAACGAATACGGGCGTCGCGTGCAGCAAGCCTTGCAGGCGGAAGCGCAGCGCAATGGCATCACCGTCGCCCAATCGATGCTTTATAATCGCACCGATGCGGATGCGACGGCGTCGGCGCGTGCGCTGGCGACGGCGTTGCAGGCGACGCCGGTGCAGGCGGTGCTGATCGCCGATAGCGGCTCGCCGCTGCGCGCCGTCAGCGTGGCGTTGGTGCAAGGCGGCATCGATCCGCAGCACGTGAAATTCATGGGCACGAGCGCTTGGCTCGGCGACGCCATGCGTGAGCCGACCTTGGCTGGCGGCTGGTATGTCTCACCCGATCCGAGCGCGCGCACGGATTTCGAGGCGCGCTATGCGTCCGTGTTCAACGCCCAGCCGGCGCGGCTGGCGAGCTTGGGCTATGACGCGGTGGCGCTCGCCACCCTGCTCGCCCGCAGCGGCGGGCCGCAAGGCTTCGGGCGCGGGGCGATCGAGAACCGCGAAGGCTTTGCGGGATCCGACGGCCTCTTCCGCTTTGATGCCGATGGCTCGATCGAGCGCGGCCTGGCGATCATGGAAGTGCGCGCCAACGACGGTTGGCGTGCTCGATCCCGCGCCGCGCCGCTTCGCCAATGCGAGCGGCTAGGCCAGTTCCGCGGCGATCTTGTTCGCCAGCACCCGCCCGCTCGGCGTCAGCCGCAGTCGCGTGTCGTCGCTGGCGACAAGCCCCTGGTCGGCGAGCCAGCGGAGCGCGTCGCGGTTGAGCGGGCGCCCGCGCAGCCGCTCAAGCGGCGCCAGCTCCACGCCCTCCTCAATGCGAATGCCCATGATCAGCATTTCGTCGGCTTGCTCCTCGGCCGTGAGTTCGGCGTCGCCGAGCCAGCCGACGCCATGTTCGTTGACGGCGTCGATATAGTCGGCGGGCCGGCGCTGTGCTTCAAGCGCCAAGCGCTTGCCGTCGCAATTCATGCGGCCATGCGCGCCGGGGCCGACCCCGGCCCACTCGCCGCTTCGCCAGTAGATGAGATTGTGCTGGGCGCGCGCGGCCGCGTCGCGCGCGTGATTGGAGATCTCGTAGGCTGGAAGTCCGGCGCCGTCGCAGATCTCTTGGGTGGCTTCGTAGAGCGCGGCCGCCGCTTCCGCGTCCGGCGGCGTCAGCTGGCCTCGAGAGACGCGGCGCGCAAACGCCGTGCCGGCTTCGATGGTCAGCTGATAGAGCGAGAGGTGCTCGATCGGCAGCGACAGCGCGCGTTTCAACTCCTCGCGCCAGGCCTCCACGCTCTGCCCTTCCCGCGCATAGATGAGATCGAGCGACACGCGCGCGCCAAGTCGCCGCCGCAATTTCGACCGCATGGATCGCGGTCGCGGCGTCGTGTTTGCGGCCGAGCGCTTTCAATGCGGCGTCGTCAAGCGCCTGCGCGCCGATCGAAAAGCGATTGATGCCGGCGGCGGCTTGCTCCTCGAGCAGCTTGGCGTCCTCGGGATTGGCCTCCAGCGTGATTTCGCAATCGGCGGCGAGCACGAAGGCGCGCGAGGCGGCGTCGATCAGCCGCGCGATCTCTGCGCCGCCCAGCAAGGAAGGGGTGCCGCCGCCAAAGAACAGGCTTTGCGCCGTGCGCTTGCCGAACCGTTCGGCGTGGGCGGCGAGATCGGCTTCAATGGCGGCGATCAAAGCTGCGTTGTCGGCGCCGCGCGCGCGATAGACGTTGAAGTCGCAATAAGGGCAGATGGCGGCGCAATAAGGCCAGTGCACATAAATGCCAAAGCCGCTCATTTAAGCGCCGCGAGCAATTTCTCGAACGCGCGCGCGCGGTGCGTGAGCGGCAATTTTTCCTCTGGCGACATCTCGGCGAAGGTTTTGACGTGACCTTCGGGCACGAAGATCGGGTCGTAGCCGAAGCCCTTCTCGCCGCGCGCAGGCCAGACGATGGCGCCGCGCGCCTCGCCTTCGAAGCTTTCGACCGCGCCGTTCGGCTGCGCCAGCGCAAGCACGCAGACGAAGCGCGCGGCGCGATCGCCGGCGCCGCGCGCTTCCAGTTCGCGCCCGACGCGCGCCATGGCGAGAGTGAAATCCTTGTTCGGCCCAGCCCAGCGCGCCGAGTAGACGCCGGGAGCGCCATCGAGGGCGAAGACTTCAAGGCCTGAATCGTCGGCGAGCGCCGGCAGGCCTGAGGCGTCGCGCCGCGGCGCGCGCTTTCAGTTCGGCGTTGCCGGCGAAGGTCGTCTCCGTCTCTTCCGGCTCCGGCAGAGCCAGCGAAGCCGCCGAGATCGCCTCGACCCCGAGCGGACGCCAGAAGCTCGCCGATCTCGCGCACCTTTCCGGAATTGTGGCTGGCGACGACGATGCGGCCGGGGATTTGGGTCATTGGATTTCGCGTGACACTTGTTTGACGGCGCTCGGAAGCGGTCTATATCGTTTTTCAATAAAATCCGGCGAGGATCGCGCCGGATTAGCGGATATGGCCCCATGCGCGCGCTCGGCAAAGGCTCCATCGCTGAGATCATCCGGATCGGCCTCGTGATCGCGTGGGCCGTGCTCTGGGTGAGCGCCGTTGCGCTCGTGGCGGTGGCCATCGCCTACGGCCTGCACGCGGCAGGCATCGTCAATCTCAGCCCCCTGTTTGGGCCCGACACTCACATCAGCATCGATGACAATGTCATCGTCACCCCGGCCGGCACGCTCAGCTGGCTTGTGATTGTGCCGGCCTTCCTGGTTGGCGCGGTGGTCATCGGCGGCGGGTTGATGATCGTGTGGCGGCTGCGAAAACTGTTCGACAGCTTCTGCTCTGGCCAACCGTTCGCGAAGGAAAACGCCACGCATCTGCGCGCAATCTGGATGACCATGATCGGCATCGAAGTGGCGCGCTATCTGCTTGTTGGGGCTGACGGGCTTCCTGCTCGCCAATTTCGGCGGGCCGCTGGCGCAGCAAATGAACATGAAGCTCAGCGTCAATCTGAGCACCTGGGCGTCGATCCTCATTCTGGTCGTGTTGGCTGAGGTGTTCCGCGAAGGCGCGCGCATGAAGGCCGAGCAGGAGCTGACGATCTGATGGCGATCCGCGTCACTCTCGATCGCATCCTGCTCGAACGGCGCATGTCGCTGACCGATTTGAGCGAACGCGTCGGCGTGACGCTGGCGAACTTGTCGATCCTGAAGACCGGCAAGGCCAAGGCGATCCGGTTCTCGACGCTCAACGCGCTTTGCCGCGTGCTCAATTGCCAGCCGGGCGAATTGTTGGGCTACGAGCCAAGCGCCGACGATGAAAGCGCCGATGAAGCCGCCGATCAGGCGGCGGAATAATCAGCCGCCGCTCTTGCTTGCAATATAACGGTCGATCGCGTCGGCCAGCACCGTCAGCGGTATGCCCCCGGTCTGCACGATGGTGTCATTGAAATCGCGAAGATCGAAGCGGCGCCGAGTTCGGTGCGCGCGCGTTCGCGCAGGCGCAAAATCTCGGTATGGCCGACCTTGTAGCCGCAGGCTTGGCCCGGCGTCGACGTATAACGGTCGATTTCGCTTTGCGCCGCGCCCTCCGCGCGTCCGGTTTGATCGATAAGCGATTGGATCGCCTGCTCGCGCGACCAGCGCTTGGCGTGCAGGCCGGTGTCGACGACCAGGCGCGCGGCGCGGAAGCGTTGCGCTTGCAAATAGCCCAAGCGGCCCCAGGGATCGCTGTCGTAATAGCCGAGCTCGTCGACCAATTGTTCGGCGTAAAGCGCCCAGCCTTCGACAAAGGCGTTAAAGCCCATCAGCGACATGATCAGCGGAATTTCGTCGTGATGCTCGGCCAGATAGGCGCCTTGCCAGGCGTGGCCGGGGATCGTCTCGTGCGCGGTCAGCGTCGGCAGCGTCCAGATTGGCCAAAGCGCGGTGTCTTTGAGATTGATGTAATAGATCGCCGGGCGCGAGCCATCGAGCGAAGCGAAATTCATGTAGCCCAGACCCGCGCCGTTCTGGATGTTCACCGGCACGCGACGCACTTCCACGGGCGCGCGCAGATTCATGTGCGACAGGCGCGGCAACAGCGGTCGCACAGCGGCGATGCGGCCTTCGAGATAGGAGATGATTTCGGCGCGCCCGGCGTCGGTGTTCGGCTTGAGGAAGCGGCGATCGCGGGTCGCGGCGCTCATTCGTTCGCCGACGCTGCCGTGGGTGAGGCCCTGGCGGCGCAGGATCTGATCCATGCGCTCGTCGATCTCGCGTCCCTGCTCGAGGCCCATGGTGTGGATTTCGTCGGCGGTGAGATTGGTCGAGGTGCCGACGCGCAGCAGCCAGGAATAATACGTCTCGCCATGCGGCAGCTTCCAGACGCCGGCGTCGTGGCCGGCGTGATCGGCGGCTTCGTTGAGCGCGGCGATCTGGCGTTCGACGGCGGGATAGATGCGCCCGGTCACGATGCGCTCGGCGCGCGCCGGCCCAGTCGCCGTCGATATGCTTGTCGGCCGCGCGGGTCGCGAGCGAATGCACCATGCCGGTTTCGCCGGCGGCCGTGGCGCGGAAAGCCGCGTGCTTGGGTGAGCGTCGTGTCGAGGATGAAGTCCGGCGCGATGACGCCATGGCCCATGTCGTAGCGGACGCGCTCGGTTTCCTGATCGAGCTGGCGCGCGAAAGCGTCGAGACGCGCGAGATAGGCTTCGCAATCGGCGCGGGTTTCGATCTTGTGTTGCGAGTTGAGGAATTCCGGGATGCCGACCAGCGCGCCGGTTTGCTGGCTGACGACATAGGGCGTTGCGCTCTCGCCCATCGCGGATTTGAAGGTGTTGTCGCCGTAGTGGAAGTCGCCGCCTTGCGCGCCAAGGCGCAGCGCGTATTGCACCGCTTCGTAGCGGGTGCGTTCACGGCGGGCTCAAGCTCGCGGGATCGATGGCCCACATGCGGCGCAGCATCGCGTAGACACGAGCGCTGGTCGGTCGCGAGCGAGCCGCGCGAAACGTCAGAGAGCTTGCTCTTCAGATCGGCGCGCGTGTCTTTGTCGAGGCCGAGGCCGGTGGCGGTTTCGGGCGAATGCGTTGATCATCTCGTCGGCGAAGGCGTTGAGCAGTGCGGCGAGCTGCGCATCGCTTGCCGCTTGCGCCTGCGCGAGACCAGGCGCGCCGGCCGAGAACGCCGGCAGCTGCGGCTGTTGCCATGAACGCGCGACGGGAAGCATGCATCGGATCCACCCCAATTCTTGGTGCGGCCCAGCGCCGCCTAGAGGAACGTCTCCAGGGTTTTGTCTGGGCGTTCTATCAGCGCGCTTGCCGCTCGCCAGAGCCATCGCGCGTGAGGCGCATTGTTTGGTCGCGCTTTTGGCCCCCGCTCGTCGCTTAGCGGCTCACAAGGTATGGGACGAAGCATGCGCCCGATGATAAGGGCGCCGAAAACGCAAACGCGCGCGGCGCCGGCGGCGATGCGCTTCGGCCTGGCTTTGGCTTCTCGTCAGTTCGCCGCGCGCCGTTGCGCCTCGAAGAGCTGGCCGCAACCGTGTTTGGCCAGACGCATCAGTTCGGCGAATTCGGCGTCGCTGAACGGGCGTTGTTCGCCTGTGGCTTGCAGTTCGATGATCCGCCCGTCGCCGGAGAGCACGAAATTGGCGTCGGCTTCGGCGTTGGAATCTTCAGCATAGTCGAGATCGAGCACCGGCGTTCCTTCAAACACCCCGCAGGAAATCGCCGCGACTTGGCCGCTGACCGGGTTCTCCTTCAGCACTTTCTCCTCGATCAGGTACTTGCACGCCCGGCGCAAGCGCGACCCAGGCGCCGGTGATGGCGGCGGTGCGCGTGCCGCCGTCGGCTTGGATGACGTCGCAATCGAGCGTGATGGTGCGATCGCCCAGCGCCTTGAGATCGACGACCGAGCGCAGCGAGCGGCCGATCAGGCGCTGGATCTCCTGCGTGCGGCCCGATTGCTTGCCTTGCGCGGCTTCGCGGCGGCCGCGCGTATGGGTGGCGCGCGGCAGCATGCCGTATTCGCCGGTGACCCAGCCGCGGCCTTGGCCCTTGAGCCAGCCCGGCACGCCCTGCTCGACGCTGGCGGTGCACAGCACATGCGTTTGCCCGAATTTGGCCAGGCACGAGCCCTCGGCGTAGCGCGAAACCGCCGTTTCCAGGGAGATTTCACGCAATTGGTCGGGCGCTCGGCCGGAGGGACGCATCGTCTGCCTTTCGTTTGAATGCGCTGCTCATGGCGCATCGGCGCCGCAACGTCCACTCTCGCTTGCGCGCGGGCGCGCGTTCGCTACCTATCCGGCCATGGCGCAGCCGCCCTCTTCCGCCGATCTGTCGACGCTCGACGCGCGGGCGCGCGAGATTTTCCGCGAGATCGTCGAATCGTATCTGACCACCGGCGAGCCGGTGGGATCGCGCACGCTTTCGAAGCTGGGCGGCGTTTCGCTGTCGCCGGCCTCAATCCGCAACACCATGGCGGACTTGACCGCGCTTGGGCTGATCGACGCGCCCCATGCCATGGCGGGGCGGCGTCCGACCCAGGCCGGTTTGCGCTTCTTCGTCGACAGCCTGCTGCAGCTTGGCGATGTGCCGGAGCAGGAAAAGCGCGAGATCGACGATCGCATCGCGCGTGCGGGCGGCAATCCGCAGGACGTCATGGGCGCGGCGTCGGAACTGCTGTCGGGGCTGGCGGGGGGCGCGGGCCTGGTCATGACGCCGGAACGCGACGCGCCGGTGCGGCATGCGGAGATCGTCGCGATTGCGCCCGGGCAGGCGCTCCTGGTTTTGGTGTTCGAGGACAACCAGGTCGAAAACCGGCTGATCGCGACGCCGCCGGATTTGCCGCCGAGCACGCTTATGGAAGCGGCGAACTATTTGAACGCGCGGTTTAAGGGCAAGACCCTGGGTGAAGCGCGCGCGGACGCCGGCGATATGCTGGCGCGCGATCGGGCGGCGCTGGATCAAGCGGCCGCGAAGCTCATCGAAAGCGGGCTGGTGGAATGGTCGGGCGAAGATCCCACCATGGGACGGGCGTTGATCGTGCGCGGGCGCGCCAATTTGCTGCAGGACGCCGAGGCGGTGGCCGATCTTGAGCGGGCGCGGCGTCTGTTCGACGATCTGGAAAAGACCAGGGAACTCATCCAGGTGCTGGACCTCGCCAAGGCCGGGGACGCGGTGCGGGTGTTTATCGGCTCGGAAAACCCGCTTTTTTCGCTCTCGGGGTCGAGCTTGATCGTTGCGCCCTATATGAATGCCGAACGCCGGGTGGTCGGTGCGCTGGGCGTGATCGGCCCTACCCGGCTTGAACTATGCCCGGGTAATCCCGGTGGTGGACTATACTGCTCGCATCGTCGGCCGCGTGCTCGACGGGCGAAATGAACGCTGAGGAACGGGAATGACGAACGAAGGGAATGCGCAGACGGAAACGCCGGAACCGGCCGGTGAACCCCAAGCCGATGCTTCGCCTTTCGAGGCCGAGCTGGCGAAGGCGCGCGACGAATTGCTGCGCGCGCTTGCGGAAGTCGAGAACACCCGCCGCCGCGCCGAGCGGCAGGCGGCGGACGCGCGCACTTATGCGATTGACCGCTTCGCGGCGGATTTGTTGCCGGTGGCGGACACGCTTGTCGCGCGCTTTGCAAGCCGCGCCGCGCGACGATGTGCGACGAAGGCTTCCGCAATCTGCTGACCGGGCGTGGAACTGACCGAGCGCGCTTTGCTCGACGCGTTCGCGCGCCACGGTCTTAAGCGCGTCGGCGCGAAGGGCGAAGCGTTCGATCCGAAGATCCATCAGGCCATCGCCCACATTCCCTCCGAGCAGCCGGCCAACACGGTCGCCGAGGTCATGCAGCCCGGCTACGTGCTGGGCGAGCGGACGCTGCGGGCGGCGATGGTGGCGGTTTCCTCCGGACGCGGCGCCGAAAACGCCGAGCATCGACATCAAGGTCTGATCTTGTCAGAGGCGCCGCGGCGTCGCCAAAGCGCTCAGCTATCCGCTTTTATTGCAACGGTTTGCGCGTTTGCGCGCGAGCGCCGTCGTTCCGCCTGTTTTCAGCCTTTCCGCCACAATGAACGATAGTTAATCCTGGCGACGCACTTGGGTCGCCGTGCTTTGGTGCGGCCCGCGGACACGAGGGGAGAAGTGGACAATGCGTGGAAAGCTTTGGATCAGCGTGGCCAGTGCTGCGCTGATGGCGTTGGGATTTGCGCCGGCGGTATCGGCTCAGGATCGTGATCCGCCCGGCGATGCGAGCACACAGGCGCAGCTGACCGCGGGCGCCGCCATCGAGGGAGAGATCTCGCCGGCGGGCGACAGCGATTGGTATCGCCTGCATGTCGAGCGCGGCCAAAGCTATCACATAACGCTGGATGGCGTCGCCGGCGGCGCTGCCGCGCAGCCATCGACACCACGCTCGACGATCTATGGCGGCGACGGGCGACCAACTTGCCTTCAACGACGACACCAATGGCTCGCTCAATTCAGCGCTGGACTATGTGCCGTGCGCAGACCGGCGATGTGTTCGTCGAAGCCAAGTCATTCAACGACACCGCGACCGGCCCTTATCATTTGAGCGTGACTGCGACCGTGCTGCCGCCGGACGCGGTCGGCAACGACGCCAGCACCCGCGCGCGGATCAATGCCGGCGCACCGGCGAACGGCTCGCTCGACTATCCCGGCGACGTCGATTGGTATCGCTTCAGCGCGCGCACCGGCCAGATGTACACGATCACGCTGGCCGGCGACGCAAGGCGCCGCCAATCCCGCTGGCCGATCCCCTGCTGCGCGTGCTCGATTCACGCGGCAACGAAATCGCCTCCAACGACGACAGCGAAGGCAGCCTCAATTCGTCGCTGAACTTCGTCCCCTCGCGCAGCGGCGATGTATTCGTTGCAGCGCAATCCTACGGCGATCAGGGCGCGGGCGCGTACACGCTCAACATCGCCGCGACGACGCTGCCGCCCGACGACGCCAGCGCCGACGCCGGCACCCGCGGCCGCGTCGATCTCGGCGGACATGTGCAACGGCTCGCTGGATTATCCGGGCGATCATGATTGGTATCGCGTGCGGCTCGAGCAGGGTCAATCCTATCGCTTCTCGCTGAATGGCGGCGGCGATCATGCGCTCGCCGATCCGCTGCTGCGCATCCGCGACAGCCGCGGCGCGGAAGTCGCGATGGACGATGACGGCGGCGAAGGTTTCAACTCGTATCTCGAGTTCACCGCGCCTTCGACCGGGGCCTATTATCTCGATGCGCAGGCGTTCGATCAGACCGCCGACCGGCGGCTACACGCTGGCCGTCGGCGGCCGGCGACATTCCCGCCGACGCGACCACCGATGCAGTGCTGAGCGCGGATGGCGATTCACGCGAGGGCGCGATCGCGCCGGCCGGCGATCAGGATTGGTACAGGATCAATCTGGCCAAAGGCCAAGGCATGCGCATCGCCGTCAATGCGGCCGAAGGCGCCGGCGCGCTGCGAAGATCCGCTGATCGTTATGCACGGACCGGACGGCGCCGAACTCGCGCGCGACGATGACGGCGGCGCGGGCCTCAATTCCTGGCTCGAGTTCGTCGCGCCGGCGGCGGGCGCGTACTATCTCGAAGTGCGCGGCTTCAGCGAAGAAGCGCAAGGCCGCTACGCCATCACGCTGACCAGCCGGCGAAATCGGCGACTCCGCCGACGGCGCCGAGCAGATGGAAGCCGAATGGCGAAGGCCGCTCCGGCGTCATCAACAGCCGATGGCGACGCCGATTGGTTCGCGATCACTCTCGTCGAGGGCCGCCCCTATCGCTTCAACGTGCAGGGCGCGCGATCCCGATCCGCTCGCCGATCCGGTGCTGACGCTCTACGATGCGGAGGGCCACCAAGTCGCCACTGACGATGACGGCGGCACAGGCGTGAATGCGTATCTGAGCTTCACGTCGGTGACGGGCGGCCAGTATTACGCGGCGGTTTCTTCGTTCAACCACGCCAGGCAAGGGCCGCTACACATCGACCGCAGCGACACCGATGTGCCCGGCAATTCCGGCACCGATGAAACGCTCGACGCCGCCAATGGCGACGATCGCGTCAGCGCCATCGAAATCGCCGGCGATCTCGACGATTATCGCGTCGATCTCGAAAGCTGGCGCGCATTATCTGATCGAGGTCGCGGCTCTTGGCGACAATCCGCTTGGGCGACCCCTACCTCGCCATTCTCAACAGCGATGGCGAACGGGTCGCGGCCGATGACGATGGCGGCCAGGGCCGCAATGCGCGGTTGCGCTTCACGCCACCGAGGCCGGCTCTTACTTCATCCAGGCGAGCGGACTTGGCGGCTCAACCGGCTCGTACAAAGTCTCGATCGTGCGTCAGTAGGCTCTCTCAAGGCGGGACGCACGCGGCGGCGGCGCTGGACAAGCGCGCCGCCGCATTTTTCGTTTGCGGCTCACGAGAGACTGCTCAGCCGCTCGCCGCCTTGGCGCTGCAGCATCCAGCCTGGATATTCGGGCTTTAGCTTCGACACTTCGTCGAGCTTCTTCAGATCATCGCTCGACAATTCAACATTCGTCGCGGCGAGATTGTCGGCGAGCTGCTGCTCGTTCTTGGCGCCGATGATGACGCTGGTGACGTGCTTTTGGTGCAAGAAGCCACGAGAGCGCGATCTGCGCCACCGAGACTTTGCGCGCATCGCCCAGCTCTTTCATCACATCGATGATGTCGTAGGCCTTCTCCTTATCGACGGGAGGGAAGTCGAAGGCGACGCGGCGCGCGCCTTCGGTCGGCGCGCCGTTGCGTGTATATTTGCCGGAGAGGAAGCCGCCGGCGAGCGGGCTCCACGGCAGGATGGCGAGCTGCTCGTCCTTCGCCAGCGGCACGACTTCGCGTTCGAGATCGCGCCCGGCGATGGAATAATACATCTGCAGCGATTCGAAGCGGGCGATCTGCTTGCGCGCCGAGACGCCCAGCGCCTTGGCGATCTGCCAAGCCGCGTAGTTGCAAAGGCCGATGTAGCGCGCCTTGCCGCTGGCGACGACGTCGTCGAGCGCTTCCAGCGTTTCTTCGAGCGGCGTCAGCGGATCGAAGGAGTGCACTTGATAGAGATCGACATAATCGACATCGAGCCGCTTCAAGCTGGCGTCGATGGAGTCGAAGATGTGCTTGCGCGAAAGGCCCCAGAGATTGGCGTTGTTGTAGCGGCGCTGCGCTTCCGGCGTTTGCTCGCCGGTCCCGTAGGCGCCCATGCGGCCGAACACTTTGGTGGCGATGACCAATTCGTCGCGCGGCAGCGTCTTGATCGCCTGCCCTGTCACCTGCTCCGGAGAGGCCGTTGGAATAGACGTCGGCGGTGTCGATGAAGTTTACGCCTTTGTCGAAGGCGCTTTTCACCAGCGCGTTGACCTCCGCCTGCGGCAGCGCGCCGATGACTTTCCAGAAGCCGTCGCCGCCAAAGGTCATGGTGCCGAGGCAAATTTCAGAAACCGTGAGGCCGGTGCGGCCGAGTTTGCGATAGCGCATGTCAATGTCCTTTCGGCCGAGGCCGTTTGCGAGGAGCCGATCTGGTCTTAATGAGCGCGCGCGTTGGCGCAGCGTCAAACGTGCGCGCGGGAGGAAAACGGAGATCGGAAAGCCGCGCCGAGTTTTGGCGCGACGCCGATTTGATACCGCAAGAACGCGTTTTTGGCAACGCGCGGCGCCTCATCCGACGCCGTGTGAATGGAACCACGCGAGCAAACGCGTCCAGCCGTCTTGCGCGTCGTGCTGATTGTAGGAGCTGCGATAATCGGCGTGAAAGCCGTGCTGGGCGTCGGGATAAACGACGATTTCCGAATGCGACGGATCGCCATGGGCGTTGAGCGCGGCGCGCATTTGGGTGACGGCGTCTTGGCTGATGCCTTGGTCGAGGGCGCCATAGAGGCCGAGCACGGGCGTGCGCAACGTCGCGGCGATGTCGATCGGATACGGACGATGCGCTTCGTAGCCGAAGCCGGTCGGCGTTGCGGGCGCAGCAGCGGCCCGTACCAGGCGACGGCCGGCGTTAATGTTGCGGAAAGCGCGCCGCCGCCATCCAGACGACGCCGCCGCCCCAGCAGAAGCCGGTGATGCCGAGCGCGTTGCGCTGCACGAAAGGCTGGCGCCTTCAGCCAATGAATGGCGCCGCCGGTGTCGCCCATCACTTGCTCGTAGTGCGCGGTCTGCACGATCTGGCGGATGGCGTTCATGTCGGTGAGCGGCGCGGGATCGCCGGCGCGATCGAAATAGTCCGGCGCGATGGCGACGAAGCCGGCGCGCGCGAAACGGCGGCAAGTGTCCTTGATGTAGTCGTGGATGCCGAACACCTCGTTGACGACGATGACGGCCGGATGACGCCCCTGCCCTTCGGGGCGCGCGACATAGGCGGGCAGATTGTAGTTGCCCGCGCCGCGGATGTGGATTTCTTCGACGAGGAGCCCATCGCTCGGCGTGACGATCGGTTCGGCCTCCGCCGACAGCGCAGCCGCAGCATAACCCGCGAAAAACAAGGACGCCGCGATGGTGCGGCGCGAAGGCTCGATGTTTCCGTAGGGCGTATCCAGGCGCATGGGTCGTCCTCCGTCGCATCCAGCGCGACCGTTCGGGCGCGCATCCCCTTGCCCAGCCATATGGGGCGGAGCAGTCTGGCGGCGAGCCAGGACGAGGGGAAATCACGATGCGTCTATTGGGATGGTGCGCGCTCGCCGCGCTAACTGCGATCGCAGGCCCTGCTTTCGCGCAAACCGCCGCCGAACACGCCGACCGCCGCCACGCCGCGCATGCGCGAGCGCGCTGCCGTTCGATCCAGATCAGGCCACGCGCGAATGGCTGAACACGATGGATCAGGCCGCGGTGCGGCGGTCGAACTCATATTCGAGGGCGGCTATTGGATTCAGTTCGTCGGTCCGATCATCGGTTTCGTCGTCGCCTTCCTGTTTCTCCAGCTTCGGCTTCGCCAGAAGGCTACGCGAATGGCTGGAGAACTCCGTGAAGATCTACTTCTTCGTCGCGCATTGGCTTCGTGCTCGTCTATTCGATCGTGACGGCGCTGCTGACGTTTCCCGTGGGATTATTGGGCCGGCTTCGTTCGCGAGCATGAATACGGATTGGCGACGCAAAATTTCGGCCAGTGGTTCGGCGAATATTTGCAAGGCAGTACGGCATCGGGCTGGTGGTCTGCGCAATCGCGATCTCCGTCCTCTATCTCATCATCGCGGTGACAAAGAGGACATGGTGGATTTGGGGCACGCTCGCGACGATCTGCTTCGTCGCGTTCACCAGCATGATCGTACCCGGTTATATCTGCGCCGATGTTCAATCACTATACGCCGATGGCGGAGAGCCCGCTGCAGCGAAAGCGTGGTGCAGATGGCGCAGGCCAACGGCGTGCCCGCGGACAACGTCTACGTCTTCGATGTTTCGCGGCAGTCCAATCGCGTAACGGCAAACGTCTCGGGCTTCCTCGGCACCACGCGCATCTCGATGGCGGACAATCTGATCAATCGCGAAACGCCCGGCGGCGTGCGCGCCGTGCTGGGCCACGAGATCGGCCATTACGTGCTCGACCACAGCGTCTCGCTCCTGGTGATGTTCACGCTGCTGCTTCGCGATCGTGTTTGCGCTCGGCGAATATCTTGTTCAATCGGCTGAGCGCCGGCGAGCGATGGGGCATTCGCGACGTCTGCGGATCCCGGCGGGCATGCCGCTGCTCTTCTCGATCATCGGCTTCCTGTTCCTGATCGCCACGCCGATCCAGAACAACATCATCCGCTTCCACGAGCATCAGGCCGACATGTTCGGCCTGAACGCGGCGCGGGAGCCGGACGGCTTTGCGGAATCGGCGCTGCTCCTGTCCGAGTATCGCAAGATGGAGCCCTCGCCGTTCGAGGAATGGTTCTTCTACGATCACCCTCGGGCTATGACCGCATCCACATGGCGATGGTCTGGAAGGCCCATCACATGGCGCTGGGCGACATTCCGATGGGTCCAGGCGGGCCGCCGCCAGGATGGCATCCGGATTTCGTCGTCATGCATCATGACGCGCAGAACCCAGCGCCCGCCGCGCCCTCAGGGCGGCGTCACCCGCCGCACCGTGAGATTGATCCTCCCGCCTTTGGGAAGCAGGCGGGAGGTTCCCGGCAGAATGCGATCGACGCCATGATAGAAACGCCGCGAGGCGCCGGCGAGCAGGCAAACATCGCCGGAGGCGAGCCGCACGCTGCGGGTGCGGATCGGAGCGCACCGCGCCGCCGATGCGAAAGAGCGCGGTGTCGCCCAAGGAGATCGAGAGCACCGGGGCGTCCCAGGCCTCTTCGTCGGCGTCGATATGCAGCCCCATGCGCGCATCGCTCTCATAGAGATTGACGAGGCATGCCTGCGGGGGCGCGGGATAGGCGGCGAATTCGTCCCACAATTCGAGCACGCGCGCGGGCATGTCGGGCCAGGATTTGCCGGTATCGGGATGGGTGGGCTGGTAACGGTAGCCGTTTTCCTTGTCGGTGACCCAGCCGAGCGGACCGAAATTGGTCATTCGCACGCGCATCGGCTGGCCGGATTTCGGCATCCGCGGCACGTAAAGCGGCCCCGCCCTGAAGCGCGCGAAAACCGCGTCGCGCAGGTCTTCCTGTTCGGCGCGGCCGAGCAGGCCGGGCCAGAGCCGGAAGCCTTCGAGGTCGGTGCTGGCTTGAACCATGCCGCGATCGGCTCTCCACCTATTCGGTTTCTTTTTTGTTCCGCGGCTTTGGCGGAGATCGATATTTCCCCTGCGACGAATGCGGATACCAGTCCCAAAAGCCTTGCACGCGCTAGGCGATACACCACATGAACCGAAACATGACGGTCCGGTTGCTTGAGCGGGGGCGCTAGGCCGTTAATCCGGTTTGAACATGAGTGTCGGGACGCGCGCTTTCAGGACGCCAGGAAATGGGTCCCCTAAGAAAGGCCGCGCCGCTGTGAAAGGACGAGGACGTTAAGATGGGCAAGGTCATCGGTATTGATTTGGGCACGACCAATTCGTGCGTCGCGGTGATGGAAGGCGGCCAGCCCAAGGTGATCGTCAACGCCGAAGGATCGAACACCACGCCCTCTGTCGTCGCCTTCACCGAGAACGGCGAGCGCCTGATCGGCATCCAGGCCGCGCGCCAAGCCATCACCAACCCGACACACACTTATTACGCCGTGAAGCGCCTGATCGGCCGCTCGTTCGACGATCCGATCACCAAGAAGGACATCGAGCTCGTCCCCTACAAAATCGTGCGCGCCCCGAATGGCGACGCATGGATCCAAGGCCGCGACAAGCAATACGCGCCGTCGGAAATCTCCGCCTTTGTGCTGCAGAAGATGAAGCAGACGGCCGAGGATTATCTGGGTGAGACGGTCACTCAGGCCGTCATCACGGTGCCCGCCTATTTCAACGACGCCCAGCGCCAGGCCACCAAGGACGCCGGCCGCATCGCCGGCCTTGAAGTGCTGCGCATCATCAACGAACCGACCGCCGCCGCGCTCGCCTATGGCCTCGACAAGACCCAGAAGCAAGACCATCGCCGTCTACGACCTCGGCGGCGGCACCTTCGACATCTCGATCCTCGAAATCGGCGACGGCGTCTTCGAAGTGCGCTCGACCAACGGCGACACCTTCCTCGGCGGCGAAGACTTCGACATTCGCATTCTCAATTACCTGGCCGACGAGTTCAAAAAGCAAAACGGCGTCGACCTCCGCCAGGACAAGCTGGCGCTGCAGCGGCTGAAGGAAGTGGCCGAGCAGGCGAAGAAGGAATTGTCGAGCCGCACCGAATTCGACGTCTCGATCCCATTCATCTCGATGGATGCGAACAGAAATCCGCTTCACCTCAATATGAAGCTGACCCGCGCCAAGTTCGAAAGTCTGGTCGACGACCTGCGTGCAAAAGACCATCGGCCCGTGCAAGGCCGCGCTCAAGGACGCCGGGCTGTCGCCAAGCGACATCAAGGAAGTGGTGCTGGTCGGCGGCATGACGCGCATGCCGAAGATCCAGCAGGTGGTGAAGGAATTCTTCGGCCGCGAACCGCACAAGGGCGTCAACCCCGATGAAGTCGTGGCGGTGGGCGCGGCGATCCAAGCCGGCGTGCTGCAGGGCGACGTGAAGAATGTCGTGCTGCTTGGACGTGACGCCGCTTTCACTCGGCATCGAAACGCTCGGCGGCGTCTTCACGCGCCTGATCGAACGCAACACCACGATCCCGACCAAGAAGGGCCAGATCTTCTCGACCGCGGAAGACAATCAGAACGCCGTCACCATCCGCGTCTTCCAGGGCGAGCGCGAAATGGCGGCGGACAACCGTCCGCTCGGGCAGTTCGATCTTGTGGGCATTCCCCCTGCTCCGCGCGGCATGCCGCAGATCGAAGTCACCTTCGATATCGACGCCAACGGCATTGTTGCGGTCAGCGCCAAGGACAAGGCCACCAATAAAGAACAGAAGATGCAGATTCAGCCGTCGGGCGGACTGTCGGAGGCCGACATCCAGAAGATGGTCAAGGAAGCCGAGGAGCACGCCGGCGAGGACAAATCGCGGCGTGAACTGGCCGAGGCCAAAAATCAGGGCGAGGCTCTTGTCCACCAGATCGAGAAGCAGCTGCAGGAAAACGGCGACAAGATCCCGGCCAGCGACAAGTCAAACATCGAAGGCGCGATTGCTGCGCTGAAGACCGCGCTCCCCACCGACAACACCGCCGAGATCGCGGCGAAGACGCAAGCCCTGGTGCAAGCGTCGATGAAGATCGGCGAGGCGCTCTATGGCGGCGCGGGCCAGCCTGGCGCGGGCGGCGAGGCCGGCGCCGGCGGCCAGCAAAACCAGGAAGGCGTGGTGGACGCCGACTTCGAAGAAGTCGACGGCAACAACAAGAAGAGCGCCTGAGGTCGGTGATGCGCAGGTTCGGCGGGTAAGCGCACCATGACCACCACCAGTCAGGACTATTACGAGATCCTGGGCGTTGCGCGCGATGCGGACCAAGCCGCCATCAAGTCGGCGTTCCGCAAGCTGGCGATGAAATTGCACCCGGACCAAAATCCCGGATGCAAAGTCTCCGAGGAGCGGTTCAAGGAAATCGGCGAGGCCTATTCGGTGCTTTCCGATCCGCAAAAGCGCGCCGCCTACGATCGCTACGGCAAAGCCGCGTTCCAAAACGGGGCCGGCGGCGGCCCAGGCTTTGGGCCGGGCGCCGCGGGCTTCGCCGACTTCTCCGACATCTTCAACGAGATCTTCGGCGGCGGTTTTGAAGACATGTTCGCGCGCGGCGCCGGACGCGGGCCGCGCAACGGCCCCGAGCGGGGCGCCGATCTGCGCTACGACGTCGAGATCACGCTCGAACAAGCCTTCCGCGGCATGGAGCGCGAGATCGTGGCGCCGCGCGCGCAAACCTGCGAGCCTTGCGGCGGCACCGGTTCGGAAGGCCGCGCGCCGCTGGAAACCTGCCACACCTGCAATGGCGCGGGCCAAGTGCGTGCGAGCCAAGGCATGTTCCGGATCGTGCGCACCTGCCCTGCCTGTCACGGACGCGGACAGGCCATCAAGACGCCGTGCCGTTCCTGCGGCGGGCGCGGGCTCACGCAAAAGGAGCGCACGCTGGCGGTGAAGATCCCGGCCGGGGTCGAAGACGGAACCCGCATCCGGCTTGCGGGCGAAGGCGATGGCGGCGCCCATGGCGGGCCGCCGGGCGATCTCTATCTTTTCCTCTCGGTGAAGCCGCATCAATTGTTCGAGCGCGACGGCGCCGATCTCTATTGCCGCGCGCCGGCGCCGATGAGCAAAGCCGCGCTCGGGGGCGAGATGGAAATCCCGACCATAGAGGGCGATCGCACCAAGATCACGATCCCGCCCGGCGCCCAGACCGGCCGCCGCTTCCGCGTGAAGGGCAAGGGCATGCCGCAACTGCGCTCACGCGATCGCGGCGACCTGCATGTCGAATTGGTGGTGGAGACGCCGGTCAATCTGTCGGCGAAACAGCGCAAGCTGCTTGAGGAATTCGCCAAGGAATGCGGCCAGGAAAGCCACCCGCAGACGCAAGGTTTCTTTGATAGCGTGAAGCGCTTCTTCGAAGCCAATACCGAACCGCCGACGCGCTGACGCCCGCCGCTGGCGACTTGCGGGCGCGCCAGGCGCAGTCCATGACACGGCCATGATCCTTGCTCTCGCCATCGCCGGCGCCCATGGCCGCATGGGCCGCGCGCTGATCGATGCGGCAAGCCAAGACAAGCGCTTTTCGATCGCAGGCGCGACCTCGCGCGGCGGCCCCGGCGCTGATGCGGCGGCGGCGAGTGCCGACGTATGGATCGATTTCACCGCGCCGGACGCCACCATCGCGGCGTTGGCTGCGCTCGGCGGGACGAAAGTGAGCGCCGCCATCATCGGCACGACGGGGCTGTCGGAAGAGCAAGACGCGCGCATCTTCGAGCACGCCAAGCGCATCGCCATCGTGAAGTCGGGCAATTTCAGCTTGGGGGTCAATCTGCTGGCGGCATTGGTCGAGGAAGCCGCCGCCAAGCTTGGCGGCGATTGGGACATCGAGATTTCGGAAGCCCACCACCGGCGCAAAGTCGATGCGCCTTCCGGCACGGCGCTGATGCTGGGTGAGGCCGCGGCGCGGGCGCGAGGCCAGGTGCTGAAGGACGTCCGCTTGGCTCCCAACGATGGCGTCACCGGCCCGCGTAAGCCTGGCGGCATCGGTTTCGCCTCGCTGCGGGGGGGCGGCATCGTCGGCGAACATGAAGTCAAATTCGCCGCCGAGCGCGAGGTGCTGACGCTTTCCCACCAGGCGCTCGATCGCGGCTTGTTCGCCGACGGCGCGCTGGCGGCGGCGTTGTGGGCGGCGGGCCGGCCGCCCGGCCTCTATTCCATGCGCGACGTGCTTGGGCTCTAGGCCCCGCGCTTGGCGCGGTAGAGCGCCAGATCAACTTGGCGCGCGAGCTCGGCGCGCTCGTCCGGCGGCCAAGAATGCGCCGATCCGCAGCGCCCCTCCTCCGCTCCAGATCGACACGCCGAGTTTTTCTTCGCGCGCTTTCGCCCACACCGGATTGAGCACGTAATAGCAAACCGCCCCGCTCGGGCTCTTGCGCTCGACCTGCATTTGCAACGGCGTCAGCAGAATATGCTCCTCGGCCTTGGCGGCGCGATAATTGATCTTGAAGGCCAGCCAAAGCGCCAGCACGTCGAGGCCCAAAAAGCCGGTTACCGGAAATGCGCCGCGCGCCAGGAAGAACGCGCCGATCACTGCGTTCACGACAATTACCACCAGCAACATCAGCCGGAACGCTTGCAGGCTGAGGCTGCGGTGCGGGCGCAGCACCGTATCGAGGTAAAGTTTGCCCTCAAGCGGCGGCGGCGATTGCGTTCGTTCCCAACGCGGCGTCATCTCCGTTAAAGATACGCCGATTTCGCCAGCCGGCAATTACTTGGGCGATGACGGCGCAATCAGGCGGCGACGAGGGAGCGAAGCGTGGCCAAGCGGCTGACAAAAGCGAAAGCCGAAGAGCTTTATGCGCGGCTGGCGCGGTCGCGGCCCGATCCGCGCACCGAGCTGGAATACGTCAATCCTTACACATTATTGGTCGCCGTGGTGCTCTCGGCGCAGGCGACCGACAAAGGCGTCAATCGGGCGACGCAAGGATTTGTTTCACCGCGTCGATACGCCGGAGAAAATGGTGAAGCTCGGCGAGGCCGCGCTCGGCAAGCGCATCCAGACCATCGGCCTCTGGCGCAACAAGGCCAAGAACGTGATCGCACTCTCGCAGGAGCTGATCGCAAAACACAACAGCGAAGTGCCGGCCGATCGCGAGGCGCTTGAGGCCCTGCCGGGGGTCGGACGCAAGACGGCGAATGTCGTGCTGATGGAAGTTTTCGGCGAGGACACGATCGCCGTCGATACGCATGTGTTTCGCGTCGCCAATCGCACCGGCTTGGCCGACGCCAAGACGCCGGCGGAGGTCGAAGCGCAGCTGATGCAGATCACGCCGCCCAAGTATCTGCGCGGCGCCCATCATTGGCTGATCTTGCACGGGCGCTACGTGTGCCTGGCGCGCAAACCCGAATGCCCGCGCTGCGCGATCGTCGATATCTGCTTGTTTCAGCCCAAGACGCGGGCGATCGCGCTCGACCAAGACGCGCGCGCCTTCGGGCGCGAAATCCAAGAAGAGCGTCAAATCCAAGAAGAGATGAAGCTTCAGCCGCGACGCCCCTCAGCTTCGGCGGCGCATTGATCGAGCGTCGGCGCAGCTTGTCCGCCCTGGCGCGCAGTGGGGTGGGCGTCGGCCAAGCGCATGACGTTATGCGCGTCGGCTGTGAAAATGAGCAGCAGCGCACACGTGTTGAGGCGATAGGTCAGCGCCGCGCCGGCGCCGTCCTGACGGGTGATGTCGGCGGCGCCGAACAGTCGCTCTATATCCGCGCGCGTCGGTGCGTTGGCGCCGCCTGCGAGCGCCAAGAGCTGGGCGCCGCGGCTTGCCGCCGCCGCCGCAGGCGCTGCGGCGGCGGTCGGCGCGGCTGCGGGCGTGGGCGTGGGCGTGGGCGTGACCGCCTGTGTGCTCGCACAAGCGCTCAGCGCCGCCACGGAAACGATCGCCGCAAAATATCGCATGCGCGCCACCATGGCGGGCAAATCGCGTCACGGCAATGCTTGCCAGCGTGCGGCGCGCGCGCTTTAAACCGCTCGTCGCAAAAGGTTTTTCCCATGACTTACGACGTCGTCGCAGTCGGCAACGCCATCATCGACATCCTGCAGCCGGTGCCCGACGCGTTCCTGGCGCAAGAGCAGATCAGCAGGGGCGCGATGACCCTGGTCGATGCAGCGCGCGCCGATCATTTGACGCAGCTGTTTGCCAGCGCAACGGTCGCCGCCGGCGGTTCGGCGGCCAACACGGCGACGGGCATTTCCAGCTTCGGCGGCGCCGCCGGCTATATCGGCAAGGTCGCCAGCGACGATTTGGGCGCGCGGTTCACGCGCGAATTCCGCGCCGCCGGCGTCACCTTCAACACCCCCCCGCGCGAGGGACAGCCCGGCACGGCGCGCTGCCTCATCGCCGTGACCCCGGACGGCCAGCGCTCGATGAGCACCTATCTCGGCGCCTCCACTTTGTTGGCCGCCAGCGACATCGATGCGGAGCTGATCCGCTCCGGCGCGATCCTGTTCCTGGAGGGCTACCTCTTCGACCGCGACGAGGCGAAAGCGGCGTTCGTGCGGGCTGCCGAAATTGCGCGGGCCGCGAAGCGAAAAGTGTCGCTGACGCTTTCGGATCTCTTCTGCGTTGAACGGCACCGCGAAAGCTTCAAGCAGCTCGTGGCCCATCACGTCGACATTCTGTTCGCCAACGAAAATGAGATCCTGGCTCTTTATCAAACCAGCGATCTCAGAATAGCGCTCGCCGCCGCGCAGGCCGCCTGCCCTGTCGTTGCCGTGACGCGCTCGCACCTGGGCTCGGTTGTGCTGGCAAATGGCGGCGAGACGCAAATTGCGCCGATGCCGGTTGCGAAAGTGGTCGATTCGACCGGCGCCGGCGATCAATACGCCGCCGGGTTTCTGTTCGCCTACGCCAAGCAGCGCTCCATCGCCGAATGCGGGGCGCTGGCCTCGCTCGCCGCCTCCGAGGTCATCTCGCACATGGGACCGCGGCCGGAAACGAAACTGCGGGCGCTGGCGCTGACAAGCGGCTTTCGCGTTTAGGCGGCGTTCTCCGAGAAGATGTCGTCGCCGGCTTGCACGCTCAGCAGCTCGGCGAATTCCGGCGCTGAAACCGCCGCGCCATAAAGGAAGCCTTGGATCCAATGGCAGCCGCGCGCCGCCATGAATTCCATGTCCTCGCGCCGCTCGACGCCTTCGGCGACGACTTCCATATCAAGCGTGCGCGCCAGAGCCAGGATCATTTCGATGATGGCGGGCGCTTGGGCATCGCCGCGCTCGAGCGCGCGGACAAATTGCTGATCGATCTTGATCACATCAAAAGGCAGCCGCGAAAGCGCAGCCAAGCTGGAATGTCCGCAGCCAAAATCGTCGATCGCCAGGCGCACGCCGGCCTGCCGCAGCGGCTCGATGATGCGCAAAGCGCGGTCAGGATCCTCCATGACCACCGATTCGGTGATCTCAAGCTCCAAATGGTCGGCGGCCAGGCCTGAATGCTCGACGATGCGCAACACGCGCTCGGCGAAGCGCTCACTGCGGAATTGCAGCGCCGAGACGTTGACCGCCACCTTGGCCGGATGACCCGAGCGCGCCCAGGCCGCGGCCTTCCAGCACGCCTCGCGCATGATGGCGTCCGAAAGCGGGCCGATCAGGCCGCTCTCCTCGGCGACAGGAATGAAGCGGCCAGGGCTGATGATGGTGCGATCGGGCCGGACCCAGCGCGCCAGCGCTTCGCAGGCTTCGATGCGGCCGGTCGCTAGATTGATCTTGGGCTGGAAATAGGCGCGAAATTCGTTGCGCTCGAGCGCGCCGCGCATTTCGCGCTCCAGCGTCAGGCGCGCCACCGCTTCGCGGTCGAGCGATTGCGTGTAAAGCTTTCAGCCGCGCCGGCGAGGCTTGCGCGGCGCCGAGCGCCATGCGCGCGTGGCGTATCACCGTCTCGGCGTCCTTGCCGTCGCGCGGCGCCAGCGCCACGCCGCAGCAAGCGCCCAGTGTCAGCTTATGGCCACGCCATTCGAACGGCTGGTTGAGCGCCGCGTTCAGGTGCTGCGCGAAACGCGCCGCGTCCGCCGCCGAGTTCAGTTTCGGCGCGAACACGCCAAATTCGACGACGCCCAGCCGCGCCGCGATCGAGGAGGGTTCGCCCTCGCCCGCCATCCGCACGCTGCGATCGACCGTGGCCAGCGAACGCGACAGACGCTCGGCCACGGCCCGCAAGAAATCCCGTGTGGCCGCCGGATCGAGCGTCTGCATGAGCTTCTGCAGACGCTGCAGCTCGAACACCAGCACCGCGCCGGTTTGCGGCTTGGCCTGCAAAATGAAGAAATCCACTTCCCGCACGAAGCGGTCCTGATTGGGCAATTGCGTTACAGGATCGACAAAGGCGATCTGCTGGATGCGCTGCATCGAGGCGTCAAGCCTGCCGATCATGCTGTTGAAGGCGTTGGCGAGGGTTTCGAACTCATCGCCGGTTTCGAGCCTGATCGGTTCGCCCTGGCCCTGCTCGCCGATGCGCGCGGCGAACCGCGTCAGCGCATCAAGCGGCGCAACCGCCTTGCGCACAAAGTGCGCGGTGAGCGGAACCGCTGCGCCGGCGAGGCAAATCAGGATCAGCAGAAACGGCGCCAGCGCAGGCAGCGCGTTAAAGCGGTAGGCGTCGCCGTTCCACATCATGACGGCCACGCCCAGGCGCTCGCCATTGTGGATAATCGGCGCGCCGAGCGCCAAGCCGTTATCGACGGTGCGCAGATGGGCGGGTGCGCTGCTGGCGGCGACGCGCCGGGACAGAAGCTCGGCTGCGCCGACATCGCTGGCGCTGCCGCCATGCTGTGCGATCACACGCCCCTGCTCGTCATGTACGACGATCCGGCGCACTTCGCGACGCGAGGTGGCGATGGCGGCCACCTCATTCAGTTCGGCGACATCGTGCTGGGCGATCAAATTGCCGGAGACAGTGGCCAAATGCTGGGTCAATTCGCCGGTGACGACGAGCTGATGGCGTGCGCTTTCGCGATCGGCGCCGAACATGATGGTCGCCGCGGAGATGAGCGCGGTCGCCATCATCAGCCCGGTCGTGAACAGCACCGCGCGCGCAGCCAGGCCGCGCGGAGTAAGCCGCTTCACGATGCGAGCGAGTGCGCCCATGACGTCTCCAGCACACCCACTCGCGCGGGCGCACGCGGGTGACACTGGCGGAGTTTGGTTAGGATGGGCTGAAGCGCGCGGATACGAGTTGGAGAGATCGCTTAAGCGCGCCTTTACGCGTGGTCGCGGCGCATCCGTTTGAGGAAGACGTAAAAGGCGCCGGCGCCGCCGTGCGAGCGATGGGCGGGCGCATAGCCCGCAACGAGCGGGCGAATGTCGCGCATCGCCAGCCAGATCGGCAGCATGCGCTTCAGCACGCCCTCCCCGCCCCGGCCGGCGCCGGTCACGACGATGACGGCGCGATCGCCGCGTTTGTGCGCGCGATGCAGGAAGCGCGAGAGTGCGGCCAACGCCGCGTCCTGGGTGTGACCATGCAGATCCAGCGTTGCGCCGATGTCGACGTCGCCGCGGCGCACCCGCTTCTCGGCCGATCTATTTTGCGGCGGCGGCGCGCGGCGAGGCGCGGACGCGGATGGTGCGGCGCATTGGCGGTTCGCGCCGGCGCTGCGGCTCGCTGCAAATGATTTTCCGAGGGCGGCGTGCGAGGCGATTTCACCGTCGAGGCGACGCGCCGCCAGAGCTTGGTTTCTTCAGCCGTGAGGTCGCGTCGGCCCTTGCTCACGCAGCGGCGACGCGCGCCAGGCGCCAGTTCGGATCGGCTGCGCGCACCACCCGCTCAAACGTCCAGCGCTCATGGGCGTCGCGTACGCCATGGGCGCCTTCGGCCAATTCGGACTCGAACTTGACCGTCACCCGCGCGGTGTCGCCGGCCAATTCGGCGCCGGCCAGGTCGGCGGATTTCAAACGCACCAATTCAGGTCCCGGCTCGCCCTTTGCTTCGCGCGCGGCGATGGCGGTGAGGTAAGCGTCGAACACGCGCGGGGTGAGCAAGTTGCGCAATGCATCGCGGTCGCCCTTGGCGAATGCGTTGACGATGATCTCGTATGCGCCTTTCGCGCCAGCCATGAAGTGGGCGATGTCAAAGCTCGGATCGGCGCGCACGATCGCCATCACGCCCTCGCTGGCGGGATTGCCGGCGAACGCCTGCGGCAAAGGCGGCGCCGGCGCAAAAGCTTGCCCAAAGGCGCCGTGCGCGGGCTGCGGCCGCGGATTGACCGGGCGCTCAGCGCCCGTGCGGCGGCCAAGCGTCGCGTAGAGCCGGAAAAGCACAAAACCAGCTATGAAGGCGAGGACGACGATCTCGATCGTGCTCTGGTCCAAAATCCCAACTCCTGGCCCGAATTCTAGGGCGGCTAACAGCCAAGATAGTGCTAACAAGGCGTCACCGCCAGCACGGTTGCCGGGCGCCTGCACGCGTGTTAGCCCCCCGCCGCCCCCTAAACACGGAGCTTGCGCATGTCCACGCAACCCGGCCCTGAATTCGGCCAATCCGCGGATTCTCCACATCTACGGGTGCTTTCGCAGTACGTGAAGGAGCTGTCATTCCGAAACGCGATGGCTGCGGCCTCTTCGCAGGCCTATGACCAGCAGCCCACCATCGACATGGGCATCGAGGTGAAATCGCGCCCGATCGGCGATCAGGGCGAGGCGGTGGAAGTCGATCTCTGCGTCAACGTGTCGGCGAAACGCGCCGACACCCTCATGTTCTCGGCCAATCTTGTGTATTCGGGTCTGTTCCAATTTGTCGAGCGTGCGCCCCGAGGACATCGAGCCGCTGATTTGGATCGAGTGCCCGCGCCTTCTGTTTCCGTTCACCCGGCAAATCATGGCGGAGGTGACGCGCGAAGGCGGATATCCGCCGCTCATGATCAACCCGATCGACTTCACCCCGCTCTATTGGGCCGAGCTGCGCGATCGCCAAGCGCGCGGCGACGCGACCGCAGCGCCGGCCCACGCACCCTCCTCGACCGTCTTCTGAGAACTCAGGCGTAGTATTTCAGCCAAAGCGCGTTGGGTCCAAGCTTGGCCACGAACGCGGCGTGCGCTTCGGCTTCGGCGGAGGTCGCAAGCGAGGGCAAAGGTTGCGCCCGCGGCGGCCGGGCGACGTATTCGATCGGGCGGGTCTCGCCCGAGGTCTCCGCCGTCACCGCAACGTCGAACGCCAGCCGCTGTTCGCGGCCGCCTTTGAGCTGCAAGTACACTTCCGCCAGAATGCGCGCGTCGATGAGCGCGCCGTGGCCTCCCGCGCTCTTGCGCGCGGCGAGATCGAAGCCGTAGCGGTCCAGCTGAAAGCGGCGCGCCAAGGCGTCGAGCGAGCATGACGCGCCTGGAAATCGTTTGCGCGCGATCGCCAGCGTGTCGACGAAACGCTCGTTCTGGTGGCGCGGCAGCGCGCAACGCACCAGCTCGGCGTTCAGAAAACTCTGGTCGAACGCCGGCATTGTGCGCGACCAGAGGCGCATCGCCGACAAAGTCGAGCAGATCCTGCACGATTTCGGCGAACTTGCGGTGCTTGGAGAGAAATTCGCCGGTAAGGCCGTGCACGCGCACCACCTCTTCCGGCACGGCGCGCTCCGGATTGACATAAGCGTGAAACTCGCGCCCGGTGCGCTCCAGATTGATAAGTTCGACGCAGCCGATTTCAACGATGCGGTCGCGTTCGCGCGGCTCCGGGTGGTCCGGAAACGTGCCCGTGGTTTCGGTGTCGAAGACGATCTCGCGCATGGGTATTGGCGCTAACTGTGTTCGCGCAGCGCGTCCAGCACGGCGCGGACCTGGGCGCGTGTCGCATCGAGTTCGCCGCCAGTATCGATCGACGAAATCGGCGCGCGCGCGCTTTTCCGCGTCCGGCATCTGCCGCGACAAGAGGTATGCGAATTTTTCCTCGCGTCATGCCGGGGCGCGCTGATGACGCGTTGCTCTCTGCACGGCGGCGGGCGCCGACACGACGACAATCCGGTCGACGCGTTCAGCGCCGCCGGACTCGAACAAGAGCGGGATGTCGAGGACGGCGGCGGCGACGCCGGCCTGGCGATGGCGATCGAGAAAGTCTGTCTGCGCTCGCCGCACCAGCGGATGGACGATCGCCTCCAATTGCTTGATCGCCTCGGGATTGTCGACCAAGCGCGCGCTCAGCGCCGAGCGATCGATGGCGCCGTTCGTGGCGACGCCTGGAAACGCGGCTTCAACCGGCGCAACGGCCGCCCCGCCCCGGGCGTAGAGTTGCGTGCACGACCGCGTCGGAATCGAAAGCCGGCGCGCCCTCCTCCGCAAACATCTGCGCGACCGTGGACTTGCCCATGCCGATCGATCCGGTGAGGCCGATGACGATCATGGCGTTTCGTCAATAGCGGTGAGCAGGCGCGCGCGCGCCTTGGCGGCGTCCGGCTTAACGGCGAACCAAAGCTCGAACGAGCGCACGCCCTGATGGATCAGCATGCCCAGGCCATCGATGGCGGTCAGCCCGCGTTCGCGGGCGGCGCGGAGCAAGCCGGTTTGCAACGGCCGGTAGACGATGTCGGCGACGATGGCGCCGGCGCGGACATTGGCGATCGGCCATTCGAACGCCTCTTCGCTCATGCTCAGTGTGGTCGCCTGCACGATCAGATCGGCGGCGCCGAAGCCGCGTTCCAAATCGTCCCAACGCAAGCTTCGCCCGTTGGGCGCCGATTGCGCCGCCGCTTCAGCACGCTCGGCGGTGCGGTTGGCGAAATGAATGGTGTCGACATAGGGCGACAAGGCGGCCCCGATCGCCAGCGCCGCGCCGCCCGCGCCAAGCACCAGCACCCGGCTGGTGCGCGTGCGCCAGCCCGGAGCGCCCGCATCGAGCGAATCCAAGAAGCCCTCGCCATCGGTGTTGAAGGCGGAGACAGATCCGTCGAGCTCCCAGCGCCAGACGTTTGCGACATCGCCCTGCGAGCGGTCCGCCGCGCGGGCGGCGGCCGCCTTGTGGGGGACGGTGATGTTGAGCCCATGCAGACGCAAGCATTTCAGCGCCCGGAGCGCGGCCTCGGCTTCCGCGCTTACGAGCGGCAAAGCGACATAAACGGCGTCGAGCCCATGATCGGCGATCCAGCCATTGTGCATCACCGGCGACAAAGAATGGGCCACCGGATCGCCGATTACGGCGATGAGTTGGGTTTTGGCCGAGATGCTCATGCCGGCGCCTCGCCCTGCTCGCGCAGAAAAGCCAGCAACGGCAAAAGCGGCAGACCCAGCACCGAAAAATAATCGCCCTCGACGCGCTCAAACAGTTGCGCGCCCAATCCTTCGAGTTGGTAGACGCCGATCGAGCCCAACACCTCCTCGCCCGCGTCGGCGATATAATTGTCGAGAAAGCTGTCGCTGAAGCGCCGCATCGTCAGGCGGGGAACATCGGTCATGCGCCAGACAATCGCGCCGTCTTTGGCGACCGCCGCCGCGGTGATGAGTTCATGGGGAGAGCCGCGCAGGCGCAGCAAGTGCTGGCGCGCCTCGGCGACGCTTTTCGGCTTGTCCAGCGCCACGCCGTCCAAAGCCAGCATTTGATCGGCGCCGATGACATAGGCGTTCGTGGTTTGCGAGACCGATCTCGCCTTCAGTTCCGCCAGCGCTTCCGCTTGCGCGTGCGGCGAGCGGCCTTCGGCGCGATATTGGCGTTTGGCCGCCTCTTCGTCGCAATTGGGCGCCGCCACGTCGAACACCAAGCCGGCGGCTTTCAGCATGCGCCGCCGCGCCGCGCTTCCGGAGGCCAGAATGAGGCTCACCCGCCGCGATGCTCGGTCAGCAGGTTGAGCACGGCGGCGGCGGTCTCTTCGATCGAGCGGCGTGAAACATCGATCGTCGGCCACCCTTCCCGCTCAAACAGGCGCTGCGCATCCATCACTTCACGCCGCACCGCCTCTTCCTCGGTGTAATCGCCGGCGCGGGTCTCCTTCATCGCCACCAGGCGATTCTTGCGGATGTGCACCAGGCGGTCAGCCGAGATTGTCAAACCAACGACGGGAGGATGATCCTCGGCGAACAATTCCGGCGGCAAGGGCACATTCGGCACCAAGGGGACGTTTGCGGCCTTCACGCCGCGATGCGCCAAATAGACGCTGGTCGGGGTTTTGGAGGTGCGGCTGACGCCGACCAGAATCACGTCGGCGGTCGCAAGTTCGACCACTTGCTGGCCGTCGTCATGATCCATGGCGAAATCGAGCGCATCGATGCGTTTAAAATATTCCGCGTTCAGCTTGCGGGCGGCGCCGACCCGATGGTTCAGTTCCTGGCCCAAATAGCGGGACGCCACGTCGAGCACCGGGTCGAGAACCGCCACGCACGGCATCCCGGCTTTGGCGCAGTGCTCCTCCAGCATGGCCCGGTGCTCCAGGTTGGAGAGGGTGAACATGACGATGCCGGGCGCCGCCGAGATCTCCTCCAGCACCCGCTCCAATTGCCGCACCGAGCGCACCAGGAAGTAGGAGTGCTCGATCGGCATGATGTTGTCGAACTGGGCGCAGGTGGCTCGCACGATCCCGGCCAGGGTCTCCCCGGTCGAATCCGAGACAAGGTGGACATTGAAATAGGTGGCCAGGCGCTGACGCATCGTCATCTCATATCAGGCCGCGCCGCACTGTGAACAAGCTGTCAGCAATCAGCGAGCAAACTAGATCCTCGCCCTCGCCCGGAGAGGTGAAGGCGGCTTTTGCTTGCCCCGGCCAGCAATTCCCTCCCCTCCTGTCCACAGGGGTCCAGAAACCGTCCACACGAATCGAACCGCCGAATCGAGGCCTCGCAACGCCTTCTGCGCACGGTTTTTTTGGCGCATGACGCATAAGAGCAAATTTGTGGATTGGGTGTGGATACGGAAGTTGTCCCGGTTTGCATATCGCTACAACAACAAGTCCCCATTAATCACGATTCAAAATTTAGGTTTGGAAGGAAGCAATGGCCGATCTGAAAGGCCTTCCGGTTTTGCTGCGCGTTCTGAACGGAGAAAGGATCGATCCTCCTCCGATTTGGATCATGCGTCAGGCGGGGCGTTATCTTCCCGAGTATCGCGAGCTTAGAGGGCGGGCGAAGAGCTTTTTGGATTTCTGCTATTCCCCGGCCCTGGCGACCGAGGCGGTCTTGCAGCCGCTCCGTCGCTTTCGGCTCGATGCGGCGATCCTGTTCTCGGATATTCTCGTTGTTCCCGACGCGCTCGGGCAAAAGCTCTGGTTCGTCGAAGGCGAAGGACCGCGGCTGGCGCCGTTGATCGGTCAAGAGCGCTGGACCTTCGAGGAGACCGAAAAAGCGATCCAGCGTCTTTCGCCGGTTTATGAAACGGTTGCGCGCATTCGCGGAGAAATCCCCCGGGAGATGGCGCTGATCGGTTTTGCCGGCGGTCCCTGGACGGTGGCCACCTACATGCTGCAAGGCCGCGGCGGCGACAAAGACGATGCGCGCCTGGCCGCCTATACCCGCCACGCCGATGTCGATCATTTGTTGGATTTGCTCGTCGAAACCACCGCGCAGCATTTGTCGGCGCAGGTCAAAGCCGGCGCCGATTGTTTGCAGATTTTCGAAAGCTGGGCGGAGGGTCTCTCGCCCCCCCTGTTCGAACGCCTGGTCTTGAAACCCACCAAGGCTCTTGTATCGCGCCTGCGCGCGCTGGGCGTCACGGCGCCGATCATCGGGTTTCCACGCGGGGCGGGCGCCCATATTGGACGCTATGCGCGTGAAACCGGGATCACGGCGTTGGGCGTGGACACCCAAACCCCGGCCGCCTTTGCGCGCGAGCAAGCGCCGGCGAACATGGCCCTTCAGGGCAATCTCGATCCGCAGCTGCTGGTGGCGGGCGGCGCCGTTCTGGAGCAAGGCGCGCGGGCCGTGATCGAGGCGTTTCGAGAGGCGCCCCACATCTTCAATCTCGGCCACGGCGTCACCCCCGCTGCGACGACCCGAACATGTCGCTGAATTGGTGCGCATCGTGAAGGGCGCGGCGTGAGCGCTGTTCCGCTTGCATCCGAAACGCCGGAGGCGAGGCCGCAAGAAAAGCGCGGCCTGCGCATCATCACATCGCGCCGCGTGGCCATCATTCTCTTCAATCTCGGCGGCCCGGACGAACCCAAAGCCGTGCGCCCGTTTCTGTTCAATCTGTTCAACGACCGCGCCATTATCCCCTACCCGCAACCCATCCGCTTTCTCTTGGCGATGTTGATCGCGCGCTCACGCGAACGCATCGCGCGCGCCAATTACGAGCTGATGGGCGGGCGTTCGCCAATCCTGCCGGAAACGCTGAAGCAAGCCGAAGCGCTCGACGCGGCCATCGCCAAACGCATCGATAATGTCAGTTTCAAATGCTTTCCGGCCATGCGCTATTGGCAGCCGTTGGTGAAGGACGCGGCCAAGGCCGCCGAAGCGTGGGGCGCGACGGACGCGATCCTGCTGCCGCTCTATCCGCAATATCTCGACCACAACCACCGCCTCTTCGCTGCGCGCCTGGAAGGCTGTCTCGAAGCTGCCGGCCGCGACCGTGTGCTGCTATCCCGCCGGGCAAAAGTTCGCGCAGGCCCATGCCGAGGCGATCGTCGAGACCTGGCGCAACGCCGGTTCGCCGCCGAACCCACGCGTGCTTTTCTCCGCCCATGGCTTGCCTAAGCGCGTCGTCGAGGCGGGCGATCCCTATCAGTGGCAAGTCGAACAGAGCGTCGCCGCCGTCAAACGCGCCCTGCCCGCGGAGTGGGACGACGCGCATCTGCTACCAATCCCGCGTCGGCCCGCTGCAATGGCTCGCTCCCTCGACGGAAGCCGAAATCATCGCCGCGGCGCGCGACCTCGCCGGCGTCATCGTCACGCCGATCGCCTTCGTCTCCGAGCACGTCGAAACATTGGTCGAGCTCGACATTGAATACGCGCAATTGGCGGCCGAGCGCGGCGCGCCATTTTATCTCCGCGCCCCCGCTTTGGGGACGGCGCCGCGCTTTATCGACGCGCTCGCCGATCTGGTGGAGCGCGCGTTGCAGGCGCCGGGTAAGGTGCAGTCGGAGTCGGGCGGGCGGATTTGCCCGGCTGAGTTCGGGCGCTGTGCGCAGCGGGGATCGTGATGCAGCCGCACATCATCAGCTACGATTTGGCGCGCGGTCTCCACATCATCGCGGTGATGGCCTGGGTGGCGGGCCTTTTGATCCTGCCGCGCTATTACGCCCACATTTCCGGCTCGCAACCGGGCGGCGAGCTGGAGAAGACCCTGCTGGAGGCCGCCAAGAAGTTGAAGGCCATCATCCTGACACCCGCGATTATCCTGGCTTGGGCGTTCGGCATTTTCCTCTTCGCCGCTTACCTCGTCGGCGACTGGGACCGCCCGATCGCGGAAATCATCGGTCACGTGCCGCGCTGGTTCTGGGTCAAATTTATCTTTGTCTTAGGCTTGAGCGGCTATCACGGCTTCCTACTTGCAGAGGGTCGCAGGCTCGCAGCGGGCGAGCGGCGGCGCTCCAGTCGCTTCTGGCGCATCATCGGCGAGGTCCCTTTCCTCGTCGCCATCGTGGTTGTGCTGTTGGCGACCGTGGAACCGTTCTAAAGGGCGCCCCTAGAGAACGCCCCCCAAGAGAACCCTCGAAGAGAACGCCCAAGAGAACGCCCCCCAGGGAGCTTTTTGGGGGAGCCTTGGGGACTTTGGAGCGGCTTGGCGGCTTGACGCCGCTTCGCGGTTATGGTGTCCCTGCCCCACGCGCTTCGGCGCGGTGCGCATCGGCGGCGCAGAACTTCTCCCCAACGCCGATCTTTCCTTCCCGACCAAGGCGCGCCTTCCCCGCTGAACGCGCGCGCGGTCTCCCGAGATAAACATGACTGAAGAACAAGCACTCGAAGGGCTCACCCAGCTGACGCTGCAGGAGCTCAAGCGCAAACCCCCCACCGAAATCCTCTCGCTCGCGGAATCGCTCGAGATCGAGGGCGCAAACCAATTGCGCACCCAAGACATGCTGTTTGCGATCCTGAAGCAGGTCGCCGAGCGCGGCGTCGAGATCGGCGGCAGCGGCGTCATCGAAATTCTGCCGGACGGTTTTGGCTTCCTGCGCTCGCCGCAATCCAATTATCTGCCGGGGCCCGACGACATCTATGTGTCGCCCCAGCAGATCCGCAAATTCGGCCTGCGCACCGGCGACAGCGTTGAAGGCCAGATCAAGGCGCCGAAGGACGGCGAACGCTATTTCGCACTGACCAAAGTCAATTCGATCAATTTCGAAGACCCCGATCGCGTCCGCCACAAAGTCCATTTCGACAATCTGACGCCGCTTTACCCAACCGAGCGGCTGAAGATGGAAATCGAAGATCCACGCTGAAAGACAAGACCGGCCGGGTCATCGACATCGTCGCCCCCATCGGCAAGGGCCAACGCTCACTCATCGTCGCCCAACCGCGGACGGGTAAGACGGTCATCATGCAAAACATCGCCAGGGCGATTGAGGCGAACCACCCGGAAGTGTTCCTGATCGTCCTCTTGATCGACGAGCGTCCTGAAGAAGTCACCGACATGCAGCGCAGCGTGAAGGGCGAGGTCATCTCCTCGACCTTCGACGAGCCGGCCACGCGCCACGTCGCGGTCGCGGAAATGGTGATTGAGAAGGCCAAGCGCCTCGCCGAGCACGGCAAGGATGTCGTCATCCTGCTCGACTCCGTCACGCGTCTCGGGCGCGCTTACAACACCGTCGTGCCCTCTTCCGGCAAGGTGCTGACGGGCGGCGTCGACGCCAACGCCCTGCAACGCCCGAAGCGCTTCTTCGGCGCGGCGCGCAATCTCGAAGAAGGCGGTTCGCTGACCATCATCGCCACCGCTTTGATCGACACCGGCTCGCGCATGGACGAAGTCATCTTCGAAGAGTTCAAGGGCACGGGTAACAGCGAGCTTCAACTCGATCGTAAAGTCGCTGACCGCCGCATCTTCCCGGCCATCGACGTGCTCAAGTCGGGCACCCGCAAGGACGAACTCATCACCCCCAAGGAGCATCTGCAGAAGATGTATGTGCTGCGCCGCATCCTCAGCCCAATGGGCACCCAGGACGCGATCGAGTTCCTGTTGGACAAGCTCAAGTCCTCGAAGAACAACGACGATTTCTTCCAGTCGATGAACACCTGAGGGGGCAAGACCGCGGCCGCCTAAGAGCTGGCGGCGGAGGCGAGCCCCAGCTCAAGATCTGTCACGCGCCGTCCTGGCGTTCGGTGCGCGCGGTCTGGCTCGCCGAGGACATGCGGATCCCGCACCAAGCGGCGGCGACGCCCTTCGGGCGATCGGCGTCGCCAAGCATTTCGGCAATGTCACCGCGTTTGCGCCAAGCATCCGCCCAAGCCCGGCGCCCAAACCCGGCGCCCAAGCGGGAGCCGCCTGCAGGCGCCTAAGCGACGAGGACCAGACTGCCAGTGGTCTTGCGCGCTTCGAGGTCGCGATGCGCTTGGGCGGCGTCGGCGAGCTTATAGCGAGTGGGCGGGGCGATCTTCACCGCGCCCTGCTCGATCACGGCAAACAGATCCGCGGCGGTTTCGTCGAGCTCTTCGGTGGTGGCGATGTAGTGCGCAAGCGTCGGTCGGGTGAGGAAGAGCGAGCCCTTCTGCGCGAGCGACAGCACGTTGAGCGGCGGCGGCGGGCCCGAGGCGTTGCCAAAGCTCACCATCATGCCGCGCGGGCGCAAACAATCGAGCGAAGCTTCGAACGTGTCCTTGCCGACGCCGTCATAAACAACATCGGCGCCGACGCCGTTATTGATCTCACGCACGCGCGCGGCGATGTCGTCGCGGCCGGCGACCAGCACATGGTCGGCGCCGAGCGCTTTGGCGATCGTCGTCTTGGCTTCGCCGCCCGCTGTTGCGATCACCGTCGCGCCAAGATGCTTGGCCCATTGCACCAAGATCTGACCGACGCCGCCGGCGGCTGCGTGAATGACGACGACGTGGCCCCGTTCCACGCGAAACGTCTTTCGCAGAAGATAACGGGCGGTCATGCCCTTGAGCAAAGATGCTGCGGCGATATCGAATGAAATCGCTTGCGGCAGCGCCACGGCGCGATGGTCTTGTACAACATGCTGTTGACTGTAGGCGCCGATCGGTCCTGAGCAATAGGCGACGCGATCGCCGACCTTGAAGCGCGAGACGTCGCCGCCCACAGCATCGACAATGCCGGCGCCCTCTTGGCCCAACCCGCTCGGCAGCGCGATTTTGTACAAGCCGGTGCGATGATAGGTGTCGATGAAGTTGACCCCGCTCGCGGCGTTCGTCACCCGGATCTCGCGTGCGCCCGGCGTCGGCGTCTCGACGTCGTCGACGGCGATGACTTCAGCGCCGCCATGGCGCTCGATGCGAACCGCCTTCATGCGAGGGCCTGCTTGAGGAAAGCGATGGTGCGCGCGTCGGCGAGTTGTTTGGCGGCTTCGTCGTAATGGGCGCCGCCTTCGCGGGTGAAGGCGTGATCCTGCTCGGCGTACTCATAGATCGTCACCAGCGGATTGGACGCAAGCGTCTCGCGGATGGCGTCGAGCGCTTGGCGTGGGATGAAGCTGTCCTTCATGGGATTGTGCAGCAGCACCGGCTTCTTGATCGCCTTGGCTTCGTCGAGCGCGGTGTGGATGCCCCCGCCATGATAGGCGACCGTCGCATCGGTGTCGGTTCTGCAGGCGGCCAGGAACGCGATATAGCCGCCCATGCAATAGCCCAGGCAGCCGGCCTTGCCGACGCCCATGCCGCGAGCGTGGGTAAGCGTCGCTTGCACGTCCTTGACGCTCGCATTCTTGTCGAGCTGGTTCATGTAGTCCAGCGCCTGTTTCCACTCGGCGTCGGTCTGGTCGGTGATGTCGATGCCCGGCTTGATGCGCCAGAACAGATCCGGCGCGATCGCCAGGAAGCCTTCGCGCGCCAGCCAATCGGCTTTGCCGCGCATCACCGCGTTGACGCCGAAGATCTCCTGAATCGCCACGACCGCGCCTCTGGGCGTCGCCGACGGGCGCGCCAGATAAGCCTTGAAGGCGCCGTCTGGACCTTGAACCTCAACCCATTCACCCATGGCCGTCTCCTCAAGCTGTCCCGCCGCCTTGGGCCGCGTTATAGACCGGCTGGCGCGCCGCCGCGCGACAGGAAATTGAGCGATGAAGTTCACCGTCAATGTCGAATGCAGCCCCGAGGAAGCGCGTCGCTTCATGGGCCTGCCGGACGTCACCCCGATCAATGAGGCGCTGGTCGAGGAAATGGGCAAGCGCATGGAAGCCAATCTGAAGCTGATGAGCGGCGAGAGCCTGATGAGCTCGTGGATGAGCGTCGGGGCCCAAGCGCAAGACGCGTTCGTAAAGCTGATGACCTCGGCGGCGAGCGGCGCTGCGGCCGCTTCTGGTCAACGTGAAAAGCCCTAAACTGGGCTTAGAGAATTTCACATGAAACCGGACACGATCGTAGCGCTGGCCTCGGGCGCGGGTCGCGCCGGCGTGGCGGTGATCCGCGTCTCGGGGGCGCGCGCCGGGGCGGTGCTGGGGGCGCTGACCGATCGGGATTTGCCGAGACCGCGCCGCGCCACGCGCAGGGCGTTTTGCGCGCCGGGGAGCGGCCTTTCGCTCGATGACGGCATCGCGCTTTGGTTTCCGGCGCCGGCGAGCTTCACCGGCGAAGACGTCGCAGAACTTCACGTCCATGGCGGCCAAGCCGTCATCGCCGCGATCATCGATGCGGCGCTTTCGGTGGCCGGCGTCAGGCTGGCGGCGCCGGGCGAATTCACCCGCCGCGCCTTCGAGAACGGCAAGCTCGATCTGGCCGAAGCGGAGGGCCTTGCCGACCTCGTGGACGCTGAAACCGAGGGGCAGCGCCGCCAGGCTCTGCGCCAGCGACGCGGGGCGCTGAGCGCGCTCTACGATGGCTGGCGTAAGCGTCTGATCGAAGCCGCGGCTCTGCTTGAAGCCGAGATCGATTTTCCCGACGAGGAGCTGCCGCAGGCGCTTTCCGAGCGCGCCGCCCCGATGCTGGCGTCGTTGGCGGCCGAAATGGGCCAACATCTCGATGACGCCCATCGCGGCGAACGCATTCGCGACGGCTATCGCATCGCCATTGTCGGGCCGCCCAATGTCGGCAAATCGAGCCTGCTCAATGCGCTGGCCCAGCGCCAGGCGGCGATCGTCAGCGACATTCCCGGCACCACCCGCGACGTCGTCGAGGTTCGCCTGGTGTTGGCCGGCTACCCGGTCTGGCTCGCCGACACGGCCGGGCTTCGCGAAGCCGCCGATGGGATCGAGGCGGAAGGCGTTCGGCGCGCATTGGCGCGCGCGGAGGAGGCCGACCTGAGGCTCGCCGTGGCGGAGGCCGGCGGCGATATTCCCGCCTCGCTGACCGGCGCTATGCGCGAGGGCGACCTCCTCGTCCGCTCCAAGGCCGACCTCGTGCGCCAGACCGCCGCTTACGGCGAACGTGGATCGTTCGGCGTCTCCGCTCTCACCGGCGAAGGCATGCCCGAGCTTCTGTCGCTGCTGACCCGACGCGTCGCCGAGACGCTCGGTCGCGAGGAGGCGCCGGTGCTGACCCGCGCCCGTCACCGCCGACTGGTGGAGGCGGCGCAAGCGGCGCTTGAGCGCGCTCTTCCTGCGCTCGCGCGTGGGCCGGAATTGGCGGCTGAAGACGTGCGCGTTGCGGCCGCTGCGATCGGACGTTTGACCGGGCGCATCGACGTCGAAGATCTGCTCGACGAAATCTTTTCGAGCTTCTGCATCGGCAAATGAAAATCGCACGAAAACCCGCATTTTATGCGGCGTTTCACGCGAAACTGATGAAAGCGCCATTCACCTGTTTCGCTTGCAACAGCGCATCGATTTGGCGGCCGCGGAGATCAACGCTGAGGAGCGTGAGGGCGTCACTGTCGGCGTGCGGTTTCGGCCCAGAACTCGACGCTTCGCGTCGCCGCGTTTGGGAGGTCGCGTGCGCGCATCCGACCAGGCGCTCCCACGCTGCGGTGACGCGGCCGCGGGGCTCCTATATGAAGCGCCACGGATGAGTTCGAAGCGCGCATACGATGTCATCGTCATTGGCGGCGGCCATGCCGGCTGCGAGGCCGCGGCGGCGGCCGCGCGCATGGGCGCCTCGACGCTGCTCTTGACCCACAGGCTCGAGACCATCGGCGAGATGAGCTGCAATCCGGCCATCGGCGGCCTGGGCAAGGGCCATCTGGTCCGCGAGATCGACGCGCTGGACGGGGTCATGGGCCGGGCGGCCGACGCCGCCGGCATCCAATTTCGGCTGCTCAACCGCTCCAAGGGGCCAGCCGTGCGCGGGCCGCGCGCGCAATCGGACCGCAAGCTCTACAGAAAGGCCATACAGGCCGCCCTGGCGGAGCAGGCGGGTCTGACGGTGTTGGCTGCCGCGGTCGAGGATTTGGTCCTTGAGGTCGGCGTGGTGGCCGGCGTGACCATTGCCGACGGCCAGAGCTTCGCCGCGCCTCGTGTCGTGCTCACCACCGGCACCTTCCTCAAGGGCGTCATCCATATTGGCGACACGCGCATCCCGGCGGGCCGCCACGGCGAGGCGCCGGCGATCGGGCTCTCGGATCGCTTATACGGCGCGGGCTTCGCCATGGGCCGGCTGAAGACCGGCACACCGGCGCGGCTCGATTCCACCACCATCGATTGGGCGTCGCTGCAGCGGCAGGAGGGCGACGCCGAACCCTCGCCATTCTCGTTCTTGACCGAGCGGATCACCAACCCCCAGGTCGCGTGCGGCATCACCGCCACCAACGCCCTGACGCATCGGATCATCGAAGATTCGTTGTCCAAGAGCGCCGTCTATTCCGGCGCCATCAGCAGCCGCGGTCCGCGCTATTGCCCGTCGATCGAGGACAAGGTGGTGCGCTTCGCCGAGAAGCAGTCGCACCAGATCTTCCTTGAACCGGAAGGCCTCGACGACGACACCATCTATCCGAATGGCATCTCGACATCTTTGCCCGAGGACGTGCAGGAGCTTTTCATCCGCACCATCGCCGGGCTCGAAAACGTGCGCATCAAGCGCCACGCTTATGCGATTGAGTACGATTACGTCGATCCGCGCGAATTGCTGCCGACGTTGGAAACCAAGCGCATAAGCGGCCTCTATCTGGCCGGACAGATCAACGGCACCACCGGCTATGAGGAAGCCGCCGCCCAAGGCCTGATCGCTGGGCTCAACGCCGCGCGCGCCGCAAGCGGAGCAGGGCCGTTCGTGCTGACGCGCGCCGAAGGCTATGCCGGCGTGTTGATCGACGATCTCGTCACCCGCGGCGTCACCGAGCCCTATCGCATGTTCACCTCGCGCGCGGAGTACCGGCTCTTGCTTCGCGCCGATAACGCCGACCAGCGGCTCACCCCCAAGGGCATCGCGCTCGGTTGCGTCGGATCGCTCAGAAGCCGCGTTTTTGAAGGCAAAATGCGCGATATCGAAAACGCGCGCGGCTTGGCGCAATCGCTGTCGCTGACGCCTGCTCAGGCCGAAGCGCGTGGGCTCAAAGTCAATCAGGACGGCCAGCGCCGCGACGCCCTGCAATTGCTCGCCTATCCCAATATCGGCTTCGACGCCCTTGCCGCCATCTGGCCCGAACTCGGCGCCGTGAAGGGCCGGGTGCGCGAGCAATTGGAGATCGATGCGCTCTATTCGGGCTATCTGGAACGCCAGGCGCTCGATGTCGAAGCGTTCAAGCGAGACGAAGATCTGCGCCTCGATCCCAATCTCGACTATGCTCAAATCGGCGGGCTCTCGAGCGAAGTGCGCAGCAAGCTCGCCGCCGCGCGTCCGGTTACTTTGGGCCAAGCCTCGCGCATTGAGGGCGTCACCGCCGGGGCGCTGACGGCATTGCTCGCGCATGTGAAGCGGGCGGAGAGGGAGTGCAAACGGGCATGAGTTTGAAACGCGACACGCTCTTCATTCTGCGCGCCCCGTTTGAGGATCCCGACCTCGAAGGCACATGGTTCTGCACCTCGTGCGCGACGATGGAGGGCATGTTGCTGGCGAACCCGCAATGGGCGCGCGCCATCGATGTGGTGCGCAGCATTTACCCGCGCCCGCGCCGCGAGGTGATCGCGGTTCTCGGCGAAGAGAACCAATCGCTGCCGGCGCTGGCCATCGCCGATGTCGCCAAGGCGCCGGCGGACGCTCTCATGGCCAGCTCAACTGCATTCTTGACCGAGCCCAAGGCCATAGCGCGCTATTTGGCCGCCCAGTACGGCGGAGCAGGGCCGCATCCGTGACCCCCCGCCAAGTTGTTGAAGCTTGGGTCGAGGCCTTCAATCGCGCCGACGCCCCCGGCCTTGGCGGCTTCTATTTGGAAGACGCGATCAACCACCAGGTGGCCGATGAGCCGGTCATCGGCCGGGCGGCGATCCAGGCCAGGTTCGAGCGGGAGTTCGCGGCGGCCGAGATGGTCTGCATCCCTGAAAATCTGTTCGAAGACGGCGACTGGGCGATCCTGGAATGGCGCGATCCGAAGGGGCTCAAGGGCTGCGGCTTCTTCCAGGTCGTGGGCGGCAAAATCGCCTTCCAACGCGGCTATTGGGACCGGCTTTCATTCGAACGTCTGCATGGTCCGGGGCAGGGCTCGTGAGCCCCGGCCTCGGTTATGGCGTTGCGGAATTTCAGCGGGATTTAGGGTTTCACGTTCCCCGTGAAACAATCGACCGCCTGGAAACCCACCGGCGCTTGCTGGCCGATTGGTCGACCCGCATGAACCTGGTCGGGCCCAAGGAGCTTGAGGCCTTTTGGCAACGCCATGCGCTCGATAGCGCCCAATTGCTGGCGCTGGCGCCGGAGGCTGAACGCTGGGCCGATCTTGGCTCCGGCGCGGGGTTTCCCGGCCTGGTGGTCGCCGCCTTCCTGGCCGGGCGGCCGGGTGCGGCAGTCCATCTCGTGGAATCCACGGGGAAAAAAGCCGCCTTTCTGCGTGCGGTAGCCGAGGAGGCGGGGTTGCCGGTCAAGGTCTTCAATCAACGGATTGAGGTATTCGGCGCCGGCGAAGGACCATATGATGTGGTCACTGCCCGTGCTTTGGCTCCCTTGAACCGACTTATACCCTATGCAAAGCCGTTGCTCGATCACGGTGCGCAAGGGCTCTTCCAAAAAGGCGCGGACATCGACGCCGAGCTGGCTGCCGCGAAACGCGTCCTAGAGGGTGGGGCCTACCAAGCAGACGTGATGGAGAGCCTGAGCGATCCACGCGGTCGTATCGTTCGTGTGACGCGCGTGCGGTGAGTTCGGGATTCTCCTAAAAGGAGAATGGGGACATGCGCACGCTGGCGATCGCCAATCAAAAGGGCGGGGTGGGCAAGACCACCACCGCGATCAATCTCGGCACCGCGCTCGCGGCCGCCGGCATGCGCGTTCTCATTTTCGATTCCGACCCGCAAGGCAACGCCTCGACCGGCATCGACATCCAGCCGGAAGATCGCGCCGTCACCAGCTATGACGTGCTCGTCGCCCATCATCCGCTGTCGAAAGCGGTGATGACGACAAAGGTGCCGAACCTCTTCATCACGCCCGGCGATGCGCGGCTTTCAGGCGTTGAAGGCGAATTGATGGGAGAGCCGCAGCCGCAATTCTTCTTGCGCACGGCGATCGAGAGATTTCGCGCCGAAAGCTCGCTCAATATCGATTATCTGCTGATCGATTGTCCGCCATCCTTGAACATTCTGACGGTGAATGCGCTCACCGCAGCCGATGCCGTCTTAGTGCCGCTGCAGACTGAATACTTCGCGCTCGAAGGGCTCGCGCAATTGATCGCGACGATCAACGCGGTGAAGGTGAATTTGAATCCGGCGCTCGACATCCAAGGCGTCGTGCTCACCATGTACGACAAGCGCACAACGCTCTCGGATCAAGTCGCCCAAGAGGTGAGGGCGCACTTCCCGGACAAGGTCTACGAGACAGTGATCCCGCGCAATGTTCGCATCAGCGAGGCGCCCAGCCATGGCCTGCCGGCGATCATCTACGATCAGAACGCCAGCGGCAGCAAAGCCTACATAAAGCTTGCCAAGGAGCTTATCGAACGCGAGCGCGCACTGAAGGCGGCGTGAGAACGGGGCGATGTTGTTAGAGTCTCGGCAACTTTTGCCGACGAAAACTTAAGCATGGAAGCCGAATCGGGGCGGCAGGAGACGAGGGCATGAGCGATTTCGGAAAGCGTGGACTGGGGCGCGGGCTGTCTGCCCTGCTTGGCGAGCCCGTGCGCACCGAGCCGCCGGCGAACGCGCCCGCGTTCAACGCGCAGCCGCAACCGCAAGCGCAACAACCGGCGCCGCAACAACGCGCGCCGATCGAGCCGCCGCGCAACGTGTTTGAGTTGCCGACGACCAGCGCGCCTGCGCAACAACCGCCGGCCGCGGCGGCGAAGGCGGTCGCCGGCCCCGCCGAAGCCTCGCATCGGTCAGTGGCGATCGATTTGGTGCAGCGCAATCCCGGCCAGCCGCGGAAGCACTTCGACGAGGTCGAACTCAATGAGCTTGCGTCCTCGATCCGCTCGCACGGCGTGCTGCAGCCGATCCTGGTTCGCCCAATCCCGGGCGGTAAATTCGAAATCGTCGCCGGCGAGCGCCGCTGGCGGGCCGCCCAGCGCGCCGGCTTGCACACCATCCCCGCCGTGGTGCGCGATCTCAACGAAGTCGAAGTGCTCGAGATCGCCATCGTCGAGAACGTCCAGCGGATGGATCTGAACGCGATTGAAGAAGCGCAAGGCTTTCAGGCGCTGATCGACCGCTTCGGGCGCACCCAGGAAGAGATCGCCGAAGCCGTCGGCAAGTCGCGGCCTCACATCGCCAACATGCTGCGGCTCCTAAGCTGCCGGAAGACATCCAGGAAATGGTGCGCGACGGGCGTCTCAGTTCCGGTCACGCCCGCGCCATCTTGACCGCGCCGGATCCGCGCGGCCTGGCCCAGCGCGTGCTGAAGCGAGGGGCTCAACGTCCGCGAAGTCGAGCGCATCGCCCAGCTCGCCAAGGACGAAAAGCATGGGCCCCGCGCCAGCGCGGCCGGTGCCGACGCGAAGTCCGCCGACACCCGCGCGCTCGAGCAAAGCCTGTCGAACGCGCTCGGACTTGACGTCACCATCAACGACAAGCACGGGGCCGGCGAGGTGAAGGTCGCCTATAAGACCCTCGACCAGCTCGATGAAGTGATCCGCCGGCTGCGCGGCGGGTTCTAACTTTAGCGCAGCACCGCCTCGGCGTCGGCGATCCGCATATCGCTCATCATCGAGAGATATGCCTGCAGCCAAGGCTTATGCGCCGAGCCGATAATGACGAGCACGCGCCCGCCAGGGACGTGCGCGGCCACTTCGCGAATGTTGGCCGCCATGCGCAGATTGCGCACTTCCCAGAGCGCCACGCGCTGGCGGCCGGAATTGTTCGGGCTCGCGCGCGAAATCATGTTCAGCCACTGTTCGTTGGCGTCGAGGCGCCCAGTCGCGGGCTGATTGAGCATGCGATAGGTGGCGAGCGTTTCCTCGGGCGTGCGCAGATGCTGGCTCGCCTCGCGCAGCGGCGCAAAACGCGGATCGTGCAACATCGCCTGGAACCAGGGCTCGGCCATGAACGCCTCGAAGTCGTGGGCGAATGAAGGCGCCGCATCGTCGCTTTGATCGTCGATCGGGAAGACGCGCTCGAGGTTGAGCTGCGCCGCCAGCCGTGAAGCGACGAGATAGTCCTCATTTCGCCGCGCCGGAGTTTCGTAGGTCGCGAGCTGCTCGGCCAACAGGCGTGAAACGCTGTCGTCGGCGACGCGATCGGCCGGCGCCAGGCGCCACCATTGCACCAGCGCCGAAGCTGGATCGCCCGCCGCGCAGAATAGAGCGGCGAGCCGGCGACGCTGCGCCGGCGTGGGGGAGGCGGGCCACGCCGCCAGGACGCGGCGCAACTCCGCCTCCGCGTCCGGCATGTCGAGGCTCAAAGTGTTGCGTGCTAGTGCGGCCAGAACCATTGCGCGACCGCCATAATCATGGGCGACGTCGGGATAACTGGCGCGGTACTCCCACATCTGCGCGATGTTGCGTCCGGGCAGCGCCTCGATCGCGATCGCGTCGGGATGAAAGGCGGCAAGCCTCGCCAGCAGCGGCGCCAGCACCGAGGGATCCCAATTGTCGGGCGCGCCGCTCAAATGCGGGGTGCCCAGCACCAAGACCTGGGTCGGTTGGCCGACGTGTTGGCTTTGGTAGGAACGCGGATCGAAGGCGCGCCGCTGTTGCGCCAAGACAGGAAAGGCGCCGGCGAGGGCCATTGCTGCGGCCAAGGCGAGTATCTTCATGGTCGGGTCCCCTTATGAAAGGGGAGACGTCCGCCCGCTGGCGTTTAGATGCACTATTCGACGCGCAGCGCCCGCTTCAACGGCGCCGCGAGCGCCAACGCCAGCACGCCGCCGATCGCCGAAATGGCGGCTTCCATCCCCCAGAAAGCCGCTGGGGTCATGCGCTCATAGAGCCCGCCGATCCAGCCGATGATGAAATTGGCGACGAAGAGCGTGAGGAAGACCGCGCCCATCAGCGTCGCTTTCACTTTCGCGGGGGCGGCGCGCGAGACCAGCGCCAGCAGAACCGGCCAATAGTACAAGAACCCAATCCCCAAGAGCACGTCGTAGAGGATCGGAAACACCACGGATGCGCGCGGGCTCACAAGCGCGGCGAGGGCGAGCAGGGCGTTGGCGGCGACCGTGATCCACGCGCCGATGCCGATCTTGGCGAGATCGCTTGGCTCGCCGCCGTGTCTGTCCTGCCACGTCCACAACGTCACCAGGAATGGCACGCCGACAATGCTCGCCAACGCATCGATTGAATTGAACCATGACACTGGAATGTGGAAGCCGAGCAGGTTCAGATCGACGTGCGCATTGATCCAGACCAGGCCGAGATTGGTGTTCTGGTAATAGCCGATTGATTGGAAGATGGTGATGAAGGCGACGACGCCGAGGCCGGCCACGATGCGCCATTCATGCTTTTGCACTTCAGCTTTTTGCGGAGCGTGCTCGGCCTTGGCCGGCCTGTCGGCGAGTTGTCCGAAACCCGAAATGTAGGTGAAGAGCCCAATCAGCATCAGCGCCGCGGCCAGCCCGAAGCCTGCGTGCCAACCGTAGATTTGCGCCAGCAGGCCGCAGAGAAGGGGGCCGACGAAGGCGCCGAAATTGATCGCCATCGAAAAGATCGCAAAGCCGCGCGTACGCCCCTCGCCGTCGCTTTCGTCGTAAAGCTCGCCGACCTGCGTGGAGATGTTGCCCTTCAATAGCCCGCAGCCGGTGATCAGCAAGATGAGCGCAAGCAGGAAGGATTGGTCGAACGCCATCGCCAGGTGGCCGGCGCTCATCATTATGGCGCCGATAATGACAGCGGGGCGCCGGCCGATGATGCGGTCGGCGATCATCCCGCCAAGCACCGGGGTGAAATAGACGAAGCCGGTGTAAAGGCCGACAATCTGCGAGGCGAGCGCCAGCGTCGTCATCGGGCCGAAGATGGATTGAAGCGTGGCGCGGAAGGCGCTGAAGCCGGCGATATGTTCGACATGCCCGGGCAGCAAGAGCTGCTGGGTCATGTAGAGCACCAGCAGCGCGGTCATGCCGTAATAGGAAAAACGCTCCCAGGCTTCGGTGAAGCTGAGATAGGCAAGGCCGCGCGGCTCGCCGAAAAAGCGGCGTTCGCGCGCGCCGATGGTCGCCGTGGTCATGGCCGCCACAGAGCCCGCGGCTGGAGGCCGCGCAACCAAAAATGGACGAAAGCGCACGCATCGCGCGCAAGCAGGGTGTTGAGGCCGTCGGGATAGCGGCGCCCTTCCGGGCGTCGAGCCCAGGGGCGAAACGGTCACCCGAGCCAGGCGCCCAAGCGCCGGCCCGGGTGAGCCTGCGAAGACGCGGTTCCAGTCAAGGAACCGCCCCAGCTCGGCGCGGCGAAACAGAGCCCGCGCAACCGGGGAGCGCGCAAGCGGGCGCATTTTTTTCTCCGGAGGGTGGAACGAAACCGGGCTGGCGTCCGTTCATGTCCCGAGCGCCGTTCATTCCCCCCGCCCATGGCGCTCACCGCTAACCAGAAAGCGACCCTGCCGCCCAGGGTCGCTTTCGACTTTCTGGGACAAGGTCCCTAAAAGCGCCGGTCATGCCTAAACGTGAAACCGTCGAGGCGTTTGTCGCCCAGGTGCTCAGCAACGACCATGTCGGGGCGATCCGCGATTGGTACCACGAGGACGCCTGGATGCAGGAAAACCAGGCGACGCCCCGTCAGGGCGGCCGCTCCAAGCTGATGGATGCGGAGGCGGCGACCTTGGCGCGCATGGACGAGGTTGTGACCGAACTTGTCGCGCCGCCGCTGATCGACGGCGATCGCGTCGCCATCCGCTGGCGTTTCACCTTCACGCCAAAGCAGGGGACGCGGTTCTCGATGGAAGAAATCGCTTGGCAAAATTGGCGCGGCGACAAGATCGCCACCGAAACGTTCTTCTACGATCCGAAACAGCGCGGCTAAGACGCGACTAGTTTAGCGACGCTGCGATAGGCGTCCGCGGCGATCAGCGCCTGCGGCGCGCCGGCGACCTTCGAGCGCAATTCCGCCTGCCAGAGCGCATCGAACGCGGCGTTGAGCTTCTTGGCGCTCCACAATCTCGCTTGGGCGGCGACCGCGTCGCGCTCTTTCCAAAATACTGGCGGGCGCAATTTCGCGATCGCATCGTTGGGGCTGGCGCCTTCGTCGATCATCGCGCGCGCATCGCGCAATTGCTGCATGCGCCGGAGGAGGGCGCGCAACGCCGAAACGCCGGAGAGACCATCGATGCGCGCCAGCGCTTCAACCGCCTCGTTCGCCTTGCCCAATGCGGCCGCCGAGCTCGCCGCATCGAGCGCGCTTTCGCTTTCGTCGGCCAGCAATGCCCCGATGTCGGCGGCGTTCAGCTTTCTGCCGAGGCCTGTCGCATAAAGGGCGATCTTCTCGATTTCCTGGCGCGCCAATCCCCGCTCGCCTGGCAGTGCGGCGAGAAAATCTTCTTCCGCCTCACGCTCGAACTCGAGGCCCAATTCCATGGCCAAATGTTTGGCGAAGTGCGCCTTCTCAGCGTCGGTTTCTTCGTAAAACGCAATCACGGCGGCGCTCTTGGCGGCGATGAACGCCTTCACCAAGGCCGCGGAAGAAGCAAGGTCTCCCGCTTCAACGATCAGAAACCCGCCGGGCTCGCCTGCCTCCATCGTTTCGAGCGCATCGCTGATCGAGTTGTCGGCGCTTTTGCCGGCGATGCGCGCCCACACCACGGTCGGGCCGCCGAGCAGCGATTGCGCCGCCAGCGCATCGCCCAAGCGCGCGACATCCCTTTTGATGTCGTCCTCGCCGAGTTTGGTGATGGCGTAGGGGTCGTCGCTCTCGCCCAGCGCCCAGCGCGCCAGCTTTTGCGCCGCTTCGCGCACCAAGCTCTCGTTCGGCCCGTAGAGCAGGACCGCGCGCGTGGATTTGTCCGGCGCGTCGAGAAAGCGCCGAACCTGAGCGCCGGAAATTTTCACCGATTAGCGCCCGTGCGCGGCGTTCTCGCGCGCTTGGGCCATGCGCAACGCCAATTCGGCGCGGAAGCGCTCGGCCATGGTTTCGGCCGCCCGCTCGCGAGCATCGTCCTGGGCGGTGATTTCGCCATAAGCGGCGGTGGGGATTTCGTAATTCACCACCGTCACCACCGAACCACGCATGATCTCGGCGTTGTTCGGCGGCGTCAGGATGTAATTGGCGGTCAAGCGCAACTCGGCCCGCGTGGCGGATTCATCGCGCCGCAACCCAAGCGGGGTCACGGATTCCTGCAGCGTGATCTCAAGCGTCGCGGGCTCGCCGGCGCCGTTTTCGACGGCCAGGATGCGGTCGAGGTTGGTCTTCAGGACGTGGCCGGAGCGGCCTTCGATCTCGGTCACCTGCACCGGCCCGATCGCCGGGCCGCCGCCGGCCGGCGCATACATTGGCGTAAACCCGCAGGCGCCCAGGAAAAGCGCGAGAGAGGCGATCAGCACACGCATTCGAGACACTCCCTCCGCCACCTTAACCGCCGCGGGGGCGCAAGCAAAACCGGTTCGCTCTTAGCCCGCCACGATGTTCACAATCCGGTCGGGCACGACAATGACCTTGCGCACGGTCTGGCCCTCCAGAAACGGCTTTACCCCCGGATGCGCCAGCGCCATTGCCCGCACGTCGGCCTCGCTCGCCCCTTTGGCCGCTTCGATCTCGCCGCGTTTCTTGCCGTTCACTTGGATCGGCAGCGTCACGATTGTGCGCGCCGCCAGCGCTGGGTCGGCTTTCGGCCATGGCGCGGTGGCGACGAGGCCCGCCATGCCGAGCTTCTCCCAGCTCTCTTCGGCCAAATGCGGCATGAACGGCGAGATCAGCTGCGCCAGGATGCGCAGCGCTTCGCCGCGCGCGAATTGCGCCGCAGCGTCGTCGCCCTTCAGTTTGGCGATGGCGTTCACCAGTTCGTAAGAGCGCGCGACCGCGACGTTGAAGCGGAAATGTTCGATGTCGTCGGTGACGCTTTGGATGGCGCGATGCGCCATCTGGCGAAGCGCCAGCACATCGCCTGCGTCGGCGCCGGCGGGCGGGAAGCTGCCCGGCTTCGGCGCCGGGGCGCCGCAGCCTTCGACCAAGCGTCCACACACGCTGCACGAAACCCCAGGCGCCTTTGACGCCGGAGGCCGTCCATTCGACATCGCGCTCCGGCGGCGAATCGGAAAGCACGAACCAGCGCGCAACGTCGGCGCCGAAATCCTTGATGAAGGCGTCGAGATCGACGACATTCTTCTTCGACTTCGACATCTTCTCGATGTCGCCAACAACGACCGGCTCGCCGGTGGCCAGATCGATGCGCACGCCATCGCGGATGTCGGTTTCTTCCGGCAACAAGTATTGGCCGCTCACGGACTTATAGGTTTCGTGCACGACCATGCCTTGCGTGAACAGGCTCGCAAACGGCTCGCCGCTCGCCAGATCGAGCATGCCGCAATCGCGCAAGGCGCGGCAAAAGAAGCGCGAATAGAGCAGGTGAAGCACCGCGTGCTCGATGCCGCCGACATATTGATTAACCGGCAGCCAATAGGAGGCGAGCTTGGTGTCGAACGGCGCCTCGGCGTTGTTGGGGTCGGTGAAACGGGCGAAATACCAGCTCGAATCCACGAAGGTGTCGAGCGTGTCGGTCTCGCGCTCCGCCGCGGCGGCGCATTGCGGGCAGGTGGTGTGCTTCCAGGTGGGATGATGCGCCAGCGGATTGCCGGGCTTGTCGAACGTCACATCTTCAGGCAGCGCCACCGGCAGATCTTTTTCCGGAACCGGCACGACGCCGCACTTCGCGCAATGGATGGCGGGGATCGGGCAGCCCCAATAACGCTGCCGCGAAACCCCCCAATCGCGCAGCCGATATTGCGTCGTCGCTTCGCCGGCGGCGCGCTTTTGCAATTCTTCGATGGCGCGGGCGATCGCTTCGCGCGTGGGCAGGCCGTCCAGGAATTTCGAATTGTACGCGATCCCCTCGCCGGTGAAGGCCTCGGCGGTGATCGCGTGGGTGGCGGGGTCCGCGCCTGGCGGCAGCACCACCGGCTGGAAGGGGAGGCCATATTTGTTGGCGAACTCCAGGTCGCGCTGATCGCCCGCCGGCGAACCGAAAATCGCGCCGGCGCCATAGGTCGAAAGCACGAAATTCGCCGCGTAAACCGGCAATTCCCAGCTTTCGTCGAACGGGTGTTTCACCCGCACGCCGAGGTCGACGCCGAACTTCTCGGCCTTTTCGATATCGGCTTCGCTGGTGCCCAATTGATTGGCCCGGGCGATGAAATCGGCGACGTCGGGACGGAAGGTCGCGATCGTTTTCGTCAGCGGATGATCGGGCGCGAGCGCCAAAAAGCTGGCGCCGAACAACGTGTCCGGCCGCGTGGTGAAGACTTCGATCGGATCGCGTGCGTGGCTTTGTCCCGATGGCGGCGACATCGCCTGCAATTGGTCCGGGGTCTTGGCGAGCTTCCACCAAATACGCGCGCCCTGGCTCTTGCCGATCCAGTTCGACTGCATCAGCCGCACTTTTTCGGGCCATTTGTCCAAGCCGCCGATCGCCTCGAGCAGGTCCTCGCCATAGAAGGTGACGCGGAACATCCATTGTTCCAGCTCGCGCGTCTCCACCGCCGCGCCCGAACGCCACCCCTTGCCGTCGACCACCTGCTCGTTGGCGAGCACGGTATTGTCGACCGGATCCCAATTCACTTTCAGCTTCTTGCGATAGACGAGGCCTTTCCTCCAGAACGCCAGGAAGATCGCCTGCTGATGCTTGTAATATTCGACATCGCAGGTCGCGAATTCGCGCGACCAATCGATGGCCAGCCCCAGCGACTTCAGCTGCTCGCGCATCGCCGCAATATTGGCGCGCGTCCATTCGCCGGGGTGGACGCCTTTTTCCATAGCGGCGTTTTCCGCCGGCAGGCCGAACGCATCCCAGCCCATCGGGTGCAGGACATTGTAGCCGTTTGAGCGCCGGAAACGGGCGATCACATCGCCCATGGTGTAGTTGCGCGAATGTCCGACATGGATGCGTCCCGACGGGTAGGGAAACATCTCAAGCACGTAGGCTTTCGGCTTGTCCTTCGCCTCCGTCGGCGAAAGCGCGCGATCGATCCCGGCGTCCGCCCAGCGCTTACGCCATTTCGGCTCGACCTCGCGATGATTGTATCGAGACATGCGCCCTTCACGCCCTGAATGAGGGCGTTTGGTGCAGGCAAACGCCCTGTGTGTCTAGTGCGTACGTTGCTCAGACGAAGTTGGCGCGCGCGGGTGAGGATCGCGTTTTCGATCTGGATCTCGGTTTGCGGATCCACGGTCGCGTCCTGCCAGGCGCCGTTCACTTGCGTCTGCCGAAAGATCGAAACGTTGAGCGCGTCGGCGCGCAAATGCGTGTCAAGAATATATACGGTCGCCTTGAAGCGTTCGGTCGGCGTGGTCGGATCGGCATACCAATCGGTGATGATGATGCCGCCGAAAGGATCGGCCGAAGCGAGCGGCATGAACGACAACGTGTCCAGCGAAGCGCGCCATAGATAGGAATTGACGCCAATGCCGCCGCCGCGATCGGCGCGCCCGCCGCCGCCGCCGAAGAGCGGCGTATTGCCGCCGCCGCCATGTTCGATGCGGGAGTTCGCCCGCCTGCCGGTTCGTGTCTGAACGGAACATGGAACAGGCGGAAAGGGCCGCCGCCGCCATGAAGCACAGCGCGGCTTTCGAGAGCATACGCCCCTGCGTCATTCAAATTTCCTCCGCCTTGTCGCCGCCGCGACATCCCCTGTCCGGCGCGGCCCGCCCATATATCATGAGCTTGGCGGGCGGCCAGGGGTTGGACTGCGAAGCCGGCTATGTTGTGGCGCGGCAGGTTAATTTCCGGCTCCTCGCCCCGATTTTGACGAAATATTCACTGGTAGGTGTGGCCTAATGTTCACTGCGGAACGCTCTCGATTCAGCTATAGTCGGCAGTTACAGGTTCCGAGCGGAAGGGGTTAGGGCTCGTGCTCAAGGCGTCTGCATGGTTGGTGGCGGGGGCTGTCCTGGCGACGGCTGGCGTCGCGCATGCCCAGCAGCGCCCGGCGGTGGCCTTGCCCGCCCAGTCGGCCAACCCGGTCACCGAACAGCAAGTCATCCAGTCGGCGGTACCCTGGTACCTGCGGTTCACCACCTCGTCAGGCGTCACCGAAAACATCGCCGGCGACCACGATGGCAACCGGCTGATCTCGCCGAGCTGGAACATCAACCAGCATTGGGGCGTGACAGTGGACGTCCGTGAGGCGCAGCGCACCGAACGCCTGCTCGACAGCGCGCAAGGCGATCAAGCCTCGGTCGGCGCCTATTACCAATTCACGCCGAGCTTGCGTCTGGGCGGCGCCGTCAATGTTGAAGCGCCGCGCGAAAGCCTGACCGGGCCGCGTCAAGACGAAGCCCGCGCCGACGTCCGCGTCGAATCCGCGTTCCGCTTCTAATCCAGAAACGCCTCGATCGCGGCGACGCCGGCAAAGCCGCGTCCGCTGAGCCGCGCCGCGTTGCGCGCGTTGACGCCGCCGAGCGCGATCACCGGAATTCCCGAAGCGCGCGCAATTTGGCTGGCGCGAAAGAGCCCGAGCGGGGCGTTGTTCGATGCGCTTTGGGTTTCAAAAATCGGCCCAAGGATGCACGCGTCCGCGCTCGAGCGCGCCGCGCGCCTGACCGCCTCAGCGCGAGTGCGCCGAGGCGGTCACCAACGCAAATCCATCCAATCGAACATTCGGCAGTTTGCGCTCCGGCCAATGCACGCCGGCCGCGCCCACCCGCTTCGCCAGTTCTGGATCGGCGGCGATCAGCAGCGCCAAACGGCGCGAACGGCAGATTGTCGCCAGTCGCGCCGCCACGCGCGCGCGGTCGCTGGCGCCGAAATGGCGGTAAACCACGGCTGTTTGCGCCGGCAAGGCGCGCGCGATCGCGACCGGATCGGGCGTGCGTTCGGGATCGGTGAAAAAGTAGAGCGCGGGGAGACCGCCGGCGCCCGCCTCGCGGTTGAGCCGCCGCGCCAGCGCCGCTAGAGCCTTGGCGCTCATGGATGATCTCGTCTCCGCACGCGCCGCCATTCTCGCGCGGATCGCGGCCGCCGCTCAAGCGGCCGGGCGCGATGGCGGGGCGGTGACGCTGGTGGCGGTGTCCAAGCAGCAGCCCGATCGCCGCGTTGAAGCGATGCTGGCGGCCGGCCAGCGCGTGTTCGGCGAAAACCGCGTTCAGGAGGCGATGGCCCGTTGGCGCCCGCGCCGGGCGCAGTTCGGCGATCTCAAGCTTCGCCTCATCGGCCCGCTCCAAAGCAACAAGGCGGCCGAAGCGATCGCCGTCTTCGACGCCATCGATAGCCTCGACCGGCCGAAGCTCGCCCGGGCCCTGGCCGATGCGATCCAACGCCAGGGCCGCAGCCCGGAAATGCTGGTGCAGGTGAATACTGGCGAGGAGCCGCAGAAATCCGGCGTCGCGCCCACCCAAGCCGACGCTTTCATCAAGGCGTGCCGGGAAACCTATGGTCTGTCGATCGCCGGTCTTATGTGCATCCCGCCGGCCGACGAGGAGCCGGCGATGCATTTCGCGCTCCTGGCGAAGATCGCCAAGCGCAATGGCATGGACGAACTCAGCATGGGGATGAGCGGGGACTTTGAAACCGCCATCCGTTTCGGCGCCACCATGGTGCGCCTCGGCGCCGCTTTGTTTGGGGCGCGGGGCTGAGCGAGGGCCTTAGCGGTTGCAAAGACGTGAACGGACGCGATGATAAATTAAGCTAGGCTCGGAGACCGATGACACGCGCGCTCGACATTCTCATTATCGACGATGATTCCGAACTTCGCGAGGCGTTGGTCGAGCAATTCGCGCAGGAAGACGGGTTTTGCGCCGAAGCAGCCGGATCGGCCGCCGACGGCTTTGCGAGCGCTGCGCGCCTCAAGCCGGCGGCCATTGTCCTTGATGTCAGCCTGCCCGACATGGACGGCTTCGAGGCGTGCCGGCGGCTGCGCGAACAGGGCGTCCGCGCGCCGATCATCATGCTGACCGGCGCGGCCCAGGAAGAGGAGCAGCAAGTCCGCGGTCTCGACGCCGGCGCCAACGATTACGTGCTAAAGCCTTTCAAGTTCTCGGTTCTGCTCGCCCGCATCCGCGCCCATTTGCGCAGCCACGAAGCCAGCGAAGACGCCACCTACCGCATCGGGCCCTACGAATTTCGCCCCGCCATGCGGCTGTTGGTCGATCCAAACCAAAAGAAGCTTCGTCTCACCGACAAGGAAGCGGCCATCCTGCGCTATCTCTATCGCTCAGGGGAAAAGCCGGTTGGGCGCGAAGAATTGCTCCGCGAAGTGTGGGGCTACAATTCTAACGTCACCACGCACACGCTGGAAACGCACATCTACCGGCTCCGGCAAAAGATCGAGCCGGACGTGCAAAGTCCAAAGCTGCTGATCACCGAAACCGGCGGCTATCGGCTGCAGGTCTAGTGCGCGGCGCGATCGGTCGCGCGCGCAGCTTGCGGGCCGCGGGCCACGGCCGCCTTCAGACCGGCGCCTTGGGCCGAACCTAGCCGGGCGAGCAGCGCCGCATACTCGTCCCACAGCTGTTGCGGCAAACGTCCGCCGAAGCGCTCATAATGAGCCGGGATCAGCCCAGCTTCCTCTTCCCAGACTTCGAGGTCGACGCCCAGCAGGGTGTCGAGCGCTTCCGGCGCGATGGTCAGCCCGTCGAGGTCCAGCCCCTCATGGGTGGGCACCCGGCCGATGGCGGTGTCGCGCGCCGGCGCCGCGCCTTCGGTGCGATCGAACACCCATTTCAGCACGCGGCTGTTTTCGCCGAAGCCTGGCCAGATGAACTTGCCGTTCTGGTCCTTGCGGAACCAATTCACGAAAAAGATGCGCGGCAGCTTCGATTGGTCGGCGATGTCGCCGATCTTCAGCCAATGGGCGAAATAGTCGCCCATGTGATAGCCGCAGAATGGCAGCATCGCGAACGGATCGCGGCGTAATTCGCCGACCTTGTTTTCCGCCGCCGCGGTGCCTTCGCTGGCCACGTTGGAAGCCAGGAAGACGCCATGCTGCCAATCGAACGCTTCGGTCACCAGCGGCACGGCGCTGGCGCGGCGGCCGCCGAACAGGATCGCATCGATCGGCACGCCCCTGGGATCTTCCCATTCCGGCGCGATGACCGGGCACTGGCCGGCCGGTACGGCGAAACGCGAGTTCGGATGCGCGGCCGGGAATTTCGAATCCGGCAGCCACGAATTGCCTTGCCAGTCGGTGAGCCCGGGAGGGGGCGTTTCGCTCAAGCCCTCCCACCACACATCGCCGTCTCCGGTCAGCGCGACATTGGTGAAGACCGTGTTGGCGTGCAGCGTGTCGACCGCGCTCTTATTGGTCTTGTGGCCGGTGCCCGGGGCGACGCCGAAGAAGCCCGCTTCCGGATTGATCGCATAGAGGCGCCCCTCGTCGCCAAAACGCATCCAGGCGATGTCGTCGCCAATGGTTTCGGCCTTCCAGCCCGGGATCGTGGGTTGCAGCATGGCGAGATTGGTCTTGCCGCAGGCCGAGGGGAAGGCCGCGGCGATGTATTTGGCTTTCCCTTCCGGGTTGGTGAGTTTCAGGATCAGCATGTGCTCGGCCAGCCAGCCTTCATCGCGCGCCATTACCGAGGCGATGCGCAGGGCGAAGCATTTCTTGCCGAGCAGAGCGTTGCCGCCATAGCCCGAACCGTAGCTCCAGATCTCGCGCGTCTCCGGGAAGTGCACGATCCATTTTTCTTCGTTGCACGGCCAAGCGACGTCCTGTTGGCCCGGCGCGAGCGGCGCGCCGAGCGAGTGCACGGCCGGCACGAAAAAGCCGTCATCGCCCAATTGATCGAGCGCTTCCTTGCCCATGCGGGTCATAATCCGCATGGAGGCGGCGACATAGCCGCTATCGGTGATCTCAACGCCGAGCTGAGAAATGCGCGAGCCGAGCGGGCCCATGCAGAACGGCACCACATACATTGTGCGCCCGCGCATCGAGCCTTCGAACAAGCTGTCGAGCTTGGCGCGCATCTCTGCGGGTTCGACCCAATTATTGGTCGGCCCGGCGTCCTCGGCGTCCTGCGAGCAGATGAATGTGCGGCTCTCCACGCGCGCCACGTCCTTGGGGTCCGACGCCGCATAGAAACTGTTGGGGCGCTTCTTCGGATCGAGCGCCTTCAGCGTGCCGGCGGCGACCAGTTCTTCGGTCAGCCGCTCCCATTCGGCCTGGCTGCCGTCGCACCAATAGACGCGGTCGGGCTTGGTCAAAGCCGCTATGCTCTCAACCCATTTGATCAAACGCGAATGCTTGGTCGGGGCCGGCGTCAGCCCAGCGATCTTGGTCAACTCGAATCCCTCCGGGCCCGCAACAGGCGAGCGCGTCCTCTCACTTAGGCGTTCGGGGCGCCTCGGCTGTCAAACCCGTTCAACGGCCCCATTGCCATAAGCATAGGTCAGTGCGCCGCCTAGGGGTAGCAAGCGCGCATGCAGGCGAGGAATGCGCCAAAGCCGCCGCCAGCCTGGTCCTTTGGTTAAGACCTCAGGCCGGCTGCGCCGCCCAATCGCGGACGACGCCCTCCAGGACATTGAGCGGCACCGCGCCAGTCGCCATCAGCAGATCGTGGTAACGCTTGCGGTCGAAGCGGGCGCCCATGCTGGCGGTCGCCTCTTGCCGCAGCCGGTTGATGGTTTGGCGCCCGATCATATAGGCGCAGGCCTGGCCCGGCTGCACGCAATAGCGTTCGATCTCGGTGGCGATCGAACTTTCCTTGTCGCCGGTCGCCTCGCGCATGGAGCGGATCGCCTGTTCGCGCGACCAGCCCTTGGCGTGCAGCCCGGTGTCGCAGACAAGGCGCGAAGCGCGGAAGGTCGCCGATTGCAGATAGCCCAGGCGGCCGAGCGGATCATGGTCGTAGACGCCCAATTCGTCGGCCAGCTGCTCGGCATAAAGCCCCCAGCCTTCGCTGAACGAACTGAAGCCCAAAAGCGCGCTGCGCACGAAAGGCAAGGCGCCGGTCTCCTGCTGGATCGAGATCTGCCAATGATGGCCCGGCACGCCTTCATGATAATTGAGCGTCGGCAGCTTGAATCGCGGCCATTCGGAGGTGTCGCGCAGATTGATGTAATAGGCGCCCGGCCGTGAGCCATCGAGCGCGCCGCGCTGATAATAGCCGCCCGGCGCGCCCGCTTCGGTATATTCGGGCACGCGGCGGATCTCCAGCTGCGCGCGCGCCAAGGTGTTGAACGCGCGCGGCATCATCGCAACGATTTCGCGCGTTCGCTGGTTCAGATCTGCGAGGATTTGCGCGCGCCCGGCGTCGGTGTTCGGATAGAGCTGGTCGCGGCGCCGCGCCAATTGGCCCATGCGTTCGGAAACTGTCCCGCGCCGCATGCCTTGCGCGCGCAGGATCGTGTCCATCTCGCCTTGCAGCTGGGCGATGAGTGCGACGCCGGTATTGTGAATGTCGTCGGGCGACATATCGGTGGTCGTGCGCGAGCGCAGCGCCGCGGCGTACATGTCCGCGCCTCGCGGCAAATGGCCGATGCCGGCATCGTGTGTCGCCCGCGGACGCAGCGCGCGCAGGGCGTCGACTTGGCGGCCATAGGCGGGAAGCACCTCATCGCGCACCATGGTTTCGGCGCGGCTGATATAGGTGGTGCGCTCGGCTTCGCTTAAGCCCTCGGTTTGCGGCAGACGGCGCACCAGCGTCTGAACCAAAACGTTCCGCTGCGGCGCGGCATTGGTGACGACCGCCATCTGCACGAGCGTCTTGTCGATGGCGAAATCGGGCGGGATGACGCCGGCCGCCGCATCCTCGCCGATGATCGTCGTCTCCTGATCCAGCTGCTGCACGAACGCGCCGAGGCGGGAGAAATAAGCGTCGGCTTCGTCGCGGTTGCGCAGCGGATGCTGGGCGTCGAGGAAATCCGGCGTTGAGCGATAAGAACCGGTGAGCTGGCTGACGATATAGGGCGCGCCCGCGCCGCCGCCGACTTCGAACTCGGAACTGGCCACCGAATTCGCAAACGAGGTCGTCACCACGTCGAGCGTGACTTTGTCTCGCGCCGGCAAGGCGTCACGATTGATGGCGTGGAGCTCCGTCAGCGAGGTTTGCAGGATGGCGCGATAGCGGCGCGCCGCGGCTTTCGAGGATTCACCGAGCCGGTCGATGAAACGGCCGCCGGCGCGCGCTTCGCTCAGCCCAAGCGCGGTGCAGCGTTCAGGCTGTTCGTGCAGGATCTGCAAGGCGACGCGGTCGAGCGCGGCGTTTAATTGCGCGCTGGGATTTGCGGGCGGCGGAGGGGGAGCGGGCGCGGGGCCCGTTGCAGCCGTGCTGCAGCCGGAGAACAGAGCCAAACCGGCGACGGTGGCGGCGAGCGCGCCGCGGCGTGTCATCTGCATGAGAGTCCCCATTTCGCCTGCCTTAGCCGCCATATACCGCGCACGGGCGCCGCCGCAACGCATCCTTGCGACAAATAGCTGGGCGAATGACTAGAGCTTGAGGCCAGCGACAATCGGCACGTGATCGCTCGGACGCTCCCACGACCGGCACGGGGCGTGAATCTGGAACGCGTCCGCCTGTGATAGCGCCGCGAGGTCGGCTGTCGCCCAGATGTGGTCGAGCCGGCGTCCGCGATTATTCTTGGTCCAATCGGGGCTGCGATAGCTCCACCAGGTGAAGAGTTTTTCCGGATCGGGTTTGTGGCGGCGGGCGAGATCGACGAAGCCGCCGAGATCGCGCACCGCGTTCAACCGATCGGTTTCGCCGGGCGTGTGCGAGACGACTTTCAAGAGCTGCTTGTGGCTCCAAACGTCATGTTCGCCGGGCGCCACGTTGAGATCGCCGACGAGCACGGTCGGCGCGCCGCCTTTGCGCTTCTTGTAGAGCGCTTTCATGCGGTCGAGCACTTTGAGCTTGTGCGCGAATTTCGGATTGGTGAGTTCCGGCAGGTCTGCGCCCGCCGGCACATAAAGATTGTGCACCTCGATGCCTTCGATTCTGGCGGCCGCGATGCGGGCTTCGCGCTTCGGGCAAATCGCCGGCGCGGCGATGGGCTCAAGCTTCAGGCGTGAGACGATGGCGACCCCGTGCCAGCCTTTCTGACCGACCACGTGCAGGTGCCTATAGCCCGCCCGTCTGAACGCCTTGGCGGGAAACTCGCCGTCACGGCACTTGATCTCTTGCAGACAGAGCACATCGGGCTTGGCCTCGGCCAGGAAGCGACAGACGGTTTCGATCCGTAGCCGCACCGAATTGATGTTCCAGGTCGCAATTGTGAGCATCGGGCGAAGAATCTCGAAAATCGGCGCGCTTGACGAAAAAAATTAAATCTGCGCGGCTGCGAGCGACAAGTGGCGCGTGAGGGGGCGCTTGATATGGACCTTCAGCTTCGCCGCATCATCCTTTTTACCCCCAATCTGGAGGAGATGACGGCTTTCTATCGCGACATTATCGGTTTGAAGCCGTTGGCGGGCGAGAAAGGCTGGGTCGATTTTGACGCTGGCGCTTGCCGATTGGCGTTGCATGCGGGACCCAGCGAAATCGGCAAACGGCCGCCGAAGCTGGCTTTTTTCGCAGCCGACGTGGCTCTTGTTCGCGCCAGCCTGATGAAGCGCGGCGCCCGCTTCGGCGCAGTGAAGTCAACGGCGCATTTCGATATGTGCGACGGTCGGGATCCTGACGGCAATCCGATCTCGCTTTCGAGCCGGCGCTGAACCGCCGAAAATGAAAGAGACCCGGCCGCATTCCGCGACCGGGCCTCTCATTTTTGCGCCTTGAGGGTGGCGCATCTCGCCGGCAGGGGAAGTCCGGCGACGGCCGCCACACTGGATCGGTCAGCGGGGGGACGACGCAAATCCAGGGGGATAGCGGCGACCGCTGCGTTGTAGATACGCCACAGGGGCTCATAAATCAAGGTTTGAGCGCCGAAATGGACTTGCCATTTCGTAATTCTCACGGTGCGGCGAAGCGCCTCGCGATGAGTTTTCAGCGCCGCCGGCTACCGCTTCCGAACGAGGAATCGGGGCGGAAAAGTGCTGGATCGATGCTCGCCGGTTGGCTCAAACCGTTGAGGGTGACGCGCGTGCGCGCACCGGTCGCGTCAACGACATCCCATGCGCGGAGGTCGGCGTCGGCGCCCACAAACCACAATGTCAGCTGCCCGTCGGCGAGGCCATTGCGGTCGCGCACATCGACGAAAAGCCAGTCGCCCTGGCGCGCCACGCGCGTGACGTTGGCGTCGCGTTCGAGATCGACATGGCCGCGTAACACCAGATTGAGCGGCGTATTGCGAAGCGGCGTGCGGTCGGTGGTGCGTAGCGCGCTGTCATGCGTGGACACCGTGGCGCCGTCGGAAATGATCAAGAGCGTCGACGGCGGATTGTATTCAAAGCGCAGCTTGCCGGGCCGCTGCAGGTAGAAGAGCCCGGTCGCACGGCTGCCGTCCGGCGAGTTCTGCACGAAGCGCCCCTGCAGGCGCGTCACCGCGTTCAGCGTTCGATTGGCCTGGGTCAGAGCCTGCGCCCGCGCTTCGCGGTAGAGCACTTGCGTCGCCGGCGCCGCCGCCGGCGCGGGCGTGATCGGCAGGCGTGGGCGCAATTGCTGGGCGAAGGCCGGCGGCGCGGCGAGCGCAGCCAACGCGGCGATCAGATAACGTCGGTTCATCGGGGCCATCTGCCTCGAACGCATGGCGAAATGAAGGGTTCTCGGCGGTCTTTTTCGCCACGGGCTTGATCCGGTGCGCCGCAGCGGAGTACGGCGGGAACCGGGGATTATGACATGCCTGTGAACGGCTCCGTCGAATTGCGAGCGCTGACCGCCACCGGCTGGGCCGGCTTCCTCGATGTGGCGTACATGTTGGAATCGTTTCTAGCGCTGACGCTGGCGGTCCTGCTGGGCATGGTGATCGCCTTCCACCCGACCACGCAGCGCACCGTCGACACCCGCGAGGAGGCCGAGCTCCCGAAGGTCCACATCATGTACGCCCTGATCGGGGCGGTGATTGGGGTCATCGTGCTGAAATACGGCATGGTGATCGGCTTTGTGATCTTCGGTCTGGGCGGGCTGATGCGCTTTCGCTCCACCACCGGCTCGACCCGCGACACCGGCCGGCTGATTATCGTTACGCTGATCGGGCTCATCGTCGGCCTGAACCTGCCGCAGTTCGCGGTGCTGGCGACGGTGTTTGCCTGGGTGCTGATCTACATTTTCGACGGCCACCCGGTGTGCAGCCTTGAGGTGAGCGAAATTCCCAAGGGACGCGTCGCCGAGGCCTCGCGCGAATATCGCCGCGTGCTGGGCAGTGTCAAATGCACCTTGATCGGCGAGACCAAGTCACACTCCAAGAACCGCATCGAGTTCGTCTTCCGCATGCCGCGGCGGGCCAAACAGGCCGAGGTCCATCGCGCGCTCTGCGAGCAAGTGCCGGCCGAAGTGCGCGGCGAGATCGATTGGGAGATCGAGTAGGCGCCCAGTCTCTGCAGCGCGCGCTTAAGCGGGCTTCGCGCCGCAAAGACTTGCGGCCCGCTTAATCCTCATCGAGCACGTCGATCAGGATATCCCGCTTACCCGCCGCATTCGCCGGCGAGATAATGCCCTTCTTTTCCATCAGCTCCATCAAGGTGGCGGCGCGGTTATAGCCGATGCTCAACCGGCGCTGCAGATAGGAGGTGGAAGCCTTGCGGTCGCGCTGCACGATCTCGATGGCGCGCTCCAGCATTTCGCTGTCGCCGCTGTCGCCGTCGAACAATTCGGGATTGTCATCGGCGCCGTTTTCGTTCGGCTCTTCGGTGACGTCCTGACGATATTGCGGCGCGCCTTGCGCCTTGAGCATGTCGACGACGCGTTCGACCTCGGCGTCGGTGACGAAGGGGCCGTGAAGACGCCGGATGCGCCCGCCGCCGGCCATGAACAATAAGTCGCCTTGGCCGAGCAATTGCTCGGCGCCTTGCTCGCCGAGAATGGTGCGCGAGTCGATCTTCGACGTGACCTGGTAGGAGATGCGCGTCGGGAAGTTCGCCTTGATGGTGCCGGTGATGACGTCGACCGAGGGGCGTTGCGTCGCCATGATGACGTGGATGCCGGCGGCGCGCGCCATTTGCGCCAGACGTTGCACGGCGGCTTCGATTTCCTTGCCGGCCGTGATCATGAGATCGGCCATCTCGTCGATGACGACGACGACGTAGGGCATCGGCTCGAGCGGCAGCTCGCGGGTTTCGTAGATCGGCTCGCCGGAAGTGGGGTCGAAGCCCGCGTGCACGGTGCGCTCGAGGCGCTCGCCGCGCTCCAGCGCATCGCCGACGCGCTCATTGTAGCCATTGATGTTGCGCACGCCGAGCTTGGACATGCGGCGGTAGCGATCCTCCATCTCGCGCACCGTCCACTTGAGTGCGACGACGGCTTTCTTCGGATCGGTGACGACCGGGTGCAGCAGGTGCGGGATGCCCTCATAGACCGAGAGCTCCAGCATCTTGGGGTCGATCATGATGAAGCGGCACTCGTCGGGCGTATGCCGATAGAGCAGCGACAGGATCATGGCGTTGATGCCGACCGACTTACCCGAGCCGGTGGTGCCGGCGATGAGCAGGTGAGGCATCTTGGTCAGGTCGGCGGCGAAGGGGTCGCCTTCGATGGTTTCGCCGAGCGCCAGCGGCAGATCGCCCTGGGTGCCCGCAAAGCTCGGCGAATTGAGCAATGAACGCAGGAAAACGGTTTCACGCTTGGCGTTCGGGAGCTCGATGCCGATGGCGTTGCGGCCGGGAATGACGGCGACGCGGCAGGCTGTGGCGGACATGGAGCGCGCGATGTCGTCGGCAAGCCCGATGACGCGCGAGGACTTCACGCCGGCGGCGGGCTCGAACTCGAACAAGGTGACGACCGGGCCTGGACGGGCCGAGAGCACTTCACCCTGCACGCCGTAATCGGCAAGCACGGTTTCCAATTGCCGGCTCATCGCGTGCAGCGTTTGTGCATCGGTGTGGGCGGTGCGCTGTTTCGGCGTGGCGAGCAGATCTGTGTCGGGCAATTCGAACTCGCGCCCGAAGTTGAGGGTCGAATGCTGCTTAGGCTGCTTTTTTTCCGGACGCGCTTCGCGCTTGCGCGGCGCGAACGCATCGGTTTCGCTGCGCGTGGGCGGCAACGGGCGTTGGGCGCGCGGTTGCGGGCGCGGGGCCGGGGCGCGTTCGCGGCGGTCCTCGAGCGAGGGGCGGACGGTTTCCTCCACGAGGTCTGGGCGGCGGGCTTTCTCCGCCACATAGCCGATGGCGCGTTGGGCCCCGCCGGCCGTCACTTTCGCGGCATGGCGCGCGGCGCCGGCGGCTTGCTTGACGTCTGCGGCGCGGATCTGGAACGACCAGCCGATGGCGAGAACGCCGCCGATCGCGCATAGGATTCCGGTGATGATGCGCGGCATCGGCAGGCCGGGCCCGCTCAGAATGCCGCTGATGAAGTTGGCCATGCCATCGCCCAGCATGCCGCCGAAGCCGGTCGCCAGCGGCCAGCCTTCGGGTGTCGGCACGGTGGACGCAGCAGCCCCCAGGAGCAGAACGCCGGCGACGCTCGCCAGCACCCGGCGCGGCATGATGCGCGCGACCAGCTGCTTGCGGGCGATGCGCATGACGCCGGCCGCGAGAAGCGCGCCCATGGCGAGCGGCGCGGCCGCGCCAAATGTCTGGACGACGAGATCGGCGAACATCGCGCCGGGAGCGCCGAAAAGATTGTGGGTGGCGCCGGCGGAGGCGGTGTTGAGGCTCGGATCTTCCGGCGAATAGGTGAGCACCGCGCCTAAGCCCGTAGGCGCCGACGATGGCTGCGCCCACCGAAAGGGTGGCGCGCTTCAGCGCGATGCGTCCGGCGGCGGCGCTGGTGGCGGCGCTGGCGGCGGAGGGATTTCTTCCTCCCGAAGAGTAAACGTCGTCAGTCATGGGTTAATTGCGCCGCGTCCGTCTGCCGCCAACAGCGCGCGACTGTTGGCCTTGCCGGTAAACGAGGGGTGAAGATTTGCACGCGAACAGAGTTACCGGCGCATTCATGCGACATCGCCCGAAAGCCGCGTTAATAAAGGCAAAACGCGCCGTCGAGGCGATCCCCGCCGCCGGCCTATTGCACCACCTCGCCGTGCAGCACGAGATCAAGACCCTCGCGCTCGTTGTCCTTGCTGACCTTCAGGCCGATCGTGTGCTTGACGAGCATCAAGATGGCGAGGGTTGCGGCCGCGCAATAGAAGATGGTGACGCCCACGCCCAGCATTTGCGCGGCCAAGCTGTGATTTCGCCCGGCGGGATTGATGGCAGGGTCGGCCAGCACGCCGGTGAGCAGGGCGCCGACGATGCCGGCGACGCCATGCACGCCGAAAGCGTCGAGGCTGTCGTCGTACTTGCCCCAATGCTTGAGCGCGACGGCGCCGAAATAAGCCGCCCCGCCGCCGGCTAATCCCACCTCGAGCGCGCCGCTTGGATTGACGAAGCCGGAGGCCGGCGTGACGGCGACAAGGCCCGCGACCGCGCCGGTGGCGAGACCGAGCAAAGTCGGCTTATGGCGGTGGATGACCTCGATGATCATCCAAGTCAGCGCCGCCATCGCGGCGGCGATTTGGGTGTTGAGCAGGGCCGCGCCTGCAAGTCCGTTCGAGGCGACGGCGGAACCGGCATTGAAGCCGAACCAGCCGACCCACAGCAGAGCGAGGCGCCGATCATGGTGTAGACGACATTGTGTGGCGCGAGGTTTTCGGTTCCGAAACCGACGCGCTTGCCCAGCACGAGCGCGCACACCAGCCCGGCGACGCCGGCATTGATGTGGACCACCGCGCCGCCGGCGAAATCGAGGACGCCGGCGCTGGCCAAGAAACCGCCGCCCCAAACCCAATGCGCGATCGGGCAATAGACCAGCAGCAGCCAGAGCGCGTTGAACAAGACCATGGCGGAGAATTTCATCCGTTCCGCGTAGGCGCCGCAGATCAGCGCCGGGCGTGATGATGGCAAACGTCATCTGGAAGGTGATGAAGACGAATTCGGGGATCGTGTAGGAAAGCGAATTCACGCCGACGCCGGCGAGCATGAACTTGCCGAGGCCGCCCCAAATCGCATTGTCGCCCGCGTTGGTGGCGAATGCGATCGAGTAGCCGGCGATCATCCAGAGCACGGTGACGAGGCAGGCGATCGCGAACGATTGCGTGACGGTGGAGACCACGTTCTTCTTGCGCACCATGCCGCCGTAGAAGAGGGCCAGACCCGGTATCGTCATCAGCAGAACGAGAGCCGTGGAGGTCAGCATCCAGGCGGTGTCGCCGGCGTTCAAGGTTGGCGTCGCGTTCATGCTCGGGTCCCCCGCGAAAAATTTCTGCGATCAGCGGCGGCGTCGCCTGCGCCGGCAAGCGATGGGCTGCTTTGAGCCGGCTTTGGCGCGGGCGCGCCCAAAAAGTGGGCGCCGCTGCTTTTCGCTTGCGCGGGGCGGTCGCATCGACGTTGGGACAAGTCCGGCTTAGTTGTTGGGGATGAGCAACGGCTTCGATGCGGGCGTGATTGTCGGCGGCGGCGGCCTGGTGGGTCAGACGCTGGCGCTGGCTCTGGATCAGGCCGGCGTCTCGGTGATTGTGATTGATGCGTCGAAGCCCGCCGATACGCTGGCGGCGAGCTTCGACGGACGCGCCTTTGCGATTGCCTTCGCCTCCTATCGGATGTGGCGGGCGCTGGGGATCGGCGATGTGCTCGATGGCGTCGCCCAGCCGATCGAAGAGATCATGGTGACGGATGGGCGCTTGGGCGCCGGCGCGCGGCGCGGCGGGCCGTCGCTGATGCATCTGCACTTCGACCGCAGTGAGCTGAACGATGACGGCGAGCCGCTCGGGCTCATGTGCGAAGCGCGCCATGTGCGCGCAGCGCTCGATGGCGCGGTGAGGGCGCGCTCATCGATCAGGATGATACAGCCCATGTCGGTCGCCGCCATCGAGCGCGACGCGGCGAGCGCCGCAGTGACGCTGGCCAATGGCGAGAAATTGCGCGCGCCGCTGCTGGTGGGCGCGGATGGGCGGCGTTCCTTCGTGCGCGCCGCGGCGGGCATTCGCACCATCGGCTGGGATTATCCGGTGACCGCGATCGTGGCGACGATCCAGCACGAAAAACCGCATGGCGGCGTGGCGCACGAATATTTTCTGCCCAACGGGCCGTTTGCAATTTTGCCGCTCAAGGGAGAGCGCTCGAACATCGTATGGGCCGAGCCGCGCGCGGCGGCGGAAGCGCTGCTGGCGATGCCGGAAGCGGATTTTCTGGCTGAGCTGCGGGTTGCGGTTTGGCGATTTCCTTGGCGCCTTGTCGCTGGAAGGGCCGCGTTTTGGCTATCCGCTGTCGCTGCAATTGGCGGAGCGGATGATCGATGCGCGGGTGTGCCTGGCCGGCGACAGCGCCCATGGCATTCATCCGCTGGCCGGGCAGGGATTGAATCTGGGGCTTAAGGATTGCGCGGCGCTGGCGGAATGCATCGCCGACGGCGTGAGCGTGGGCCTCGATCCGGGCGATGTCTCCGTGCTTGAGCGCTATCAACGCTGGCGGCGGTTCGACAATGTCTCGATGGCGCTGGGCATGGAATTCTTCGACAAGATGTTCTCCAACGCCATCGCGCCATTGCGCGCGGTGCGGCGTCTGGGGTTGGCGGCGGTGAATGCGGCGGGGCCGGCGCGACGGTTCTTCATGAAATACGCCGGCGGCGCCGCCGGCGATTTGCCGAAATTGCTGCGCGGCGAGAGCCTGGCGGCCTGAGTGGAATGGCGACGCCGGCTTTAGCGCGACGAGGCGTCGGCGCGACGCTCGCCGTCTTTGTCGCGTCCCAGTTCATAGAGCAGGTCCCATGAATAGAGCCCGGTGTCGTGGCCGTCGTCGAAGACGATGCGAACGGCGTAGCGGCCAACCGGCTCGGCGGCGATGACGTCGACATTCTGCTTGCCGGTCGCCGGCGGCGGTTTGACGCCGCCATGGCCCTTGTTTTCGGCGGAGGGGCTTTCGAGGCGCAGCAATTCGAACGGAATGTCGAAGGCCGCGCCGTCATCGAAGGCGATGTGGAGCGCGTGCGCTTTGCGTTCGAAGGTCAATGTCGTCGGCCAGGGGCGCTCGCTCATTCGTGCGCATCCAGTTCGCGCGCTTCGTCGATCAGCATGATCGGCACGCCGTCGCGGACGGGATAGGCGAGGCGGGCGGCGTCGCTGATCAGTTCGCGCTTGTCGCGGTCGTAGCGCAGCGGCGTGCGGGTCTGTGGGCAGACCAGAACTTCCAGCAATTTGGGATCGACGTCGCTCATTGCAGCGGCCGCTGCGCGTCGTCCGACGAACCCCATTCGACCAGCGCAATCAGCGCCTGGCAGCGTTCCTCGAGCGTGGGCGCTTCCAGAAGCGCCTGCTTGGCGGCCGGATCGAACGGGCAGATTTGAGCCGCGACATTGACGACCGTCTCCGTCGGCGCTTGCTCGACTGAGCTCCAATCGACCTGATAGCCGTGCAGGTTGGCGTACGTGCGCAATGAGCCGATCAGTTTGGCGCGGTCAATGGTGCCGCCGGGCGAGATTGTGAAATCGTCGCCGAAGTCGTCATAGGCGACGATGCGCTTGGCGATAAGGCTTGGCGGGCTCAAGCTCGCGGCCATAGCTGAAGCGGCACACCCCGGTAAGCGTGACCAGATAACGCCCATCGTCGGTTTCGGCGAATGAGGTGATGCGGCCAAGCGTGCCGACATCGGAGAGCTGCGGCGCGGCCTCATCCTCCTCGCCGGTGGCCGGCTGGATGATGCCGATCATGCGTTCGGCGCCCAGCGCGTCGTCGACCATGTTGAGATAGCGCGGCTCGAAAATGTTGAGCGCGAGCACGCCGCGCGGGAACAGGATCGCGCCGGTGAGCGGAAACAGCGCGATGGTCTGCGGCAGATCCGCGGGTTTGCGATAGCCGAAGGCGCTCATGAGAACAGGATCGCCGAGAGTTTGCGGCGGCCTTGCTTGGCGACGTCGGAGGCGGGGCCGGCGGCTTCGAAGATTTTCAGAAGCTGCTGCGCGCGCCGCGCCCTCGTTCCACTCGCGATTGCGCTCGATAATGGCGAGCAGCTGATCGGAGGCGCTTTCCAGATCGCCGCGCGCCGAAAGCGCTTCGGCATAATCGAAGCGCGCTTGCAGATCGTTGGGATTGGCGTCGACCTTCGACTTCAGTTCATCCTTGTCGCCCGCCGCGGCGGCTTTGCCGGCAAGTTCGAGCGCGGCGCGGACGCCTTGGATGTCGGGGTCGTTCAGCTTGTCCTCTGGCGTCATGTCGAGAATGGCGCGCGCTTCCTCCGGCTCGCCGGCATTGACGGCGATGCGGGCCATGCCGGCGATGGCCTTGGCGTTGGCCGGATCGATCTGCAGCACCGCCATGTAGGATTGCGCCGCGCCGCCGGGATCGTTCAGCGAGAGGCTTTCGGCGGCCTGTTCGAGCAGCGCGCTCACGTCGTCAGCCGAGGCGGCGCCGGTCAAGCGATCGAGAAAGAGCTTGATCTGGCTTTCAGGGATCGCGCCCATGAAGCCGTCGACCGGGCGGCCCTTGTCGAACGCGTACACAGCCGGGATCGAGCGCACGCCGAGTTGGCCGGCGACGCCGGGATGCTCGTCGATATTGATCTTCACCATGCGCACCTTGCCGCCGGAGCCGCGCACGGCCTTCTCCAGCATCGGCCCAAGCGACCGGCACGGGCCGCACCACGGCGCCCAAAAATCGACAATGACCGGCTGCTGACGCGACGCCTCGATGACGTCGGCCATGAAGCCTTGGTCGGAGCCCTCCTTCACGGGATCTGCGGCCGGGGCTGCGCCGTCGATCAATGTCATCGGGACCTCGATTTTTCCTGCTGACATAAATGGGCCGATTAGGCTGCCGGTTCAATCAAGCGCGGCTGGCCTGCGGCGTCGAAGGCCAAGCGGATGGGTTCGTGGCCCGTGGCGCGTGCGAATTTCAGCATATCGCCGGGGCTGACGGCGGTGGTGGCGCTGTTGCTCAGCGGATGGAAGTTGACGAGGTCATAGTCGAAGAAACCGTCGTCCAAGAGCAGCGTGACCTTGCATTCGGGGTCGTTGATCAGCGCAAACAGCGTCACCGAGCCCGGCGTTACGCCCAGAGCCTGCATCAACAGCCGCCGCATTGGCGAAGCTGAAACGCGCCGCGCCGATGAGCTTTGAAACCGCGTTCAGATCGACCTCTGCGTCGCTGCGCGCGCAGAGCAAGAACAGCGCGCCCTTCTTGTCCTTGAGGAAGAGGTTCTTGGAATGGCCGCCCGGCATGGCGGCCTTCAGATCGCGCCCCTTCCTCGACGGTGAAGACGGGGCGGTGCTTGGGTTGTCGTGTGCGTAATGCCCAACGCATCGAGGCGGGCGAAAAGGTCTTGCGGCGTGGCGGGCATCGGCTCCCCTTGGCGTGAAGCCGGGCGCTCGTCTAGGGATGGGGGATGAAACTCACTTGTTATCAAGTCGATCCGCAGCCGGCCGAAATGCAGCCGGGCCGTCCCGACCGGCAATGGATGGACGATTTCGCCGATCGTCACCCGTATCGCTGCCTGCCGCTTGGTGGTGGCCAACACGACGGGCTGGGAATTGCTTTCGCCGGTCTCCTTCACCGCGAGCTGGAACGGCGGCCCACGCATGGAGGACATCCGCCTCGACGCCGATGACGACACCACCAAAGCCCAGCTCGATCGCTGGGCGGTCTCGCACTTCTCGGGCGGGGTGCTGACGTTTCACACCGGCTATCTCTTCCGCACCGATGAAGGCTGGGATTTGTGGGCCGGCGGGCCGCCCAATCATTTGAAGGACGGCATTCAGCCGCTCGTGGGCGTCATTGAAACCTATTGGCTGCCTTTTCCCTTCACGATGAATTGGCGCTTCACGCGCCCGGGCATGATCTCGTTCAAGAAGGGCGAGCCGTTCTGCTTCATCATGCCGGTGCCGCACGAGACCTTCGATGCGGTGCAGCCGATCGTGAAGCCGATCAGCGCCGATCCGGAATTGGAGCGGCAGTACAAAGCCTGGGGCGAAAGCCGCAACAATTTCCTCAACAAGCTGACCGATCGCGATTCAGACGCGGTGAAGCACGGCTGGCAACGCGACTATTTCCGCGGCCGCACGCCCGAAGGGCATTTGGCCCCGGACAGCCACGTCAATCGCCGCCGCCTGAAGCCGCCGCGTAAGGCCGAACCGGGGGAATGAGCATGGATCGTCGAGAATTCTCCGTCGGCGCTGCGGCGCTGGTCGGCGCCGGCTTTGCTTCTTCGTTGGCGCACGCCGCGCAGCCGGCGATTTCTTCATCCGCGCGTTCGCTCTGGCGGCGCTCGATTGTGCTTGACTGCAATATCGGGCCCCAATTCAGCCAAACCACGTTTCCGTTGCCGCAAGCCGATCTGGATATTGCGCGCGCATCGGGGTTGACCGCGCTAAAGACATCGATTGGCGGCTTCAACGCCTCGTTCGAGGATACAGTCGCCGAAATCGGCTTCTATCAGCGCGTCTTCGAAGCCCATCCCGCAACCTACATGCAGATCCGCGCCGTCGCCGACCTTGCGACGGCCAAGCGCGCCGGCAAGCTCGGCGTCATTTTCGGCTTCGAGAACGCCGCGTGCCTGGAAGACAAGGTCGATCGCATCGAGACCTTCCGCTTCCTCGGCGTGCGGGTGATGCAGCTCTCGTACAATTTGACTTCACCGTTCGGCGCGGGCGTCTTGGCGCCGGCCGACGCGACGCTGACCGAACTTGGCCGTCAGGCGGTGGCGAAGATGAACGATGTCGGCGTCGCGCTCGATTTGAGTCACGCCAACGCCGCGACGACCGCGGCTGCGATGGCGGCGTCGAGGCGGCCGGTGATCATGACGCACGCGGGCTGCGCCGCGATCCACAGCCATCCGCGCAACAAGAGCGACGATCAATTGCGCGCGCTCGCGGCGAAGGGCGGTGTGTTGGGGATTTACGATCTGCCGTATCTGACGGCGAGCCCGCGCCAGCCGACGCTCGATGATTACATGGCGCACTTGACGCACGCCCTTGAGGTGATGGGCGAGGATCATGTCGGCATCGGCAGCGACACCAGCTTCGCCGCCATGGATCATTCGCCGCAATCGCAGGCCGCATTCGAAGAATCCGAGCGGCAGCGCCATGCCGCCGGGGTGGCCGCGCCGGAAGAGGACCGGATGACCTATGTCGAGGGCCTCAATCAGGCCGACCGGTCGCTCATCATCGCCGACGCCTTATTGAAGCGCGGCTATCCGGGGCGGGTGGCCGAAAAGGTGTTGGGCGCCAATTTCGTCCGGGTGCTGGGGGAGATCTGGTGAGCGCGCGCCACTTGCCGGCGGTCGCGGCCTCTGCGATATGAGCGCCCCTCAGGCGCGGGACCTGCTCCCACGCCACCCAGGATGCGGGCGTAGCTCAGGGGTAGAGCACAACCTTGCCAAGGTTGGGGTCGTGAGTTCGAATCTCATCGCCCGCTCCATGTTCACGTTTGCCCATGACCAATGACGCCGACATCCGCCCTATCGCCCAGGCGGCCGCAGCCGCTTTGGCGCGGCGCGATTTTGCAGCCGCCTTGGCGCTCGCCCGGCAATGGGCTGGTTTGCGGCCGCTCGACCCCGGCGCCAACCAGATCATCGGCTTTGCGGCGCTAGAAACGGGCGACCTGGCTACGGCGAGGGCGCACCTGCAGCGCGCCAGCGTCAGCGCGCCGAAGCAGGCCAACATTCATAATGCGCTGGGTGTGGCGCTGAAACGCAGCGGTGAGCTCGATTCGGCGCGCGCCGCGTTCAGGCGCGCTGGCGCGCTGGGCGCCGGCGAGGCGTGGCGCAATCTCGGCAACCTCGAAGCCGAAGCCAATGATGTCGACGCCGCGATCGCGGCCTATCGCGCAGCGATCGCCGCCTATGGCGATGACGCCGCCTCGCACGCATCGCTCGCGCAAATGCTGGAGCGGCGCCATGAGTTGAAGGACGCCCGCGCCCACGCAGAGCGGGCGTTGCGGCTTGATGCAAACAACGCCATCGCGCGGCTGGCTTTGGCGCAGGTGGCTTTGCGCGAGAAGGCTTTCGCCGAGGCCGAGGCCGCGGCTCTGCCCTTGGCCGCGGGCGCCGGCGCATCGAAGACCAACCGCGCTCTGGCTTGGGGCGTGGTGGGCGAGGCCCGCGATCGGCTGGATCGCGCCCACGAGGCCTTCCTGGCTTTTCAAAGCGCCAACGCCTTGCTGCTGGAATTGCACGCCGGATTGCTGCGCGACGCGCACTTGCCTTACCACCCCGACGGCGTGCGCCGGATGTTGGCGATGCTCGAGGCGCCGGCGACGAACGCCGACGCCGCGCGGTTTTCGTTCGCGACGCCAGCGCCAATTTTTCTGGTGGGTTTTCCGCGTTCAGGCACGACGCTGCTCGATCAGATCCTTTCATCGCATTCGCACCTCTATTGCATGGAGGAGCGCGAGATTTTCGCCGAGAGCGTCGCCGATCTGCTCGCCGGCGCCGGCTCGCTTGCGGACTTGGACGCCGCGGAAATCGAGCGGCGGCGTTCAGCCTATTGGGCGGCCGTGCGTGCGCCCCTCGGCGACCGGGCGCTGGTGGACAAGCTGCCGCTCAACATCATCTTCCTTCCCCTCATCGCGCGGGTGTTTCCGGATGCGAAAATCATTTTCGCGCTGCGCGATCCGCGCGACGTGATTTTGTCGTGCTTTCAGCAGCGCTTCGGCATGAACGCGGCGATGGCGCAGTTTCTCGACCTCGGCAGGGCTGCGGCCTATTACGACCTGGTGATGTCGTTGATGGAGGCGTGCCGGGCGCGCCTGCCGCTGCAAGTGCGGCAAGTGCGCTATGAAGACGTCGTCGCCAATCTCGAGCATGAAGCGAAGGCGTTGACCGAGTTTCTCGGGCTCGCCTTCGAGCCCGCAATGCTCAGCTATCGCCAGACGGCGCTGAAGCGCGACATCAACACGCCGAGCGCGCGGCAGGTGATCGAACCGCTTTATAATCGCTCGATCGGGCGTTGGCGGCGCTACCAGGCGGATTTGGCGCCGGCGCTGCCGGTCTTGAACAAGTGGGCTCTCCGCTATGGCTACGACGACGCTTAGACCCGGCCGTTCGGGGAGGCCTTTTCCATGGCTTCGAGGATAGCGGCGTCCACTTGTGAGAGATCGCCGGCTGGACCGGTGCGCAGCATCTTGTCGGCGCGCTTCAGCGATTCCGCGCATTCAAACAGGTGTTGACGCAGCGCCTCGCTCATCGCCCCGGCCAGCAACTGCAGAGCGCGGGCGCGGTCGTCGGGGCTGTACATGCCCAGAAGCTGGACGCGCAGGCGCCGCAGCAGGGCGCCGAGCGGGGGGTATTTTTCGGTGGCGTCGAAGCGGCGACGGTCCCCCCAGCGCTTTTGCCCCGAGCGTCGGCGGCGATCGGGACCAATATAGCCGGAATTGTCTACCCACTTATCGGCCATGCGGGCAGGCTACGCGCGTTAGGCTAACGGCCTGTTAGCAAAACGGTAAGCCCGCCTAGCGCTTTCGGATTAGGCCTTCCTGGGCGGTCGAGGCCACCAGCACGCCGTCCTCGCGATAAATGGCGCCCCGATTAAAGCCGCGCGCGCCGGAGGCGGAGGGGCTGTCCTGCACGTAAAGGTGCCAGCGCGAATAATTGGATGGGCGGTGAAACCAGATGATGTGGTCGAGGCTCGCCGTCTGAACGCCCGATTGCCAGCTGACGCCGTGCGGGCGCATCGAGGTGCCAAGCAGCGAATAGTCCGAGGAATAGGCGAGCAGGCACTGATTGATGGCGATGTCGTCGCCGGGGTCGCCGCGAGCCCGCAGCCAGACTTGCTGATGCGGCGGTTTGGCGACCGGTTCGGCGACGTCGACCGGATCAATCGCCAGCATTTCGATCGGCGATTCCCGCAGCCAACGCGTGTTCTCCGGCGGTTGGCTCTCGATCCAGGCGTCGACAAATTTGGCGGCGGTTTCGGGGGCCGCCGCCTTCGGCATCTCGCTTTGATGCTCGTAACCGTCTTCCGGGACCTGGAAGGAGCAGGCCATGTTGAAGATCTGCTCGCCGTGCTGGATGGCGATGACGCGGCGGGTGGCGAAGCTTTTGCCGTCGCGCGAGCGCTCGACCTGGTAGAGCACCGGAATGGCTGGGTCGCCGGGACGGATAAAATAGCTCTGCAGCGAGTGGCATACGCGGCCTTCGACGGTGCGGTAGGCGGCCGAGAGCGCCTGCGCGACGACTTGGCCGCCGAAAATGCGCTGCCGCTCCTCCTTGGGGGAAGCGCCGCGAAAGAGGTTCACTTCAATCGGCTCAAGCGTCAGCAGGCCGACCAGATCGTCCAACGAGGGCATGGGAAGACTTTCGTGCTCGCGAAGCGCCCCGCTTATGGCGCGAGCTCTTTAGGCACAAGCCGGCGCTCGTCAGATTGTCGGCGCCAGCCTAGAGCAGGAGATCGCCAGCGGCGCCGCACCAAGGCTCGCCGCGCGCGCGGGCGGGACGAGCAGCGCCCTCCGCCATGAGCAATTCGCCAAGGTCGCGGCCATCGAGCGAAACGAATACGAGCGGCCGGCCGGCTGCGTCGAAATGGCCGGTGGCGGTGACGGTTAAGGTGCGCGCACGGCCCACGAGCTGTTCAGCGGCGGCCGTGGCGCGCGCGCCTTCGTCACGCTCCGAGGAGCAGGCGGCCTGATCGCTGTCGGACGCCGCATCGATGTTTTGGAGCCGATAGCGGACGCCGCTGATGGTGTTCTCGAGGGTGTCGCCGTCGATCACGCGCATGGTCAGGACCGAGAGTCCGTCAGCGGCGGCGTGCAGGACGGCCTCGGGTTCGGCGCGCGCGGGCAGGTCGGCGCACAAACCGGCGACTGCGCCAAGAAGTGCGAGTGCGGCTGAAAGCCTGGCCGCGGCGACAAAAGATTTGCCAAGCGCCATGCGTGAAGAGAAACGCAAACAGCGATTGCCAAACAGTGAATTTGGCAGCGCTGCTCACACTTTAGCGGCAAAATCGAACACTTTCCGGTGAAGTCGTTGCCGGATTGCCGCAGCCTCGGGCTGAAGAGCCCCGGCCTAGGCGCTGCGCGCTGCGCGCTCGTCGTCCTCGCTGAAGCGGCGTTCGATCAGCGCAACGGTCTCACTCAGCTGTTCGAGCGTGCGCACGTTGCGCTGTTCGACGCCGAGGATGCGCTCCTCGATGCGGGCGCGGAGTTCGGCGAACACCACGCCGACATCGTGCTGCTCCAGTTCGGCCAGGCGCTGCTCGATCGCCATGAAGGGCGCGGTCAAATCGGGCGCGGCTTCTTCGAGCTGCGCAAGCCGGCGCTCATTGGCGGCGATGAACTGGCTGATGTCGTTGCGGAGGCGGTGAAAGGCGTCGGTTTGCCGCTCCTCCAACTCGGCCACGCGCGCGCGCACCGCGAGCACGGCCTCGCTGGCCTCGTCGACCGAAGTGGAGGCGGCGGCGAGCTGGTTGAGCCGCAAATCGGCGACCGAAACCTCAACAGCGTGCAGGCGCTCGCTTTGGCCCGGGACTTCGGCGGCCATGGTCTCCACGCGGTTGCGCAGGGTTTCCAGCTTTTTGGCGGTTTCGAGATCGGCTTCCTCGAGCTTGGCGGCGCGGCCCGCCGCTTCGCGGTCGGCGGCTTGGATGCCGAGCACGCGCGTGCGCAGCGACGCCACCTCATCGGCCGTCGCCGAAATGACCGTCGCGAACGGCCCGTCATTGGCGAGCGCGGCGGCGACGGTGTCGAAGCGCGCCTGCGCGCTGGCCTGCTGACCCCGCAACGCCGCGACTTGCTCGTCCACGCGCTGACGCATGTCCTCGATGGCCGAACGCATCGCAATGGCTTGTTCGTCCGTGGCCCGGCGCGCCATCGCATCGCTTGCGGCGCGGTCCTGCGCCTGCTTTTCGAGCGCCGCCAGCGTGCAGGCTTCAACGCGATTGATCTCAGCGCCCAGCGCCCGGCGCACATGGGCGATGTCCTGCTCGAGTTCGGTCGCGCGCGAGGCGGCGATGTCGAATTGTTCGGAAATGGTGGCGTCGACCTGACCGAGCGCTTCGCGCAACTCGGCGCTGGCCGCGCCGACGCGGCGGTCCAAGGCCTCATGGCGGGCCGCGGCTTGTTCGGCGGCGGCGGTCACCCTGGCCTCGACATTGGCGAGGCGGGCGCCGGCATTGAGTTGACGCTCGTGCATGGCGGCGGTTTCGGCGGCGACATCGGCGCGCAGCGCGTCGAGCGCGGTGCGGCTGGTTTCGGCGGCCCGCACGATGTCGGAGGCGAGCATCGCGTCGGCGCGCCGCAGCGCCAGCGCGGTTTCCTCGAGCGCGGTCTGGACGCCGTCCTCCATGTCGGCGATCTGGACGCGGACGTGTTCGGCCCGGGTCTCGCTCTGGCGTTCGCCCATTGCGATCCGGTCGGTGAGGGCGGCGATGCGCTCGCCGCTTTCAGCGAAGGCGGCCTGCATGCGATGTTTGGTCTCGGCGGCGCTTTCGGCGAGCCGTTTGTCGATCCCTTGCCGGACCGCGCGCAATTCCGCGATCAAGTGCGCGGCGGCGGCGTCGGCTTGCGCCGCCGCTTCGTCGGCGGCGGCGCGCACCTGCGCCAGGCCGGCGGCCAGGCCGGCGCTGACATGCGCGGCCGTTTCACGTGACAAAGCCTCGAAGTCTTGCGCCAGCGAGCCGCGGAAGGCGTTTTGGGCCAGCGCCAGCTGGTCTGCGGCGCCCTCGGCGCCGCGCGCTATGGCTTCAATCGCCTCCAGGCGCTGCTCAAGTTCGCCGCAGGCGTCAGCCAAGGTGGCGTGGGCGCGCTCATTGCTTTCTCCGGACGCTTTGGCCGCGCTTTCGGCGTTGGCGAGACCCGTGCGCAGGGCGGCGAGGCTCATGTGCAAGGTCTGCACTTGCTCGCTCAGCGCCTCGGCGCTGCGGCCGGCTTGGCTTTCAAGCGCGCCGAGGCGGCCGCCGAGACCGACAAGAGAGGTGTCAAGGGCGTTGAGCGCGCCGTCGAGGCTCGCCACCGAAGAGCCGAGGTGACGCTCCAAGGTCTTGATTTGATGGCGGATCGCAAAGCTCTGGCCGGACGTTGGCGCGGGCTCGGCCGCCTCGAGCAAGCCCTCGCTTTGGCCCTGCGTCGTCTCGGCGAGGTCGCTCTGCAGGAGCTTGTCTGCGAAAGGCTCGCTCGCGCTCAAAAAGCCTTCGCTTCGCAGCTGCTCGGCGAGCGCGTTCTGCAGCGCCATGTCGGTGAGAGGCTCAACTTCCTCGGTAAAGACCGCGCTTTGGCTTCGCGCCTGCTCGGTGAGGGCGTTTTGCAGCACGATGTCGGTCAGATAGTCGGCCAGCGAGACGCCCCGACGCGCGGCTTCCTCCACCGCCCGATCCCGAGCGTCTGGGTCGACGCCTGTCAAATTCCACGAAGTCTCGTTCATCTCGGGCCTCGGCTTGAGCGCGCCTCTGAGATGACGGATTGTACTTAAAGCCGCGTAAAATATGGGATTTTAGCGCTTCGTTAGGATCTTGAACCAGGCTTGGGGCGCTGGCTCGAGTGCCGGCGCGCGAAACGCGTTGATCGCGCGCGCCGTTGAAAGTTTTTGCCGGTCCGGGCGTTCGACCGGGAGCAAATCATGCCATCTTGGGTTCCACCTTACACATGCCAAATTCATGAGCGAGCGTTCATAATCGCGCTCGCGAGACCGAAACGACTATGTAAGTCAAAGGGCGAGGCGGCGGACGGAGGTACGATGTCTGAAGATATCTTTCGCAGCTATGCGCGCTCGTTCGAACAGCGCCGCGAAGCGGAAATGTCGCTTCAGGACTTCCTGAGCCTCTGCCGCGACGAACCGATGGCGTATGCGACGGCCCACGAGCGCCTGTTGGCCGCGATCGGCGAGCCGAAAATGGTCGACACCTCGAAGGACGCGCGTCTCGGCCGCATCTTCATGAACCGCACCGTGCGTTTCTATCCGGCGTTTGCGGAATTCTACGGCATGGAGGAGACGATCGAGCGGATCGTCGCCTTCTTCCGCCAAGCCGCCCAGGGCTTGGAGGAGCGCAAGCAAATTCTCTATCTGCTCGGCCCCGTCGGCGGCGGCAAATCCTCGCTGGCGGAGCGTCTGAAGGCGCTGATGGAGGAAAAGCCGATCTATGTGTTGAAGGCGGGCGAGGAGATGTCGCCCGTATTCGAACATCCCCTTGGCCTCTTCGATCCCGAAACCTGGGGCCAAAAACTAGAGGATGAGTACAACATTCCGCTTCGGCGCCTGAGCGGATTGATGAGCCCTTGGTGCATCAAGCGGCTCGACGAATTCGGCGGCGACATCACCAAATTTCGCGTTGCGAAAGTGATGCCGTCGCGCTTGCGCCAGATCGCCATCTCGAAGACCGAGCCTGGCGACGACAACAATCAGGACGTCAGTTCGCTCGTCGGCAAGGTCGACATCCGCAAACTCGAATTGCACGCGCAAAACGATCCCGACGCTTATTCCTATTCAGGCGGCTTGAACCGCGCCAATCAGGGCCTGCTCGAATTCGTCGAGATGTTCAAAGCGCCGATCAAAATGCTGCACCCGTTGCTGACCGCGACGCAGGAGCAGAACTACGTCGGCACGGAAAATATCGGCGCCATCCCGTTCCAAGGGATCATCATGGCGCACTCCAACGAGTCCGAGTGGCAGGCGTTCAAGAACAACAAGAACAACGAAGCCTTTATCGACCGCATCTTCGTAATCAAGGTGCCGTATTGCCTGCGCGTGCAGGAAGAGCAGAAGATCTACGAAAAGCTGATCCGCGGTTCGGAACTGAGCGAGGCGCCGTGTGCGCCGGGCACGCTCGAAATGCTGGCGCGCTTCTCGGTGCTGTCGCGTTTGAAGGAGCACGAGAACTCGAACGCCTTCGCCAAGATGCGGGTTTATAACGGCGAGAGCCTGAAGGAGGTCGATCCCAAGGCGCGCACCATGCAGGAATACAAGGACGCCGCCGGCGTCGATGAAGGCATGGACGGAATCTCGACGCGGTTTGCATTCAAGGTGCTCGCGGCCACGTTCAATCACGACACTATCGAAGTGGCGGCCGACCCGGTGCACTTGATGTACATTCTGGAGCAGAATGTCCGCCGCGAGCAATTTCCGCAGGAAGCGGAGAACAAGCTGTTGGAGTTCGTGAAGGCCGAACTGGCGCCGCGCTACGCGGAGTTCATCGGCAACGAGATCCAGAAGGCCTACCTCGAGAGCTATCACGACTTCGGACAGAACTTGTTCGATCGCTATGTCGACTTCGCCGACGCCTGGATCGAAGACATCGACTACAAGGATCCCGACACCGGCCAGTTGCTCAATCGCGAATTGCTGAACCAGGAGCTCAGCAAGATCGAGAAGCCGGCTGGCATCGCCAATCCGAAGGATTTCCGCAACGAGGTGGTGAAGTTCACGCTGCGCGCGCGCGCCGGCCATGGCGGCAAGAACCCGTCATGGACGTCGTATGAAAAAATTCGCGAAGTCATCGAACGGCGGATGTTCAGCCAGGTCGAAGACCTGCTGCCGATCATCAGTTTCGGTTCGAAGAAGGACGGCGAGACGCGAGAAGAAGCACGAGGAGTTCGTGTTGCGCATGGTCGAGCGCGGCTACACCGAGCGGCAAGTCCGCCGGTTGGTCGAGTGGTACATGCGCGTGAAGCAAGCTGGCTAGGCCGGCGGCGGCCATGCACATCATTGACCGGCGCCTCAATCCCGGCGGCAAGAGCTTCGCCAACCGGCAGCGTTTTCTGCGGCGCGCGCGCGCGCAAGTGCGCCGCGCCGTGCGCGAAGCCCTTCGAGCACGCGGTCGATAAAGGACGCCGGCAAAGGCGGTGAGATATCCATTCCCGCCGGCGGCGTGCACGAGCCGCAGCTGCATCGCTCGCGCCAAGGCGGCGTGCGCGATTATCTGCTGCCGGGCAATAAGAAGTACATCGCAGGCGACACCATCCCGCGTCCCGAGCAGCCAAGGCGGACAAGGCTCGAAGGCCAGCGACAGCGGCGAAGGCGAGGACGAGTTTCGTTTTGCGCTGTCGGACGAGGAATATCTCGATCTCTATCTCGAAGACCTAGAACTGCCCGATCTCGCCAAGCGCCAGATCGCCGGCGCGCAATCCGTGCAATGGCGCCAGGCCGGCTATTCGACCGCGGGTCCGCCGTCGCGAATCTCGGTGCCGCGCACCTTGCGCAATTCGATGTCGCGCCGGATCGCGCTCAGGCGCCCAAAGCCCGAAGAGATTGAAGCGCTCGAGGCCCAGATCGCCGCCGCCGAGGCGGCCGGCGAGACCGAAAAGCTGGCCGGGCTGCACGCCGATTTGGAGCGCGCCCAGAAGCGCACCAAGCTTATTCCCTATATCGACCCGGTCGACGTGCGCTATCGGCGCCTTGAGTCCAATCCAAAGCCGATCGCCAAGGCGGTGATGTTCTGCCTGATGGACGTGTCGGGCTCGATGAACGAGCACATGAAGGATTTGGCGAAGCGCTTCTATTCGCTGCTCTATCTGTTCTTGAACCGGCGCTATGAGCACGTTGACGTCGTCTTCATCCGCCACACGCACGAAGCCCAGGAAGTCGACGAGCAAACCTTTTTCTATTCGCGTGAGACGGGCGGCACAGTTGTGTCGACCGCGCTCTTCAAAATGGCTGAAATCGTGCGCGACCGTTATCCGGTCAGCGACTGGAATATCTACGCCGCGCAGGCCAGCGACGGCGACAACACCTCGAGCGACAACGCCGTCGTGCTGGCGCAGCTCCGGGATGTGATCCTGCCGATCTGCCAATATTACGCTTATGTCGAAGTCGGCATGGACGACGAGGATGACAATCAGCCTGGCGGCGGCGAGCCGTCGACCAATCTCTGGCGCGCGTATCGGCGCGTGTCGGTGGATGCGCCGTTTGCGATGCGCAAGGTCCGCCACCGGCGCGACATCTATCCGGTGTTCCGCGAGTTGTTTGCGCGCCGTCCTGAGGGCGTGGCCGCGGAGGGCGCATGACACTGCTCGCGTCAGACCCGAAGCTGTTGTTCAGCGGCCCGGATTGGGATTTCGACCTGATCAAGCGCGTGCATGAAGCGTGCGGCGAGATCGGCGTCGGCGAGATGGGGCTCGATCCCTATCCGAACCAGATCGAAGTGATCACCACCGAACAAATGCTTGATGCGTATGCGTCGACGGGCATGCCGCTGTTTTATCGCCACTGGAGCTTCGGTAAGCATTTCGCGCGCAACGAGGCGATGTACCGCAAGGGCTATCAGGGTCTCGCCTACGAGATCGTCATCAATTCCAACCCGTGCATCGTCTACATCATGGAGGAGAACTCCGCGACGATGCAGACGCTCGTCATCGCCCACGCCGGCTACGGCCACAGCCATTTCTTCAAGAACAATTACGCCTTCAAGCAATGGACCGACGCCGACGGCATTCTCGACTATCTCGATTTCGCGCGCGGCCTGATCGCAAAATATGAAGATCGCTACGGGCAGGAAGAAGTGGAGCGGGTGCTCGACGCCGCCCACGCGCTGCAGAGCCACGGCATTCATCGTTTCCCGCGCAAGCGCATGCCGGACCTGCGCTCCGAGCAGCGGCGCGAGGAAGAGCGGCGCCGCCACGGCGAGCAATTGTTCAACGATCTTTGGCGCACATTGCCGGCCTCAAAGCGCAAAGTGACGAGCGACGAAGACGCCCGCCGCAAGGCGCTGCTCGGCTTGCCGGAAGAGAACCTGCTCTATTTTCTGGAAAAGACCGCCCCGCGCCTGCAGCCATGGCATCGCGAAGTGCTGCGCATGGTGCGGATGATCAATCAGTACTTCTATCCGCAGCGGCAAACCAAATTGATGAACGAGGGCTGCGCCACGTTCGTGCACCACCGCATCATGAACCGTCTGCATGAGAAGGGCCAAATCAGCGACGGCTCGTTCCTGGAGTTCCTGCACTCGCACACAAGCGTGGTGATGCAGCCGGATTTCGACGATCGCCGTTTCTCCGGCATCAATCCCTACGCGCTCGGCTTTGCGATGATGAGCGACATCGAGCGCATGTGCGTCAAACCGACGGACGAGGACCGCGAATGGATGCCGGATATAGCCGGCAATGGCGATCCGTACGGAACGCTGCGCGAGGTTTGGGCCAACTATCGCGACGAGAGCTTCGTGTCGCAATATCTGTCGCCCGCGTGCATCCGCGATTTCGGCTTCTTCCGCGTCGTCGACGACGAGGACGAGGAGGAGATGGAAGTCTCCGCCATTCATGATGAGCGCGGCTATCGCAAGATCAAGCGGGCGCTCTCGCGTCACTATGATGTCGCCTATAGCGATCCCGACATTCAAATCGTCGACGTCGATCTGGCCGGCGACCGCAAGCTCATCCTCAATCACCGCGTCTTGGACGGCATGGCGCTGCAGGAGGACGACACCGTCAAGGTGCTGCAGCACGTCGCCGATCTCTGGGGCTATGACGTCAAGCTGATCGAGGCCGACGACGCCGGCGCTCTCGTCGGCGAACACAGCGCCAGCCCGCGCCGCCCGTTTATGTGAACGTTTGAGCTCGCGCCGCATTGGGCGCTGGTGCGACGGACGGACGAGCCGTGCGCGCTCGGCGCCGGTTGCGGCGCGGAAATCCCCCAAGGCCTCGGCCCGAGCCGGTTTAGGCCCCCAATCGCGCCAAGCCCTCGGCGATTGCAGGATCGACGCGCACATCGCGCGGGCTAAGCGGGCGCGCCAGGCGCAAGCCTTCAATGGCGCGGGCGCGGGAGAGTGCGACATAGGTTTGTCCCGGCGCGAAGGCGCCGCGGCCGAGATCGATTTCGACGGCGTCGAGCGTCATGCCCTGGGCTTTGTGGATGGTGAGCGCCCAGGCGGGGGCGAGCGGGAATTGCACATATTTGAATTCCTCTTTCACCTCCATGCGATTTTCCTTGGCGTTCCACGTCCAGCGCGCTTGCGGCCACACGGCGCGTTCGACATCGACATCGACGCCGCCGTCGAGCGCCACCACGATGACGGTCTCGTCGAGCGATTTCACCGTGCCCAGCGAGCCATTCACCCAACGGTCTTCGGGATCGTTTTGAGTGAAGATCACGCGCGCCCCGCGCTTCAACACCAGTTCGAGCGGGGCCGGATAGCGATCGGTTTGAGTTTTCGGCGCCTCACCTTCGAAGCCGCCGGAATATCTGGCGGCGACGCCGCCAAGCGCTTCCAACCCGCGAATGTTGTAATTGTCGGCGACGGCGTTGGTGGCGCAAAGCAGCACCGGGCGCTGCGGCAGCGACCGCTCAAGGCAAGCGCCGTTAAGCGTCGCGATAGCGTCTTCAACACCGCGCTGCTCACGCAGCGCCGAAAGCAGGGCGATGAAATCGCTGTCGCTCTGGCGGCGGACTTCGGTGAGTTCGAGCGCGGCGACCGGAGCGTCGCGCAAAGAGTGGGCGGCGAAGGCGTAGGGGCTGGCGTAGCCGGCATCCTCAAGCAACCGGCCCTCGTCGCCGCGCACCACCGGCGGCAGTTGGTAGAAATCGCCGACCAGCAGCATCTGCACGCCGCCGAATGGGCGCGAGGACTTGCGCGCGACCTTCAGATGCTGGTCCATCGCGTCAAGCACATCGGCGCGCAGCATCGACACTTCATCGACGATGAGCCGGCGCAGCGCGCGCGCGGTGCGGGTGAAGAACCAGTTCGGCTTCTCGTGATTTCCGATCAGCGGGCGCGGCGGAAAACCGAAGAAGGAATGCACCGTCTGGCCGCCAATGTTCATGGCGGCGAGGCCGGTCGGCGCCAGCAGCGCTTGCGGAAAGCCGGGATCGCGCTCCACCAGCGAACGGATGAAATGGCTTTTGCCGGTGCCGGCGCGGCCGGTCAACAGCACCACCGGCGTGCGCTCGTCGAGGGCCGTCAGCGCTTCGGCTTCGGCTTGATCAGGCGTGATGGCGGGAATCATTGCATCCAATATAGCGCGCCCCGCTCAAACCGCCTCAAGCGCTTGGCCCAGATCGGCGATGAGATCGTCTGGATCTTCGATGCCGATGGAGATGCGGATGAGGCCCGGCGTAATCGCGTAGCGCGCAAGATCGGCCGTTGGCACGCCGGAATGGGTGGTGGAGGCGGGGTGTGACGCCAGCGTCTCGGTGCCGCCGAGGCTGACGGCGAGTTTGATCAGCTGCAGCTTGTCCAAGAGCCGGAAGGCTTCGGCTTCGCCGCCTTTGATCTCGAACGAGAACGTCGAGCCGGCGCTTTTGTTCTGCCGCTCGTGAATGGGGCGATCGGGATGATCGGCGGGCAGGAAGTCGAGGTACCAGACGTTTTTGATTTTCGCATGGTCGCGCAGGAACGCCGCAACCTTTGCCGCGCCGATTGCGCCGGCTTCCATGCGCAGCTTCATGGTTTCCAGCGAGCGCATCAGCAGCCAGGCGGTATGCGCGTCGCACATGGTGCCGAGCGTCGAGCGCATGCGCCGCACCGGCGCGAGCAGGGCGCGCGAGCCCGAGGCGCCGCCGGCGATCAGATCGGAATGGCCGCCGACATATTTGGTCAGCGAATTGACGACAATGTCGGCGCCGTGCGCCAACGGCGTGCAATAGACCGGTCCGAGCATGGTGTTGTCGACGATGACGGGCGGACGCGAGCCGTCGCCGCAGAGCTCCGACGCCTTGCGCGCCACGGCGATGTCAACGAGCGCATTGGTCGGATTGGCGGGGGTCTCGATATAGAGGCAGCCGACACGGCCGGCTTTCTTGGCTTGCTCGACGGCCTTCATCAGCGCGTCCGGCCCATGCTCGGCCTCGAACGCAATCGTGCGGACGCCGAACTCGGGCAGGAGCGAGCGCAGCAAGGTTTCAGCGCCGCCATAGATGGGTTGGCTGTGCACGATGATGTCGCTGGGGCGCATGTAGGCCCACAGCGTCGTCGAGATCGCGGCCATGCCCGAGGCGAAGGCGAGCGAGGCCTCCGCGTCGTCCCAAATCGCCAGCCGATCCTCAAGCACTTCGAGGTTTGGATTGTTGAAGCGCGAATAGATGAGCCCGGGTTCCTCGTTCGGGGCCAACTTGCGGCGCCCCTGCATGGTGGCGAAGAAGTCCTTGCCGTCCTGCGCCGTCTTGAAAACGAAGGTCGAGGTTTGGAATTGCGGCGGCTTCAGCGAGCCTTCCGACAACATCGGATCATAGCCATAGCCCATCATCAGCGTTTCGGGCTTGAGCGGCCGATCGCCGAGCGTGCGCTTGCGCCAAGTTTTTTCCGCCACGCGCGCCTCCATGAGTGGATCAGCGCTTTTCGGCTGGAATGCTTACGAGTTCAATCCCGCGTTAGGGCGTCCAGATCGCGTCGCGCGCGGCGGCCGGCGGGAGATCTTCGACCAGCGTCAGGCCGGCGAAGCCAGCCGCGACGCCGGGCAGATGAACCGACAGCATGGCGCCGTACGGGGCGTGCGGATTCAGCGAGCGAAGCGGGCGTATAGAGGCCGGCGACGGCGACGTAGCGGGTCCAATGGATGCGGGGGACGCTCATGACGTCTTCCTCGTCATGCTCGACAGCAGCGGACGTGTCGCTCAAGGCATCCTCCTCCGAGACAAGTTGCGGAACACGCCCCGAAAGGCGGAGTTTAAGGTCGAGTTCGTAGCGCTCGCCCGATTGTTCGACCACCATGAGCCGCGCCACGTGAATGGCGCCGCGCTCGCGCCCGAGGATGGCGTCATCGCGAAGCGAAATCACTCCCATCAAAGGATCGACGACAAAGCGGCCGCCGGCGTCGTCGAGGAGATAAAAGCCTGGCGTCTCGGCGCCTCGTAGCGGCGGGCCGCAAAAGGCGATCGCGCGTTCGATCGCCTCCGGGGTGGGTTTTGTTGATGGGTCGAATTCGACCGAATCGAAGAACGCTGAAAACGGATCGGGTGGCGAGGTCATACCGCGCCACCCTCCGCGCTTATCGCTAATTCCGCGTGTAGGGTGCGTTTGCTATTGGTTCAGCTTGATGAGCGCGCGTTTACGCCTGCTCGCCCCAACCGAACGCCGCCTTCACTTCGAGTGAACTCCTCGAGCCCGAATGAACCGCCTTCGCGGCCTAGGCCCGATTGCTTGTAGCCGCCGAACGGCGCGCCCAAGCCGCCGAATGCGCCATTGATGTGGACATTGCCGGCGCGCAGCTTGCGCGCGACCTTGCGGGCTTTTTCTTCGCCGCCCTGCACATAGGCCGCGAGGCCGTAAGGCGTGTCGTTGGCGATGGCGACGGCTTGCTCCTCGTTTTCGTAGGGGATCACCACAAGCACCGGCCCGAAGATTTCCTCGCGCGCGATGGTCATCGCGTTGTTGACGTCGGCGAAGACGGTCGGCTTCACGTAATAACCGCGATTGAAGCCGTCCGGGCGCCCGACGCCGCCGGCGGCGACCTTGGCGCCTTCATCGATGCCCTTTTGGATGAGGCCCTGTACTTTCTGGAATTGGTTGGCGTTGGCCAGCGGGCCGATCGCGCCTTTCTCGGCGGTGGAGGGGGCTTGCACCTTGATCGCGTTGGCGGTGGCCGCGGCGATGGCGACAATTTGGTCGTACTTCGACTTCGGCGCCAGCATGCGCGAAGGCGCGTTGCAGCTTTGGCCGGTGTTGTTGGCCATGTGCAGCATGCCGCGCGCGACCGCCTTTTCGAGATCGGCGTCTTCGAGAATGATGTTGGGGCTCTTGCCGCCGAGTTCCAGCGCAACCCGCTTGATGCCGTCGGAGGCGTTTTTCATCACCGCCGTGCCGGCTCGCGTCGACCCGGTGAAGCTCATCATGTCGATGCCTGGATGCTTCGACATGGCTTCGCCGACGCCGGGGCCGTCGCCGTTGACGAGATTGAACACGCCTGGGGGCACGCCGGCTTCGTCGAGGATTTCAGCGAAGATGATGGCGTTGAGCGGGGCGAGCTCAGAGGGCTTCAACACCATGGTGCAGCCGGCGGCGAGCGCGGGGCCGACTTTGGCGCAGATTTGGTTCATCGGCCAATTCCAGGGCGTGATCATGCCGACGACGCCGATTGGCTCGCGCATGATGCGGCGGCCGTTGCCGTAATCGTATTCGAATTTGAATTCGTCGAGTTGTTTGCGCGCGTCCATCAGATAGCCAATGCCGGCCGGCGCCTGCTGGCGTTTGCGCGAGCGGCAGGGGCGCGCCCATTTCCATGGAAATGGTCTCGGCCATGTCGCCCATGCGGCGCTGATAGATGGCGATGATCTTGTCGAGCAGGGCTTTGCGTTCGTCGATCGAGGTCTGCGAGTAGGTCTCAAACGCCTTGCGCGCCGCGGCCACGGCCTTGTCGACGTCGGCGGCGGAGCCGAGCGAAATGCGCCCGCAAGGCTCTTCGTTGGCGGGGTTGATCACGTCGTGCGCACGCGGCTTCGCCGGAGCGACCCATTTGCCGTCAATGTAGAAATTGAGCTGCTCGCGCATGCCTGATCCTCCGGGGGTGATGGGCGATTGCTAGCAGATATAGGCGCGCGAGACGAGTTCGCGCGGCGGCAGGGATGGGTTATTCGGCATGAGCCGATGCCGGACTATCCGCCCCAGCGCAGCTACGGGCGCACCAAAGCGCGCACGCTGAAGCCTCGCCAGGCGGGGCTGGTGGAGACTTTGCTTGCGCATCTGGCGGTCGATGTGAGCGGGCCGATCGATCTTAAGGCGCTGTTTGGCGAACCGCCGGGCGCGACCGAGGCGAGCCTTCGGGGCGAGAGCTTGTCGCATTTCCGGTCTCTGGCTGCGCCCCGAGCCGGCTTTGTGCTGGAGATCGGCTTTGGCGGCGGCGAGCATTTGACCGCGCAAGCAGCGGCCCATCCCGAGCTAGGCTTCATCGGCGTTGAGCCGTTCTTGAACGGGGTCGCCTCCTGCTTGCGTCACATCGAGGAGAGCGGCGTCGCCAATGTGCGCTTGCATCACGGCGATGCGCGCGACGTGCTCGCGCAATTACCCGACGCTTCGCTGGACCGCGTCGACATTCTCTTCCCCGATCCGTGGCCGAAGAAGCGGCACTGGAAGCGTCGGCTGATCCAAGAGCAGTTCGTGGCGGCGCTGGCGCGGGTGCTTAAGCCTGGCGGCGAAGTGCGCTTCGCCACCGATTGGTCGCATTACGCGGCCTGGACGCTGCAGGCGTTCACCATGACCCCTTGCTTTGCCTGGACGGCGGCCCAGGCGGGGGATTGGCGCACGCCCTGGCCGGGGCACGTTTCAACCCGCTACGAGCGGAAGCGGCTCGGAGATTGCCCGCCGGTCTACTTGCGGTTCCGAAAGGAAGGCGCTATTTAGTCGAGCGACACATCGCTGATTGCTCTCGATGAGGGCATCGGCGGCGGGCCAAAAGCCCGCCGCTTTTTTGTTACTGAGACTTGTTCAGTGGAGCTGGACGGCTGCGCGCCACCAATCCCGCCGAGGAGCGCCTTCTGGCGCTGATCGAGCCCGAAGCCGAAGGGCTGGGCTACCGCATTGTCCGCGTGCGCCTCTCGGGCAATCGCCGCAAACGGCTGCAGGTCATGGCTGAGCGCGCCGCCGACGGCTATATGGGCATCGACGATTGCGGCCGGCTGTCGCGCGCGCTGTCGCCGATGTTGGATCTGAAGGATCCCATCGCCGGCGAATACGATCTTGAAGTCTCTTCGCCAGGCATCGACCGGCCGCTGATGCGGCTCGAGGATTTCGAACGCTTCGCGGGTCACGAAGCCAAGCTCGAAACCATCGGCGTGATCGATGGGCGGCGCCGCTTCAAGGGCGTCATCGCCGGCGTCGACGGCGAGGAGGTTCGCCTGGCCTTGGCCGAAGGCGGCGAAGCCCGGTTCAAGCTTGACGCGCTTTCCGAGGCGCGCCTGGTGCTGACCGACAGGCTGATCGAGGAAGATTTGAGACGTTCGAAGGCGGCGACCGCCGCCGCCAACACGGAAGACGAGCAAAGGGAAGAAACATGAGCACCGGCATTTCCGCAAACCGGCTGGAAATCCTGCAGATCGCCGACGCGGTCGCGCGCGAGAAATCCATCGAGAAGGAAATCGTGATCGAGGCGATGGAGCATGCGCTCCAGAAGGCGGCGCGCTCGCGCTATGGCGCTGAGCACGACATCCGCGCCGCCATCGATCCCAAAACCGGCGAAATGGCGCTCAAGCGGGTGATGACGGTGGTGGATGAGAGCGTCCTCGACCCGGAAACGCGCCCGTTCAATCCCTCGACCGACATCATGCTCGATATCGCCAAGAAGACCGACCCGGAAGCGTTCGTCGGCAAGACCTATGACGAACCCTTGCCGCCGATCGAGTTCGGCCGCGTCGCCGCGCAGACCGCCAAGCAGGTGATCAACCACGAGGTCCGCGAGGCCGAGCGTGAGCGCCAGTTCGGCGAATACAAGGATCGCGTCGGCGAGATCATCAATGGCGTGGTCAAGCGCGTCGAATTCTACAACGTCATCGTCGACCTCGGGCGCGCCGAAGGCGTGATCCGCAAGTCGGAATCGATTCCACGCGAAAACCTGCGCGTCGGCGATCGCACGCGCGCTTACATCTACGATGTGCGCCGCGAGACCAAGGGACCGCAGATCTTCCTGTCGCGCGCCAAACCGGAATTCATGGCGCGCTTGTTTGCGCAGGAAGTGCCGGAGGTTTATGAAGGCGTGATCGAGATCAAGGCCGCCGCCCGCGATCCGGGTTCGCGCGCGAAGATCGCGGTCTTGTCGCACGACAGCTCCATCGATCCCGTCGGCGCCTGCGTCGGCATGCGCGGCGCGCGCGTGCAGGCGGTCGTCGGCGAATTGCAAGGCGAAAAGATCGACATCATTCCATGGTCCGGCGACCCGGCGACATTCATCGTCAATTCTCTGCAGCCGGCGGAAGTCTCGAAGGTCGTGCTCGATCCGGAGGAATCGCGCGTCGAGGTCGTGGTGGCCGAGGCGCAGCTTTCGCTCGCCATCGGTCGCCGCGGCCAGAACGTGCGCCTGGCCTCGCAGCTCACCGGTTGGTCGATCGACATTCTGACCGAAGCCGAAGAATCCGAGCGCCGCCAAAAGGAATTCGCCGCCCGCAGCGAGCTCTTCATCAAGGCGCTCGAAGTCGACGAAATGTTCGCCCAATTGCTGGCCTCGGAAGGTTTCGAGACGGTCGAGGAAATCGCCTATGTCGATCAGGGCGACCTCGCTTCGATCGAAGGCTTGAACGAGGAAATCGCCGAAGAATTGCAGGCCCGCGCCCAGGAATATCTCGACAAGCAAGCGGCCGAACTGGAGGCCAAGCGCGTTGAACTCGGCGTGCAGGACGATCTGAAGGGGGTGCCGGGCCTGACCGCGCAAATGCTGGTGGCGCTGGGTGAGAAGGGCGTGAAGACGCTGGAGGATTTCGCTGGCTACACCGGCGATGATTTGCGCGGCTGGTTCGAGACCAAGAACGGCGAGCGCGTGCGCGAGGCGGGCCTGCTGGAAAGCTTCCAGCTCACCCAGGAGCAAGCCGACGCCCTCATCCTGAACGCGCGCATCGCGGCGGGCTGGATCGATGCGCCGCCTGAGCCCGAACCTGTTGAAGCCGAAGGAGACGCGGATGAATTATCCAGCGTCTTCCCAGATCGAGGCTAAAGATCGCAACGCCGCGCGCGAGCGGCGTTGCGTCGTCAGCGGTGAAGTGCTGCCCGAAGCGCAGCTCATCAGATTCGCGCTCGGACCCGATGACGTGCTGGCGCCGGACGTCGCCGCAAAGCTGCCCGGACGCGGCGCCTGGGTCCGCGCCGATCGCGCCAGCATCGAGCTGGCGGCGACGAAGAACGGCTTCGCTCATGCGCTGAAGGCCATGGCGAGAGCGCCGGATGGTTTGGCCGACTTAACCGAGACGCTCTTGGCCAAACGCTGCCTTGATCTCATCGGCATGGCGCGGCGGGCGGGCGCAATCGCGCTCGGCGCGCACCAGGTGGAACAGGCGATCCGTGCAAAACCGCCGTATCTTCTGATTGAAGCAAGCGACGGCGCCGAAGAGGGTCGCGAAAAGCTGATGAGCCTCCATATAGGCCTCTGGGGCCGCCCGCCCGCCGCCATCGGCTGCTTTTCAGCGGCGGATTTGGGCGTGGCGCTGGGGCGGGAACGTGTGATACACGCATGCCTGCTTCAAGAGCGCTTGGCGGCGGTTTTGGCGACTGACATCGGTCGCCTTGCGGGATTCCGCACCGTCGTCCCGGACTCTTGGCCCGATTCCTGGCGCCTTGTCGGAGGGGGACTGGGTGGCGCTGGCGCCGCAGGCGATGCGGTGCGGCGCAGCGATCGGGTTTGAAACGAGATGTGACGGCGAATTTAGGATTGGCGAACGCGACTGCATGACTGACGGCTCTGAACAGAAAGAAAATACTGGCCGCAAGCCGCTCACACTGACGCGCAATGTCAGCGGCGGCACCGTGCGCCAAAGCTTCAGCCACGGGCGCACCAAGCAGGTGGCGGTCGAAGTTCGCGAGAAGCGATCGGTGAATCGCCCCGGCGCGAACGCGCCGCAGGCGGCGCCCGCCGCGCCTGGCCCCGGGGTGCCCCCGCCGCTGCGCCCGCGCGGCGCAACCCCTGCGCAAGCGCCCAAGCCAGAACCGAAGCCGCAGCAACCGGGCGGCATCAGCGATGACGAAGCGCGCCGCCGCGAGGACGCCGTCCGCCGCTCGATGGCGGAGCGCGAAGCGCGCGATCAGCGCCTGAAAGCCGAGGAAGATCAGCGTCGTGCGCTCGAAGACGCGCAGCGCAAGCGCGCCGAGCAGGACGCGGTGCAACAAGCCGAACTCGATGCGCTGCGCCGCGGCGATGAAGAGCCGGAGGCCGAACCGCAGGCGCCGCAGCAAGCCGAGCTGGTGCGCGCGCGCCAATCGGGAACGCCGGGCGCGCCTGCGCAACCGCCCGTGAAGGAAGAAGGTCCGGCCCTGCTTGACGAACTCGGCGGCCGCGTAAAGTCGGCGCGCCGTCAGCTCACGCCGACGCCGGTGAAGCCGACGAAGAAGGGCGAACCGAAGCGCCGCGAAGGCCGCCTGACGCTCGACATGGTCGAGCGCGAAGTCGCCGGCGACGACGACCGCGTGCGTTCGCTGGCCGCCTATCGCCGCGCGCAGCAGAAGGAAAAGGAACGCCGCGCCAAGATGGTGGGCGGCGGCGAGCGCGAGCAGATCAAGCGCGAAGTCACGATCCCGGAATCGATCTCGGTCCAGGATCTCTCGAACCGCATGGCCATCCGCGTCGCCGACATCATCAAGTTCATGATGCGCCAAGGCCAGATGATGAAGCCGAGCCGACATGCTCGACGCCGATACCGCCGAGCTGATCGCCACCGAATTCGGCCACACCGTTCAAGCGGCGTCGCCGAATTCGACGTCGAAGAAGGCCTCGAAGGCGAAGTCGACACCGACGAGAACACTGCAGCCGCGTCCGCCGGTCGTGACCATTATGGGCCACGTCGACCACGGCAAGACCTCGCTGCTCGATGCGCTGCGCCAAACCGATGTCGCCGCCGGCGAAGCGGGCGGCATCACCCAGCACATCGGCGCCTACCAAGTGCGCCTGAAGGACGGCCAGCGCGTGACCTTCCTGGACACCCCGGGCCACGCCGCGTTCTCGGCCATGCGTGCGCGCGGCGCGCAAGTGACCGACATCGTCGTGCTTGTGGTGGCGGCCGACGACGGCGTCATGCCGCAGACGATCGAGGCGATCAGCCACGCCAAGGCGGCGGGCGTGCCGATCATCGTCGCGGTCAACAAGATCGACAAGCCAGGCGCAAACGCCGACCGCGTGCTGCAGGAATTGCTGCAGCACGAAATCGTGGCCGAAAAATTCGGCGGCGACGTCGCAGTATCGTCGAGGTCTCGGCCACGCAGAAGATCGGCCTCGACAAGCTGATCGAAGCGATCCTGCTGCAGGCCGAAGTGCTCGATCTCAAGGCCAATCCCGATCGCGCCGCCGAAGGCTCGGTGGTGGAATCGAAGCTCGATCGCGGCCGCGGCGCGGTGGCGACGGTGCTGGTGCAGAAGGGCACGCTGAAGCGCGGCGACATCGTCGTCGCCGGCGCGCAGCTGGGGCCGGGTGCGCGCGCTCGCCAACGAGCGCGGCCAGATGGTGCAATCGGCTGGCCCCTCGGAGCCGGTCGAAGATCATGGGCCTCGAAGGCGTGCCGGAGCCGGGCGACGTCGCTGCAGTCGTCGAAAACGAAATGCGCGCCCGCGAAGTCGCCGACTATCGCCACCGCAAGCGCCGCGAGCGCGCGCAGCGGTCGGCGCCGCGCGCGGCAACTCGCTCGAACAGATGATGGCGACGCATCAAGGACGCGAGCTCATCGGAGCTGCCGGTGCTGATCAAGGCCGACGTGCAGGGCTCGGCCGAAGCCATCGTCGGCTCGCTCGACAAGCTCGGCACCGACGAAGTGCGCGCGCGCATCGTCCATTCCGGCGTCGGCGGCATCAACGAATCCGACGTGCAGCTGGCCAAGGCGTCGGGCGCGTCGATCATCGGCTTCAACGTCCGCGCCTCGAAGGAGGCGCGCGATCTGGCCGAGCGCGAAGGCGTCGAGATCCGCTACTACGCGATCATCTACGATCTGATCGACGACATCAAAGGCGTGATGTCGGGCATGCTCGCGCCGATCAACCGCGAAACCTTCCTCGGCAACGCCGAAGTGCTGGAGGTGTTCAACATCTCCAAGGTCGGCAAGGTCGCCGGCTGCCGCGTCACCGAGGGCGTGGTGCGCAAGGGCGCGAAGGTGCGCATCCTGCGCGACAACGTCGTCATTCAGGAAATGGGCGTGCTGACCACCCTGAAACGCTTCAAGGACGAGGTGAACGAAGTCGTCGCCGGCCAGGAATGCGGCATGAGCTTTGGCCAGTTCCAGGACATCAAGGCCGGCGACGTCATCGAGTGCTTCAACGTCGAAGTGGTGCAACGCACGCTCTGAGGCGGCCGCATGCGCGCTTTGCTCGTCAGCCCTGGCGATCGATTTCGTGCTGTGCGCGGCGCGTGCTGCGGCGCCACAACCGCAACGACGCGCAATACCACGCCGCACTCCGAAACCATCGTCGCGCCCGGAAGACGCGCCGGTGGATGCAGGTGCCGCAGGAAGAGCCCGCGGTGGCGCGCTCGTCCTGGCGCGCGGTCAACGACATCACCCGCAGCGTCACCGGCAATTTGCGCGTCAGCATGGAGCACCAGCGCGGCGGGCCGCTGATTTTCGCGTTCGCCACCGGCGTCACCGTGCACGCGCAGGCCTATCAGGAAGTGCCGGCGGACCGGCGCTCGGGCGTCGGCGGCCAGAGTTTCGCGGCGGTGCTCGGCGGCGATCCGCGCGTCGACGCCTATCTCTATCGCGTGAACCGAAGAGACGGTGGCCAACAGCGCGCCGTTGGGCGGGCTCTGCGGGGAGGACCGCACCCGCTTCATGGCGGTGAGCGAGTTCGTCGACGCAAGCGGGCGCTGGGTGTTCAAGGTCGCCGCCTTCAAGGGCGACCGCGGACCCGGCTCCGGCCAAGACCCGCAATATCTGCCGATCGTTTTCATACACGGCGCAGTGAGATGAAAAGAAAGCCGCAAGCCGGCGCGCCGTCGCAACGTCAGCTCCGCGCCGCGGAATTGGTGCGCCATGCGCTCGTCGGCATCATCGCGCGCGAGGATTTGCGCGATCCGGACCTGCGCGGCGTTTCGATCACCATCGGCGAAGTGCGCGCCTCGCCGGATCTGAAGCACATGACCGCGTTCGTCTCCGCGCTCGGACCGGGCGATCCCGCATGCGATCGCCAACGGCTTGACGCGCTGCGCCTCGTTTCTGCGCGGCCGGCTCGGACGCGAAGTCGATCTTCGCTTCACGCCGCAACTGCACTTCCTCGCCGATCAATCCTACGAGGAAGCGCGCCATATCGATGATTTGTTCGCGAGCCCCGAAGTCGTGCGCGACCTGAAGCGCGAGGACGGCCAATGAGCCGCCGCAAGAAGGGTGAGGACATTTCCGGCTGGGTGGTGCTCGACAAGGCCGAAGACATAACTTCGACCCAGGCCGTCGCCGCCGTTCGCCGCGTTTTCAACGCCCAGAAAGCCGGGCACTCGGGCACGCTCGACCCGCTCGCCTCCGGCATGCTTCCAATCGCGCTCGGCGAGGCGACCAAGACGGTGCCGTGGCTGATGGAGGCGGAGAAGGAATATGTCTTCACCATCCGTTGGGGCGTCTCCACCGCGACCCAGGACCGCGAGGGTGAGCCGACGGCCGAAAGCGATGTGCGTCCCACCCGCGAGGCGGTCGGCCAAGGCGCTCGAGAGCTTCATCGGCGAGATCGAACAGATCCCGCCGCAATTCAGCGCCATGAAGATCGACGGCGAGCGCGCCTACGATCTGGCCCGCGCCGGCGAAGAGGTGGAGCTGCAGCCCCGCCGGGTCGTGGTCTACGAGGCCGAAATCGCCGCAACCGAGGGCGCCGATCTCGTCACCATCCGGGTCCGCTGCGGGAAGGGCTTCTATATCCGCGCCCTGGTCCGCGATTTGGCGGCCAAACTGGGCGCCGAGGGCCACGTTTGGCGGCTCCGGCGCACGGCGGTGGGGCCATTCCGCGAAGCCCAAAGCGTCACACTGGACGATTTGCAGGTTTTAGGTCAGAAGGGCGCCGCGTCAGAACGCCTAAACCCCGTAGAGACCGCGCTGGACGACATCCCGGCGCTGGCCATCAATGGGGAAGACGCGTTCAAGCTCAGACAGGGCCGGCCGATTGTCCTCCTTCCCCACGTGATGGAGACGCTGAAGCCGAAATTCCGAGACCGCACCATCGCCGGGCAGGATGCGTCCCGCGCGGCGTTGGCCTTGTTTCAAGGCAAAGCGGTTGCGCTGGGCGACGTGCGGGCCGGCCAATTCAAGCCGACGCGCGTGTTCCATTTGGCAGAATGATAGAGGAGTCCGATGTCGATTTCCGCAGAGCGCAAGAGCGCGCTCATCAAAGAGAATGCTCAAGGCAAGAGCGACACGGGTTCGCCGGAAGTGCAGGTGGCGATCCTCTCGGAGCGCATCGCCAACCTCACCGAGCACTTCAAGACCCACAAGAAAGACAACCACTCGCGGCAAGGCCTTCTGAAGATGGTCAGCCAACGCCGCCGGTTGCTCGATTACCTGAAGGACCGCGACGTGAAGCGCTACAACGCGCTGATCGAACGGCTCAACCTGCGCCGCTAAACACCGGCGCCGTGAGGGGTGCTGAACGCGAAAGGCTCAGACCTCACGCTTCAAACGCCCCTCAGACGCACGACCCTCCTTCGATCCGCGAAGGAGGCAATCGGCGTAAGCGGATCCGCCGCTTACGCCCTGACAAGCCCGCCGGAGCATCGGCTCATCGGGCTGGAGTATGATGTATGTTCGATACCAAATCCGTTTCCATGGATTGGGCGGGGCGCAAGCTCACGCTCGAAACCGGCCGCGTGGCGCGTCAAGCCGACGGCGCTGTGTTCGCGACCTGGGGCGAGACCGCGCTCCTGGCCACTGTCGTGTTCGCGAAGGAACCGAAGCCTGGCCAAGACTTCTTTCCGCTGACCGTGAACTACCAAGAAAAGTACTTCGCCTCGGGCCGCATTCCCGGCGGCTTCTTCAAGCGCGAAGGCCGCCCGACCGAGCGTGAAACGCTGCTGTCGCGCCTGATCGATCGTCCGATCCGTCCGCTCTTCGTCGATGGCTTCAAGAACGAAGTCCAAGTCATCATCACGGTGCTGAGCTGGGACAATGAAAACGAGAGCGACATTCTGGCCCTGGTCGCCGCCTCCGCGGCGCTGACCATTTCCGGCGTGCCGTTCATGGGCCCGATCGCCGCCAGCCGCGTGGGCTGGATCGACGGCAAGCCGGCGCTGAACCCGACCATCGAGCAGATGAAGACCAGCGACCTCGATCTCGTCGTCGCCGGCACCGCCAACGCCATCATGATGGTCGAGTTGGAAGTGAAGGAGCTCACCGAAGAGCAAATGCTCCAGGCGCTCAATCTCGCCCACAAGGGCATGCAGCCGGTGATCGATGCGATCATCGAGCTGGCCGAGAAGGCCGGCAAGGAGCCGTTCGAATTCGTGCCGCCGGACAATTCGGCGCTGAAGACGAAGATCAAGCAACCTGGTCGGCGCCGATCTCGCCGCCGCCTACAAGATCACCAAGAAGGACGAGCGCTACGCCGCCGTCGGCGCGCTGCGCGACAAGGCCAAGGCCGCACTCGCCAAGTCCGAAGCCAATCCGGACGGCGCCGACGCCAACGTCTTGAAGGAAGTCTTCAAGGAAGTCGAAAGCGACATCGTCCGCACCCGCATCGTCAAGGAAAAGGGCCGCATCGACGGCCGCGCCGTCGATAAGGTGCGTCCGATCGAGAGCGATGGTCGGCTTCCTGCCGCGCACGCACGGCTCGGCGCTGTTCACCCGCGGCGAAACGCAAGCCATCGTCGTCGCCACGCTCGGCACCGGCGAAGACGAGCAATTCATCGACGCGCTCTCGCGGCACGTACCAAAGAGCGCTTCATGCTCCACTACAACTTCCCGCCCTACAGCGTCGGTGAAACCGGTCGCATGGGCGGCGCCGGGCGCCGCGAAATCGGCCACGGCAAGTTGGCGTGGCGGGCGATGAAGGCGGTGCTGCCGACCGCGGAAAATTTTCCCGTACACGGTGCGCCTGGTTTCCGAGATCACCGAGTTCGAACGGCTCGTCGTCGATGGCCACGGTTTGCGGTCAGCTCACTGGCGCTGATGGATGCGGGCGTGCCGATTACGGCGCCGGTCGCCGGCGTCGCCATGGGTCTCATCCTCGAAGACTACGGCTTTGAAGTGCTGACCGATATCCTGGGCGACGAAGACCATCTCGGCGACATGGATTTCAAGGTCGCCGGCACCGAAAAGGGCATCACCTCGCTGCAGATGGACATCAAGGTCGCCGGCATCACCCAGGAGATCATGCAGGTGGCGCTCGATCGCGCGTCACGCCGGCCGCATGCACATCCTCGGGGAGATGAACAAAGCGCTGAACGCGCCGCGCGGCGAAGCGTGGGCGAGAACGCGCCGCGCATCGTCCAGATCACAGATCCCGACCGACAAGATCCGCGATGTGATCGGCACCGGCGGCAAGGTCATTCGCGAAATCGTCGAAAAGACCGGCGCCAAGATCAACGTCGAAGACGACGGCACCGTGAAAGTGGCTTCGGCGAATGCGGATTCGATCGAAGCGGCGGTCAAATGGATCAAAGGCCTGACCTCCGAGCCGGAAGTCGGCCAGATCTACGAAGGCAAGGTCGTCAAGGTCATGGATTTCGGCGCCTTCGTGAACTATTTCGGCGCCAAAGACGGCCTCGTGCACGTGTCGCAACTCGCGCGTGAGCGCGTGGACAGGCCCGGCGATGTCGTCAAAGAAGGCGACGTCGTGAAGGTGAAGCTGTTGGGCTTCGACGATCGCGGAAAGACCCGACTTTCGATGAAGGTCGTCGATCAGGCCACCGGCGCCGATCTCTCAGCCGAGATGGGCGCTGAGGCCGAAGATCACGGCCCGCGCCATGATCGCGGCGACCGCGGACCGCGCCGTGGCGGCCGCGATCGCGGCGATCGCCCGCGCCGCGAGGCGTCGAGCGGCGAATAACCGGCGCTTGGCCTCTATCCCGGGCGAAACGGTAGAGCCCGCCGCGAAAGCGGCGGGCTTTTCCATTTGCGGCTCGTCACGCTAGATTGCTGGTCATGGGGGTTCGGCTGGCCGGCTTCCGAGATTCTGGTCGTGCGTGGAGATCTTCTCGACCGCGTCCTCGGCTTTTTCCTTGGATTTGCGCTCGCCGACGGCAGTCCGTTCGCGCTTCGGCGCAGAGCGTGGCTGGCGTCGCCGCAAGATCGTCACAACTCGGCTTAAGGTCGCGCCCGTGCCCGATCTTGTCGTCGTCGCCCGTTTTGCTTCGCGTTCCGAATGCGTGGTCGCGCAATCGGTGCTGCGCGCGGCCGGGGTTGAGACCCTGATGCCGGACTTCAATGTGCTCACCTCGGACTTCGATCCCTCGATGATGGAATCGGGTTGGCGCCTGATGGTGCGCCAGGAAGATCGGCTGATGGCGCAATCGATCCTGAAGGACGCACAAGAAAGCGCCGCCGAACAGGATTAGTGCGCGAGCGCGCGCACCACGGCGCCAAGCTTTTCGGGATTGCGCACAGCATAGATGGCGGCGATGCGCTCTCCGTCGGGCGCGATGGAGAAAGTCTGATCAAGACATCCATTGGTATAGACTAACAGCCCAATCGCGCCGTTCACTTCGGCCGGTTGGAAGTGGAATTGCACGCCCGCCTCTTGCTGCTTCCGAACCACGCCAATGAAGAAGCGCGCTATTCTGTCGGCGCCGTGGAGCGGGTTGAGCGCGGCCGTCTTGAAGCCGCCGCCGTCGGTTATGGCGATGGCGTCTTCGCGCAGTAGGGCGGTGAGTTGAGCCAGATCGCCGGAATTGACCGCGTTGATGAAGGCGGCGAGCAGGCGTGGGTGCGCTTCCGGCGGCGCTGTCGGCGCTGGTCGTGCGTCACGCACGGCTTTGCGGGCGCGGGTGGCGAGCTGGCGGCAAGCCGCCTCGCTCTTCTCCAGTGTCGCGGCGACTTCGCTGAAAGGCGCATCGAACACGTCATGCAGTAAGAAGGCGGCGCGTTCCGTAGGCGTGAGCCGATCGAGCGCGACGAGCAGGGCGAAGGAAAGATCGTCGGCCAATTCAGCGCTCGTGTGCGGTGAAAGCGTCTCGGTATCGACAATCGGTTCAGGCAGCCAGGGCCCGACATAGATCTCCCGCTTCGCTTTCGCGCTCTTCAGCCGATCGAGGCAGAGTCGCGTGACGATGCGCACGAGATAGGCTTCCTGGTTCTCGATCGCCTCACGCGCTTGCGCGCCGGACCAGCGCAGAAATGCATCCTGCACCGCATCCTCGGCGTCGGCGCGGCTGCCGAGCATGCGATAGGCGAGCCCGATTAAGCGTGCGCGATGAGCTTCGAAGGCGACGGCGTCGCTCATGCCGCCAACGGCGCCACGTCCACGGCTTTGTCGCCCACCTTGACCCGCCGACACTCAATGGCGAAGCCCAAACCCGCCTTCACCATCGGAAACATGCGCCCGAGCTGCAGCGCGAAGGTGAGGTCGATGACGCCCCGGTCGCCCCACGCAGTGCGCACGGCGTCGCGCAACTCGTCCTCATTGGCCCAACGGCCGATAACGGCTTCAGCAAAGCGAAACCCAAGCACGGTGTCCTCGTTCATGTCTGCGAAGCCGCGTGTGAGCACGGCTTCGATTTGATCGCGCCCCATGCCGGCTTCAAGCGCCATATTGACGGTGAGCTGGGTGCACGGCCCGCAATCTTCGGCGCGCGCGCCTGCGATCTTGGCGGCGTAATAGGCGTCGATCGGCGCCGATTCGCGATGGCTGGCGGCGTCGACAAGCTTGGCGAACTTGAAGAACGCGGCGGGGGAGGCGTCGAGCAGCTTTTCCATGTAGCTGGCGTCATAGTTGTAGCGTTTGCTGAAGGCGCGGATGCGGTTGCGCGCGACGGATCTAAGCATTGATCTCTCCTTTGCCGGGGAAAGAGACGAAGAGCGCAAGCGCAGCCGGCGCGATCACCAGCGCGATGTCAGTGGTCCACGCCTCGTCGCTGCAGAGGCCCAGCATCATGCCGACGAGCATGACCACGTGGATCGCCGCATGCAGAACGAGAAAGGCGGCGCCGACGACGGCGGCCGGCCAATACCGCGCGCGCCAGGCGCGCGCGAGCAGGCCTATACCTGCGGCCAAGAACGCCGCGCCGATGTCCTGCACGAAGTGCGAATTGTACGGACCGGTGAACACCACGCCCGGCACGCTTTCGTACCAGCGCCGGCCATCGACCAACATCACCACGCCGTTCAGCGCGTTAAATGCCGCCAACAAGCCCGCCACCCATCGCCGCCACATGCGCCTTGTCACCCTTCACGGCCTCAAGACGAGGCAAGCGAGAGAAAGGTGACGTGACATTGCTGGAATTCGGAGGAAAAAGTTCCGAATGACGGGGGGGAGGTCGCGCCAGCTTGCGATGAACTATTCGCCGCCGCCAGTGTCGGGCACGCCCACAATGTGGAAGCCGGCGTCGACATGAATGACTTCGCCCGTGGTCGAGCGGCCCAGATCGGAGAGCAGCCAGAGCGCGCACCCGCCAATGCCCTCCATGGTGGTGTCTTCCTTCATCACCGACCATTCGCGCCCGGTGGCGATGAGCCCGCGTCCGCCCTGGATGCCGGCGATGGCGAGCGTGCGCATGGCGCCGGCGCTAATGGCGTTGACGCGAATGCCGCTGGGGCCGAGATCGCGCGCCATGTAGCGCATGCTCGCCTCTAAGCAAGCTTTAGCCACTCCCATCACGTTATAGCTCGGCAGCACACGTTCAGAGCCAAGATAGGTGAGCGTGACCATGGAGCCGCCCGACTTCATGAGTTTCGAGGCGCGCTTGCCGGCGGCGACAAACGAGAACGCGGAAATATCCATGGTGCGCAAGAAGTTTTCGCGGGTGGTGTTTTCGATGAACGAGCCCTTGAGTTCGCTCTTGTCGGAGAAGGCGATGGAGTGGACGAGGAAGTCGAGCCCGCCCCACGCCTGTTTCAGTTGATCGAAGACGGAATCGAGCTGCGCATCATTGGTGGCGTCGCACTCCAGCATGATCTTGGCGCCGATCGACTCGACCAAGGGCCGTACGCGCTTCTCAAGCGCTTCGCCTTGATAGGTGAAGGCCAGTTGCGCGCCCTGGGCGGCGAGTTGGCTGGCGATGCCCCAGGCGATGGATTTGTCGTTGGCGACGCCCATCACCAACCCACGCTTGCCGGCCATCAGCTGGCCCTTTGGGAATGTCCATTCATCAGCCATGCGGGCGCCTCTCCTGGTGTCGCGGGCACCTGCCAATGTCGGAGGCGGGCGGTCAACCGAAAGCGCTGGGTTGACAAGATCGAACTTAGATATATCTTAGACATCGATATATCTAAGACGTAACGGAGAAATCATGCATTTTCATAGACATCGCGAGCGCTGGGCCCGCGGAAGCGGCCGCGGCGAGCATTTCGGACGCGGCCAAGGCGCCCGGCATGGCTGGGGCCATCACCGCTATGGCGGCGGCCGGCGCATGTTCGAGCAGGGCGATCTGCGTTTCCTGGTCCTGTCGCTGATCGCCGAGAAACCCCGCCACGGCTACGAACTGATCAAGGAAATCGAAGAGCGCACCGGCGGCGCCTACGCACCCTCGCCGGGCGTCGTCTATCCACTGCTGACAATGCTCGAAGAAATGGGCTTCGTGACCCTGAACGCCGAAGGCGGCGGCAAGAAACTCTACGCCATCAGCGCGGACGGCACGGCCGAATTGGCCAAGAACAAAGACGTGCTCGATGCGATAAACGCGCACATGGAAGGCGTGCGCGAACGCAGCGCTGGCGGGCGGGCGCCGCAAATCGTGCGCGCCATCGAGAACTTCCGCGTCGCGTTGCGTCTGCGCATGGAGCGCGGGCCGGTGAGCGATGAGCAAGCGCAGGCGATTGCCGCTGCGATCGACGCGGCTGCGCAAGCGATCGAGCGCAGTTGAGGGCGAAGGAACCTTCGCGGCCCGCGCGGCGTTTTGTTGCCGCAATTCGAGGAGTTATCGAGATGGCCGAGGTTCGTGAAACACAAGTCACACGCGACATGGAAGGCAATGTCGTTGATCGAAACACCGTGATCGAGCGCCCGAAGAAGAGGGGCGGTTTCGGTTGGGGATTGTTGCTCGGCGTGTTGATTGTCGCCGCCGCCATCGTGGCGTTCGCCTATAATCAAGGCTCGTTCCAAAGCGCCGGCCGCGAAGCCGATCAAGCGACGCAAACCGCGCAAGTGCAAGCCGATCAAACCGCTAACCATGCGCGTCAAGCCGTCCACAATGCGACAGCGAGCGACACATCGCAGCAACCGACGCAATCGAACTAGACAAGCCGTCAATCGTTTGAGCGCCGGTCCGCCTCGCGGGCCGGCGCTTTCGCGATTGAAGCCGATTTGGCAGTGTCCTGGCAGTGTCCTGGCGTTTAAGCCGCGACCTTCGTGAAGGCGAGGCTGGCGTTGGTGCCGCCAAAGCCGAACGAGTTCGACAATACGCAATTGAGCTCGCGGTCGACCCGTTCGCGTAGGATCGGCAAGTCCGCAAAAGCGGGGTCGAGTTCTTCTATGTGCGCGCTTTCGCAGGCGAAGCCATTGTTCAGCATCAGGATCGAATAGATCGCTTCCTGCGCTCCAGCCGCGCCGAGCGAATGGCCGGTCAGCGACTTGGTGCTCGAAATAATCGGCGGCTTCGAGCCGAACACGGCGCGCACCGCCTCCATCTCTCTCAAATCGCCCACCGGCGTCGAGGTGCCGTGCGGATTGAGATAGTCGACCGGGCGATCGACATATTTCAGCGCCATCTTCATGCAGCGCGCGGCGCCTTCGCCGGAGGGCGCGACCATGTCGAAGCCGTCGCTGTTGGCGCCGTAACCGGCGACTTCCGCATAAATCTTTGCGCCGCGCTTTTTGGCGCGCTGGTATTCTTCCAGCACCAGAACGCCCGCGCCGCCGGCGATGACGAAGCCGTCGCGGTTCTTGTCGTAGGCGCGCGATGCTTTCTCGGGCGTGTCGTTATACTTCGAGCTCATCGCGCCCATGGCGTCGAATAGCACTGAGAGCGTCCAGTCGAGCTCTTCTGAGCCGCCGGCGAACACGATGTCCTGACGACCTGAGGCGATGTGCTCGTAAGCGTTGCCGATGCAATGGGCGCTGGTCGCGCACGCCGAGCTGATCGAATAGTTCACGCCCTTGATCTCGAACGGCGTCGCCAGCGTGGCGCTCGCCGTGGAGCTCATCGCCTTCGGCACCGCGAACGGGCCGACGCGTTTTGCGCCTTTTTCGCGCGCGGTGTCGGCGGCCGTCACGATCGCCCGCGCGGAGGGGCCGCCGGAACCCATGATGATGCCGCTGCGCTCGTTGGAGACTTCGTCCTTTGCAAGGCCGCTATCGGTGATCGCCTGCTCCATGGCGATGTAATTCCAGCCCGAGCCTTCGCCCATGAAACGCATCACGCGTTTATCGACGACGTCTTCCGGATTGAGCTGCGGCTGGCCATGCACCTTGCAGCGGAAGCCGCGGTCGGCGTAGTCCTGCGCGCGGCGAATGCCGGACTTCGCTTCCCGCAAGCTCGCCAGCACTTCCTGGGTGTTGTTGCCGATCGAGGAGACGATGCCCATTCCGGTGACGACGACGCGGCGCATGTGCGCACTCCTTACATGTGCTCGAGTTACATGTGCTCGAGCTGTTCAGCGCTGAACAGGCCGACCTTCAGATCCTTGGCGCTGTATATGGGTTTGCCGTCGACCAGCACGATGCCGTCACCGACGCCCAAATGCAGCTTGCGCTGGATCACCTTCTTCATGTCGATCTCGTAGCGGACGACTTTGGCCGTCGGCCGGATTTGGCCGCGAAACTCCACTTCGCCGACCGCGAGCGCGCGCCCGCGCCCAGGCGAACCGTTCCAGCACATGAAGAAGCCGACCAGTTGCCACATGGCGTCAAGACCCAGACAACCCGGCATCACCGGATCGCCCCGGAAGTGGCATTCGAAGAACCAGCGATCGGGGCGGATATCGAACTCCGCTTCGACCCGGCCTTTGCCATAGGCGCCGCCGCTGTCCGAGATGTGTTCGATGCGATCAAACATCAGCATCGGCGGCAGCGGCAGTTGCGCATTGCCTGGTCCGTGCAGTCGGCCTTCGCCGGAGGCGATCAAGTCTTCATAAGAAAGGGACGGTGGCTTTTCGATCGCCATGCTCTGCTCTGCTGCTGGGGAGATAGGGCGGGCTTATAGAAGCCGCCAGCAGCGGGCAAGGTGAGGCGGGGCGCGTGCGGGCGCGAACCGTCACGAAACCAAGGGTTTGGGCCTTAAAGCCCGTCGCATGCGTCGGCGCCCCAGAGGTCGCTGTTCTTTACCCAGCCGACGCGACCGCCGACGGCGATGCGACGCCAATCGCCCTGGCAGCCGGTGAGCGAGCCGACGACGCCCGGCGCCAGATAGGCGACCGCGCGCGCACCGTCGTGGCCGATCTGACGGAGCGTGGCGGCGTGTTCGACATAGGCCGTGCGGCGGGTGTCGAGGTTCTGCGCGTGCATCCAGGTTTGGGCGCCGTCGGGATCGCGGACGCGACGCCACGGTCCGCTCTCGGCGGTGATTTCGAGGGGCAGGCCGACGCGCTGGTAAATCCAGTCGACGCGGTTCTCGACGCTTGGGCCATGGCGGCCATTGGCGCCGGCGGTCTTGAGGCTGACGAAACGCGGGACAGGCAGGTTGGAATCCGGGCCAATCGTGGGCGCGGCGGCGCCCACGGCATTGGTCGGCGCAAACAAGAATGGAAGCCGCGGCAAAAGCGGCGAGAGACCGACGGCGCATCGAACCAACCCAACGCTGATCCCTCCACGTAAAGCGGGAGGGCGCCAGGGATGATCGGACCTTGTCGTGAAGACCCGTTTAACGATCGGCGCTTTGTGCTGCTTTCGCCGCAACGCAGCGTGGGTTAAAGCAGGGTTATGGCGTCGAAAAAGCTCAAAGTGGTGGTGACACGCAAACTCCCCGATCCGGTGGAGACCCGCATGCGTGAGCTTTTTGACGCTGAACTTAACCATGACGACAAGCCGTTTTCGGCCGAAGATCTGGCCGCGGCGGTCGCGCGCGCCGATGTGCTGGTGCCGACCGTTACGGATCGCGTTGATGGCCGCGTGCTCTCGCGCGCCGGCGAACAGCTCCGACTGATCGCTCAATTCGGCGCCGGCGTCGACAACATCGACGTGCAGACGGCGGTTCAGCGCGGCATCACCGTCACCAACACGCCGGGGGTCCTAACCGAGGACACCGCCGACATGACCATGGCGCTCATCCTGGCGGTGCCGCGCCGGATCATCGAAGGCGTCAAGATCATCGAGGCCGATAAGTTTCTGGGCTGGAGCCCGACCTGGATGATGGGCCGGCGCATTTGGGGCAAACGGCTCGGCATTATCGGCATGGGCCGCATCGGCCAGGCGGTGGCGCGCCGCGCCAAGGCGTTCGGCTTGCAGATCCACTATCACAATCGGCGAAAGGTCGCGCCGCATATCGAGCAGGAGCTTGAAGCGACCTACTGGGACAGCCTCGACCAGATGCTGTCGCGGATGGATATCGTATCGGTGAATTGTCCGCACACGCCGGCGACATACCACTTGCTCTCGGCGCGCCGCCTCGCGCTCCTGAAGCCGCACGCCTATATCGTCAACACTGCGCGCGGCGAAGTGATCGATGAAGCGGCGCTCGCGCGCATGCTGGAGAAGGGCGAGCTCGCGGGCGCAGGCCTCGACGTGTTCGAGCATGAGCCGGCCATCAATCCGAAGCTTAAGAAAATGCCGAACGTCGTGCTGTTGCCGCATATGAGCTCCGGCACAATGGAAGGTCGCATCGACATGGGGGAGAAGGTCATCATCAACATCAAGACGTTTGCTGATGGCCACAAACCGCCGGACCGAGTCATTCCGGCGATGCTCTGAGGATGGGGACGATGACGAGAATGATTGCGATCGCAGCGCTTGCGGCGCTGTGGGCGTGTGGGCAACCGGCGCCTCACGCCGCCAAGCCCAGCGGTGAAACCACAACGACGGCGGCGACGACAACGACCTCGGCGACGGGCGCGTTTGCGCTTTCTTGCGCCGCCTTCGCGAACGCGACCGGCGCGAGCCTCGAGCAACGCTTCGGCGCGGCCAACGTCGTTGAGCAGAATATTCCCGGCGCCGAAGGCGAGGAGGCGCCGGGCACGGTGATGTTTCCCAACGATGCGACGCGCCGCGTCGAGATCATGTGGAACGACACGCCTGGGCGCACCAGCCCGGCCTCCATCACCATTAGCGGCGTGCAAGGCCAGCGCAGCCAGTGGACAGGGCCGCATGGCTTGGTGCTGGGCGAAAGCATGACCGACGTCGAGCGCGCCAATGGCGGCGCCTTCGTGCTCTATGGCTTCGAGTGGGACTATGGCGGCACCGTCACCGATTGGCGTGGCGGAGCGCTGGCCCCGCAAGGCAATTGCCACGTGCATGTCGGTTTTCAGCCGAGCGGCGACGCCGGGCGCGCTTCGGGCGATAGCGCCTTTCGCTCGGACTCAACCGAGATGCGCAACGCGCATCCGTACGTCTCCATCATCGGCGTATCGTTCGTGGGTGCGCCCAGCGGCGACACCAGCGGCAAGTAAAGCGCTTGGCAAGGCGATCCTGACGCGGCCGGCGGCGATCACGGTGGGATCGGCGCCGCAGCGGCGCACGCGCCGAGGGCTATTTCATGCGCCCGCGTCGAGGCGCCTCAGCATGAGGGCCGAGAACGGCCCCAGCACCGCCTCACCGCCTTCAATGCGCGCGGCGGCTATGGTCAGCGCTGGGGCGAAGCCGCCGCCGGGCGGCGTCCATCGTGCGTCGTCCCCACCCAGATTGAACATGCAAAGCATCCGTTCGCTGTGCGCGGCGCGCTCGAACGCCAAAACCGGATCGGGCGCATCGAGGGCGATGAAATCCCCTTCGCGCAAAGCGGCGCTCGATTTCCGCAAGGCGACCATGTTGCGCGCCAACGCAAGCATCGAGTTTGGATCGGCTTCCTGGACATCGACCGCCAGCGCGCGGTGACGCGGATCGAGCGGCAGCCACGCATCCGGGGCGGTGGTGAAGCCCGCCATGCCGGCGTCGCGCGCCCACGGCATCGGCGTGCGCGCCCCGTCCCGGCCGATGCCGGAGGGGTAGAATGCGATCGCTTCGGGATCGCGAAGGCGTTCAAACGGCACCTCGGCGTGCGGCAAGCCAAGTTCATCGCCTTGATAGACGAAGGCGACGCCGCGCAGCGCCAGCAGCAGCGCAAACATTTGCTTGGCGCGCTCCCGATCGTTGTCGGCCAAGCGCGTCGGGAAGCGCACGACATCGTGATTCGAGAAGCTCCATGACGGCCACCCGCGCGCGCCGGCCCATCCCTCCATCGCGTCCTTGATGATCTGCGGCGTCAACCGCTTCGGGCGCAGCAATGTGAAGGAATAGGCGGTGTGCAGCCGCTCTGGTCCATCCGTGTAGATGCGCTGGGTCTTGATCGGCTCCTCATCCTCGACTTCGCCGAGTGAAATCGCGCCATATTGGTCCAGAACGTTGCGAAGTCGGGCGATGAAGTCGAGCGTCTCGGGCTGCGAGCGTTCGTATAAGTGGCGCTGAAACTGGTGGGGCCGCGCCGGCGGACGCGGAAGCTTGAGCGATGGATTGTCGCGCAAGAGCGCGTCCTGAACGTAGAAGTTCACCACGTCGAGCCTCAAGCCATCGACGCTGCGATCGAGCCAGAAGCGCGCGATTTCCAGGAGCGCGTCCTGCACCGCCGGATTGCGGACATTGAGATCAGGCTGCTCGGGCAGAAAGTTGTGCAAATAATATTGCCGCCGACGCGAATCCCATGTCCACGAGCAGCCGCCGAACATGGCTTGCCAATTGTTCGGCGGCGAACCGTCGGGCTTGGCGTCGGCCCACACATACCAATCGGCTTTCGGATTGTCGCGGCTGGCGCGGCTTTCGGCGAACCACGGATGGCGATCGGAGGAGTGCGACCAAACCTGGTCGATCATCACCTTGAGGCCCAGTTCATGCGCCCGCTTCACCAGCGCGTCGGCGTCGGCGATCGAGCCAAACAACGGATCGACATCACGATAATCGCTGACGTCGTAGCCGTAATCCTTCATGGGCGAGCAGTAGAAGGGCGAAATCCAGATCGCGTCGACGCCCAGCTTGGCGACGTAATCGAGTTTCTCGATCACACCCTTCAGATCGCCGACGCCATCACCGTTGGTGTCGCGGAAAGACCGCGGATAGATTTGATAAAAGACAGCGCCACGCCACCAATTGCTCATGGTCACGGCATGCGGCGATTGCCGAATCAAATCAAGCGGCCCGGCCTTCCTCTATTCGGCCGCGACGGGCGCGGCCTCATTATGACGTTCGCCCAGGCGATAGAGGAATTCACGCACCGCGGTCGCGGACTGTTCGGGCGCCTCCTCCTGCGGCACGTGCCCGACATGAGGGAGCATCACCACTTCCGAATCCGGGATCGCGTCTTTGAAATGCTGAGCGCTAGAGGGGGCGATGAGGTTGTCGCTGTCGCCGTGAATGATCAGCGTCGGCGTGCGGATCGCATGCAGCCGCTCGCCCGTCGCCACGTCGCGGGCCGAACGATTGAGCATGATGCGCACCAAGATGTCGCGATGACCGGGCGCACGGGCGAGGTCGGTATAGCGCGACACCATCGCGTCATTGATCAGGCTGTGATTGACGAACGCTTTCTCCAGGCCCTCGCGAGTAAGGCGGGTGTTATCGAGATCGCGCAAAAGCGGCGCAAGGACCGGATTGCTCAACAGCTTGAAGATAATCGGCTCGCGCTGCGTCGATGCGTCCGGCCAGCCGCCGGCGTCCACTAAGATCAGCGCGTGCAGCTGCTCGGGATGGGCGAGGGCGTAATGCCAGGCAATATCGCCGCCCATCGAATTGCCGGCGATGACGACGCGGCCGAGGCGCTGCGAGGACGCGAACGCATTGATCGTTTCAACATAATTGGCGATCGTGGGCTGATAGCCGGCGGGCGCATTGGTGAGACCGTGCCCGGGCAGGTCGATTGAAACGATCCGATAATCGTCGCCCAGCCGCGCGACCCACGGCTCCCAGGTCTGCACCGAGGCCGCATAGCCGTGCACGAGCAATAAGGTTGCATTGCCTGGATGGGCGCCCTCGTCGCGATAATGCAGGTGAACGCCGCCGGGCAGATCGACATAACGCGAGTGGGCGTTCTGGTAGCGCGAGGCGAGCGAGGCGTAGGGAATATCGTCGCGCTTGAGCGCGAAATAGCCGACGATTGCAACCACGACCGCCAAGCCGACGATCGCCAATAAGCCATTGATCAGCCACCGAACCATCACCCACCTTCCGCACGCCCTCTAGAGAGGGCGGCGGCGCTTCACCGTCAAGCGTGACGCTCAAGCGCGACCCTCAAGCGCGACCCTCAAGCGGGACCGTCAGGCGCGCCCTCCAAAAAATTCGACTTGTGGGTGAATGTCGCCCCAAATGACGCGGGCGACTCGGCGCTTCCACAGCGGCAGTGACGGGCCTCTGGAGGTCGCGGCTTCGCGCCGCGCTCAGCCGCCGCAGACTGGGCAGTCTGGATCGCGGGGAAGCGCTATGGTGCGCGCTTCCGCTTTCAGGCCGTCATAGAGGAAGAGGCGGCCGGCCAAGCTTTCGCCGGCCGCGGCGATTTCCTTGATCGCCTCCAGCGCCATCACCGATCCGATCACCCCTGTCAGCGCGCCGACGACGCCGACTTGCGCGCATGTCTCGGCGTTTGGCGGAATGGAGGGAACGAGGCAGCGATAGCAGGGCAGTCGCTCACTCGGCGCGAGCGTTTTTGTGGCGCCGGACTTGAAGGTCGCGACTTGCCCATCCCAACGGCCGACGGCGCCGGAGACGAGCGGAACGCCGAGCTCATGACAGGCCTGGTTGACAGCGAAGCGGGTCGCGAAATCATCGCAGCCGTCGAGCACGATTGTCGCTCGTTCGAGCAGATAGGCGGCATTCGCCTCCGAAAGCCTCTGCGCCATCGCCTCCACATTGACGTGAGAATTGACCTCCGCGAGCACCGCACGCGCGCGCTCGACTTTGGCCATGCCGACATCGGCGTCGCGATAGATCACCTGCCGCTGCAAATTGGAAAGCGAAACCTCGTCGTGATCGATGAGACGCAAGACGCCGATGCCGGCCGCCGCCAAATAGAGCGCCGCTGGCGCGCCCAGCCCGCCGGCCCCGACTATGGCGACGGTCGCGGCCTTCAGGCGTTGCTGTCCCGGTCCGCCGATTTCCTTAAGCAGGATGTGGCGCCCGTAGCGTTCGCGTTCGGCGTCGGAGAACATGCTCATACGCGCAGCCCGTCTCGCCAGCGCCGTTCGAGCCCGTTCAAGACCCTGAAATCCTCGGCCGCGGAGGCGTTCCGCCAAATCTCAAAAGTAAGCGGCGGGTGAACGCCCGCGCGGGTGATGATGATCGCCATCCCCGGCCTATACGCCTCGGACGAAGCGGATCAAAGCGCGCTTAAGGCGAGGCGCTCGGTTGCGCCGCGGGACGCTCGCAGCGGTAGAAGCGGAAGGCGCCGGTCGGCAGATCGATGCGATCGGCGTAGAGGCGGCGCATCAGGTCCGGCATGATGATGTAGCGCGGCGCCTCTGAATCGTCGCGCGGCATGTCGCTGATGATGTGCATCTCGGAATTGAACAGCTCCACCGGCATGGCCGCCCCGGCGCCGGTCTGCGGCCGGACATGGAGGACATAGCTTTCATACGCCGGTCCCGAAGCCAGGCCATTCACCGGCGCAAACACGTATTCCTTGTTGAGGCTCGTCACCGTCACCACGAACGCCATGTTGCCGATCTGGTGGCCGCCGGCGCCGTTGGAGAAGTCCGGTCCAGCGTTGGCGGCGGCCGCGAGGCGGCGGAAACTGAGGCGCAGGCGCTGGTCCTCATTGTACTGATAGACGGCGTTGGCGACCGTGCAGTCCGTATGCAGCGCCGAGGCCGGGGAAGCCGCCATGGTCACGGCCGCCTGCGGCGGCGCCGATGCGCCGCCGCGATAGAGCAGAAACCCGGCGATGGCCGCGGCGGCGATCAGCACCGTCACTATAATTGCACGCATGCGTCCCCCGTCACATTCCGTCCAAACTCAAATGCCTTCGAACAGCGCCGTCGACAAATAGCGCTCCGCGAACGAGGGGATGATCACCACGATCCGCTTGCCTTTGTTCTCCTCCCGCGCCGCCACCCGAAGCGCAGCGATCAGCGCCGCGCCCGAGGAGATGCCGACCGGTATTCCCTCCACCCGCGCGACCTCGCGCGCCGTATTGATGGCGTCGTCATTGGAGACGGTCACGACTTCATCGTAGATTTTGGTGTCGAGAATGGCGGGGATGATACCCGCGCCGATGCCCTGAATTTTGTGCGGACCGGGTTGACCGCCCGAGAGCACGGCGGAATCGGTCGGCTCGACCGCCACGATTTTCAAATTCGGCAGCCGCGGCTTTAGCGCTTGGCCGACGCCGGTAATAGTGCCGCCGGTGCCGATGCCGGCGACGAAAATGTCGAATTGGCCGCCAGTGTCGTTCCAGATTTCCTCCGCCGTCGTGCGGCGATGGATTTCGGGGTTGGCCGGATTTTCGAATTGTTGCGGCATCACCGCATTCTTCGTGTTTTTCAGAATCTCGTCGGCTTTGGCCAATGCGCCGCGAATCCCCTCCGCCGCCGGCGTCAACACCAGCTCCGCCCCGAGGATCGCCAGCATCTTGCGGCGTTCGATCGACATCGTCTCCGGCATCACCAGGATGCAGCGATAGCCGCGCTGCGCGGCCACGAAAGCCAGGGCGATGCCGGTGTTGCCGCTGGTCGGCTCGACGATGATGCTGCCGGGCTTGAGTTTGCCCGCCTTCTCCATCGCGTCGATCATCGAGACGCCGATGCGGTCCTTCACCGACGCGATCGGATTGAAGAATTCGAGCTTAGCCAGGATCTCGGCGTCGACGTTGTGCGCCGCCTCGAGCCGTCTGAGCCGCACCAGCGGCGTGTCGCCAATGGTCTGGGTGATGTCTTCATAGATGCGGCCGCGGCCGGGTTTGGCGTCGGACATGCGCGTTTCCTCTATTGGGGCCTAGAAGGCTCCATACGCCGCCTGCGCGCCTGCCGCCACCAATGCTTGAACGCGCTATCGCCCAGTCGAGCCAAAGCCGCCGGCGCCGCGGACGCTGTCGGGAAGCGCGGCGACGGTTTCCCAGTTCGCCCGCGTCACCGGCCCGATCACCATCTGCGCGATGCGCTCGCCGCGGCGGATGACGAACGGTTCTTGGCCGAGATTGATCAGGATCACCTTCACCTCGCCGCGATAGTCCGCGTCGATCGTGCCGGGGGTGTTGAGGCAGGTGACGCCGTGCTTGGCGGCCAGCCCCGAGCGCGGGCGCACTTGCGCTTCGTAGCCCTCTGGTAACGCCATGGTGATGCCGGTGGGAACGAGCGCGCGCGCGCCGGGCGCAAGCGTCATCGGCGCGTCTTCGGGCACGGCGGCGCGAAGATCCATGCCCGCTGCATGCGCGGTTTCGTAGGAAGGCGCCGCCAATCCTTCAAAATGCGGCAGCGCTGCGAATTGGATCGCGACTTCATGGGACATGGGAACGGCTTAACGCGGATTCGCACGCTGCGGAACACTCGGTTCCGCGCCTCGCGCGGCGAACCATCGGCGCATGCGGGGCGTTCACATCACGCACCTTCGTCAATACGGATGAAACGCCATGAAAAATGTGAAAATGACTCTCGCCGCGACATTCGCCGCCGCCACGCTGCTTTCGGCTTGCGGAACAACCCCTGGTGATCGGGCTCTCTCCGGCGGCCTGATCGGCGCCGGCGCTGGCGCGGCCATCGGCTCAACCACGGGCAATGCCGGAACCGGCGCGGTGATCGGCGGCGTCGCTGGCGCCGCCGCCGGCGCGCTGACCACGCCGGATCAAGTCAATCTCGGCGATCCGGTGTGGCGCGCCCATCACCATTGCGTCGAGCACGACAGCAATGGCGATTGCGTCCGCTGGGCGCCCAACAGCTAGGCGCTGACCGGACGCCAACCGTAAGCCCAACCGTAAGCAAAAAGGCGCCGGAGCTTCACCTCCGGCGCCTCATTTGTCGGTGATGGGGGCGTGCTCTCAGCGCTTGCCCTGACGCGCCTTGCGCGCCGCGTATTTGAGATCGCGTCGCGCTTTTTGTTCGAAGGCGAGAACTTCGGCCGCCTCGGCCTCGGCTAACCGCCGCTGTTCGGCTTCCTGGGCCAAGCGCTCCGCTTCGGCCGCCTCGGCTTCGGCTTTCAGTTGCGCTTGCAGAATGCGTTCGTCCCGCTCGGCGGCGACGCGGGCGCGGCGCTTTTCTTCCGCCGCCGCGCGCTTGGCGTCGCGCGCCTTGGCTTGCTCGATTCGCCGCGCTTCGATCGCCGGATCGACAGCCGCTGTCTTCGACTTGAACCTCTGCAACATGGCCTGCCGCGCTTTGTCGGCGGCTTCCTTACGCTCGTTGAAGTTGTTCGGGTCGTTCATGCAGACATCCTTGAGACGCGCGGCAGCGGGCGCTTGAACCAGCAATCGGTGAGGAGAAGCGTCCATATGGCGCGGGTCGCTGCATTTGGGAAGCCCCATCGCTCGACAAATCGCCGCGAGCGGTGACGATTACTTCCGCCGTGTGGTCTTGACCCCGAGCGCGGCCGCGATCTCGGCGGCGAGCTTATCGGCGACCAGCGCTTTGCTCATGCGCGGCCAGGACTGGGCGCCGTCGCGGGTGATGAGCATGACTTGGTTGTCATCGCCGCCCATGACGTCGCCGGAGACGTCGTTGGCGACGATCCAGTCGCAGCCCTTCTTTGCAATCTTGGCGCGGGCGTTGGCTTCGACATTGTCGGTTTCGGCGGCAAAGCCGATAACCAGCGCCGGGCGCTTTTTCGAGGGCTTCGAAAGCGCCGCCAATATGTCCGGATTTTCAGTCAGCTCGATGGCCGCTTCGGCCTCGCCTTTCTTGATCTTCTTCTTGGCGGCCTTGCTCGGGCGCCAATCGGCGACGGCGGCCACCATCGCCGCCACATCCGCCGGCAGGGCGTCTTCGCAGGCGGCGAGCATGTCGCGCGCGCTCTCGACGCGCCTCAGCTTCACGCCGAGCGGCGCGGTGAGGCTGGTCGGGCCCGACACCAGCGTCACCTCCGCGCCAAGCCGGGCCAATGCGCCGGCGAGGGCGTAGCCTTGCTTGCCGCTGGAGCGGTTGGAGAGAAACCGCACCGGATCGAGCGCCTCCAGCGTCGGACCGGCGGTGACAATCGCCTTGCTGCCCTTTTAGCGGACCCTCGCTCAAGCAGCGCCAGGATCGCATCGCGGATCGCTTCCGGCTCGGCCATGCGTCCGGGTCCGTATTCGCCGCACGCCATCTCGCCATCGTCGGGGCCGATGAAGGCGACGCCATCGGCTTTCAGTTGCGCAAGACTGCGCTGGGTGGCGGCGTGCAACCACATGCGCACATTCATCGCCGGCGCCATCAGCACCGGCTTATCGGTGGCCAGCAATGTCGTTGAGGCGAGATCGTCGGCGATGCCGTTGGCGGCGCGCGCCATCAGATTGGCCGTCGCCGGGGCCACAACAACGAGATCGGCCGAGCGCGACAGCTCGATATGGCCCATCTCGTTTTCGTCGGTGAGGTTGAACAGGTCCTGGTAGACCTTGTCCTGGGTCAGCGCGCCGACCGCCAGCGGGGTTACGAATTCGCTGCCGGCCTTGGTCAGAACCGCACGCGTCTTCACGCCTTCCTTGGCCAAGAGGCGAATGAGTTCGAGGCTCTTATAAGCGGCGATGCCGCCGCCGATGATGAGGAGGACGCGCTTGCTCATGGCGCGCCTGCGGTTGTGGTCGCGGTGGTTGTGTCGATACCCGGCGGCGATTGCGGAATGGGCCGCCCGGTCACCGGATTGGTCGTCGGCGCGGTGGCGGGCGCCGCCGTGTCGGGCTGGGGAAGCGGCCGCGCCGTTTGCTCCCGCGCGGCCGGCGTCTGGGCAGGGTCGGGCGCCGGCGATTGCCCCTGCTGCTGCGAGGTCAGCACCAAGGCCAGCACGCCCCCGGCCAGCATGCCGATCCAGAAGGCCGGCATCTGATACCATTGCCGCTCCTCGCGCGGCGCTTCGGTGGAGACCTTGCGGGCGGCGGCTTCGACCGCGGCCAGGGTCTGCGGCAAACGCCGCAGCGCTTGGAAGACCGACCGCCGCTTCGTCGATGCCGCGCTTGGCGACCGCCTCTGGCCCCAATTCGCGTTTCACCCAGCGCTCGACGATCGGCCGCGAGGCGGTCCACATGTCGTGCTGGGGATCGAGGGCGCGCGAGACGCCTTCCACTTGCACCATGGTTTTCTGCAGCAGCACCAGTTCCGGGCGCAAATGCATGCCGAAGAGATGGGTGACGTCGAAGAGCTGTAAAAGCAGGCGGCTCATGGAAATGCCGTCGGCGGTTTTGCCGAAGATCGGTTCGCCGATGGCGCGAAGCGCCTGCGCGAACTCGTCGACCGTGAACTTGTCCGGCACGTAGCCGGCTTCCTGGTGCACTTCGGCGACGCGGCGATAATCGCGCCGCAGGAAGCCATAGAGGATTTCGGCGAGGTAACGGCGCTCCTTGTGGCCGATCCGGCCCATGATGCCGAAGTCGACGATCCAGAGCTTGCCGTCGCGCCCATAGATGAGGTTGCCCTCATGCATGTCGGCGTGGAAGAAGCCGTAGTCGAGCGCCGCCGCCAGAAAGCCGCGCGTGATGCGCGTCGCCAACTCGCTGCTGTCGGCGCCGGCGGCGGCGAGCGCCTTGCGGATCGGTGAGCGGAGCGCCCTCGATCCAGTCAAGCGTCATCACGCGCTTGGCCGAGCGCGACCAATCGATTTCCGGCACGCACAGATAGCCGTCCTTCTCCGCGACTTCCTTGAACTCAGCCGCGGCGCCGGCTTCGAGACGCAAATCCAGTTCGCGCTCGGTCGCCGCCGAAACCGTGTCGATGAACTGCACCGGCTCCAGTCGGCGCGAACGCGGCGAGAAAAATTCGATGCATTGCGCCAGGAAACGCAGCGCCGCCATCTCGCGGGCCATCTTTCGCTCGATGCGCGGGCGCAGCACCTTGATGGCGACAACGCCGTGGCGCGGCACGATGGCTTGATGCACTTGCGCGATCGATGCGGCGCCCATCGCCTCGGAAATGCCGGCGAACAATTCCTCGGTGCCGCCGAGCTCGGAATTGATGGTGTCGAGCGCGACGGTGCGTGAGAAGGGCGGCAGCCGGTCCTTCAAGCGCGCCAGATCTTGCGCCGCCGTCACGCCAATCATGTCGGGACGCGTCGCCAGGAATTGGCCGACCTTGACGTAAGCCGGGCCCAAGCGCTCGAGGGCTTTGCCCAGGCGTTCGCCGACGCTGCGCCCGCGCCGGCGTTTGGCGAAGAGGCTGAGCGCGGTTTGGACCGCTTGCAGCGATGTCGGATAGCGATCGTAATATTCGGAAGGCAGCAGCACGTCGTAGCGCACGAGCGTCACCGCCACGCGCAGCAGCCGCAAGCTGTGACCGATCACGCCATAGGCGAGAGCGATCAGCGCCAGCACTGCGATGGTAAGAAGAACCCAAAACACCCTAGACGACCCAACCCCAGTGCAGCGCGCAAACGCCCCCGGCCATGTTTCGGTAAGCCGTTCGGACGAAGCCTGCGTCGCGGATCATGCCCAAAAACCGTTCCTGATCCGGAAACCGGCGGATCGATTCGACCAGGTATTTGTAAGAATCCCGGTCGTTCGCCAGCAATTTCCCCAGGGCTGGGATCGCGTTAAACGAATAGAAATCATAAACCGGCTCCAGCCCGCCAATGGCCAGGCGCGAGAACTCCAGGCAAAATAACCGCCCGCCGGGCCTTAAGACCCGGTGCGCCTCGGCCAAAACCTTGTCGATATTGGTGCAATTGCGGATGCCGAAGCTGATGATGCAGGCGTCAGCGACCTGGTCTTCGACCGGCAGGTTTTCGGCGTCGCCTTGGCGCCAATTGAGGCCGTCTTCGCCGCGCGCGCGGCCGGCTTCCAACATCTCGGCATTGATGTCGATGACGTGGATCTCGGGCGGCGCAAGACCGCGCCGTTGCGCTGCGGCGTCGCCGAGTTTCTTGATCCGGCGCGCGAGATCGCCGGTGCCGCCAGCGATATCGAGAATGAGTTCGCCCGGCTGCGGATTGAGCTTGGCGACGGCGGCGTCCTTCCAGAGCCGGTGCATGCCGCCCGACATCGCGTCGTTCATCAGATCGTACTTGGACGCAACCGACGAAAACACCGCGCGCACGCGCCCCGCTTTCTCGGCGCGGGGCACATCCTGGAACCCGAATGAGGCGCGATCTTCAGTCATGGCCCGACCATAGCGGCGGCGAAATAGCGGGGCTACATAAGACACCCATGCCTTGCTTGATGAATTCCGCCACGGACACAGACCTTTCGCCGCATGCCCGAACTGCCTGAAGTCGAGACCGTGCGGCGGGGTTTGGCGCCGGCTTTGGTGGGCAGGCGCATCGCCAAAGCGAAGACGATGCGTCCCGATTTGCGGTTCCCGCTGCCGACGCGTTTTGCGTCACGCCTGAAAGGCCGGCGCGTCGATGCGCTGGAGCGGCGCGCGAAATACCTGCTCGCGCATCTCGATGACGGCATGGTCTGGATCACGCATCTTGGCATGACCGGCCGCTGGTCCGTCATCGGCGCCGAAAAACAGCCTGGCGATTTCTATTACGCCGCTCCGCCCGATCCCGCGCACACCCACGTCATCATCGACATGGAATCAGGCGCGCGGCTTGAATTCAACGATCCGCGCCGCTTCGGCTACATGGACCTGATCGAAGCCGACGCATTGCCGGCGCATGCGTTCTTCAAAGGCATGGGCCCAGAGCCGCTCGGCAACGAGTTTCATCAGCCGTATTTGCAGAAGGCGCTGGCGGACAAGAAAGCGCCGATCAAGGCGGCGCTATTGGATCAGCGCATCGTCGCCGGACTGGGCAACATCTATGTCGTCGAGGCGCTCTATCGCGCCGGTATTTCACCGTCGAAGCCGGCCGGCCGGATTTCAGCGCCGCGTCTGGAAAAGCTCTACCATGCGGTTCGCGCCGTGCTCGAAGAAGCCATCGAGGCCGGCGGCTCGACATTGAGCGATTATGCGCAAGTCGACGGCGCCCGTGGCGGCTTCCAGCATCGCTTCCGCGTCTACGATCGCGAAGCCCGGCCGTGTCTCACGCCCGGTTGCGGCGGGACCATAAAGCGCGCGGTCCATGGCGGCCGCTCCACTTTCTGGTGCCCGCGCTGTCAGCGCTGAAGCGACACGAGGCCGATTGATTTTGCCGTCGTCAAAGCGCAATGCATGCCCCATGACCTACGAAAACGTCATCGTTGAAACCGACGCCAATGTCGGCCTGATCCGCCTCAATCGGCCGCAAGCGCTGAATGCGCTCAATGACGATCTCATCGGCGAATTGAACGCCGCCCTCGATGCATTCGAAGCCGATGACGCCATCGGCGCCATCGTCATCACCGGCTCCGAACGCGCCTTCGCGGCCGGCGCCGACATCAAGCAGATGGCGCAGGGCAAGTTTGCGGATTTCTACCAGCGCGATCCGTTTTCCAACCTCGACAGGGCGCCGCGCTGCCGCAAGCCGATGATTGCGGCGGTGGCGGGCTTTGCGCTCGGCGGCGGCTGCGAACTGGCGATGATGTGCGATTTCATCATCGCCGCCGATACAGCGAAATTCGGCCAACCCGAAATCACCTTGGGCGTGATGCCCGCCTGGGGCGGCTCGCAGCGGCTCACCCGCAGCATTGGAAAAGCCAAAGCGATGGATCTTTGCCTCACCGGCCGCATGATGGATGCGGCGGAAGCCGAACGTTGCGGCCTGGTGGCGCGCGTCGTCGCCGCAGACAAGCTGCATGAAGAAGCCATGGCCGCGGCCAAGAAGATCGCGGCGATGGGACGTCTGGCGGCGATCGCCAACAAGGAGGCGGTCAGCGCGGCCTTCGAAACGCCCTTGCATGAGGGCCTGAAACTCGAGCGGCGGCTTTTCTATAGCCTCTTCGCCACCGACGATCAGAAGGAAGGCATGGCCGCTTTCATCGAAAAACGCCCGCCAAAGTTCAAAAATCGCTGAGATTTGACGCCCGACGCGCCCAAGGCTATACGCCCGCGCTTCAACTCCGAAACATCAATTGGAAGCGCGTAAGTCTCATGGCGAATACGAAATCCGCAAAGAAAGCGAACCGCGTGATTGGACGCCGTACGGGCGTCAACAAATCGCGCCGCACGCGCATGCGGTCTTCGTGGCGCGCGGCTGAAGAAGCGATCGCTCAAGGCGACGCAAAAGCCGCGCAAAATGCGCTGAAAACGGCCGAAATCGGAGACGATGCGCTCAGTGTCCAAGGGCGTGCTGCACAAGAACACAGGCAGCCGCAAAATCTCGCGCCTCGCCGCGCGCGTGAAGGCGCTTTCGAGCAAAAAATAAGCTCCGCGTACCGCCCATTTTCGGCGGCGCCTGAGCTCGCCAATTCATTGCAAAATCTTGTGTTTCAGCTTCGCAACGGAGCTGTTAAGGTGTTGTGATAAATCGTCTGTGTACGTCCTATTGGACTTTTGTAATAGACAATAAAAATATCATAAAAACAGTCAGTTACAAGCCGTTGTGGACTATTGCATAATTATTAAAATATGGCCGTTGACTAACCACTACAGTGAGCGGAAGGTTCGCTTGTCTGGCGAGCACGCCTCGCTGTTCGACGCTTCAGTGAAGGAACCGGCGCTGTCAAGCACCGGGCCGAAACACTCAATCGGCTCGAACAGGGAAAGTGTGTCCGTCAGCGGGGTTGGCTGAGAAAAATGTTTCAGGGCAGGGGGCTTGCCGATGGAACCGGAAGAATTCGCTCGTCGCGAAAGCGCGGGCATTGGCGCGGCGCGAGCTTTCGAGCTCGTCCGCAAGGAATTGCTGACTGAATTTGGAGCGGATTTCTTCCGCTCCTATGTCGAGCCGGTCCGGCTCGTGGCCGAGTGGAACGGGGCGCTCTTGTTCCGCGCCGCGACCCGCGTGGCTCAGGATCGGTTGCGCCAGCAGGTCCAGCACCGTCTGGAGGCGCGGCTGCGCATGTACGAGCCGCGGCTCGGCGCGGTCGAGATTCTCCTGGATCACGAATTTCCAGAAGAGGTCCGCTGTCTGATCGACGCGCGCATCGAGGAAGCCCGCGGCCAGGCGGTCGCCGCCCCGTTCGGACGCAGCCAGTCGTTTAGCTTCGACACGCTCTGTGTCGATGAATCAAATCGTCGCGCCGTCGTCGTCGCCAAGATGATCGCCGCGGGCGCGCCCACCGGCTTCCCGATCTGGCTCGTGCATTCGCCGCCGGGCTGCGGCAAGTCGCACGTCCTGGGCGCCATCGCGCAGGAGACGGCGACGCGCTCGCCCGAGCGCAAGGTGCTGGCGATGACCGGCCAGGAATTTCTCGAAGCGTTTCAATCTGCCTTGCACAAGAAGCGCAATTCGGGGTCGTTCAAGGACATGGTTCGCGCGCCCGATCTGTTGTTAATCGACGACTTCCAGCGCATTTGCGGCAAGAAGGCGACTGAAGAAGAAATGTTCGACACCATGTTCGATGTCGCCGGGCGCGGCGGCCAAGTCGTGCTCGCGGCGAACCATGGTCCCCAAGGCCTCGAGGGCCTCGACGAAGTGTTGCGCTCGAAACTCAAAGGCGCAGCAACATGCGAAATCACTGAGCCGGATGAAGCGCTGCGGCGGCGCATCTTAGATATGCGCGTGCAACATCATGGACTTGCGCATCCTGGTTTCAGTGTGGCGCCGGAAGCGCTCGACATGATAGCCAATCGGCTGCATGTCACTGGCCGTGAACTTGACGGCGCGGTCGCTCAACTCGTTATCGAATGGAAAATCTGCGGAGGGACAAAAGTGACGCTCGAAGCTGCAGCCAACGCTTTGCAAAACAAACTGTCGGAGTCGGCGGAGCGCCGGATTACCGTGCAGCTGGTGATCAAGGTGGTGGCTCGTCACTATAACATGACGCCGCAGGTGCTGCTTGAACGCACCCGACGACACGCCATCGCACGGCCGCGACAGGTGGCCATGTACCTTGCGTGCCGGCTGACGCACGCCTCGCTGCCGGATATCGGCCAGCGTTTCGGCGGCTTCGATCACACGACGGTCATGTATGCGCGCGACCGCATCGCCGACCTGGTGGACAAGGATGCGACGGTAAAGGCCGAAATCGAAGGCCTGATGCGCGCGATCCGCCGCGAACCCTAAGGCTGGCGCCGCCGGCCTCGGACCACCCCAAGCCCTTGCACTTTGCGCTTGGGGATTGGCTGGATTTTGCTAGTTTCTCACCCCCTGCGGGCGCCGACTCAGGTCGCGCGCGCAGGGGGTTTTGCGCGCGGACGGAAACAAGCAGGAAACATACAAATGCGGCTGACGATCGAGCGCTCGGCGCTCCTGAAAGCGCTCAATCACGTGCAAAGCGTCGTCGAACGCCGCAACACCATTCCGATCCTGTCGAACGTGCTCGTCGCCGCGCAAGGCGACTCGCTGAAGCTGACCGCCACCGATCTAGACATCGAGATCTCCGAGTCGGCGCCCGCCGAAGTGGAGCGCGCCGGGCAGACGACGGCGCCGGCGAACTATCTTTACGACTTCGTCCGCAAGCTGCCCGAAGGGACGCCGATCAAGCTCGATGTCTCCGGCGATGATCCGCGGCTTTTCATTTCCGCCGGTAAATCGCGTTTGCATCTGCCAATTCTGCCGGCCGGGGATTTCCCGTCGATGCCGTCGGACGGATTTGAGACCAAGTTCGAAATCGAGCCGACCGAACTCGCCCGTCTCATCGACAAGACGCGTTTTGCGATCTCGACCGAAGAGACGCGCTATTATCTAAACGGCATCTTCTTCCACACTGTCGCGGAAGGGTCCGCCGCAAAACTTCGCGCCGTCGCCACCGACGGTCATCGTCTGGCGCTCGCCGATGCGGCAGCGCCGAAAGGCTCGACCGGCATGCCCGGCGTGATCGTGCCGCGCAAAACCATCAACGAACTGAAGCGTCTGCTCGACGACGCGGCGGATATGGTCGAGATTGCGGTTTCGAGTCAGAAGATCCGCTTCGCCCTCGGCGACGCTGTCCTCACCTCGAAGCTGATCGACGGCTCGTTCCCGGAATATGCGCGCGTGATTCCGAAGTCGAACGCCAAGCGGCTGAAGATCGACAACAAGACATTCTCCGAGGCGGTCGATCGCGTCGCCACGGTTTCGGCCGAACGCTCGCGCTCGGTTCGCCTGGCGCTCGACAAGGACAAAGTCACGCTCACCGTCAACAACCCGGACGCCGGCGTCGCCACCGAGGATCTTGTCGCCGATTATCGCGACGACGCGATGGAGATCGGCTTCAACGCGCGCTATCTGCTCGACGTCGCCCAGCAGATCGAGGGCGAGGAGGCGCTGTTTCGAGCTCGCCGACTCCGGCTCGCCCACCCTGGTGCGCGACGAAGCCGATGACCAGGCGCTTTATGTGCTGATGCCGCTGCGGGTGTGAGGCCAAGCGCCTAAATTGACGCTCGTGACCCTGACGCATGATCTCCACATCGCGCGGCTGACGCTCACCGATTTTCGCAACCACGCCGCGCTCGATCTGGGGCTCGATTCGCGGCCGGTATGCCTGTTCGGCGCCAATGGCGCGGGTAAGACCAACATTCTTGAAGCCTTGACCACGCTTGCGCCGGGCCGCGGCTTGCGCGGCGCGGCGCCGCTTGAACTGGCGCGCGATGGCGGCGAGGAACGCGCGCAATTGTGGGCGGTGTCGGCGCGCGTCGCGCAAGACGGCGAGGAAACCGTGATCGGCGTCGGCGCCGAGCGCACGCCGGAAGGCGGCGTCAAACGCAGCACCCGCCGCGACGGCGCGCCGGCCACCGCCTCCGATCTCGCCGAAGCCGCGCGCATGACCTGGCTCACGCCGGCGATGGATCGTCTGTGGTCCGGGCCGGCCGGCGATCGCCGCCGTTTCTTCGATCGCCTGACGCTGTCGCGCGCCTCGCAGCACGGCCAAGCCGCGGCCGCTTACGAACGCGCCATGCGCGAACGTCAGCGCCTGCTCACCGAGCGCATCTTCGACGACGCCTGGCTTAGAGGTCTTGAGCGCGAAATGTCGGCGCACGGCGCGGCGATCGCCGCGGCTCGGGTGGAAACCCTGGAGCGGCTGCAGAGCGCCATCGACGCGCGGCCCGACGGGGCGTTCCCGAAAGCCATCCTCGCGCTCGAAGGCTCGCTGGAAGCGCGCTTCGCCGCCGGCGCCAAGAGCGCCGACGTGGAGGAGGATTTCGCCGCGCTCTTGCACGAGATGCGACACCGCGACGCCGGCGTCGGGCGTGCGCTCGATGGGCCTCATCGCAGCGATCTAAAGGCGCGCCACGCCGCGAAAAACATGGATGCGGATCAATGTTCGACGGGAGAGCAAAAGGCGCTGCTCCTGGGGCTTACGCTGGCGCAGGCGCGCGCGCTCGCCAGCGATCCGGGCGCCGGCGCCTCGCTCATCCTGATCGACGAAGCGGCCGCGCACCTCGACAGCGTCCGTCGCGCCGCCTTGTTCGATGAATTGCTGGCCAATCCCGGCCAAGCCTGGCTCACAGGCACCGATCGAGAGCCTGTTTGAGGCGTTCGGCGCCCGGGCGCAGATCTTTGAAGTGCGAGAAGGACGAGTGCACGCTGCGTAAGGCTTGCGGTGCGCGCGACAAGCGCGGAAAATCTCGATGCTCTAAATGCTCTGGGCGCGAAAGAGGCAGCGATGGCCAATCCCGACTATGTCGCACGGCACAATGAAGACTATGTCTTCAATTACGATCCCAACGAGGATCCGTGGACGACCGATCTTTCAACCCTGGACATGAGCCGCGGCGAGCGTTTTCGCGACAACAGCTTCTGGCCCTTCTTCGAGCGCCTGCGCAAGGAAGATCCGGTTCATTATTGTCCCGACAGTTTAAACGGGCCGTATTGGTCCATCACCAAGTACAACGACATCATGGCGGTCGACACCGACCACCAGCGTTTCTCCTCCGAGCCGTCGATCGTGCTGTTCGATCCGGAAGAGGATTTTCCGCTGCCGATGTTCATCGCCATGGATCCGCCCAAGCACGACGTGCAGCGCAAGACCGTGTCGCCGATCGTCGCGCCAAATCATTTGGCGCATCTGGAGCCGATCATCCGCGAACGCGCCGGCGAGTCTGCTCGATTCTGCGCCGCGCGGCGAGACGTTCAACTGGGTCGATAAGGTCTCGATCGAACTGACCACCAGATGCTGGCGACCTTGTTCGATTTTCCGTGGGAGGACCGGCGCAAGCTGACGCGCTGGTCGGATGTCGCCACCGCGGCGCCGGGCCAGGGCGTCGTCGAGAGCGATGAGCAGCGGCGCGCCGAGCTGCTGGAGTGCCTCAATTATTTCAACGAATCTCTGGCAGCCAGCGCGCCGAGGAGCCGCCCAAGCCACGACCTGATCTCCATGCTCGCGCACGGCGAAAGCACCAAGAACATGCCGCCGATGGAGTATCTCGGAAACCTGATCCTGCTGATCGTCGGCGGCAACGACACCACCCGCAACTCGATCACCGGCAGCGTCTACGCGCTCAGTAAATTCCCCGAGCAGTTCAAGAAGCTGCGCGCCAATCCGGCGCTGATCCCGTCGCTGGTCTCCGAGACCATCCGCTGGCAGACGCCGCTCGCTTATATGCGCCGCACCGCGCTCGAGGACGTCGAGATCCGCGGCAAGCTGATCAAGAAGGGCGACAAGGTCGTCATGTGGTACGTCTCGGGCAATCGCGACGAAGAGGTGATCGCGCACCCGAACGAATTCGACATCGAACGCGAGAACGTTCGCCGCCACCTCTCCTTCGGCTTCGGCATCCACCGCTGCGTCGGCAATCGCCTGGGCGAAATGCAGCTGCGCATCGTCTGGGAAGAGATCCTGAAGCGCTTCGACAAAATCGAGGTCATGGGCGAGCCCGAGCGCGTCTATTCCTCGTTCGTGAAAGGGCTATGCGTCGCTGCCGGTCCGCATCGCCGCCTGAGTGCGCGAGACGGCGCGATTTGACGCTGTTTTTTGCGTCGAAACGCGGCGCTAAATCCGGGCTCAAAACCGAGACATTTCAGGGCTCGTCCCCTATATTGGGGAGTGTTTTCCAAGTCGAATCGAGCAGCATGAACGCGCCCCAAAATGCACCGGCGGCCGCGCCTGAATACGGCGCGGAATCCATCAAGGTTCTCAAAGGCTTAGACGCCGTCCGCAAACGGCCAGGCATGTATATCGGCGACACCGATGACGGCTCGGGCCTGCACCACATGGTCTACGAAGTGGTCGACAACGCCATCGACGAGGCGCTGGCCGGCCACGCCAAGAACGTGGAAGTGATTTTGCACCCTGACGGCAGCGCTGAAATCATCGATGACGGCCGCGGCATTCCGACCGATATCCACAAGGAGGAGGGCGTCTCCGCCGCCGAGGTCATCATGACCCAGCTGCACGCCGGCGGGAAATTCGACCAGAACTCCTACAAGGTCTCCGGCGGCCTCCACGGCGTCGGCGTTTCGGTCGTCAACGCGCTTGAGCGAATGGCTGGACCTGACGCATCTGGCGCGACGGCAAAGAGCACAAGATGCGCTTCCTCTACGGCGACGCCGAGGCGCCGCTGAAGATCGTCGGCGACGCCAAGGGCAAGCGCGGCACCTCGGTTCGCTTCCTGGCCAGCCCCAAGACCTTCACCATGACGGAATACGATCGCAAGACGATCGAGCATCGTCTGCGCGAGCTCGCGTTCCTGAATTCCGGCGTGAGGATCGTGTTCAAGGATCTGCGCGGGCCGGAGCCGTTCGAGGAAACGCTTTACTACGAAGGCGGCGTCAAGGCCTATGTCGCCCACCTCGACCGCTCACGCACGCCGATCATCCCAGAAGCCATCTACGCGATCGCCGAGCGCGACGGCATCACCGTCGAGGCGGCGATGCAATGGAACGACGGCTACCACGAAAACACCCTCTGCTTCACCAACAACATCCCGCAGAAGGATGGCGGCACCCACTTCGCCGGCTTTCGCGGCGCGCTGACCCGCGTGGTGAACAATTACATGCAGAGCTCCGGCCTCGCCAAGAAGGAGAAGGTCGAGATCACCGGCGACGATGCGCGCGAAGGCCTCACCTGCGTGCTCTCCGTCAAGGTCGCCCGATCCGAAATTTTCATCGCAGACCAAAGAAAAGCTGGTCTCCTCGGAAGTGCGCCCCGTGGTCGAAAGCCTGATGGCCGAAGCGCTGACGCAATGGTTCGAGGAAAATCCCAGCTCACGCCAAGACCGTGATGGGCAAGATCGTCGCAGGCCGCCGCCGCGCGCGAAGCCGCGCGCAAGGCGCGCGAAATGCGCCGCAAGTCGTCGCTCGATGTCGCCTCGCTGCCGGGCAAGCTGGCCGACTGCCAGGAGAAGGACCCGGCGAAATCCGAACTCTTCATCGTCGAAGGTGACTCCGCCGGCGGCTCCGCCAAGCAGGGCCGCAACCGCGAGAACCAGGCGGTGCTGCCGCTGCGCGGCAAGATCCTCAACGTCGAGCGCGCGCGCTTCGACAAGATGCTCTCCTCCGAGCAGGTCGGCACCCTGATCACCGCGCTCGGCACCGGCATCGGCCGCGACGAGTTCAACATCGAGCAAGCTGCGCTATCACCGCATCATCATCATGACCGACGCCGACGTCGACGGCGCCCACATCCGCACGCTGCTGCTGACGTTCTTCTACCGGCAGATGCCGGAACTGATCGATGGCGGCTACCTCTACATCGCCCAGCCGCCGCTCTACAAAGCCAGCAAGGGCAAGAGCGGGCGCTATCTGAAGGACGAAGCCGAGTTCGAAGCCTTCCTGATCGAGGAAGGCTCATCCGGCGCCGTGCTCGAGAGCGAGGGCGGCGCGCAATTCGCCGGCGAAGATCTGAAGCGCCTCGCGCGCGAGGCCGCCGCCGTGCAAGCGCTTGATCAAGCGCCTGCACCAGCGCGCGCCCGATGCCGTGCTGGAGCAAGCCAGCGCTCGCGGGCGCGCTTGCGCCAGGGCGCGGGCGACGCGGAAGCCAAAGCAGCGGCCGCGCGTCTCAATGCGCTCGCGGAAGAGGGCGAGGCCACTTGGGGCGGCGCGTTTCGATCCCGATCGCGCTCTGGTGCTCGAGCGCATCGTGCGCGGCGTCGCCGAGCGCATGGTGCTCGACAAATTGCTGCTCGCCTCCGCCGATGCGCGCCGCCTCGCCGATCGCGCCCAAGCCCTGCGCGAAACCTACACCGGCCGCGCCGTGCCTCAAGCGCGGCAGCGACGCAACGCTCGTGCACGGCCCGCTCTCGCTGCTCAAAGCCATCGAAGACGCCGGCCGCAAGGGCGTCACCATCCAGCGCTACAAAGGCTTGGGCGAAATGAACGCCGAGCAGCTCTGGGAAACCACGCTCGACGCCGAAGCCCGCACGCTGCTGCAAGTGAAGGTCGAGCACGCCGACGACGCCGACGAGATGTTCTCCAAGTTGATGGGCGACGTGGTCGAGCCGCGACGCGAATTCATCCAGGAATTCGCGCTGGAAGCGGAGGTGGACGCTTAAGGGTCTGACCCCGCGCGCGCGGGATGGCGGAATTTCCGCAAGGCGCCTCAGCGCACCAGCAGCAGCTCAACGCCGACGAACGCGAACACGCCGATCAACGCCGTCTGCAGGATAAGCGCCACCAGGGGTCGAGGGCCCGGTGCGATGACGTCCTTGATCGCGGTCTTTGCGCCCAACGCCACCACGGCGACCAACAAGCACCATTGCGACACCTTGGTGAGCTCGCCCGCAACCGGCTCGGAGATGAGCCCGCCGCTGCGCAGCAGCATCATGGCGAGAAAGCCGATCAGGAAGAGCGGGGCGGGCAATTGGAAGCGCTGCGGCTTCTCCACCGGTGCGCGGAAGCAAAAGCCGAGCACCGCCACTGCGGGCGCAAGACAGGCCACGCGCATGAGCTTGACGATGGTTGCGGTCTCGGCCGTTTCCGGCGAAATCATGAAACCGGCGCCGACGACTTGCGCCACGTCATGGATGCTGGCGCCAGGAAGACGCCGGCGGTGCGGTGATCGAAGCCCGCCGCGTTGACGATCAGCGGATAGAGCACCATCGCCAAGGTGCTGAGGGCTGTGACGCCAATAATCGTCAGCATGGTGTTGCGGTCGGAATCCTGATGACGCGGCAACACCGAGGAAATCGCCAAGGCCGCGGATGCGCCGCAAATCGCAACCGCTCCCGCCGAAAGCGCCGCATGATCCGATTTCAATCCGAGCGCCCGCCCGATGGCCCAGCCGCCGGCGATCGTGATCGCGACCCCGCCGACCGCGAGCAGCAGCGTCGGCGCGCCGAGATCGGCGAGTTCGCCGATGGTCACGCGGGCGCCAAGCAGGACGATGCCGAAGCGCAACACGGTGCGCGCCGAAAACATGACGCCGGGCGTCAGCGCCGGCCTTGCTGGAGAAAATCGGATTGAGCGCCATCCCGGCCGCCAAGGCGAGCAGCATCGCCGGTGCGTGCAGGAGATCTGCGATTGTGGACGCCGCCACCCCAACAATGGCGGTTGCAAGAAAGCCGGGCGCCAAGCGCCAAGCGCTCGCGGCCATTCGCGCTCCATCAAGGCCGCGCCCGCGCCTCGTGCCGATCGGCTCAGACATTCATTTTGAAATCCCGCTTCCGCCGCAACGTCCTGCGGTGATTCCGTTCGGAGGTCACGCCAGGCCGCTTGACCGGTAAGATAACAGGAAGAACAAGGCGTGTGGGAGAATTGGAGAGGGTGTTATGGCGCGACTTTGGGGCGTCCTTTTCGCCACGGCCGCCTTGGCGGCGTGCGCGCAGCAACCGGCGGCGCAACACGAGGCGACGCAAGCGGAGCTGGTCGCGCGCGGACAATACATCGTCACCGGCATCGGCGGCTGCAACGATTGTCACACGCCGATGACGCCGCAAGGTCCGGATATGGCGCACTCACTACAAGGATCAACGCTGGCGATCCGATTGACGGCGCAGTTCGAAGGACACATTCCGTGGGCTGAAGCCGCGCCGCAAATCGCCGGCGGTCCAGCCGCTTACACAGACGAGCAATTCGCGCATCTGTTGATGACGGGCGAAAAGCGGGATGGAACGCATCTGCGTCCGCCGATGCCGCAATTCCGCATGAATGCTGAGGATGCGCACGCAGTCGTCGCCTACATCAAGACGGTTCCGCGGGCTCAATGATGCGCGACCCGCGCGAAGCGAGGTTTCATTGTTGTGAAGAGTCGCACATTGTGAGTTGACGCATGCTCGCGATGGGTATTGCATTTCATGCATCGGAAGACGTGACGTGCAGCAGCCGGTTCCATTTGCAAGCTGTTGCAGCACACAACACCCAGGACGACGGCGCGCGTTCATCGTCTTCCCGTCCGATGAAATGACCGCGCAGCAATAGGGCTGCAGAGAAGCGGGCCATCTTCCTGTCGGCCGGCGTCAGAGGGCGCTTCAGCGTGTGGTGATGTAAGCTCGAACAAAACGTAAACGTACCTCGCGCGTCTGCTCCGCTGTCGCATGGCGCTTGGCCTTTGGGCGAGCAAGCTCGCGATCAAGCATGGGCTTGCGAACGATGTTGGCCGGCGGCCAAAGGTTTTCACAGCTCTGCATCGGCGCTTGCGCAATGAGACGGTTCTTGGCGCGCCACGCTCACACTTGGAGCGGCGCGGCGCCGGCGTCGCCGGCGCTCCTGGCGCAAACGGGCGTTGCTTTACGGCGGGCTTGCCTTAGTGGCTCTTCGCCATGTCGGTTCGTCTCTTCGCGGCCATTGCGATTCCTGATGATATCGCCGAGCGTTTGCTGGCGTTGCAGAAGGGGGTGCCCGGCGCCAAATGGCGTCCGCGCGAAAATCTGCATCTGACGCTGCGGTTTTTCGGCGACGTCGCCGAGCCGGTCGCCGACGAGATCGACGCCGCGCTCGATGAAGTGGCTCAGGCGACGGGCGCTTCGAGCTCAAGCTGAAGAGCGCGGGTTCGTTCGGCAAAGAGGATCCCCACACGCTTTGGATCGGCGCAAGCGAAAGCGAGGCCTTAAAGCGGCTCGCCGCCGATTGCGAGCGCGCGGCGCGGCGCGCCGGTCTTAAGCCGGAAACGCGCAAGTTCGCCCCGCACGTGACGCTGGCCTATTTCGGCAATGCAGAGCTTGGCCGCGTCCACGGCTTCGAAGCCCGGCTTGGACTATTCGAGTTGCGGCCATTCCAGGTCGAGAGCTTTGGCCTCTATTCCAGTTGGACGCGCAAATCCGCTCCGAGCCTTTACAGGCTCGAAGCGGAGTATCGGTTGGGCGGTTAGCTCTAAGAAACCGGCGTTGGCGGCGGCGTCGTCGGTTGCGGCGGTTGTTGGTCGCGCACCATCGTTGCCGGCGGCGGGTTCGGGCCCATCGCGCAGCAGCGCGCCTGCACCTCAAGCACCCGCGTATTGTAACGGCATTCGGTGTCGTTGATCGATCGCAGTATCGCCAAATGCCCCGCACGCGAAGAGTAGTGTGTTTGCGTGCAGCTAGTCAGCGTGTAGCCCGCATCGCATGCGCCGGTTTGAACGCGGCGCAGCGTGCGCGTGACGCACACCACGTTGCGCGCCATGGCCTGATCGGCGGTGCTTTGCGCGTGGTTGGCGATGCCGAGCGTTTCGGCGATGCGCGAACCCAGGCTGGTCCTCACGTTTTCGGTATCGGCGTGTTGTTTGCAGATGTCGGTGTTGGCGCGGTTGGCGCTGGCCGAACACCAATCGGCGATGGTTTGGTCCCCGGTGCGATCGCACCCCGCCGCCAAAAGCGACAAGGCGCCGGCGGCGATAATGAAAGCAATGCGCATTTCTGGCGCCCTTTCCCTCTGGGGCCCCCCAGGTTACCGCAATCCCAAAGCGCTAAACGGGTCAAGCTTGATTTGGTTGCATGGGGTTCCCTTGTTTCTCTGTTTCGCGTCGCAGGAGAATTTATGTCCCTTTCCAACGTCTTCATTCTCACCGGCGCGGGCATCTCGGCTGAATCCGGGCTGTCGACGTTTCGTGACAAGGACGGCTTTTGGTCCCGCTACAACATTGAGGATGTCGCCTCGATCGAGGGCTACCGGCGCAATCCACAGCGTGTGCTGGATTTCTACAATCTCCGCCGCTCCGCCCACGGCGAGGTGAAGCCCAATGCGGCGCACGCAGCCTTGGCGAGGCTGGAATCCGCTTGGAGCGAGCGTGGCGCGGAGGTGACGATCTGCACGCAAAACATCGACAATCTGCACGAACAGGCGGGTTCGAAGCGCGTCATCCATATGCACGGGGAACTGGCGAAAGCGCGTTGCCATGATTGCGGCGATGTCTCGCTCGCTGACGGCGATCTCAGCACCAACCTCGGCTGCGCCGTGTGCGGACGCATCGGCGGCTTGCGGCCGCATGTTGTTTGGTTCGGCGAGATCCCACTTGAGATGGACGCCATCTATGAGGCGCTCGCCGCCTCAAATTTGTTCGTTTCGATTGGAACGTCGGGTTCGGTCTATCCGGCGGCGGGGTTGGTGCGCACCGCGCGCGAGGCGGGCATGGCGACGATGGAGATCAATCTTGAGCCATCCGAGAATGCGAGCGCCTTCGATGTCGCGCGTTACGGGAAAGCAAGCCAGGCGGTCTCAATCTGGGTCGATGAAATGATTGGATCGCTTCGAGGCTAGGCGCGTTGGGTTTTCAAGCTAAGGTGGGGAACAAGGTGAGGGAGCAGGTGATGTTGGGACGCTACGCGGCGGTCGCCGCCCTTATTGCTTTGGCGGGATGCGCGGGCTTGGAGTCGGCCGGCCGCAATTCGATGCGCGGCGCGCCCGAGCCGATCCCCGCGCCACGCGCCGCGCCGGTGGCGCCGCCGCCGGCTTACGCGCCGCCGCCGCCGTCGCAAGCGCAAACCCAAGCGCCGCCAGTTCGAACCATGCAAACCCAACCGCCGCCAGTGGCTGCGCCTTCCATCAGCGTGGCGCCGCCTCCGCCCGCGCCGCGCGCCGAGGACGACGCCGATGTGACGGTGCAGGCGCCCGCGCGCCAAGTTCAGGCGCCGCGCGGCGATCCGCGCTCGGTGTCCGAACGGCGCGAGGACATCCAGCGTTGGGATACATGCGTGATGCAAGTGCAGCAGACCTACGCTTCCGATCCGCTCGAGCCGGAGACCGAAACGCCGGAAGAAGTCTGTCAGCATCAGCTTGGCCAAGCCAACCGCAACGCTGTCCCGACCAGCCGCCTGGTGCAGCCGCACTAATCGGGTGCGCCGACGCTAATCCGCTCGTTCGAGGATTTCGTCCATCTGCTCGTCGCTCAGCCCGAAATGATGGCCGACTTCGTGGACGAGCACGTGTGCGACGAGGGTCTCCAGGCTGACATTTCCGCGCTCGATCCATTCGTCGAGAATGGCGCGGCGAAACAGAAACACGATCGGTATTGAGGGCCGCGGGTCGGCGATCGATTGCTGGGTGAGATCGACGCCTTGATAAAGGCCGGTGAGTTCAAATGGGTCGTCAATGCCGAGATCGGCGAGGATTTCTTCGTCGGCGAGATCCTCGACCCTGAACATGACGCCGCCGGCCAGCCGCCGGAAGTTGGCCGGGCATGGCGTCCCAAGCGTGGCGGGCGAGGGCCTCGATATCATCAAGGGCTGGGGCGGCCGCATAAGTCATGGTTCACAGCAAGTTGACGCCTGCGTCATTTTTGTTGCGACGCGGCCGCAGCTTGGGGTAATTTCGCCGCGAAATAAAAGGGGAGACCTCCGTCCATGGCCGACACCGCCGCTCAGATCTCTGTCCGTCAAATCACCAAGGACGAGGTCTATGACGCGGTCGCCCCCACCGATTTTGGCGCGATGCTGGCGATCGACCGCCATCTCAATCGCTCGAGCGCCTTCGACAAGATCATCTCGGCGACGCACGACCATTTCTGGGATCCGCTCGACAAGAAATATATCGACTTCGACGACAGCTTCGATCCCGACACCACCGATTTCATCCCGGATGAACTCGTGCCGGCGTTGATGACGGATTACGTCTCGAACTATTTCGCCGACAAGCCGGCGGAGCGCATCCGCTTCAAGAGCCAGATCGGCCGCTGGGTTATGAGTTCGATCCTGCATGGCGAGCAGGGGGCGTTAAATCTCTCGGCCTCGCTCTGCCATGTGCTGCGCGATCCGGGCGCCCAGGAATATGCCGCGAACCAAACGCGCGAAGAAGGACGTCACGTCACCGCGTTCGCGAAATACATTATCAACGCGCTGGGGCTCGCCGCGTGCCGTGCGGCACGGTGCTTGCCGACTTGCTTCAGGAAATCGTGCATGCGCCGGAGGTCTATAAAAAGATCATCGGCATGCAGATGCTGGTCGAGGGCCTGGCCATGGGCGCCTTCGCGACCATCTTCAAGGAATGGGACGATCCGCTGGCGAAGCGGCTGACCCAGCTCGTCATGACCGACGAAGCGTTCCACCACAAGTTCGGGAAGATCTGGGCCGACCGCACGATCCCGAAACTCTCGGCCGAAGAGCACGAAATCGTCGAGAACTGGGCGGCGCATTGCTTCCAGACGCTGCTGTTCAATCTCGTGGCTCCCCACCAAATGACGGCGATTTATCACGAATTCGGCCTCGATCCGGACAAGGTGATGCAGGGCTTCCAGGAAGTGGCGACCGACGAAGCGCGCCGCGAACAGATGAAGCAGTCGACGAACATCTTCCGCGTGTTGGTGAAGACGCTGCTGGAACGCCGGCATCATCACCGACCGCACCAAGAGCTTCTACGCGATGTACATCGACTTCGAGGAGTTCAAGGCCGAAGGCGATGAGATGGTGGGCGACGCGATCGCCGACGAAGGCATCCGCTATCTCAAGACCATCAATTTCGGCGTCAACACCGGCGCGCTAGACGAGATCAAGGCCGCTGCGATCGCGGCCCAATAGGCGCGTGCGCTGGACGAAAAATCCAACGCAACGCCTCGTTTAAGCGCGGCGCGCGTGCGTTCGCGCTCAGCCGTGGGGCTGAACCGGCGCGCCGGTGACGCTGTTCAACTGATCCAAACGCTCGCCCACGCCCTCGGCGACCGCCTCGGGATTGATGATCTGATAACCGGGGGGCACCCCGAACAAAGCCGCGTTCTGGGTTCCGCGTTGCACATTGGTGGCTTCGAAAAGCACGCGATTGTTTTCGCGTACGCGCAAGACGATGCCGTCTGCTGTGATGCAGGCCGTACGCTCCACGCCCGGGGCGGGCGCTTGCCTCGGCTCCCATTCATGGCCGCGTTGGCCGGCGACGTTGCAATCGCCGACGCTGCGCGCATTTGAGGCGCCGAGAGCGGCCCAAGGCGTTTCCAGCGGTTGCGGCGCGTCGGCGTCGGCGATGTGCACGGCGACGCCGATGACGCGCGAGGGGGTCGTCGCCGTGGTCATTTGGCCAGAAGGCGTCGGCTGGGCCGGGGCCACGGTCGGAGGCTGAACCGTCGCCGTACTTGGCGTCGCCGAACGCGGAATCGCCGCAGGCGGCGCCGCCCAGGCGCGCCCGACGGCTGCACCGTCGGCGTGTTCGGCGAAGTTGTCGTGGCTTGAATGGTCGGATTGAGCACGTAGGCCGCGTCTGTCGTGCGGTCGAAGACGACGATGGCGCGGCCATAGTGAGGCAGCACCGTCTCCACGCGCAGATTGGGGCCTTGGCGATAAATCACAGTATGGATCACCGGCCCGCCGTCAGGCGCGGCGGTGTCGCCTTCGACGCGGTATGAGGTTTCGCCGAATTGCGGATAGGCGGGCGCGACCAATCCGCAAGCGGAGAGGCAAATGGCGGCGGAAAGGATGAGAAGGCGACGCATTTGGAGGTCCTCGCGTGACGTGTTCTGCGAACGCCGCCCGCAGCGCCGCAGTTCCGGGCGCTTGTTCCCTTCCGCTCCCAGTGTGAAAATGGCGGCGATGGAGCCGTCGCCGCTTTCACGCCCGGACATCACCGCACTGCTCGCCCGCGGCGTCACCCGCATGCTGAGCGAACACGGCCTGGCGGCGATCCTGGAGGTTCCGTTGGCCAACGGACGGCGCGCCGATGTGATGGCGATCACGGCGTCGGGCGAGATTTGGATCGTTGAGACGAAATCCTGCGCGGCTGATTATGCCGGCGACGCGAAATGGCCCGAATATGTCGAGTTCTGTGATCGCTTCTTCTTCGGCGTGACTGAAGATTTTCCGCGCGAGCTCATTCCGGAAGCGGCGGGCCTCATTGTCGCCGACGGTTTCGGCGGCGCCATTTTGCGCGACAGTCCGCAGCGTGCGCTCGTCGGCGCCCGGCGCAAGGCGGTGACGCTGTTATTTGCGCGGCTGGCGGCGCTGCGTTTGTCGCAGATCTAGTTCGTCGACGGCGCGCAGACATCGCCGTGTGAAACCCGCGCGGCGGCGCTATAGGCGTCCGGCGTTGGGGCCAACCGGCGGATAAGCGCTATTCCACGCTGGCTGGGGCTTTGCACGATCGTCGCCGGTTCGCGAGCGGGCGCGCCCGAGCCGGCGCGGATCAACAGCACATCGGCGCCGTTCTGGGCTTCACGATCGTCGAGCACGTAATAATTGTCGCTGTTGTTGGCGTAGAGCGAGAGCGACCAGTAATCGCTCCACGGCATGACATGGATGCGCACCGGCCCGTTGCTCAAATCGTAGGCGCAGGCGGAATAGGCGAAGTCCGGCGAGGGCCGCACAATGGTCCGCGAATTCTGCGTCACGCGTTCGCCCAACCGCCAGGCATTGATGCGGCCGTCGCCGAGTTTCCGCAGCGCCGCGTCCATGAGCAGATTCGGTACAGCGAAAATCACCGCGAAATGCACGATGATCGCCGCCAACAGCGCGGCGATGACATATTTGCCCCAGCCGCTCATGACGCGCCCGCGCACGAGACGGTGGTGAGCTTGGGCAGGGTGTCCTCGCTCGGCGCGAAATCGCGTTCTGGGTTATAGACCCGCAGCGTCAGCGAAAAGCCGCGCCGCGCATTGCGCGAGGAGAGCCAGTTTGTCGTGTCGCCTTGCACCGATGAGACGCGCGCGCGCCAATAGCCGTCATCGCCTGCGCTCACGCGCGAGGAATCGATCGAAGCCGCATGGTCGTCATTGCGAGCGAGATAGCTGTCGTCGGCATAGAGCGTGACTGACCACCAGCGGGTCGCGAGATCGCGGCCGGCGAGATCGTAGATGCAGCTTTCACTCAGCGGCTGGCCGTGCTCGTCGCGTTCGAGATTGAAGTAGAGCGCTTCGCGGGAACTGAGCGCCAGCAGGCCGTAGCGGGCGATGATGGCGCGCGTGTAAGGGCCGGCGGCGGTGGAGCCCGCGGCGCCATTGAGCGACCAGGCGCCATAGTGCGAACTGAAGCCGGAAACGCCAATCGTCAGCGCCGCCCATGCCGAGGCCGCGCCAAGAGCTGCGCCCGCAACCAGAGCCCCGATCCAAGCCAATATCGGCCGCAGCATGGCCCGCTCCCCAGCGCCGCGTCAGGCGGGGTTGTCCGCCTCCGCCGGTGTTGTGAGATCGAGCGAGAGCGCATGCAAGCCGGTGTCGAATTCTTCACGAAGGGCGTGGTAAACAAGCCGCTGACGCTCGACGCGGCTCTTGCCCTCGAACGCTGCGGAGACGAGCTTTAGCGCGTAGTGCGTCTCACCGCCCGGCCGCGCGCCGGCATGGCCTTCATGGCGCCTCAATTCATCGATCAAGCTGACAAGCTTTGGCGCAAACTGCTCGGTCAACAGCTTTTTCATGCGCGCTGCGCGGGAAAGTTCGGCTTCTGGGTTTGTCAATGGATTGTCCGCTTAACCTCTGGCGCCCATACTCCTGGGTCTGATGTCAACGGCGTTCGAATACCGGCCCAAATATGTCGACATCCGCGTCAAGCCCGACGCGGAGGCCGCGCAGCGCGAGCCGAATGAGCGCCCGTGCGATCATGTAGGATGCCAGCGCGCCGGACTCCACCGCGCGCCGAAGGGCCGCGACCACGCCAACGAATACTGGAATTTCTGCGGCGAGCACGCGGCCGATTATAACCGCCGCTGGAACTATTTCGCCGGCATGACCGACGGCGAGTTCAAGGACTACCTTGCACGCGAAGAGGTGGGGCATCGGCCCACCTGGACCTTCCGTAGCGGGCGCCTGGATCGCTTCTCCTCGGCCATGCGCGGCGCGCGGGCCGGACGCCGCAACGACCCGTTCGGTCTCTTCGGCTCGGGCGAGGCGGCGGCGCCGAAGCCGCGATCGCGCCGCTTGACGCGCCTACAAGTCATGGCGCTGGAGGCGCTTTCGCTCGACGAAAACGCCGATGCGGTGGCGATCCGGGCCCGGTACGCCGATCTGGTGAAACGCTGGCACCCGGACTCCAATGGCGGCGACCGCAGCGCCGAGGCGAACCTTCAACGCGTTTTGAAGGCGTATCAAACGCTTAAGGCGGGCGGCCTCGTCTGATCTGGGCGATAAGCCGCCTTTCTCTCCATGCTGCGGCGCGATAAGAGGGGTGCGGAAACCCCTATATTCAGGGACGCAATGACAACCGCCGACGACCTTCTTTCGATGAAACCGGACCGCCAAGTTTCAGCGCGCGAATTCGGCGTCGACAGCGACATGAAAATCCCGGGCTTCAAGACGAAGACCGAGTACGTGCCGGATGTCGACGAAGCCTATCGCTTCGATCCGCAGACGACTTTGGCGATCCTCGCCGGCTTTGCGCACAATCGGCGGGTGATGGTGCAGGGCTATCACGGCACCGGCAAATCCACGCACGTGGAGCAGGTCGCCGCGCGCCTGAAATGGCCTCTGGTCCGGATCAATCTGGACAGCCACGTCAGCCGCATCGATCTCGTCGGCAAGGACGCGATCGTGCTGAAAGAGGGCAAGCAGGTCACCGAGTTTCGTGAAGGCATGCTGCCCTGGGCGCTGCAGCGGCCAGTGGCGATCTGCTTCGATGAATATGACGCCGGCCGCCCCGACGTGATGTTCGTGATTCAGCGCGTGCTGGAGGCGTCAGGCAAGCTCACGCTCCTGGATCAGAACCGCGTGATCAGCGCCGAATCCCTATTTCCGCCTGTTCTCGACCACCAACACAATCGGCCTGGGCGACACCAGCGGCCTCTATCATGGCACCCAGCAGATCAATCAGGCGCAGATGGACCGTTGGACCATCGTGACGACGCTCAACTATCTGGAGCACGACGTCGAAGCCGAGATCGTGCTGGCGAAGGCGCCGAGCTACGACACCGCCGAGGGTAAGCGCACGATCATGGCGATGGTGCGCGTGGCCGACATGACGCGCAACGCGTTCATGAACGGCGATATCTCGACCGTGATGAGCCCGCGCACGGTGATCTTCTGGGCGCAGAACGCCGAGATTTTCGGCGACGTCGGCCTCGCTTTCCGGATGACGTTCCTGAATAAGTGCGATGAGCTCGAACGCCCGACGGTGGCGGAGTTCTATCAGCGCGCCTTTGGCGCGGATCTGCCGGAAGCGGCGACGCGGGTGAAGGTGGCTTGAGGACAGGCCTCCTTGCGCACCTCGCGGCGCGATGGTTCGTCGCTGCACTTGTCTTGCGCCTCACAAATCCCGCGGCCGGGCAAAGCTCGCCGGACGAGCGCTAGTGGCCGCTCGCGCGAAACCCCAG
>CAWJYY010000006.1:0-17594 GCA_963847165.1 uncultured Pseudomonadota bacterium
CAACTCAGGCTCGATGCGCGGGCGGCCGATAATGCTGGCGGCGATGTGCGCCGATATTCTGGCGCGGACGCTGGAACGCTGCGGCGTGAAGGTGGAAATCCTCGGCTTCACCACGCGCGCGTGGAAAGGCGGGCAGCGCGCGAGAAGCTGGCTCGCAGGCGGACAAGCCGCCGTTGCCGGGGCGTCTCAACGATCTGCGCCATATCATCTACAAGGCCGCCGACGCGCCGTGGCGGCGCGCCCGGCGCAATCTCGGCCTGATGATGCGCGAAGGCTTGCTGAAGGAAAACATCGACGGCGAAGCGCTGCTGTGGGCGCATGCGCGGCTGATTGGCGCGGCCCGAGCGGCGCCGCATCCTGATGGTGATTTCCGATGGCGCGCCGGTGGACGATTCCACGCTGGCCGTCAATCCGGCAATTATCTGGAAGAGCATTTGCGCGCCGTCATCGAATGGATCGAGAAAGCGTCCGAGGTCGAGCTGATCGCCATCGGTATCGGCCACGACGTCACGCGCTACTACCAGCCGCGCCGTCACCATTGCCGACGCCGAGCACCTCGGCGGCACGATGACGGAGAAGCTCCGCGGAACTGTTTGACGAGCCGGGCGAGGAGGCGCGTGCGCCGTGACCGGCTCGGTTGCGGACGCCGGCGGCCGATGAACTGGCTTTGTGACCAAGCTTGGCGCTCCTCGCCGCCGGCGCCGTCGGCGGCGGATGCCCCGATCGAAGAACAATGGCGCGCGATCGAGGTTCAGGCGCGGCCTGTTTCGTTCGGCGAGCCTGCTCATCGGCTGCGCTTTCGCGGCGGACCTGATCTTACCTCGACGATGTCGTCCGGCGGCCTCTCCGGCCTCGAAGCCTTGGACGACAACCGTTTCATCGCCGAGAGCGATGACGGCCACTGGTCCCGAAGGGCGGGCTCCTTCCTCGATGCTGACATGGCGCTGACAGGGTGGCCGATGTGCGCAACCGCGCCGATGCGCGACGAAGGGGCGTCCCACCGCGAAAAGCAAATGCCGATTCCGGGGACATCACGCACTTCCCCGACGGCCCTCGCCGTGAGCCTCGAGCAGACCAAACCACACCATCTATTATCTCAACCGCGACGGGCCGTTCGGCGCGGCGACCCGGTCCGCCGCTGGCGGGCGTCGAGCGTTTGCCGCTGAACGCCGGCTTGGAGGCGATGACGGCGTTCGCGGACGGCACGCTCGTGGTCGGCGCCGAGGGCGGCGATCAACCGACGACGCCGATCTGGCTGGCGCCGCTCGCCGCCCGTGAGCCGGCGCCATCGCCGCGCACTTCCCGCTGTCGGGAGGCTATTCGCTCGACCGTCTCGATCGCATGCCGAACGGCGACCTGGTCGCGCTTGAGCGTTTCTATGCGCCAGTCATCGGCGCGCGTGCGCGGATCGTGCGCATTCCAGCAAGCGAGCTGCACGCGAGCGCAGCGCCGATGCACGTGGAGCAATTGGCGCAGCTCAGCCCGCCCCATCCGGTCGACAATTTCGAGGGCGTGGCAGCCGTGCGCATGGCCAATGGCGTGACGCGCTTCTACATTGTCAGCGACAACAATTTCAGCGCGCGCCAGCGCACCTATTTGTTTGCATTCGATGTGATTGAAGACGCCGGCCGTTAGGCCGCGGCAGCTTCCGAAAGCTTCTTCTTCAGGTCGCGGCAAATCTTGGCGGCGCGATCAGACAGCGTGTCTTCGCTCGCCTTCAGCAGAAACGCGTCGAGACCGCCGCGATGGTCGACGCTGCGCAGCGCCGCCGCCGTCACGCGCATCTTGTAAGAGCGCCCGAGCGCGTCGCTGGTCAGCGTCACGTTGACGAGGTTCGGCTCGAACGAACGCTTGGTCTTGATGTTAGAATGGCTGACCTTGTGGCCGATCTGGCGGTTGATGCCGGTCAGCTCGCAACGGCGGGACATGTTGGCGCGCTTTCGAAAAAGACGGGAAAAACGAAGCGCGGACGCTTACGCGAAGGGGTTGGGGGGGTCAAGGACGCCAAGGTCGGGCAGAGCCCCCTTCGCCAGAACGCGCCGATCCGGCCCACAGCGGTATTCAAAGCAGTCTAGTGTGTTACTTAAGTATTAACCACAAGGGCTAGCGGTGAACGGCGCAAGAACGAATCAAGTGCAATAATTCGTCGATGATTCGTTCTTGTTCTCTTCCACTTAGGCTTCCGGGTACTGTCTCAGTTTGAAATAAAGAAAAATGCTTGGCGGTAGGTAATGGGCAGCCGTGAGGCACCGGGTCCCAGGACCTCAACTCAAAGCGAAGGTCACAAGAATCCCGCTTGTGGATTTCCCCAGAGATGGGAAAGTGCAACTACGGGTGGGCGCATTCCCCGCGCTCAACTGTCTGTACCCAGACTACGGCCTCGGAGTGTCCCCCAAGATCAGTACTCCGAGGCCGATATTTATTTCGCGCCTTAAGCCGCTCTAGGCGGCGCGGTGCTGCAAGGGACTTCCACAGAGCAAGAATTGAGACATCGTTCAGGCACGCGAAGTGCCGGAACTGCAAACGGTCGGGCTTGAAAAGTGGCCAGCCCGGCGCCGTGCAGCGCCGGGCTTCGCAGTGCCCGTAGCTCAGCGGATAGAGCAGGTCCTTCGTAGGGTCACGGTCGCAGGTTCGAATCCTGCCGGGCACTCATCCGCTTCGGGCCGACTTAAAGGAATCACCACCGACCCTCAGTGTCCACCCCAAATAGCTGGGGAGGGGTAAAAACCGGGCTATGGTCTCGGGGAAGAAATGAGCAAGCCCAGAGCCCTTACCACCGAGGTTCTTGTCATCCTGGTGATCATCGGGGTGCTGGCGGCTGCCTGGGTCGTTTGGGTGTTTGTGCTTCCGTGGGTGTTTTACGGGCTGTGAGAAAATGACCGGCCGCCCGCCGCCGCCAATCTGGAGAAACACCCTCGTGCACCTGGTCAGGATCGCGGCCGTGGCGGTCGTGCTCTACGCACTCTTCGCCTATCTCTCGAAGCACGGGTGGGCGGTTACGCAGAGGACTGCAAAATCCCTGCACCCGCGCCGGTTTTCAAGACAGGCGCCTTAAAACCCCGCAAGCCACGTTCCATCCGGATAATTATTGCTCACGCATGCAATGGTTCATCCGCGCACTCAGCAGACTCACTCGCCCGCAGGCGCCTTCGGCTCTGGCATGTAAAGCTCTGGGCGCTCTAAGACAGCGGTGTGGAGACCCCGCGAGAACATCGCGAGCATGTTTGAATTCGCGCAGGATCTGCTCTTTGTTTTGTTGTGATGCGCGCCGAATGGACACGACATTGGGCGCGCCCGAGGGGTCAACCTCGTTTTCAATTTCGGCTATCGACCTGTTCAATTCCGTCACGAGCAGCGACAGATTGCCGGGGAGATGCCACTCAAGCCGCCGGGCGAGCAGCGTGCACATTAGTTCGGCCGCGTTGAGAGGTGCGTCCTCTCCGTGCATAAACGGACTACTCACGCTGCTTCTCCCTTTTTCTTGTAATGCCCACGCGCCTTCGGCGCGTTCACGCGCACGTCGATGCGCTCAGCGATATCTTCCATTGACCAGAGCGTATCGACCAAACCAGCCGCCATCGCCGGCGACATGCGCAGCGCTTTGTGAATGCGCACAAAGTTGTAGTGCATGAAGAAGAGCGCCAGCGCGTAGAGGTGGTTGGCGTATTTCTTTGAGTGCGCGTTCGTCAGCCGCGTGAAGCGGCGCATTCCCATGCGCATAGTCAAGTTCGCGCGCTCAACATGCGATGTTGAAATCTTCCGTTCGTCGGGATCGCCAAGAATGGAAGTTTTGATTGCGCCCGTGCAGACAGGAGGAGAATATTTGCGTTCCGGCCCGGCGCCCGGCGCTTCGCCGAAAATCTTCACGATCTGTGCAAAATCGATATCGCCGCCGAACGCGGCATCGACGGCCGTGCGATAGAGGGTAAGGCCATCGGTTGAGAGCTGAACGCGACCGATCAGTCGGCGCGCCAAATCGTCCATCAGGACTTGCGCCGCGCGCGGCGTACGGCCGCCAGCGACGTAGGTGATCATTAGCTTGGTTTCGCTGTCGAGCGCCGTCCAAGTCCAGACGTCGCCTGCCTCTGCGGGCGCTGCTTTCGCCGTGGGGACGTTCTTTTGCTTGGCGTAGCAGAATGCCCAGATTTCATCGCACTGGACGTAGCGGGCCTTCACGTGCGTCACGAGCTGGTCGTGGAGGTCTAGGCAGGTCTCGCCGGCATCGACCAAAAGCTTGCTGACCGTGTTGATGGAAACGCCCGCCACGCGCGAGATCGACCGCATGGACGAGCCTTCAACCAGCAGGTTGAGGATCTGAACACGCTTCGCGAGAGGCAGAACGTTCGCCAAGCCTTTCTCGTACTGAAGTTTATGCTTAGCGTCAAGCATAAACTAACATGGCGTTGGAGCCCTTATCTAACCATTTAACGATAGATTATCGGAATAAACAATCGTTAGAGACTATTCTGTTGTATTTAACGACAGGTTTGATATATAACCTGTCGTTATAGGCGGCGTCAATGCCAGTAGCGATAGGTTTCTAGGAATGGACCCGAGAGTGCTCGCGCCAGCCCTCAGGGAGCGGCTGAAGAGGTTTCCACCGCCAAATGACGCCTATTTTGGCGTGGTGCCTCTGCCGCCCACTGAGGAGCCCATTGTCCTTGGAGATGTTGAACCCCTGCATCGAACCGCAATGGAATCCCTTGGGCGAGCCAAGGCTCTCGCCGCCCGCTATCCGTCACACTTCCTCTTGAGCCGGGTACTCGTTCGTCAGGAGGCGGTTGCGTCCTCCGACATTGAAGGCGCTCACTCCACGCTAGACGCTCTGTTGGAGGTCGAAGAGACTGATGATGAAGACGCGACCGACGCGGATAAGCAGGTTCGCGACTACGCGGTCGCTTTGGAAGCTGCCCTCCGTGACGTCGAGCTTCATTGGCAAGACGCCTTCAACATTCACACCATCGAGAGCCTGCACGCATCGCTAATGCGGGGTGATAGCAAGTATCAGCGAAAATACGGAGAGCCAGGACGCCTTCGTCGAATTCCCGTTCGGATCGGGGGACGCGATCTTGCGACCTCGACATTCAATCCGCCGCCTCACGCAGACGTACTTCAATGCATGGCCGAGCAGATTGCTTATTTGCGTTGCGAGGGCATGCAGCATGTTAATCAAAGCACAATCGTCCAGATGGCAGTCGCCCATGCGCACTTTGAAGCTGTGCACCCATTTCCAGACGGAAATGGCCGAGTAGGACGTCTTCTTCTTCCTCTGATGTTGCGGGCAGCGCACCAAACGCCGCTTTACCTCGCGCCGTACATAGCCGCATTCAAGACCGACTACTATGAAGCACTAAGAGCCGCTCAGCAGCGATTGGACTACCGACCGCTTATAGCACATCTTTCTGTGGCGATCATTAGCTCAGTAGACGACGCGGAGGCTGCAATCGGCCGCCTCGTCTCGCTTCGCGAAGAATGGGCGAATAGAAGAAGTTTCAGGAACAAATCCGCCGCGCAGCGCATGTTGGATCACCTCGCATGGCATCCCGTTGCGACTACAAAGACCGTTCAACGTCTGCTTAATGTCGGACAAGTTGCCGCCAGAAACGCTCTAAATCAGTTGGCGGACGCAGGCATACTTTCGGAAAAAACCGGCAAGATGCGTTATAGAGTTTTTCAAGCGTCGGAGGTGCTGAAGATTTACAACAATCCGGGCAGCTTGTCGGAAGACAGCATCGGGGAAGGCTAGCTCTTCTTGCGCTTAGCCGTAGGATTCCGGCGGCGTTTGACGCGCTCGTCATCTCGCCCGTTGCGAATCATAATGAGCAATGACGCCACAGAAGTGACCATCGTACAGGCGGCAGTTGTTGTCTGGAGAATGCCAAGAAGCATCACGGACCTTTTCCTGGTCGCATGAGGATGCTGTAAGCTTGGCGGCATCAAATCTAGCTGGGCTTCACCCAGTCCATCAAGTGGCCCACGCAGCTAGCATCACTTCTTCCATCGCTTAGCCGCCGCCTTCTTGGCGATCTCAGCGCGGCGTTCAGGCGAAAGCTTCCGCATTCGCGCGCGCCCACCCTTAGACCCAAGCGCCTTAGCGTTTGGGTCTTTCCCGTCATTTAGAGTTTCGGTGTCGTCGCCCACCGCTATGCGCGCGACCTTGATCGCGTTGGAGACAACGTCGGCTGGGCGCTTCTCGCCTTTAGGGCCACGTGGCATTGCGGCGCTCATCCCATTGTTCGACGCGCTTGGAATCGTGCTTATCGTAGATTAGGTACCCGCGTGCTTTGAACGACTTGTAGTTCTTTTGCGCCCACGCATCGGCGTCAGACAGGGTGAGGAAGGACTTATCCTCGGTGGCGACCGGAGGGCCGTCCTCCTCATCCCCGTAGAAATAGATGATGACATCCATAGCGCTAAGCATGGGGCGCGTCGCCCCTAAGTCAACCCAGCCCAAATTTCAAACTGAGGCAGTACCGGGCTGCCCGGTACTGCCTCAGTTCGAAATCAGGAAAAATGCTTGCCGGTAAAGTAATCCGGCCCCTACCCCCCATTTGGGGTATGCGCTAAAGGTTGCGCCGCCCGAGCCGCGAAGCTTACCCAGCCCCATCGGCTCGGGCTTCCTCCTCAGCGCCGTCGGGCCGCGACAGACCCGGCGGCGCAAACCCTAATTCGCCGCCCAAACCGGGGCCTGATAGTCGTCCGCAACCGGCCCGGCCGGCTTCGGCTTGAAATCGCCGTGACCGGGACCCATCGTCCATGCATGCGCGACCGCGCCCGGACCAGAGCTGTCCTTGGGCCTACCAACACTGGCAAAACCCACCTCGCGATTGAGCGCATGCTCGGTCACGCCTCCGGCATGATCGGCCTGCCGCTGCGGCTGCTGGCGCGGGAGGTCTATGATCGGGTGGTCAAGGCCAAAGGCGAGGCGGCGGCGGCGCTGATCACGGGTGAAGAAAAGATTGCTCCCGAAAGCGCCAAATATTTCGTCTGCACGGTTGAGGCGATGCCGCTCGACCGGGCGGTCGAATTCCTCGCCGTCGACGAAGTCCAGGTCGCGCGCGACCTCGATCGCGGCCACGTCTTCACCGAGCGGATCCTGCACGCCCGCGGTTTCGGCGAAACCATGCTGCTCGGCTCCGACACCATGGGGCCGATGCTGAAACGGCTGTTGCCGGACGCAGAGCTGATGCAGCGCGAGCGAATGTCGACGCTGACCTATGCCGGTCCCAGCAAAATCACCAAATTGCCGAAGCGTTCGGCTGTCGTCGCGTTTTCGGCCGAGGAGGTCTACGCGATCGCCGAATTGCTGCGTCGTCATCGCGGCGGCGCAGCCGTGGTGATGGGCGCGCTGAGCCCGCGCACCCGCAACGCGCAGGTCGCGCTCTATCAATCGGGTGAGGTTGACTTTCTGGTCGCCACCGATGCGATCGGCATGGGCCTCAATATGGATGTCGACCATGTGGCGTTCGCCTCGCGGCGAAAATTCGACGGCCGCCAGTGGCGTGATCTGCGCGCCGACGAAATCGCCCAGATCGCCGGCCGCGCCGGGCGCTTCACCCGCGACGGCGCGTTTGGCGAAACCGGCGAATGCGGGGCTTTTGACGAGGAGCTGATCCAGCGCGTTGAAAGCCACGAATTCGAGGCGGTTGAAGCAATCCAGTGGCGCAACGCCGATTTGCGCTTCGATTCGCTGGCCGCATTGCGCCAATCGCTTGAACGCGCCCCGGAACGTCCAGGCTTGGCGCAGGGTTCGCGGCGCCGATGACGAAGAAGTGCTGAAACGCCTCGTCGATGATGCTGAGCTGATAGCTTTCGTGCGCTCGCGGAGCGATGTGCGCCGGTTGTGGGAGGCCTGCCAGCTTCCGGATTTCCGTAAGACCTCGCCGGAAGAGCACGCTCGGCTCGCGGGCCGCATCGCCGGCTATGTGCTTTCGCCCAAGCGCCGCATCCCGCGCGAATGGATCGCCGCTGAACTCGAGCAATTGGATCGCACGCAAGGCGATCTCGACTATGTTGCAGCAACGGCTCGCGCATGTGCGCACCTGGACCTACGCGGCGAACCGGCCCGATTGGGTCGATGACGCCGACGATTTTCGCGCCCGCACGCGCGCCGTGGAAGACAAGCTCTCCGATGCGCTGCACGAAGCTCTGACGCAGCGTTTCATCGACCGCCGCACGAGCGCGTTGCTCCGAAGCCTCAAGCGCGAAGACAGCATCTTCGCCGGCATCTCCGAAGAGGGCGAAGTGACGGTCGAAGGCCATTATGTCGGCCGGCTGGACGGCTTGGAATTCGTCGCCGATCCGCGCGCGCTTGGGCTTGAAGGCCGCGCTGTGCGCAACGCGGCGCTGCGAGCGCTGGCCCCGGAAGTGTCGCGCCGCCTCGCGCGCATCGCCGCGGCTGGGGACAACGGCGTCGAATTGGGCCGCGACGGCCGTTTGCGCGTCGAGCGCGCAGCCGTCGCCAAACTGACGCCTGGGGCGCCGCTGCTGAAGCCGCGTATCGAACTCATCGGCGGCGAGCGCGCCGGCGAGGGAGAGCGCGAGGCGGCTCGCGAGCGGCTGGAATTCTGGCTCGCGCGCAAGATCGCCGGCGATCTGCGTCCGCTGGTGATGCTCGAAACCGCCTGGCGCGAAGGCAAGCTGCCGGCCGATGCGCGCGGCCTGGCGTTCCGCTTGCTCGAAAACTCCGGCGCGCTTGATCGGGCGCACGAAGATCTCGATCACGTCCGCGCAGACGCGCTACAAGCCCTGAAACGCTGCGGCGTGCGCGTTGGCCGGCACACCATCTTCATGCCGGGCCTGGTGCGCCCGCGCGCGGCGCAGACATTGGCGACGCTTTGGCACTGGGCGCATCACCGTACGCCGACAGGGTTTTTCCTGCCGCGGCCGGGCGCCCTCTCAATGCGCCTGGATCGCCCCGTGGATTGGCGCGAAGCCGCCGCGGCCGGCTATCGCGTCTGCGGGCCGCACTGCGGTTCGCTTCGATATTATCGAGCGTCTGGGCGAGGCGCTGGCGCTGGAGGCGCAACCCGGAGACGCCGCGCTGGCGCGCCTGATTGGCCGCTCCGTGCGCGAGGTCGCCGGCGTGCTGCAGGCGCTGGGCTATCGCCGGGCGGCGCCTGAAGCGGCGCCGCGCTGGCGGCTCGCCGCGCCGAAACCCAAGCGGCCCGACAAGCCCGCGTCGCAAGACAACGCCTTCGCCACGCTGGCGACACTGCTGCCGGAGCAAAACCGGCCCGGTTCGCCGCGCCGCCGTCGCAGCGGGGCGGCGTGAGCGAGGAGCGCGTGCGGATCGATATTTGGCTCTGGCGCGCGCGCTTGGCGAAGACGCGCGCCGCGGCGGCGCGATTGGTGAGCGAAGGCGGTGTCCGGGTGATCCGTCAGGACGGCGCCTCAAGAGCGCTCGATAAGCCCTCCGCCGAGATCAGGCCAGGCGACAAGGTCTTGTTCCCGAGCGCGGCGTGATCCGCGCGGTCGCAGGTCAAGGGTGTGGGCGTCCGGCGCGGACCCCCGGCCGAGGCGCGCGCGCTTTACGGCGATGTTTGAGGTGAGCACCGCTCGCTTGACGGTTCCCGTCGTCCCCGCCATGTCAGCCCCCGGAACGGAGCGGGAATGACCTACGTCGTCACCGACGCATGCGTGCGTTGCAAATATATGGACTGTGTCGAGGTCTGCCCCGTCGACTGCTTCTACGAGGGCGAAAACTTCCTCGTTATTCACCCTGACGAGTGCATCGATTGCGGCGTTTGCGAGCCCGAATGCCCGGTGGACGCGATAAAACCGGACTCGCAGGACGATCCAGACGGGAAATGGCTAAAGGTGAACACAGAATTCGCCAAGGTTTGGCCAAATATTACCCGGAAAGGGACCGCACCCGCGGATGCAGACGCCTTTAAAGACGAAAAAGCCAAGTTCGAGAAATACTTCAGCGAAAAGCCGGGGTCTGGCGATTGACTTGCGGCGCCCTGGACGCTTCCGAAACGCCTAAATCTGTGGTATGGTCAGAACAGAATTGATGAGCGCCGAAGCGCGCTCGGCAGCTGGACTATCCATCGCGCCATTCAGCAAGTCAGGGGGATCGACGATCGCGGGCGGGCGAAACCGTCCGCTTCGTCCTTCGTGTGGGCTGAAGCGACGTCATGGAAATCCGGCTGTGGGCAGGCCTTGGGACATTACGGAGTTTTGAATGCAAACGACGCACGCCACGCCGACCACGTCTTTCCGCCCGGGTGACCATATCGTCTACCCGGCGCACGGTGTCGGCCGGGTCATGGGCGTCGAGCAGCAGTCGGTCGCCGGCATCGCGCTCGACGTGTTCGTGATCTCCTTCGAACAGGACAAAATGACACTGCGGGTGCCGACAACGAAGGCGCGCTCCTGCGGCATGCGCCCGCTCGCCTCAAGCGAGGTGGTCGACCAGGCCATGAAGACGCTGCAAGGCCGCGCCCGCATCAAGCGGACGATGTGGAGCCGCCGCGCCCAGGAATACGAAGCCAAGATCAATTCCGGGGACTTGGTGTCGATCGCGGAAGTCGTGCGCGACCTGCACCGCGCCAGCGATCAGCCGGAACAATCCTACTCCGAACGCCAGCTCTATGAGAGCGCGCTGGACCGCATGGCGCGCGAACTCGCGGCTGTCGAAAAAGTCAGCCGCGACGACGCAGTGCAGAAGGTGACGGCGTCGCTTGCGTCGAAGAAGCAGGCCGCCGCCGCTTAGGCTTTACAAACGGTAATATCGCAGCAGGGCCGGGCGCAAGCCCGGCCCTTTTTCGTTGCAGCGGAAACGGCACTTTTGCCGCCGTCACGCGTTCGTGAACTGAATGCTGCAGTTTGCGACGGTCGTGACAGAACCGCGCGCGGGCCACGACGTAGAGTTAGACGATGGCGCTGAGCGAAACTCTGGTGCTGCGCGCAGGCGCACAGGCTTACATGCGAACGGTGATGCGTGCGCCGCTTCTCGACGCCGATCACGAGCGCGAACTCGCCGAACGTTGGCGCGCGGCCGGCGATGAGCGCGCGCTGCATGAATTGATCACCGCGTATTTGCGTCTGGTCGTGGCGATGGCGTCGCGCTTCCGCCATTATGGCCTGCCGATGAGCGATCTTGTTCAAGAGGGCAATGTCGGCTTGATGCAAGCCGCGTCGCGTTTCGAGCCGGAGCGAGGCGTGCGATTTTCCACTTACGCGGCCTGGTGGGTGCGCTCGGCGATGCAGGATTTCGTCCTGCGCAATTGGTCGATCGTGCGCACCGGCACGACCTCGGTGCAGAAGGCATTGTTTTTCAACTTGCGCCGGTTGCGCGCCAAGATCGGCGATATCGGCGACACGGTGATGAGCGCCGAAGCGTGTTCGCGGGTGGCGCGCGATCTGCGCGTGCCGGAGCGTGAAGTGGAGGCGATGGCGGCGCGCCTCGGCGGACCCGATCGTTCGCTGAACGCGCCGCTTACCGATGAGGGCGAAGGCGAGTGGCAGGATCTGCTCGCCGACAACTGCGCCGACCCCGAGGCGGTGACGACGCTTCGCCACGATGACGCCGCGCGCGCGCATTTGGTCCGCGATGCGATGAACGATCTCAACGAACGCGAGCGGCTCATCATTCGCGAGCGCAAGCTCGAGGAAGAGACGGTGACGTTGGAGGCGCTTGGCGAACGGCTGGGCATCTCCAAGGAGCGCGTGCGCCAGATCGAGGGCAACGCCTTGGCGAAGCTGAAGCGGGCGCTTATCGCCCGTGTCGGCGATCCGGCCGAAGCAGGTTACGTCGGCGACTGAGAAGCGCCCCGTAGGCGGCGAGACTTATCAACAGACCCCAGCGCCGCAGCCCGTTACGGCGCGGAAAGAATTGGCGCAACCTCGCGGGGAGAGGGCGGCACATGGGTCATTCATCCCCGATTGATCTCGACAGGCTCCTGGGCGGCGCGAGCCCGACGCGACCGGCGCCGACAGTCGAGGCGGGCGCCGTTCATTGCGACGGGATGGTCGACATTGCGCGCCTGATTCCGCGCGCCTCGGCCCCGCTGCGGGAACGGCAGCGGCGTTCAGCCCTGTTGGACCGCCGCCCCGTCGCCCCGCCCGCGGTCTAATCTCCTAGAAACCTCCACGCCGCCTCCAAGTCTCGCCGCCGCGCCTCTGCGATATCGAAGGCGCGCATCGGGCCGCGGAGGGCCTTGGCCGCCATGAAGCACCAGAACATTCTGCAGACCATCGGCCGCACGCCGATCGTGCGGATCAATAAACTCGCGCCCGAAGGCGTGAACCTCTTCGTCAAGCTGGAGAGCTTCAACCCGATGAGTTCGGTCAAGGACCGCATGGCCTTGGCCGTTATCGAGGCCGCCGAACGCAGCGGGGCGCTGAAGCCGGGCCAAACCGTCATTGAGGCCACCAGCGGCAACACCGGCATCGGCCTCGCCATGGTGTGCGCGCAGAAAGGCTATCCGCTCGTCGTCACCATGGCGGAGAGCTTCAGCATAGAGCGCCGCCGCTTGATGCGCTTCCTGGGCGCCAAGGTGGTGCTGACGCCGGCTGCGCAGAAGGGCACCGGCATGCTCGCCAAGGCGATCGAGTTGGCGCAGACGCACGGCTGGTTCTTGACCCGTCAATTCGAAAACGAAGCCAACGCCGACATGCACTCGCGCACGACGGCGCTTGAAATTCTCGCCGATTTCGAAGGCGAGCGATTGGATTATTGGGTGAGCGGCTTCGGCACTGGCGGCACGCTCAAGGGCGTTGCGCGCGTATTGCGCGAACGCAGCCCGGCAGACCCGCATCATCGTCGCCGAGCCCGATAATGCGCCAGTGCTCGCCAGCGGCATTCCGCAGGCCCGCAACCCTGACGGATCGCCGGCGGCAAGCCATCCCAGCTTCCGCCCGCATCCCATCCAAGGCACGACCACCGACTTCATCCCGAAGCTCGCCGAAGACGCCGTCAACGCCAAGCTGATCGATGCGATCGTGGGCGTCGACGGCGCGCTCGCCATGCGGCGGTCGCGCGAATTGGCGCAGCTGGAGGGAATTTTCGTCGGCATCTCGTCCGGCGCGGCTTTGGCGGCCGCCCTCGATGTCGCCAAGAGCGCGCCGAAGGGCGCAACCATCCTGGCCATGGCGCCCGACACCGGCGAGCGCTATCTCTCAACGCCGCTCTTCGAAAATGTGCCCACGGACATGACGCCGGAAGAGCTCGACATCTCGCGCTCGACGCCGTCGGCGCAATTCGAAACCGCTAACGTCGCTCCGCCAACGAGCCCCGGACGCCGCAGCCGCGCGCGATGTCGAAGCGGAGACTTTCGTCAACACCGCGATCGGAAGTCATGCAGTCGTGTTGTTCGCGCTCAAATGGTGCGAGTTCACCTGGTCGGTGCGCCGCATGTTCGCCGAACTCGGCATCGCCTTCTTTTCCGTCGATCTGGATTCCGGCGCGTTTCAACACAATGATTGGGGCGGGCGGGTGCGCCGCGCGCTGCAAGCTCGGACCGGCGTCAGCACCATTCCGCAAATCTTCGTCGGCGGCGAATTTGTCGGCGGCGCCAGCGAGACGCTCGACGCCTGGCGCTCGGGCGCCCTCAGCACGGCGCTTCTACGCGCCGGCGTCGAAGTCGGCGCGGAGCCCGACGATCCAGCGCGCTTCTTGCCGCAATGGCTGCAGCCGCGCGCGGCGCCATAGAACGTGGCGGCTACCGAGAGATTTAGCCAGGCGAGGGATTTCAGGCGCTGGTTGCCTCAAGGCGCTGCCTGCGGGCCCGAGTGCGGGCAAGTTGAATGTTGTTGGTCATTCAAATAACCTGCAGCCGAGCCCAAAGCCCGCCCCCGGAGACTAATGTCCTCAAGCTATCCTAAAGTGCTCGTGCACGGCATCCGCCGGCTCCGGGCGGGCTTCTTGAACATAGACGCCGCCGAGTATTCATTTTCCGATGAGGGTGTCGCGGCGCGACGACGAACTGTGGAAGTGCTCGAGCGCGGGGACTCGGCCGCTGTTGCAATTCATTTGGTCGACCAAGACGAACTTCTGCTTGCCCGGCAATTTCGCATGCCCGTGCGAATGCGAGAGGAATCTGAAGATGCAGGGTGGACGCTAGAAATTGTTGCGGGAGTGGTCGCGGAAGGGGAAACCCCGCTAACCACCGCGAGGCGCGAAGCGGCCGAAGAAGTGGGGCTCGAAATTGGAGAGTGCGAGCATGTAGCGACGGTTTTTCCCAGCCCCGGCGGTTCGAGCGAGCGAATTTTTATTTATTACGCTCCAGTTCCCGGCAGACCCCGGCAAGGCGCCGGAGGCGGTTTGGGAGACGAGCGCATCGCCACGGAGTTGATTAAGCGACAGGAACTCTTTCGACTTTGCCGCCTAGGCGAGATTAATGACGCCAAGACGCTAATCGCCGCGCAATGGCTCATGATGCGCTAGGTCCTTGAGGGACTATGACAATGAAACGGAGTTGTTTTGTCGTGATTCCGTTCGGCGAAAAGCCATGTGGTGTAAATCCAGATGGCAGCGTGCGTACGGTTAATTTTGACGATGTGTTTGAAGCGATCATCCGACCGGCTGTTGAAGGCGAGCTTCAATACGAGTGCATGCGCGCCAAAGACGATCATGCGCCGGGTTCAATCTCCGAACAGATGTATCGAAGCATAATCAACGCGGATTTGGTGATCGCCGATATTTCGCAGCACAATGCCAATGTCTACTATGAACTAGGAATTCGTCACGCAATTCGCCCGAATACGACGGTCTTACTCAAGCACGCGGATGCACCTCGCACTCCCTTCGATATCGCCGTTCTCAAGCATGCAGTTTATGATCACAAGACAGAGGAGGGACGTAGAACTGGGCAGGAAGCAATAGTCAAAGCTGTTCGCCAAGCGCGCGGCGGGGCAGAACCTGACAGCGAGGTTCATCGCGTCATCATTGCGGCGAGGTCCGCTGGCGGACCCATTAGCGGTCCGCCGGCTCGGGTGAGTTATCTGCTGAGCAAACGGCCAGACGCCTCAATCGGATACATTACTGGCGATCTATTGGGCGTTGGCGGCGTCGATGTTTGGGTGAATTCCGAAAACACACAGATGCAGATGGCGCGTTTTTGTGAAAGCGCAGTGTCCGCCTCAATTCGGTTCCATGGCGCAAACAATTTTCTCTACGGAGATCTAATATTGGCGAGCGATGATGCGGTCGCCGCGGAGCTGGCTAGGGAGGCGGCGAAGGTGATGCGCCGCCAGCTGCAAAAAATCTCCGAAACGCTTGACGGCACCCAACGAGCACAATTGCGCCGGACTAGGCGCAGAGGCGTTCAAGTGGCGCCGCACACCGTGATTTTGACAAACCCAGGCAATCTGGCTAACCCACCCAATAATGTCCGTCTTCTTGCGCATGTCGCGGCGGTTCAAGGACGTCCGACGCGGGGATTTTCGCCTGTCGATGATATTGGCGAGTGTGTTACCGAAGTGCTGCACGAACTCACTCGCTTTAATCAGAGAAAGCGCCGCCGGAAGCCGCTGCGCAGCGTCCTTTTCCCTGTATTCGGCACAGGTCAGGCCAAGCAGGATCCCGCACGCGTGGTTGATCAACTTATTACCGCTGCTCTCGACTTTCTTCACACGGCGGAGTGCAGAACTTGCTCCGCGGTCTATTTTCTTTTTGGCTCATACCAGTGCACAGCTTGCCCAGCTCGAGCGAGAGCTTGAAGCATTTCCCGGGCTAGAGCGGACCCCCAATCGCGCGTCTCCCACCGCAGGAGCCGCGCCGTGACGGCGGCGAGAACGACTGAACCGTCGCTGAGCGCTGCAGTGCGTCAACCGGAAGTTCCTGCGCGACTAAACCTGTCTGTGGCTCGGCGGTGCTTCGTTTCTTGTCCAGGATGCTATTCGCTATTTGGGCGCGAGGATCCGGATCTCGAAAAGTTGGTCGCAAGCGTTGAAGTTTTCGTGCGTTGTGGCGTCCGTGATGTGACTATATCCGGCGGCGATCCGCTTACAATCAGGGGTCTTGATCATTTTCTGTCGGCTCTGCGGACAGTGGGCGTTCGCACTATAAAGCTGGACACAGTTGGGACGACATTAGTGAGGAGTTCTCACACGGTATTTTACAAAGCCGGACCTCCCTTGCCACGAAGAGATGTCAACACACTGCTTGCGCTAGTCGATCAAATCAGCATCCCACTTGATGGAGCTTCGAATGAGACTGTTGCGTCTTTTCGCAAGGGACGGACGAAGCTGTTCGAAGAAACGCTCGAAGTACTTGATGCTCTTGATAGGTCTGACAACAGAGCCGAAATGGTGATCAACACGGTCCTGCACTCTGGCAATCAAGCGGAAATTGATCGCATCGCTGAGATTCTTCGAAAAGTACCGACGCATTCAGCTTTGGAACGTCTTTCAATACACGCCCACTGATCAGGCCCAAGGCAAGGCGAACGCGTTGTTTTTGTTAAGCGACCAAGACTTTGCTAAGATGCAGCGGGCGGCCGCCGTTGCGCAAGCCGCCCGAAGGATCAAGCCGTCGTTCTGGTCCAACGCAGCGCGAAGTCGGCAGCTATTTGCTTGTCAATAGCGATGGCGAGGGCTGGATGCCCGATCGACGTGGGAAGACCGTTCGATTGGGCAGCATCTTCCACCGCGAAGAAATTGTTCTGCAGGCTTGGCGCGAAGTGTCCTTAGCTTTCTGTGGCGAGAGCCAAAGTCAGTGATCTTCATTAGCTACGCGCGCGAAGATCTATTGGCGGCAAAATCTATTGAATCCTGTCTGAACAATCGACGCGTCGCGTCATTTCGAGATCCGACGATTGCGGAAGGGGACGCGTTTTGGCGTACTCACGTGCGCATCGCGTTGGAGCAATGCTGCGGCATGATTGCTCTCACATCACAGGCCAGCTTCCGGTCACCTTGGGTCAGCCAAGAGCGGCGGGCGTTTCGAGGACCCACGCTCGCCTTGGCTGCGCACCCTGAAAATGGCGTTTTCGAATGGGAACGGCCCTCTTTTTGGAATCGAGTGGAGGCCTTAGTTGACGCCACCTCCTGCTTCGACAACACCGCCGCCTCAACACGACAAGATTCCACCGGGGACCGATCAGGTTTGATTGATGCGGCGTCCCTTCATAACCGGGGATTTATTGAGCGCTTCGCCGCGCGCAAGATTGTACCGCCGAAGGATGCTTGCACTTGGATAAATCCCATCGACGGCGCGGAAATGGTGCTCGCGGGAAGCATTGCCGGTAGAGCGCTTTGGCTCGCCGCCACTCCCGTCACAAACCAGCAATACGCACAATTCGTGCGACGAACGGGTCAAGCGCCGCCCCCAACCTGGGCTGACTTAGCCTACCAAGCTCCATTGTTGCCGGTAACCGGCGTCACGTGGTTCGAGGCCGCGGGCTATTGCAGCTGGGCTGGCGGAAAACTCCCTACTGAAGAGGAATGGGAGTTGGCCGCGCGCCACGGGAACCCGCATGCGGATTACGCAACGGCCACCGGGCTCATCGGAGGCCAACTAGCCCATTACGGTCGTGACTTTGGTTCCGCGCCCCCCTTGCCGTTCGAACTTACGCTGCTTCAACCGCCGGGTTCTTCGATCTCTGTGGTAATGCCTGGGACTGGTGTGACACGGCGTGGGGCATCCA
>CAWJYY010000007.1:0-99763 GCA_963847165.1 uncultured Pseudomonadota bacterium
TTGGTCAAAAATGGGTGGTAAAGTAGATGATCTCATTGCCCTAACCTTAAGGGTATAGTGAAATGTGAAATGCTGGGGTGGCGATCAACTGTATACATGGAAACGTATCGGCGGATAAGGTTGACATGTTGCCTGGTGGTGAAGAATCAATGACCAAAATATCATATTAAATCAAATGGTGAGTACTGGGTGTAGGTAAATATCAAAAACAAGAGACGTGAACTGAAGCTGAAGCAGCAAAACAGCCCCCCCCCATTTCATTTCAACGCATCGCTCACCACCTTGCTGCAGAATGCGCCTTTATCGCTTCGCCTGGTCGCCGGCCGGGTGGCGCTGCGCAACGCCATCATATTTGCGCACAACTTCATCGCGGTCACTTGCCTGCTGTTGTTTTTTGGGGTTTCGCCGACGCCGTTTCTAGATTTTCGTTCTTCCCGGCGCGCTCTTTATCCTCATTCTCGGTTTCAGCGCATCACTCATGCTCGGTCCGTTGTGCGCGCGCTTCAGGGACGTGCCGCTCATCGTTCAGAACCTGATGCAAGTGGTCTTCTTTTTGACGCCGATTTTCTGGATACCGACAGCGGCTTCGCACAGGCCGTCATTTGTCGAGGCGAACCCTTTCTATCACTTCATTCAATTGGTGCGCGCTCCGATGCTTGGGCGAGCGCCAACCCTGTTGGATTGGGAATCCTTCGGTTCTGTGCTGCGCGGCGGTCATCCTTCTTGCGGCCCTTAGCGTTGCGATGACGCGCAAGCGCCTAGCCTTGTGGTTGTAAATCCATGGCCTTGGTAAAACTCGAAGACGTGAGTTTCTGGTACCCTGTGTTCGACGCCAGCGGTCGATCGCTGAAGGTTTCCCTTATGCGCCAGTTCGGGGGAAGCGGAGAGCGTGGAATTGTCGAGGTTCGGGCGCTGTCGCAGGTTTCGCTTGAAATCAAGGAAGGCGACCGCGTCGGCTTGGTTGGCCGCAACGGCGCGGGAAAGTCGACCCTCCTCAAGGTCCTGGCAAAATTGATTCATTCCCAGCGCGGCGGCGCGATGATCCAGGGTCGTGTGGTGCCGCTGTTGGCGCGCGGCCTGGGCATTCAGCCCGAGTTTAGCGGCTATCGAAACATTGAGCTGCCCATGCGGCTGCTCGGCGCGACCGTTGCTGAAATCAAGCGCGCTCGCGAGGAAGTGCCGAGTTGGTCCGGCCTTGACGAGTTTATGTATTTGCCGGTGCGGACATATTCGGACGGCATGCGCGCGCGACTGATGTTTTCGATCTGCACCGCCGTGCGTGGCGAGATCCTGATCATGGACGAATGGCTGAGCGCGGGTGATGCGGATTTTGTCGAGCGCGCGCAACAACGCCTCCGGGACTTGGTCAAATCAACTCCAATTGTCGTGCTCGCCAGTCATTCGCTCGATATTATTCGAAAGATTTGCAATGTCGTCGTATTAAATGGAAGAGGGCGAGATAGTCCAGATCGGATCGCCAGATGAGGTGTTGCCGGCTTATCTAGGCGGGGTGTCCGCACTGGCGAACAAGCCTCGCATAGTCTCAGGCTCTTTTGTACCAACTGGCTGTCGCTGGCGCGAAACCGCCCCATTGACATGAGTGGGACCCCTTTAGTGCATACTTGCACTTCGCTACGGTCATTACTTTCATAGCGGATGTGAGGATGGTCATGCGACTCCTTTTGGCTTCTCTCATGGTGTTGGTTTCGGTGGGGTGTTCGCGTGAACCAGCCAAGCAGGAGGCGCCCCCAGCAGCCGCGCCAGCATCAGCAAGTTTTGCGGTGACACTGAGCGCACCAAGCCAACTCTCGGTGCCTGAGGGCTCGCCCATTCGGATAAGCGCGGGGGACAGGGGTCTGCGCTGCAAGGCTATGTGGCCAACGCAAGCGCGCAATTGAAAACGGATGGGGCGTCAGTGGCTTTGGGCGCCGTCAATGAAAGAGCCTTTGCCGGCCACAAAGTGCGGGTGACATTTCACGCCCGCGGTCTGGACGGCGCGACCCATTTCACCGCCGCCTATTCGACGCATGGCAACGGCAATTCCGGATGGCGCACGCTGCGTGTGACCAACGATGCGAGGGATGTAAGCTTCGACTTCGACGTTCCGCCGTTCGTGCGCGCGGAGGATGACTTTGTCGGCATTGTGCCCCGGAAACCGGCGCTGTTGAAGTTCAATCGATCCGGGTCGACATGACGAGCCATTGAATTCGCAACCTTGTTGAATTGCTACAAGTGGAATTCAGCGCGAGAGACGATCTTTAAGGACCGACCGTCATCATGACGACGGCGCCGGCTTATTGGAGTCCTCCTAGAAATCTTCGAGTTTGAAGGGAAAGGGTGTCCAGCCCTTCCTGAGCACGACGCAAAATTCCCCGAACGGCGACTTCGACACGAAATCCACGAGCGTGTAGTCGAGCAGCTTTGTGAACAACAATGGCTTCATGATGCGCCGCAGGAATGTCTCTCCTTCAAAAACGTGGCAGTGCACGCCCGGGTGGTGCGGCTCGGCGCGCATCTTGTCGAGGTCGAATATGTCCTCGGCGACAGCTGTTCGATTGAGGTAGGCGCGATCGTAATAGAGGTAGGTCTCCAGCGCGTGCGGCCGCGCCTTCTCGCTCAACGGCGCTTCAGAAAAATAATCGGCTAGCAGGTGAGCCACCGACGTATCGTCTCGAAATCGATCGAAGGAGTATTTCTTGTCTGGAATGGTGAGCAGCAACTGACCGTCAGGATTGAGCAGTTCGCCAAGCATTCGCAGCCAGGCCACGACATCGATGATGTGTTCGATCACGTGGTTGGCGATAATGAAGTCAAAGGTCCGATCGACGCAGCCGCGATAATCTTCGCTGTGAGCGACATAATCGATGGGGACCACGTCAGATGGATTTAGCCCATGCTTGGCGACGCGTGTTCGCAACTCTTCCGTCGAGAAGAAGTCGAGATACTTCATTTCAATGTCGGCGTCGGTGACCGTAGGCCGAACGCCCGCGCCAATCTCAAGTCCAACGCCCCGCAGCCCGCCCATCCACCGAGGCGCTCGCGTCGCCAAGTCGCCATTTTCATTATTTGATCTCCGCCAGGTTTGCTTAGCGCGTGCGCGGCTCTTCTCCAACGCCACCCCCCCCTTGAGGGATAGGCTGAAGGATCGGGAAAGGCTTACCTCATCGCAATGAGCTCGCGCACAACCAATGGCGAAGCAAATCGAAATCCGCTAGCCGTTAAGGGACACTTCAAGGGGGTTTGAGGATGCGGCGTCTATTCAGCCAATTGACGACATTTGAGAACCAGACGGATTTCGCCGCGTCCTATGGGATGAAGCGTTCGCCCAGCACGCTGATGATGGGAAGATCAGCGCTCCCCACAATCGATGACGGGCGGCGGGCCCCAGCAGATCAGCGAGCCGAGCGACGGATCCCCGGGGATTTGTCCACGCCTTACGCGCTTGCGGTCGGCGGCTCGGAAACGGGAACAGGCACTTCGTCGGCGATCATGACTGGTTCTCGATCAATCTGGTCGCCGGCCAGAGCTACGTGTTCACGATGACGGGCAGCGGGACGCTCGCCGACACCTACCTCGAATTCGCGACGATGCCGAGAGTTGCTCGCAATCGACGATGACGGCATCGCCCCGGGCGGGGGCTCACTCTGCGCTACACCGCCAGCGCGACGGCGTCTATTCATCGATGCCCGCGCTTACGAAGACGCCAGTTCCTCGAATGTCGGCGACTACACAATCACCGCCAATCTCGGGCCGCCGCAAAATCCGCTCGACACCATCGACTTGCACTATACGGCGCCCCTCCACATCGACGTCTACTTCGCCACGAGCGGCCAAACGTTCAACGGGATCGCGGCCTCTCGCAGCTGGACAGCGTCCGAGCAAGGCGCCGCCATGGCGGCGCTCGCGACCTGGGCTGCGGTCACTCCGATCACGTTCTCGCTCACAACGGATTCCGCCAGCGCGGAATTCATTCTTGTCGTTGGCGCCGTTGGGAAGCAGCGTACTTGGTCAGTTCAGCACGGTTGGCGGAATCGGCTATGGCGACTTTTCGCCGAGCGCATCTGGATGGTACGTCAACCGCAACTGGTTCCCGGCGGCGCCGGCTTCACCACGCTCATCAGCGTCAATCGGCCATGGGCTCGGCCTCGCCCATCCGCACGACAATGGCGGCGGCTCGGAAATCATGGAGGGCGTGCTGCACGAGTTTGGGTCTTTCGGCACATATCTCATGGACCAGGGCGTGTTCACCGTCATGTCGTACAATGACGGCTGGTCGCTTAAACCGGACGGCGGCGTCGTCACCGCCACTGCTGGCAATGAAGGGACGCCCGGTCCCCTCGATATTGCGCTCGTACAGATCAATACGGCGCAAACCCCTCCGCCAATGCGGGCGATACAGCTTACGCCCTCTCCGCCGCTGCGGGCCCCTATACGGCGATTTGGGACACAGGCGGCACTGACGCCATTTCGTTCTCGGGGTCGGCTGCGGCCACCATCGATTTGCGCGCAGCGACGCTTCAAAACGAAATTGGCGGCGGCGGCTTTGTATCGCGCGTCAGCGGCGTCCAAGGCGGCTTCACGATCGCCCATGGCGTGGTGATCGAGAACGCCATTGGCGGTTCGGGCGCGGACACGCTATCGGCAACGCCGCCAACAATAATCTGAACGGCGGCGCGGGCGCGGACGCGATGGCGGGGGGCGCGGGCGACGACACCTATAGCGTCGACAATGCCGGCGATGTCGTGACTGAGAATGCAAACGAAGGCGTTGATCTCGTCCAGTCGTCGATCAGCCTCGTGCTCGCCGCCAATATCGAGAATTTGACGCTCACCGGCGCGGCGACGAACGCTATCGGCAACACGCTTGACAACGTGCTGACCGGCAATGGCGGCGCTAATTTTCTCAATGGCGGGGCGGGAAATGACACGCTCGACGGGGCCGCCGGCGCTGACGCCATGACCGGCGGAACCGGCGACGACATTTATATCGTCGACAATGCCGGCGACGTGGTGACCGAGAACGCCAGTGAGGGGACCGACACGGTTCAGTCGGCGATCACCTATGCCCTCGGCGCCAATCTCGAAAACCTAACCCTGATCGGGATCGCCGCCCTTGACGGGACGGGCAATGCATCTCGCCAACATCCTGACCGGCAACAATGCGGCCAATACGTTGGATGGCGGCGCCGACGCCGACACGATGATCGGCGGGCTGGGCGACGACACCTACATCGTCGACAATGCCGGCGACGTGGTGAGCGAAGGCGCCAGCGCGGGAACCGATAGCGTGCAGTCATCGGTAAGCTACGCCCTCGGCGCCAATATCGAGAACCTCACCCTGACCGGCTCGAATGCGATCGACGGCGTCGGCAACGATCTGGCCAATACTCTAACCGGCAATAGCGGCGCCAACGTTCTCGACGGCGGTTTGGGCGCCGACACTATGATCGGCGGCTTGGGCGACGACACCTATGTCGTGGACAATGTCGGCGATGTGGTGACGGAGAATCCCGGCGAGGGGACCGACACGGTGCAGTCCTCGATCACCTGGACGCTCGGCGCGGCGCTGGAGAATCTCACTCTGACGGGCGCCGCCACCATCGACGGCACCGGCAACACGCTCAATAATCTCATGACCGGCAACGACGCCGACAACATCTTGAACGGCAAGACCGGCGATGACGTGATCAACGCCGCCGGCGGGGCCGACACGCTCTATGGCGGCGACGGCAATGACACGCTCTCCGGCGGCGCGGGCGCCGACTTCCTCGACGGCGGCAATAACAATGACAGCCTCTCGGGCGGCGACGACAACGACACGCTCTATGGCCGCGCCGGCAATCGACACTTTGGATGGCGGCTTAGGCGCCGACACCATGTTCGGCGGCGCCGGCGACGACATCTACATCGTCGACAATGCGGGCGATGTGGCCGCCGAGAGCAGCGCATGCGGGCAACGACACGGTCATGGCCTCGGTCACTTATGGGCTGGGCGCTTATATCGAGAACCTGACCCTGACCGGGGTCGATCCGATCAATGGCACCGGCAACATCCTGGCCAACACCCTGACCGGCAACGATAGCCGCCAACGTGCTCTCAGGGCTGGCCGGCTTCGACACGCTCTTCGGCATGGGCGGCGACGACACCCTGAATGGCGGCAACGGCAACGACACGCTTTATGGCGGCGCCGGCAATGACATCCTCGACGGCGGCAACGATTCCGACACTTTGAATGGCGGCGACGGCAATGACACGCTCTATGGCCGCACCGCCGCCGATACTTTGAATGGCGACGCCGGCAATGACACGCTCTATGGCGGCGATGGCGACGACATTCTAAATGGCGGCGACGACAACGATCTCCTGGACGGCGGCAATCACAACGACACGCTCTCAGGCGGCGATGGCGACGACACCCTCTATGGCCGCCAGAACGACGACATCCTCCATGGCGATGCGGGCTCCGACACGCTCTATGGCGGCGACGGCGTCGACACCTTGAACGGCGGGGCCGGCGTTGATGTCATGAATGGCGGCAACGGCAATGACACTTTCGTCTTCGCCGCCGGCGAGGCCAATGGCGACACCGTCCAGGACTTCAATGGCCTGGGCGCCGCGGCTGGCGATGCAATTCGTCTTCTCCGGCTATGGCCTGGCGGCCGATGGCGCCACCTTCATCCAGCTCGACGCCACCCATTGGCAGATCAATTCCGCCGACGGGACCATCCACGAGACCATCACGCTCGCCAATGGCGCCAGCGTCGATGCAAGCGATTATGTGTTTGGGCCGTAGGGCAGGGTGCTTGGCCAGCACCATGCATCGGGGACCGGACGCCAATGCCGACGTACAAGATCCTAACCCCAGGCGACCCCGCGCCCTGGTTTCGGGCGCGTTCGCCGTCGCGTGCGGACTTTGTTTTCGACACAACGGCCGGCCGTTACCTAGTGCTGGGCTTTTTTGGCGCGGCTTCTGACCAGATTACCGCAAACGCCATGACCGTTATCGCAGGCGCGCCTGAGTTCGATGACGTGCATGCGTCCTTCTTCGGCGTAACGGTGGAGGCGGCGGACGCAACGCGCGTGCAGGATCGCGTGCCTGGTCTGCGCTGGTTTCTTGATTTCGACGGCGCCGTTTCAAAGGCTTACGGGGCGTTGCCAACCGATGACTTCCAATATATTCCGCCGCATGTGGGTGGTCTTGGATCCATCGCTACGCGTCATCGCGACGATTCCATTTTCGATTGAAAGCGCGAACGTCGAGAAGGTGATTGCGCTCATCAAGCATTTGCCGGCGCCGGCTTTGCATACGGGCGCGGGGTCGTTTCCCCCGTTCTAGTTCTGCCGAACGTGCTGGAACAAGACCTTTGCCAGACATTGGTCAACGCCTATCAGGGCGCATGGCGGAGAGGAATTCCGGCTTCATGCGCGAGGTCGGCGGCAAGACCGTGCTTGTAAAAGATCACGCTCCACAAGCGTCGCCGCGATTTCACCATTGAAGATCCCAAGCTGATCAGCACGCTGCAGCAGCGCGTGCAGCGGCGGATCGCGCCTGAGGTGGCCAAGGCTTTTCAGTTTCAAGTGACGCGGATGGAGCGCTATCTGGTCGGGTGTTACCGGGCCGATGAAGGCGGCCACTTTCGGCCGCACCGGGACAACACCACTAAGGGCACCGCTCATCGGCGCTTCGCCGTCACCATCAATCTGAACGAAGACTTCGGCGGCGGTGAATCGAGCTTCCCGAATTCGGCTATTACGCGATGAAACCGAAGCCTGGGTGCGCGGTCGTGTTTCCTGTTCGCTGTTGCACATGGCCTTCCCCGTCACCTCGGGTGTGCGCTATGCGTTCTTGCCGTTTCTCTATGACGACGCCGCCGCGGCGGATTTGTGCGGCGAATTTGTCTTATATCGCGGAGGCGAAAGGCGATTGAGCCCACGCCGAGCCCGAAGACGCAAGCCCGCATCGGGCGCCGCCGGCGCCATCCACGACCTGATCACGCTCGCCGATAGTGCAAGTGTCGACGCCAGCGATTATGTGTTTGGGTCGTAGGGAACGGGACCGGGGGGACGTAAGATGGCCAAAGACTTGAAGTGCCCAAAATGCGGCAAAGCGATCGCGGAGCTGAGGCTCGACGCGATCAAGGCAAGCTTGGACGACCAGGATCGAAAATTTCCAGCAGTGACGTTTTCCTGTCCCTCCTGTCGGACCGTACTCGGGGCGCAAATCGACCCCGTCGCGGTCATGTCCGGCACGGTCAAAGGTCTTGCCAGCGCTATGACCGCGAAACGTCCGCAAAGGCCGGGAGACGGTAAGTCTTGAGATGCCGGGGCGTGCGGCGAGCCGCCGATCTCAACGCCAGGGCGAGCGAGCTGAATTCGGGTCCCCAACGTTCGAAGATGAAATCCGCGCTCAGCTGGATAAACGAATTTCCTAGCTCCGCCGATTTCAGTAGGCTCCGTTGTGGCGACGGAGGACAGAATGGCTCGTCGAATACTCCAGCATGGCGACGACGCGCCGTTCTCGTTGGAACCCGATTTCCTACCGCAATTCACCGTGCTTCCCAGCAGCGGAACCGCGGATAACGGCAAGCCGATTTACAGCTGGGACCGAGCCGCGGCTCAAATTACGCGTGACGGCGACAGCTGGAGCTTCACACTGGGTACCGGCATCACCATCACATACGCGTTTCGCGCCTCCGCGCCGGCGCAAATGCCGGAAGATACTGGCGGCTTCTCGCGCTTCAGCACCACGCAAATCGCGGTCACCCTCGAGGAATTGCACAATTGGGCGGAGGTCGCGAACATAAACTTTGTTCGCGTCGATGATGGCAACGGCTATTCCAACAACGCCGCCATCCTTATTCGGAAATTATTCGACCGGCGAGGCTGCGGCAGCCGCCTTCGCGTATCTGGCGGCGGCCGGTCAGACCGGCGCGAACCAGAGCCCCGGCGACGTCTGGGTCAATTCGGCGCTGCGCCTATAACGCTCAACCGTTTTCTTGAGTATGGCCCGCAAGTGTTGCTGCACGAGATCGGGCATGCCCTCGGCCTAGAACACCCGGGCGACTATAACGCCAATCTAAACTATCACCGACTTACACCACCGACGCTGTTTACTGGCAAGACACGCGCATGTTCACGGTGATGAGCTATTTTGGCTCAGCCAATACCGGAGGGTCGTTGCCCGGGTTCTCCAACGGCCCGCAAATTCACGACATCGCCGCTATTCAACTCCTCTATGGCGCGAACACCAACACCTTGACCGGCGACACTATTTTCGGATTCAATTCCAACACTGGCGAGCACACTTCACGCATTTCATCGGCTTCACAAGGGGCGGTGTTTTGATTTGGGATGGGGGCGGCGACGATACCCTCGATCTCTCCGGCTATTCGACAAACTCCAACATCGACCTCCGTCCTGAAGCCTTCACCAGCGCCGGACCCGGCGACGCCAGAAGCACCATCAGCACGGATGCGCTTTACAACATCTCCATCGCAAGGGGCGTGACCATTGAGAACGCGATCGGGGGCTCGGGCAATGACACGATCACCGGCAACGATGTCGATAACGTTTTGACTGGCAAGACCGGCGACGATGTGATCAGCGCCGCGGGCGGGGCCGATACGCTCTATGGCGGCGACGGCAATGACACGCTCTCCGGAGATGCGGGCGCCGATCTTCTCGATGGCGGCAATAATAATGACAGCCTCTCGGGCGGGGCCGACAATGACACGCTCTATGGGCGTGCTGGAAACGATACTTTGGATGGCGGCTTAGGCGCCGACACCATGTTCGGAGGCGCCGGCGACGACACTTATTTCGTCGACAATAGCGGCGATGTTTGCGCTGAAAGCAGTGCGGCGGGCAATGACACGATTATGGCCTCGGTCACTTATGGGCTGGGCGCCTATATCGAAAACCTGACGCTGACAGGGGTCGATCCGATCAACGGCGCCGGCAACATCCTCGCCAACACTCTGACCGGCAACGATAGCGCCAACGTGCTCTCGGGGCTCGCGGGCTTTGACACGATTTTCGGCATGGGCGGCGACGACACCCTCAATGGCGGCGACGGTAACGACACGCTTAATGGCGGCGCCGGCAATGACATCCTCGACGGCGGCAACGATGCCGACACTTTGAATGGCGGCGACGGCAATGACACCCTCTATGGCCGCACCGCCGCCGATACTTTGAATGGCGACGCCGGCAATGACACCCTTTATGGCGGCGATGGCGACGACATTCTAAATGGCGGCGACGACAACGATCTCCTGGATGGCGGCAATCACAACGACACGCTCTCAGGCGGCAATGGCGACGACACCCTCTATGGCCGCCAGAACGACGACATCCTCCATGGCGATGCGGGCGCCGACACGCTCTATGGCGGCGACGGCAATGACACCTTGAATGGCGGGGCGGGCGTTGACGTCTTGAATGGCGGCAACGGCAATGACACTTTCGTCTTCGCCGCCGGCGAAGCCAATGGCGACACCGTCCAGGACTTCAATGGCCTGGGCGCGGCCGCCGGCGATCAGTTCGTCTTCTCCGGCTATGGTCTGGCCGCAGATGGCGCCAGCTTCATCCAGCTCGACGCCACCCATTGGCAGATCAACTCAGCCGACGGGACCATTCACGACGTCATCACGCTTGCCAATGGCGCTAGCGTCGATGCCAGCGATTATGTGTTTGGGCCGTAGGCGATGACGCTGGATTGACTTGGGCGGGCGGTCGAGCGAGCGGGCTCAAACCCTCCGCATGCTCCTTAGCCAAATGAGTTGACGATTATGAGCGCCCGCTGGTCTCGCTGATGTGCCAACGCCAGGCGCTGGCGACGATGGTGTCAATGTCGGAGTGCGATGGACGCCAACCGAGCACGTCGCGCGCTTTGTCCGCGGTCGCGACAAGGCTCGCGGGGTCACCGGGGCGGCGAGCCGCGACAACGTGTTTGAGCGGCGTCCCGGAAATGCGTTCAACCGCCTCGATGAGCTCCAACACGGAAGTGCCGCGCCCGGCGCCCAAATTGAACCGAGCGGATGCGCCGCCATTCGCCAGATAGGCGAGGGCGAGCAGATGAGCATCGGCCAAGTCGTCAACGTGAACGTAATCGCGGATGGCCGAGCCGTCCTTGGTGTCAAAATCGCCTCCGAACACCTGAAAGACCGCGCCAGTCAGCGCCGAAGCTATGGCCAGAGGGATGGCATGGGTCTCTGGTTGGTGGCGCTCGCCGATGAGACCTTCCAGATCGGCGCCAGCCGCGTTGAAATACCTCAGCATCACAGCCTTGAGCTCGAACGCCGCGCTGTAATCGGCGATCATTCTTTCAACGATGAGCTTTGACCAGCCATAGGGATTAATCGGACTTTGCGGGTGGTCTTCGCCAATCGGCGTGGAGACAGGCGCTCCATAAATCGCACAGGTCGAGGAAAACAAAAGCCGCGAAACGCCGGCTCCGCGCATCGCGTCGAGCACAGCCAGCGTTCCCAGGCAATTGTTGCGATAATAGATGTCCGGCCTTTCGACCGACTTGCCGACATAGGCGAGGGCGGCGAAATGGGCGACGATGTCGGGTTTGACGCTTTGCATCGCCTCTCGCAGGCGCGCCTCATCCAAGATGTCGCCCTCGATGAGGGGGCCCCAGCGGACAAAATCGCGCCAACCGCGCGAGAGATTGTCGTAGCTGACGACCTCCCAACCCGCCTTCGCGAAGGCTTTGCAGCAGTGAGCGCCAATATAGCCGGCGCCGCCCGTGACAAAGACCGTTCCACTCATGGTGTCGTCGCCCGGGCCTGGTTGCTGGAGGCCTCCAACAACACCGAAGTCCTGGACGATGGCAAGTCCTCGCCGACGCGGTCTAAGCGGACCCCGAGAGGATGGTGATCCGCGGCCTCGATCGCGCTTTTCGCGCGATGGCGAGCGGCTCGATTATATGGGACGGCGAGAGACCCGACGAGCCGCTCTGACATTAGCTCACGCGTTGACGCTCGCGTCCGGCGGCAGCGGCGTCGCCGAGACGCTTGTGAGAGGCGCGGGCGTTGGCAGATCGCCGGGTTGTTCGCCGGGCAGCAAACGGTGCGCCATCGATGCGGGCGCGTGCTGGATGACGCCGTGCACGCGTCCCGCGCGCGGCCCAGTGCTGCTCACGCGGGTGACGCGCGCTTCACGGGCGGCGAGGCTGGTGGCGGAGACCCGGTAACGGCGCCCGCCAGGCGGATCGGGCACGTCGTGGAAGAAGATGTGCGAGCCGATGACCAGCGGGCCTGTGGCGTAGCGATCCCATGACGGGCGAACAGCGAGCGTGTGATAGAAGAGCGCGCCATTGGTCGGATCGATGGACTGGCCCGCGAGCACTTGCGTCGCGACTTGCTGGGCGATTTCCCAGCTGTCCTTGTCGGCGCCGGCGGTGGCGTAGCGCTCGGGGTCTTGAGCCAGCGGCCGGTTGGGATCGCCGATGTTCCAGGCCGAGAACTGCTTTGGGGCGCGGATCACGGTTTGCAGATCCTCGCCAAAGCGGTCGCCGAGACGATTGACGATGACGTGCGCAACCGCACGCATGCCTTCTTCGCCTTCCGAGCGCGCTTCAGCCCAAGCGGTGGCGGCGAGCAGATGCGCGTCGGCCGGATTGACCTCGATCGGCGCCGTAGCTGCGTTTGCTGCAGGTTCCGAAGGAACGAAACCCGCGCGCATGGATTGCACTCCAACCACGGCCGCCAACGCGTTCGGATAGAGCGCGAAATTCAAGGCTGCGGCGAAAAAAAGCACGCTCGCCATCCCGAGCGAGTGCAGCGCGTGGCTTGCGCCGCGGACAAAGCCTGGACGGCGACGTACGGGCGCGCGCGTGCGCGTCAGTCCAACCCAACGTGATCTCATTTTTGACGGTCGCTCCACGGGTGGCGCGCGCAATGCGTGCGTGGTTTTCGAACAAATTGTTAAGTCGCGCGCGCCGCAGCACGAAGGTGCGCAAGGCAGGGTGTTTATGAATGCGGAGGGCGAAAATGCGGCGCTGAGCGCGCGCTGATGCGGCGTGCGCAGTTATTTCGCGTTATCTCTTGCGCATGAGGCGCCATCTTACCCCGAAAATGAATGGAACTTGAACGGCGTGTAATGATGGCCCTTGGAGCGATCCTGGGAGCGATCCTGGAGCGATCCTGGGAGCGATGTCGGAGCGCGGTGCGTTCGTTCGTCCTTAGGAGACGTCACACCATGCTTAGCAAATGCTTTGAAGGAGGAGCCCATGCGCTTTCTTTGTCTCTACACGGCCGATCAGCTCTCGCAGCCCACGCCCGAGCACATGGCTGAAATGGGCAAGTACGTCGAACAGCAATTCAAGGCCGGCAAGCTTGTCGACACCGGCGGGCTCAAGGGTCGCGAAAAGGACGGCTTCACCGTGCGCCTCAAGGGCGGCGAATACATCGTCAATCAGGGCGGGGCGGCGTGGGCGGCGGCCACGGGTTGGGCGATCATCACCGCCCCAACACGTCAGCAGGCGATCGCCGATATCAAGGAATTCCTGTCGCTCGCGGGCGATGGAGTCTCAGAAGTGATCCAGATCTCGGATCCAATGCCGCGATGACACGCGCCAGAACGCTCAGCGCCAGAAGCGCTGAGCGCTCTTCAGGCGCTGACCCATTTCAAGCACCGCGTCGATGCAGGCTTCGGCCTCGTATTGCTCTTGGCCGATGGCGAAACCCAGCGCGTATTGGATCGCGGGCGCTGCGTTTTCGTTGCAGGCGTTGTTGGCGCGGTTGAGATCAATCAGCGTCCAGGACTCGACGAATTCCTGGCCGAGCCGGCGATGCACAGCCAAATCGTTCAGCCGCCCGAGATTGTCTTGCAGGTTGGCGAGGATTTTCGCGAACCGGCGCTGAGCGCGCTGCGAGCGCGGGAACACATCGGCGAAGAATTCCCCCGCGTAGCGGAGTTCCTTCACGTTCAGACGCAGCTTGTGGCGCTGGGCGACATCGAAGTCATGCAGCTGGTGGAGCTTGCGCGCGATTTTTCGCGTCCGCTTCTCCAGCGTGCGGCGCGCGAACGAGGCGATGCGGCCGTCGGCGCGGACGCCTTCGATCTCGGCCATGTCCGACCATTCCCCGGCGAGCACCCAGAGCGCGGTGCGCAGCACGAATTGACGGAAACGGTCGCTGGCGACGGCGTCCTTGGCGCGCGCCAGCGCTTGGGTGCGGCGCGTGATGACGTTTTCGAGCAGGCGCTTGAGCGCTGCGTCCTCGGCGGCGCCGGCGCTGAGCGGCGTCATGGTCTTTTCCACGAACACATCGAGATCGCGCGCCGGCGCGAGCTCGTCGAGAAGCCAATGCAATTCGACTTCGACGGCGTCGGTCTCAGGACCGTCGATCAGCTTTTCGAACAAAGAAAGCACCGTGCCGAGCCGCCGCAGACCCACGCGCATCTGATGCACGCCGTCGAAATTGTCGTTGAGAACAGCGTCGGCGTTGAGTGCGAATTGCCGCAGGCACGACCAAGCGATGAGCTGGAAGGATTGGCCGATGCGCGCGCGCCCGCCGATCCGCACGTGCTCGGCGCGGTAGATGCGTGGGGTTTGATCAGAGCGCAGATCGAAGCCGCGATCGGCCTTGGTTTTGAGGCCGAGCGAGGCGGGCACTTCGCTGGCGAGACGGCGCGCCAGGCGCGCCAGTTCCGCCGAAGCGCCGCGTTTCAATTCGAGTTCGATCTCGCAGAAGGCGGCCGCGCCATTCGCCGTGGAAATGCTGCCGCGATCGATGGCCAGTTCAATGGCGCTGTTGGCGGAGAGGACCGGATAGGCGCTGCGCTCGACCTTCACTTCAAACACCGGCGTCAGGCTCTTGCGCAATTTCTTGCGCGAGAATTCCTGCAGCGGCGTGCCGAGCACGTGGCGCAGTTCGGGGACTTCGCCGGCGATTTCGCGCTCCCATTCGCTGCGGTCGATGGGCGAGGCCTTGCGCGGGCTGATCGCCTTTACAGTCTGGATGTTCTTTGCGCCGACCCGGCGCACACGCAGGCTGATGCCTTTTTGGCGAAGGGCGTATTTTGGCGTGTCATAATAGGTCGTCGACATGTGCCGCGGCTGCATCTCGCCGCTGGCCTGCTCCCATAGCCATGGCAGGCGCATCACCTTGTTGGCGGCGGCGGCCGGAATCTCCAGCTTCAGTTCGAATTCACGACCCATCAGACCCTCGCCCTTTTGCACCCAACAGGCGAAAGCTAGCGTGGGCGCACCCCTTTGGAAACACGTGGGGGAGGCGACAATTCCCTGAAAGTTTTGTGACAGCGCGTTTTGTGGCGGATAGGACGCGCTTTCGGACGCGCGTCCGCGCCGTCAGCGTATTTCGGCGGCGCTGGCGACGATCTTGCCGACGAGGCCGTAGGCTTTCGCCTCTTCGGCCTGCATCCAATAATCGCGGTCAGTGTCGCGCTTGATCTTGTCAAGCGGCTGGCCGGTGGCGTCGGCGAAGATGCGGTTGAGCCGTTCGCGCATACGCAAGACTTCGCGGGCTTGGATCTCGACGTCGGAAGCCATGCCGCCAATGCCGCCGCGCGGTTCGTGCAGCAGGAAGCGCGTGTTGGGCAAGCAATAGCGGTTCTCGCGCTGGGCGGCGCAATAGATGAGCGCGCCGGCGGAGGCGACCCAGCCGGTGCCCAGCATGCGCACTGGCGCGTTGATGAATTTGATCACGTCATGGATCATGTCGCCGCTTTCGACGTGGCCGCCGGGCGAGGAGATGACGAACGTGATGGGCGCGGCGCTCTGCGCCTGGAGCGCAAACAATCGCTCGGTGACGCGGCGGGCGACGCCATCATTCACTTCCCCGGTCAGCATCACCACGCGCGCGTCGAACAGCGCCTTTTCAACGACGTCGGGCGCGTTGCGGGTGTCGTTTTGGTTCTTTTCTTTGTCTTCGTCGTCAAGGCGGATGATCGAGCCCGTCATGGAAACTCCTGTCTTGGGCGAAGAGGTAGGCGGGTTTGACGGGTTTTCCTAGACCCGGGGCTCGGCGTTGCGCTGCTCGTCGAAAAACGCTGCAAATGGAAGAGCTTGTCAGGCAGCTTGCGCCAGGATCCGCGGGCGGCCAAAGCAGCCGTCCGCGGAAGGGTTGGTAAACGGGGAACGCTGATGCGCTCATTGGTCTTGGCCGCGCGCTTGGCCGCGGTTTTGGCGCCCGCGCCCGCGCTCGCATGGGCGGCGATGGCGCCCGAAGCCGGAGGACGCAGCCGCGCGCATTGGCGGCGCAAACTGGCGCGCGCATTTGTGGAACAGCTTCCTTCTCCCCGCCAACCCGGCGGGCTCGACGCCATTGACCCTGGAACGGCGCGGGCCAGGCGCAGAGGTCTGGCGGTCGTTCGCAGTCACCATCAACGCGCAATAGAGCTGGCGGCTTTTCATGAAGGACAACGAACTCACGATCCGCGGGCTGTTGCTCGGCTCGGTTATCGCCATGATCTTCACGGCGGCGAACATCTATCTGGGTCTCAGAGTTGCGATCACCATCGCCTCGTCGATTCCAGCAGCCGTGATTTCGATGGGGGTCCTGCGCGCGTTCAACACCGGCACGATCCGCGAAAATAATATCGTCCAGACCGTCGCCTCATCGGGGGGCACGCTCTCGGCGATCATCTTCGTGCTGCCGGGCCTGGTGATGATCGGCTACTGGCAGGGCTTTGACTATTTGACGACGTTTTTAATCTGCGCGCTCGGCGGCATTCTCGGCGTGCTCTTCTCGATCCCGCTGCGGCGGACATTGGTGGTCAATACGCCCCTGCCGTTCCCCGAAGGCGTGGCCGCGGCGGAAGTGCTGAAAGTGGGCGCGCACCGGCGATGAAGCCTCGCCCGATGCGATCGAGCGCAAGCGCGGGCCGCTGGTGGTGGCCTTTGGCGCGCTCATGTCGGCGGGCCTGCAGGCGATCACATTGACCAGCGTGGCGGCCGCCGAGATGACTAAATATTTTCGCGTGGCGATGGGCGCGACCGGGATCGATCTGGGTTTTTCGCTGGCCTTGGTGGGCGCCGGGCATCTGGTCGGCTTGTCGGTGGGCCTCGCCATGCTCGCGGGCTTGCTCATCACTTGGGCGGGCTTCGTGCCGATCTGGACGCAAGGCATGGCGGGCGATGCAGCGACAACAGCCGACGCGGTGTGGCGCCATGTGCGCTTCGTCGGCGCCGGCGCCATCGGCGTGGCCGCGATCTGGAGCATGATCCGGCTGGTGCAGCCTTTAATCGAAGGCTTCCAGTCGACGCTGAAAGCGCGCGCTGCGCAAACCGGGGCGAGCGTCATTCACGGCCGCGACGATCGCGACATTCCAGCCTGGCTGATCGTGCTCTTGAGCGTGATCTGCCTGGTGATGATCGGCTGGCTGTTGCACACCTTCATTGGCGCGGGGCCGCTCGAGCCCGCTCACTTGGGCGCTGACCATTGGCGGCGTCATATTCGTTGTCGTCGTCGGCTTCTTCATCGCCACGGTCGCGGGCTACATGGCCGCCCTCATCGGCGCATCGAATTCGCCGGTCTCCGGCATCGGCATTCTGGCGACCGTGATCGGCGCGGTGCTGCTCGCCTGGTTCGCGCAGCCAATTTTAGGGCCAGGCGCGACGCGGGCGCTGGTGGCGTTCTGCCTGTTTGCGGTGGCCATCGTCTTTTCGGTGGCGACGATCTCGAACGACAATCTGCAGGATCTGAAGACCGGACAATTGGTCGGCGCCTCGCCCTGGCGCCAGCAGCTGGCGCTGATCGTCGGCGTGATCGCGGGTTCGCTGGTGATCCCGCTTGTGCTCGACATGCTCAATCACGCTTACGGCTTTCCCGGCGATCCCAACCGGCATGCGATCAACGCCGCGCCGCTGGGCGCGCCGCAGGCCGCGCTCATCTCCACGCTGGCGAACGGCATCTTAAACGGCGACGTGCCCTGGAACCTGATTGGGATCGGCGTGATCGTCGGCATCGTCTGCATCGCCGTCGATGAAACGCTGGGAGCGATGAAGCTCATCCGCCTGCCGCCGCTGGCGATCGGCATCGGCATTTACCTGCCGATGTCGGCGACCGAGCCGGTGATCATCGGCGCGTTTTTGGGCTGGCTCTATAATCGCGCCATGAACAAGCGCCCGAACGCGGAAATGGCCAAGCGCTTCGGCGTGCTATTGGCGTCGGGGCTCGTCGTCGGCGAGAGCCTGCTCGGCATCATCAATTCCGGCGTGATCGTTGCGACCAACAATCCAACGCCGTTCGCCTTGGTCGGGCCGAACTTCGCCGAAACCGCCAATTACATAGGCATGGCGCTTTTCGCTCTATTCACGCTCTACGCCTATTGGTGGGTGAGCAAGCAATCGAAGCTCAGCTAGCTAGTGCGCTCTTCCAGCGCTCGGATCAGTGGGTCCAAGGGCGGCGATGAGCTCAGTTGATTTCCCCCACGCGCATCTAGCCCGCGGCGATGCGGTCGAAGAGCGCGTTGAAGCCGGCGATGGCCGCACGCGGACCCTCGGGGACGGACCACACGGCATTGGAGACGGCGAGGAAGTCGGCGCCCGCGCGGACGAGCGGCTCGGCGTTGTCGAGCGTGATGCCGCCGATCGCAACACAAGGCGTCAGCGCTGTCTGTTGCCAGATCTCCAGTATTTCGGGGTCGGCCCAATGGTCCGCCGGCTTGGTTTGCGTTGGGTGGAAGGCGCCGAAGGCGACATAGTCGGCGCCGGCTTCCGCGGCCTGGTAGGCGAGATCGCGCGAGTTGTGGCAGGTGACGCCGACGATCCTGTCGGGCCCGAGCAGACTTCGCGCTTGCGCGTAAGGTGCGTCGCTCTGACCGATATGGACGCCGTCGGCGTCGAGTTGCGCGGCGAGGTCGGGACGATCATTGACGATGAAGGCCGAGGCGGCGTTCTGCACGATCGGCTTCAGGACTTTGCCGGCGGCGAGGATGTCGGCGTCGGCTGTGTCCTTCATGCGCAGTTGAAACGCCGCGACATGGCCCTCGACCAGCGCTTCACGGAGAATGCTGGTGAAGGCGTTCAAGTCGAAATTGGCGGGCGAAATGAGATAGAGTTGGCAGCGGCGCATGGCCGACGTCCTAGCGCGCCGTGCGCCGCGACGGAAACTCTAACGCGTCACCCGGCGACCGAATGAGGGCGCTTGAGGCGGCGCTGCGGTGCGCGCCGCGGCGGCGAAAGCGGGCGCGCTCCGCGGCGGCTCAGCTTGCGGTGGGCGAGCCCGATCGGGGATGGCGCGCTCGGCGATGGCGCGGTCGATCGCCGATTGTGCGCCGAACAGAGAAGACGCCGCGTCGACGGCGCCGCTGGGGCGAGCGGGCTCGATCGGTCCGCGCGCGGCGCCGGGCGGGGGCCCGAACTTGTTGGGGCCCTCAACCCCGGACAAGCAGCCGAGTTCGACAAAGATGTAGAGGTTTATAAGCCAACCGACGAAGGCGTAGGGCTGCAAGGATACGAACAGGTCGAGCGGCGAGCCGCCGCGCGCAAGGCTTTCGCCGACGGCCATGGCCATGAACAGCGCCGGGCGCCAGCGGCAGCAGCACAAACCACCAGCTGCGGCCGCGATCGTGGAAACGCTTGATCTGCACGGCGATCCCGCACCAGCAGGTAAAAAGCGCCGCCGGCAAAAGGATAAGGGCGAAGGTTCCCGCGCCGGCGAGGCCGGCTTGGCCTTTGGGCGCATTTTCAGCCGCGCCGCTGGCGGCCGAAATCGCCACGATGACGGCGGCGATCAGCACCAGGCCGGCTATGAACGAGCCAAGCCAGTATTGCGCGCGGCTGATGCGGCCGCGCACGCTAAATAAAAGATCAACCAAACCCATGGCGCCGCCCTTGCGCGTTGAGCAGCCTGCACAATAACGCTCTTGTCTTAAGGGCCGCTAAGCCGGCGTGGTAATTTTGGGTTTACGCCTAAGGCCGATGGCCCGCGCTCGTCGCCTTGTTCCCTGACGCGCGAGCGATCTCCAAGGACCCTGCTCGTGTTTGAGCGAGTTTAAGCCTAGAGATGGAGGGCGGCGGGGGATTGGGAGCGTGAGCTGATGCGAAAGAGCCTGGTATTGCTTGCATTCGCGGCCCTGGCGGCGTGTTCGCCGCCCGCCGCCAACCAAAACCCCGTCTCCGCAACCGGCCCGATCTCAACCCCGATCCATCCGGTGACCGACACCTATTTCGGCGTCACTGTCTCCGATCCGTATCGTTGGCTTGAAAACGCTCAGGACCCCGAGGTTCACAATTGGGCCGCGACCCAGACCGCACATGCGCGCAGCTATCTCGACGCGTTGCCGTACCGCCGAGCGCTCGGCGAGCGGCTGATGCAGCTCATTTCGCAGACTTCGCCGTCCTATTCCGATTTGAAAGCGGCGGGAACGCGGGTCTTTGCGCTCTATAGCGATCCCGCCAAGCAGCAACCGCTGCTGACGGTGATGGGACAGGATCTCGACGGCGCCCATGCGACCACGGTGATCGATCCCAACGCCATGGATGCGTCGGGCGCGATCGCGATCGATTGGTATCAGCCCTCGCCGGACGGCAGCAAGGTCGCGGTCTCACTTTCGCGCGGCGGCAGCGAAGACGGCGATCTGCATATTTTCGATGTCGGCACCGGCCATGAGATCGGCGCGGCCATCCCGCATGTTCAGTATCCGACCGCCGGCGGCGCCGCGGCGTGGTCGGATGACGGCCAGAGCATCTGGTATACGCATTTCCCCGGCGGCCGAGCGTTCGGAAGCGGATCGTCATTTCTATCAAACGGTTTGGCTGCACAGCTTCGCGCCGGGTGCGCGGCGCCGATCACGAAGTCGCGCTGCCGAACTTGCCGCGGGTTGCGGAAATCACTCTGCATTATAGCGGCGTGGCGCACGCGCTCTTGGTCACCGTCGCCAATGGCGATGGCGGCCAGTTCGATCATTATGTGGTGAGCGCCGACGGCCAGGTGCATCAGGTCACGCAATTCACCGATGGCGTCACCTTCGCCAATTTCGGCCCGGACGGGGCGCTCTATTTGGAATCGCAAAAGAACGCGCCGCGCCGGCAGGTGTTGAAACTGCCGCTCGGCGCCTATGATCTACGCCAGGCGCGCGTCATCATTCCTCAGCTCGCCGGCGCGGTCATCTTGAACGACTTCCAGGGCGGCGACGATCCGATCAGCTTCTATGGCGGCAACAAAATCGCCATTCGCTATCTGGCGGGCGGTCCTTCCCGGCTGCGCACCTTCAATCTCGATGGCGGCCACGGCGCCGATGTGCCGATCCCGGCGATCTCGAACGTCAGCGAAGTGGAGGGGGTCGGCGCCGATCTCGTCTACAGCGTGGAGACCTATCTCACGCCGCGCGCCTTCCATCGCTGGAGCGGGGCATGACACGACCACCAATCTGCGCGTGGTCAGCCCGGTCAATTTCAACGACATGGAAGTGGTCCGCGTCATGGCGCGCTCGCGCGACGGCACGCAAGTCCCGGTCAACATCATCCGCCGCAAGGGCCTGGCGCTCAACGGGCAGAACCCGACCTGCTCTACGGCTATGGCGGCTACGGCATCAGCCAGACGCCGGCGTTCCTGGGCCCATCGCGCCGCGTCTGGTTCGATGCGGGCGGCGTCTATGCGGTCGCCAACATCCGCGGCGGCGGCGAGTTCGGCGAGGATTGGCACGCAGACGGCGCGCTGACCCACAAGCAGAACGTGTTCGACGACTTCGCCGCGGCGGCGCAACTGCTGATCAGCCAGCACTACACTTCGCCGGCGAAGCTGGCGCGTGCGCGGCGGCTCCAACGGCGGCTTGTTGATGGGCGCGATGATCACCCAGCATCCGGATCTGTTCCGCGCGGTCGTCTCCGATGTCGGCATCTACGACATGCTGCGCGTCGAACTCGACCCGAACGGCGCGTTCAACACCACCGAGTTCGGCACCGTGACCAACCCGGCCCAATTCAACGCGCTCTACGCCTATTCGCCTTATCACCACGTCGTCGATCACACCGCCTATCCCGCGGTGATGATGCAGACCGGCGAGAACGACGGGCGCGTCAATCCGATGCAATCGCGCAAAATGACGGCGCGGCTGCAGGCGGCGACGAGCTCGGGCCATCCGATCTATCTGATCACGACGAGCGCGGCGGGCCACGGCATCGGCTCGCCGCTCAGCGTGACGGTCGGGCAGATCGCCGATTATACAGCGTTCCTGTTCGATCAACTGGGGATGCAATGGCCGCCGCCGTCCAACGCCGCCGCCATCGCCGCCGCCATCGCCTCAGACTGCGGCCGCTCACGCCAATACAGCCGCGCCCTAAAGCGGCTGACGGACGCAAGGCTCATGTGAAAATCGCCGATGCGGGTCGCTTCGCAAAGGCGATGATTGAACGGGGCTTCAGGCCGCCTGCTTTTCCAGCTCAGGCTTCCACTTGCCGAGGCTGGCGAGGCCGTTCATGCGCGCGCGATGCAGGAAGGCGCGCTGCGCGGCGGCGACGTTCTCACTCTTGCCGCTCCAAGCCTTTTGCGGCGCCGCCTGCAGGGCGCGCCCGTACGAGAACGTCATCTTCCACGGGAAGCCGCCGATCTCGTTCATGCGCGAGAGGTGAGCGGTGGCGTCCTCGTCGGATTGGCCCCCCGAGAGATAGGCGATGCCCGGCACCGCGCTCGGCACGCAGGCCTTCAGGCATTTGATGGTCTTTTCGGCGACCTCGTCGATGGAGGCCTGCTTGGCGGCTCGTTTGCCGGGCACGATCATGTTCGGCTTCAACACCATGCCTTCGAGCGCGACGTTCAGATAATAGAGCTGCTGGAACGTCTCTTTCAGCACCCATTCGGTGACGGCGTAGGTGGCGTCGATGTCGTTATCGCCGTCCATCAGCACTTCCGGCTCGACGATAGGGACGATGTCGAACTCCTGGCAGAGATTGGCGTAGCGCGCGAGCGCGTGCGCATTGGCGAGGAGCCCGGCGTAAGAGGGCCGGCCATTGGTGGGGTCGATCACCGCGCGCCATTTCGCGAAGCGCGCGCCCTGCTCATGATATTTGGGCAAACGCTTGGAGAGCCCATCGAGCCCGCAGGTCACCATATCGCCGCGCGCGCCGGCAAGCTCGCGTGCGCCTTCGTCGACCTTGATGCCTGGAATGGCGCCGGCGTCGGCGATCAGCTTGACCAGCGGCGCGCCGTCCTTGGCCTTCTGCCAGATGGTCTCGTCATAGAGGATGACGCCGGAAACGTATTGCATCGCTTCCTTGGCGCGGAACATGAGTTCGCGATAATCGCGGCGGTTTTCTTCGGTATTGTCGACGCCGATGGCGTCGAAGCGCTTCTTGATCGTGCCGGTGCTTTCATCCGCGGCCAGGATGCCGCGCCCTGGCTCGACCAGCGCGCCGGCGACTTTGTTCAATGCGTCGAGATTCACGTTTTCGCCCCTAACGACAAGATCCTGTTTTCTCCAACGGAATAGCGTTCGTTTAGCCCGGCTCAAGGGCGAACGCCAAGCCGGGGCGCCGTTTCCAGCCTTTCCCAGCGACAAGCAGTTCCGCCAATTTACCGGGCCAATTTACCGGCCAATTTACCGTTTGAGCGCCTCGACGCCGGGGAGCGCCTTGCCCTCCATCCATTCCAGGAAGGCGCCGCCGGCGGTTGAGACAAAGGTGAAATCCCCCGCGACGCCGGCATGATTGAGGGCGGCGACGGTATCGCCGCCGCCGGCGACCGCGATCAGCTTGCCGGACTTGGCGAGTTCGGCGGCGTCTTGCGCGGCCAGCACCGTGCCCTGGTCGAACGGCGGCATTTCAAAAACGCCCAGCGGGCCGTTCCAGATCAGCGTGTGCGAGTGCTTCATCGCCTCGCGCAGATGGCGGATGGTGCGCTCGCCGACATCGAGGATCTTGTCGTCCGCCTGGATCTCATCGAGACCGCACATGCGCGCTTCGGCGTGCGGCTTGACTTCCTTGGCCACCACCACGTCGAGCGGCAGCAAGCAATTCGCATTTGCCTTGCGCGGCGTCGATGATTTCGCGCGCCGTGGCGGCCATGTCCTTCTCGGCGAACGAGCCGCCGATTTCGACGCCTTGCGCGAACAGGAAGGTGTTGGCCATGCCGCCGCCGATGGCGAGGCGTGTCGAGCTTGCCGATCAGGTTCTGCAACAGGTCGAGCTTGGTGGAGACCTTGGCGCCGCCGACGATGCCGAGCACGCGGACGCTTCGGGTTTGCCGAGCGCGCTGTCGAGCGCGTCGAGTTCGCGCTCCATCTGTTTGCCGGCGTAAGCGGGGAGAATGTGGGCGACGCCTTCGGTGGAGGCGTGGGCGCGGTGCGCGGCGGAGAAGGCGTCGTTGACATAGATCTCCCCGAGCGCGGCCATTTGCTTTGGCGAGCGCGGGGTCGTTGTGTTTCTTCGCCGGCGTGGAAGCGGGTGTTTTCGAGGAGGATGACGCCGCCCACGGGCAGCGCCTCGATCGCGGATTTCGCGGCCTCACCCACGCAATCGTCGGCGAACGCGACGGGCGCGCCGAGCAATTTGGCGAGCGGTTCGGCGACCGACGCTTCAGCGACATCGCCGGCACGCGCTTGCCCTTTGGGCGATCGAAATGCGCGAGCAGGGCGACCTTGCAATGCTTGGCGATGCAGCGCGTTGAGCGTGGGGAGGCTGCGCGCAGACGGGTGTCGTCGCTGATCTTCCCGTCTTGCATGGGCACGTTGAAATCGACGCGCACCAGCGCGGTGACGTTGTCGGGGGCGTCTTCGAGGCGGCGAAATCTATTCACGGCATATTCCCAATCGGCGGTTTTCGCGGTGCTTGAACGCGAGGACCCGCCCGTCGAGGCCCAAACTATCGAGGCGACAAGCGGAGTGTCAAAAGCGTCGTCCAAGCAAATGCGAGGCGATTAAGAGCTTCGCCTACGCGCCGGCCGCTCATCAGGTGAATGGCGCGCCCGGCGCGGGGGAAGAACCCCTGGATCGGTGACGCTCAGCTCGGCAGCTCGATCACGCCGGCGAGGAAATCCGGCTTGCCGAGGGCGAGGCCATTATGCCGCAGAATGTCGTAGGCCGTGGTGATGTGGAAATAGAAGTTCGGCAGCGCCATGCGGGTGAAATAGTCGACGCCCGGCTGGCTCATCTTGATCTCGGGGCCGAGATTGTAATTGACGATGCGGGCGTCGGCGCCCTCGAGGTCGGCGGCGCTGATCGATTTCACGATGTCGATGGTGCGGGCGATGCGGGCGCGCAGCTGTTCGAGCGTGATGTCGGTGTCGGGATAATCCGGCGGCGTTTGGCCGGCGAGCCGGCACTGGCAATTCTTGGCCCAAGCGGTGGCGAGATGGATCTGACCGCGCAGCGGCAGCATGTCCGGCGCCAGCCGCGCCGAGAGCAGCACCTCGATGTCGAACTTCTTCGCCTTGGCGTACTCCTCGGCCTTGTCGAGCCAGGCGTTCAGATTGTTGAGGAGCGCCACGTAGATCGGCGCCGAGATGGTGTGAATGGAAAGCTTGCTCATGAGACCAGGTCCTTGGCGTTCAAGCCGAGCCAATACGACCCGGCGAGAATGGCGATGATGACGAAAATGGCGAGCGTGGTTTGAGCTCGCCCATGTCGCGCCGCGCAGGCGGTTGAGCACCCGGCGGCGAGACCAGCTCCAATAGGCCAGCATCGCAAACGCCACCAGCCCCGTCAGCCACAAGGGCGCGTCGAAAAGGCCGCAGCCGAATGCTGCGACGGCGAAACCGCCGTCGCAGGCGGCGATGGTGAAATCATCGAGGCGGCGCGTGGCCATGGCGGCGAGCATGCGTCGTCACCGGCGTTTACGCTGTGGCCTTCACCAGCGCGGCGATCTTGTTCGCGCCAACGGTGCAGGATCGGGGGTGCAGGATCAGGGGTGCAGTATCAGGGGTGCAGAATTCGAGCAACGCCGCCAGCGCGACGCCGATCCACGGGAACGCCATGCCGGTGGCGATGCCATAGGCCAAAGCCGGGATGTCGGTGCGGGCCGAGGGCGCGCGAGCGCGCGAACAGGAACTCCCATCCGATCCAGCTGGCGAAGAGGCCAAGAGCCATCGCCCAGAAATTCAGGTGCAGCTTGTCGACGGTGAGCCAGGCAAGCGCAAAGCCCACAGCAAGTCCCCACGCTTGCGCTTTGGCGAAGGCGGGGAGTTTGCGGAGATCGGGTAGCCTCAAATCAGTTTCGCGAAGGCGACAGCGGTGTCGGCCATGCGGTTCGAGAAGCCCCATTCGTTGTCGTACCAGGAGAGGATCGAGACGAATGTGCCGGCCATCACCTTGGTTTCGTCGGTGTGGAAGATCGACGAGTGCGGGTCGTGATTGAAGTCGTGGCTGACGTTCTTGGCGTCGGTGTAGGCGAGGACGTGCTTCATCGCCCCATTGGCGGCGCGGCGGATGGCGTCGTTGATTTCGTCCTTCGTGGTCGCGCGCTTGGCGACGAACTTGAGGTCGACCAGCGAAACGTTCGGCGTCGGCACCCGGATCGAAATGCCGTCGAGCTTGCCTTTGAGCTCGGGGATGACGAGGCCGATGCGCTTTGGCCGCGCCAGTGGAGGTCGGGATCATGTTCAGCGCCGCGGCGCGGGCGCGGTAGAGATCCTTGTGCAGCTGATCGAGCGACGGCTGGTCGTTGGTGTAGGAATGGATCGTCGTCATCATGCCGTGCTGGATGCCGATCAGATCGTTCAGCACCTTGGCCACCGGCGCCAGGCAATTGGTCGTGCACGAAGCCGTTGGAGATGACCTTGTGGTCCTTGCTCAGGCCTTCGTGGTTGACGCCGTAAACGACGGTGAAATCGGCGCCGTCGCTGGGCGCCGAGACGATCACGCGCTTGGCCCCGGCGTCGAGGTGGGCGGCGGCCTTGTCGCGGGCGGTGAAGATGCCGGTGCATTCGAGCGCGATGTCGACGCCCAGCTCCTTGTGCGGCAGTTCGGCCGGGTTCTTGATCGCGGTGACTTTGATCTTGCCCGCGCCGGCGTCGATCCAATCCTCGCCGGTCTTCACTTCGCCGGGGAAACGGCCGTGAATGCTGTCGAAACGGAGCAGGTGGGCGTTGGCCTCGACGGGGCCCAGATCGTTGATCGCCACAACTTCGAGGTCGGTGCGCCGGGCTTCGACGATGGCGCGCAGGACGTTGCGCCCGATGCGTCCGAAACCGTTGATGGCCACCTTCACGCCCATGTCTTGCTCCATTTGTCTGAATTTATGGGGGACTTAGCGTCCGCCCGCGCGCGCGTCTACGCGCGGAAAGGCAAAGCTGGTTTCAACGAATCAGACAAAGGCGTAACAATTCGTCGCAATGGCGAGCAATTCCCACCCGGACGGTGACGTGAGCGCCAAGCAGGCGCGGCGCCTGGCGCTGGCGCTCGACGCCATCGAGGCGCGGCTCGACGCGCTTGGCATGGGCGCTGAACCCGACGCCATCGTCGACGCGTTGGCCGAGCCGGTGCGGGCGTTCGACGCCGCGGCAAAGGAGGCGAGCCGTTAATGGCAGCGATGGTGCGCGTACTGGGCGAGGAATTCTGGCTCGATTGCAGCGCCGGCGATCAGCGGCGGATCGAGGATTTGGCGAAGGCGCTGGAAGCGCGGCTGAGCGCCGGCGAGGGCGAAACAAACGATCTGCGCAAGCTGATCCTGGCGGCGCTTGCGCTCATGGACGAGGCCCAGACCACGGGCGCGGCGTTGGTGCGCGCGCGCGGTGAAATCGAACGCCTGAACGACATGCTCGCCGAGGCGCAGATCGAGGCGGCCGAAGGCCCCGCGCTCCAGCCGGAACAGGGCCGTGTCCGCTCTCTACGCGCGCCGTGGCTTGAGGCGCGCGCCTCGTGCGCTTAAATTCCCCTCGGGCGGTTGCTGTGGCGTGCGAGAGGTACTTGCATCCCTGGGACCGTATCATCTCTCTCGGGAGCTGGCTCTGTTCCGGATCGTGGTCTGGAACACCTGGCGCCCACCTAGTCGTGTTAGGGTTCGAGAGGATGGGTATTCCTTACGGCGCATATGGCCCGCCCAACTTTGCGTGTGACGCATGAGTGATGTCGAACTCGAGGCCGCCAAGGCCGATGCGCGCATGCTGATGCGCGCCGAGCGCGCGTCGACTGACGCCGGGCGACGCCGCGCTCAAGCTCATCGAAAACTTTCCCCTGGAGCTGGCGAAACTTTCGCCGGTGGCGGGCTATTGGCCGGTCGGCGGCGAAATCGACGGCCGGCCGCTGCTTGGCGGCGCTGGCGAAAGCTGGGCGCATCGTGGCGCTGCCGCGAATGGAGACGCGCGCGGGACCGGCGCGGTTCTTGGCGTGGGCGAGCGGCGAGCCGCTGACGGCGGATGCGTTCGGCGTGCCGGCGCCGCCGTCGACCGGCGGCGATCTCGCCCCGCGCTTGATCCTGACGCCGCTGCTGGCGTTCGACCGCGCCGGTCACCGCCTCGGGCAAGGCGGCGGCCATTATGACCGCATCATCTCGCTCTATCGCGCGCATGGCTGCATCGCGGCGGGTCTGGCCTATGCGCAACAGGAACTGGCTTGCGTGCCGCATGGCGTCCCACGACGCGCATCTGGATTGGGTGATCACGCCCAACGAGGCCATCCGTTGCGTGCGCTCGGATGGGTTGCGCGGCACAAGCGCCGTCTAACCCCATTCATTGACTTAACGCACGCCTCGGCTTTAGCTTGCCGCCAGGCTGATGCGGCCTGCCGCTTGCGCCCTTTATTCTTGGGGTAAGGTGAATGCATCGAACGACATGTTCTGATCCGCTTCGCAAACATGAGCGACGGGGTCGGCAAGGCAAGCGCTGACGCTCTTTGAAGTCGCTCGATCGTGGAGATGGATCATGCGCGATTATCGCGATGCAAAACTCATGGCGCGCGCTCTGCGCGAAAACCTGAAAGCCAAGACCATTGAGCTTTCGCTGGCCGAAAGTCTCGAGCTCGTGGCCAAGCAATTCGGCTATGACAATTGGAACGTGCTCGCCGCCAAGATCGGCGCCGGCGAAACCGATGCAGCTGGCGACGCCATCAATTTGAGCGAGGTCATCCCCGTCATTCGCATGTTCGATGTCGCCAAGGCGGTCGAGTTCTATTGCGACTTCCTGGGCTTCAGCGAGGATTGGCGCGGCGAGATCTTTCCCGGCGCGCCGCTCTATATGCAGCTCTCGCGCGGGGCGGTGAAGCTGCATTTGAGCGAGCATCACGGCGATGCGGCCCCCGGCGGGACCAGCGTCGTCAACGTGACCGGCATCAAGGCGCTGCATGCGGAGCTCATCGCCAAGAACTACAAGTACAACCGCCCGGGCCTGGAGGAGACTTCGTACGGGGCGACGGTGATGCACGCCATCGATCCGTTCGGAAACCGCTTGCGCTTTACGCAGGCGCACTCCGCTTGAGACACGGACCCCTGCGCGAGGCCTCGCTTTCGCGATCCCCCTGAGAAAACGCCCGAACGTCCAAGGCCCGCGGCGGCGGCGTCGCGTTCGGACGTCGGTCCATGAGCTTCGGATGTCCAGCTTGGGCCCGCGCGTTCGATCCTCCTTGGCCGCCATCAGCGACCAAAATGGTTCGCTTCGCCCCTGGAAGTTTGCGGCCCGCCCCGCTAGAAGCTCGCCCCTCAGGATCGATGCATGGCCGGCCATTCGAAATTCGCCAACATCCAACACCGCAAGGGCGGGCAGGATAAGAAGCGCGCGCAGGCCTTCACCAAGATCGCGCGCGAAATCCAGGCCGCGGTGAAGCTCGGCGGGGGCGATCCCAACGCCAACCCGCGGCTCTTCCGCGCCATGGCGGCGGGCCGGGCGCAGAACATGCCCAAGGACAACATTCAGCGCGCCATCGACCGGCGGCGGCGCCGGCGCCGAACAATTGCGATGAGATCCGCTACGAGGGATTTGGCCCGGGCGGCGTCGGCATCATCGTCGAGTGCCTGTCGGACAATCGTAATCGCACGGCCGGCGATGTGCGCGCGGCGTTCGCGAAGAATGGCGGCAATTTGGGCGAAACCAATTCGGTGTCGTTTTCGTGGAAGCGGGCCGGCGAAGTGCGCTATCCGCTGAGCGTGGCCGATGAGAACGCGATGCTTGAGGCGGCGATCGAAGCCGGCGCCGATGAGTGCGAGGTCGAGGACGCCCAGCATGTCGTCACCTGCGAGATGAACGGCTTGGTCGCCGTCTCGCAAGCGCTGGCCAAGAAATTTGGCGATCCGGCGTCGGCGAAATTCGTGTGGCGCACCGACATCGCCATCCCAATCGAAGGCGAGAGCGCCGAGCAGCTGATGAAATTCGATCGATTCCCTCGACGATCTCGATGACGTCCAAGACGTCTATTCGAACGAAGACATCAGCGACGCGGAGCTGGCGCGGCTGAGCGCTTAAGTTTTCGGGCGCCTAGCCGCCAAACAGGCGCTGGGCGATCATCCAAGCTGGGGGAATGAGGAAGCCGATCAAGGCGGCCCAGAAGATGGCGACGAACGCCGTCCAGAGAGCGCCGAGAACGCCGCGGCGCTTGCCGGCGACGACTTCAAATTGCGCGTCTATGACTTGCGCCCCGAGCGGGGCGGCGTTTGGGGTTTCGCGGAGACGAATGGCCGGCCCATTGCGCATAAAGTGCGACTCAAGCCCGCGACCATGGCGAAGGCGTGGCGAAGCCGCCGGTGTTTTCACACCGGCGGCCAGCCCAGGTTCGGCTCAGTCGTTTTTCAACTTAGCCGTACCAAGAGTTGCGATCACGCACTTCCGCGGTGATGCGATAGTTCAATTGATCGTAGCGACGATCGAGGTCACGGCGCTCAAACCGATTGATGCCGCCGCGCATATATTGCGCCTCGACGCGCAGCAGATCGTGGAACTGGTCGCGCAGACGGCTGGCTTCCTGCGGAGACAGCGTGCGGTTGCGCAAGCCGATATTGATGCGCGCTTGGATCTGCCGGTCGCGATCGCTGATCGGGGTCCATTGATCGCCGCGATCGTATCCGCCCCGGCCATAACCGCGATCATTGCGAGTTTGGTCGTCATGACGCTGGAAGCGGATTTCCTGGCTCAGCGCGTCGAAGCGCCGATCGAGGTCCGCGCGTTCGCCGAAGCTCAGCCCGTCGGCGCGATAGCGCGCTTCAAGCCGGACGAGATCGTTGAACTCGCCGCGCACGCGGAACGCTTCTTGACGCGTCAGCGAACCGTCTCGAACGCCAGCGTCAATGCGGGCGTCGAGCTGGGCTTGACGCTGGTTGATGCTCTGCCACATCTGAGCGGATGCCGGGGCGGCGATGGCGAGAGCGCCCGCCGCGACGGCGATGGCTAATAGTTTCTTCATAAGCTTCCTCACAGTTTCCCGACCCCTCGCGGGCCTCTATTGTTAAGCGGCCAGTCAGCGATCTGTTCCTAAGGAACATGGGGCCAACACGCCGCGCCAATTCGGTTCCTCGATGCGGTATTCTGTCGGTTGCCAACTTTTGTCGGCGCCCCTAGGCAGACAATTGCTTTGGGGGGACAAAATTCGGCGCCGCTTCAAGGCGTCCGAGGCGAATATTCGCGTGTTGGCGCTGAACCCGCGGTGATGAGGTAATTCATGACGGACGATTTGGTCGTTGTGTTCGGCGGCTCGGGTTTCGTTGGTAAACAAGTTGTGCGCGCGCTGGCTAAGCGCGGTAAGCGCGTGCGGGTGGCGATGCGGCGCCCGCATCTGGGCGCCGATCTGCGGGTTCTAGGCGACGTCGGCCAGATCCAACTTGTGCAGGCGAACGTGCGGTATCGCGAGTTCGTGTCCGCAGCGCTGGAAGGCGCCGACGCCGTGGTCAATCTGGTGGCGGTGCTCAACGAGAAGGGCAAGCAGACGTTCCAGGCCTTGCATGTCGACGCCGCGCGCGCCGTGGCCGAAGCCGCGCGGGCGCACGGCATTGAACGCCTCGTGCACGTATCGGCGCTGGGCGCGGCGGCGAAGGGCGCCCGCTATGGGCGCACGAAGTTCGCCGGCGAGAAGGCGGTGCGCGAGGCGGTCGCGAGCGCCACGGTGCTGCGGCCATCCATCATTTTCGGGCCGGAAGACCATTTCTTCAATCGCTTCGCGGGCATGGCGCTGCGGCCGGTGCTGCCGCTGATCGGCGGCGGCAAGACCAAGTTCCAGCCGATCTTCGTGGGAGACGTCGCCGATGCGATTTGCGCTGCGCTCGATCGCGCCGATGCGCGTGGGCGCACCTACGAATTGGGCGGCCCGGCGATCTATAGCTTCAAACAGCTGATGCAATTCCTGCTGAGCGAGATCGACCGGCGGCCATTGCTTGTTTCGATCCCGTTCGTCCTGGCCCACCCGCTTGGGCTCCTGCTGGAATGGACCTGCAAATTGCTGCCGTTCATCGATCCGCCGCTGACCAGCGATCAGGTCGCCATGCTGCATCGCGACAACATTGTCGACGCCGACGCCAGCACGCTGAAGATTGAGGATCTGGGCGTTGCATCGCTGGAGAGCATCGAGGCGATCGCGCCGAGCTATCTCTGGCGGTTCCGGCCGCACGGACAATTCCAGGCCAGGCAAGTCGCGTGAAGCGCTTCTGGCCGCTGGCGACGGCGCTTCTGGGCGTTGCGACCTTGGTCATCTTGGCGGCGTTCTCGGCGCTGCCGGACGTGCGCGTCGCTTATCCCCACGGCGACTTTGCCACCGCGCTTAACAGTTTTCAAAACGCGGTCACCGTAAGCGACCTCAACGCGGTCTTCGGCGCGCCGGCTGATCGGGCGAAGTTGGCGGCGATGACGGCTGGCAACAGCCTCGACCTCTATGGCTTTATTCCCGCCTACACACTCTTCCTGCTGGCGGGGGCGATGATGCTCGCGGGCGGCGTGAAATCGCCCTTGGGGCTGGCGGCGCTGGCGCTGCTCGGCATCGGGACAGGCGCCGATATCGTTGAGACGACGCGCCAATTGCGCATGACCACCGATTGGGCCAACGCCGCGTCACTGTTGCCGATCGCGCCCTGGCGAATGGCCAAATATTTCGGACTGGCGGGAAATGCGCTGGTTATTGGCGTCCTCTGTTTGCGTTCAGCGCCAAGGCGCTGGATCCTGGGCGCAACCGGCTTATTGCCTATCTTGGCGGTTTCTTGCGACGCGCTGCGCCTCTTGCCGACGCCGGCTTTGATGAGCGCGGTGTTCGGGCTGTTTTGGATCGCCTTGTTGGTGGTGGGCGTTCTGGAGACGGTTCGGGCGAGAGGTGCGTCGGCTTGACGCCGAACTCGGCTTGCAAATGTCGCGCGACGATCGTGCGGTGGCACAAGCGCCAGTCGTGCTCCAGGCACATGAGGCAGACGCGGCTCTTGCCGGCGAGCTCGGCGGTTTCCCCAAGCGCGAGCTGACTTTCCGGTTCGGCCAATCGCGCTTCGAAGAGACGCTGCATGGTCGTGGTGTCGCCGCGGCGTGCGGCTTGGCGGCCGGCTTTCGGCGTGCCGAGCGCTTTCATGTGAAGATAGAAGATGCCGGCCTCGGCGAGGCTGGCGGCGAGCACGTGTTTGGAAAAGCCGGCGCGGCGCGAATTGGCGATTTCGCGCACGTCCACCAGCAGTTTTCACCTTGGCGGCTTTGAGCGCGGCGATGAAGTCGCCGACGCCGACACGCTCGTAGCCGATGGTCCAGACGCGGCTCAACTCTAGATAACCGGCCGCAATCGCCGCAAGCACCGCAGCGCCCGCGAGGATGCGATAGCCGGCGAACGGCATGAAGCCCGCGCGCGTCACGAAAGCCAGGAAGGGCTTCACCACGAGCAGCGATGACAGGAAGGCGAAAACGAAGCCGACCGCGATTTCAGCGGCGCGATCGGTGGTGAGGCTGTCGCGCACGTCGATGAAATCGAGCACGAACGCCGCCGCCATTGTCGGCATCGCCAGGAAGAAGGAGAACTCGGCCGCGGCGCGGCGATCGAGGCCGGTGAGCAGGCCGCCGTAGATCGTGGCGCCCGAGCGCGACACCCCGGGAATGAGCGCAAAGCACTGGAAGATGCCGATGACGAAGGCGCGCCAGACCGGCGTTTGCGATGCGTCCTCCACTTTCGGCGTCGGGCGGAAGCGCTCGATCAGCAGCATCAGGATGCCGCCGATGATGAACGCCCACGCCATCACCTGAAAGCTTTCGTGCAGAACCGTCGTCACATAGTGCTTGCCGAAATATCCGATCGGGATCGCCGGCAGAAACGCGACAATCAACATCAGCGCAAATCGGCGCGCCTCGGGTTTGCTCGCCAGCCCCGTGATCACCTCGATGATCTTGCGCCGATAGAGCCACATCACCGCCAGGATCGAGCCGAGTTGGATCATCACCGTGAACACGCTGTCGGGATCGCTGAAGCCGATCAGGTGCTCGGCGATCAGGAGATGCGCGGTGGAGGAGATCGGCAGGAACTCCGTCAACCCCTGAATGACGCCTAGAATGGCGGCGTAAACCAGATGCATTGTGTCCAAGGGCGGCCTCCGTTTGAGCGCCGCGACCATGGCGCGCGTCGCCGGCGCGCGAAAGGCCAAAAAAGCCGCGCCGGGCCCGGCGATCCCCAGCGTGCGGTCTTGAAGCCGCCACGCCCGTCGCTGCATATGAGGCCCGTGGAGGATACGATTCAAACGCGCTGCGATCAACAGTGCGCAGCACGCACAGCTGACGACGCGCGCGGCGGCGCTCTCAACCGGCGTGGCGCTGTTGCTGATCGTGCTGAAGGCGTGGGCTTGGCTCACATCCTCCTCGGTGGCCATGCTGGCGTCGCTGGCGGATTCGACCCTCGATTTCGTCGCCTCGCTCATCACCTATTACGCGGTGCGATACGCAGCCGCGCCGCCCGACAACGAGCATCGTTTCGGCCACGGCAAGGCCGAGGCGTTCGCCGGGCTGATGCAAAGCGGGTTGGTGGCGCTCTCCGGGGTGCTGATCGCCATGGAGGCGATCCCGCGCTTCTTCACGCGCGCGGAGGTGACACAAGGCGTCGCCAGCCTCGCCGTCATGGTGGTGTCGATCGTGCTCACCGCCGCTTTGATCTCGGCGCAAACCGCCGCCATCCGCCGCACCGGCTCGGTGGCGACGCGCGCCGACCGCTTGCATTATGTCGGCGATCTTATTTCCAATCTGGTGGTGATGGTCGGGATTGGCGCGGCCGCTTGGTTCGGCTGGATATGGGCCGATGCGGTCGCCGCGCTGATTGTCGCGGCATGGCTTGCATGGGGCGCGCTTGCAGGTGGCGCGCGAGGCCGGCGACCATTTGCTTGACCGCGAATTGCCGGACGAGGCGCGCGCGCGCATTCGCGCTTTGGCGGAAAGCGATCCCGAGCTTGGCCGCGTCCACGATCTGCGCACCCGCACCAGCGGACCCTATGTGCACATCCAATTCCATGTCGACCTGGTCCCGACACTGACGCTGGAAGCGGTGCACAAGATCATCGTCGCCGCTGAAAATCGCATTCGCGGCGAGTTTCCGACCGCCGACATCATCATCCATCCCGATCCGCGTGGGCGCGCCGAACCGCATGGCCACGAAGATTTCGAGCGGCGGCGTGCGCACTGAGGCGCTCAAGCGCCGCGCGCGCGAGCTCGGATTTGATGCGGTGGGCGTGGCCGGCGCCGACGCCGATTGGCCGGCCGGGGCGCGCCTGGCGGAATTTCTGGCCGAAGGCCGCCACGGCGACATGGACTGGATGGCGCGCGCCGGGCGCAGCCATCCGCGCGCGCTGTGGGCGGCAAGCGCAAAGCGTGGTGATGGTTGGGCAGAGCTATGCGCCCAGCGACGATCCCATCGCCTTGTTGCAGCAACGCGAGCGCGGACTGGTTTCCGCTTATGCGGCGCGGCGCGATTATCACGACGTCATCAAAGAGCAAGCTGAAGGAATTGGCGCACTGGCTGGTGCGCGAGACCGGGGCCGAGGTCAAGGTGTTCGTTGATACAGCGCCGCTGATGGAAAAGCCGCTGGCGCAGCGCGCCGGGTTGGGCTGGCAAGGCAAACACACGAACTTGGTCTCGCGCGAGCATGGCTCGTGGCTGTTTCTCGGCGCCATTCTAACCGCCGCTGAACTGGCGCCGGACGCGGCGCATGAAGATCATTGCGGTTCGTGCCGCGCCTGCCTGGACGTCTGCCCGACGAAAGCGTTTCCAGCGCCCTATCAGCTCGATGCGCGGCGATGCCTGGCTTATCTCACCATCGAGCACAAAGGCCAGATCCCGATCGAGTTTCGCGAGGCGCTCGGCAATCGTGTGTTTGGATGCGACGATTGCTTGGCGGTTTGCCCCTGGAACAAGTTTGCGCAGGAAGCGCATGAAGCGCGGATGGCCTTGCGCGGCGATCTTCGCTTGGCGCCGCTGGCGCAATTGGCGGCGTTGGACGAAGCCCAGTTTCGCGCCCGCTTCGCCGGTACGCCGGTGAAGCGAACCGGACGCGACCGCTTCGTGCGCAATGTCGTCTGCGCGATCGGCAATTCGGGCGACGCGGGGCTTGTCCCGGCCGCGCTTGGGCTGCTTGGAAGACAATTCAGCCTTGGTGCGCGGCATGGCGGTGTGGGCGTTGCGGCGGCTGCTTGACGGCGCCGCTTTTCAAAGCCTCAAATCGGCGCGCGCGGCGCTTGAGCAGGATGCCGGCGTGGCGCGGGAGTGGGCGGCATGAACCCGGACGAGGAAGACCCGAAGCCGGCGCCCGAAGAGCCCGCGCCGGCAACCGGCGAAGGGGGTTCGCCGCAATTGCAAAACGCCGCCGACGAGGCGCCCGCGCAACCCGCCGTGCCGAGCCCAGCGAAGGCGCAGCCGATCGCCTGAGCCGCTGAGCGCCGCCCGCCATCACCGAGCCCCAACCGCTTGAAGCAGCTTCCGAACCGCCGCCGGCGATTGCGGTTGCGGCGCCAGCGCCGGCGCCGACGCCGGAATTGCCCGAGCCCTTGGCCTCGGTCTACGCCGATCCGCGCGCGGCGAGCGCGCTTGACGAACCGATGAGCGACGACGCCTTCGTGCGCCATCAAGGCGATGGGGCGCGCCGGCGAAGAGCTCAGTCTCTTCGGCGCGCCGGACCCACAGCCCGATATCCGCTTTCCCGGCGAAGGACGCGCGCGCGGCCCGCGCGTACGCGACGCGCAAGCCAATCTCGATCTCGATCTCGGCCGCATCAAAAGGCGCAAGCGCTACGGCCTCTTGCTGACGACGCTTAGCGTCTTCTTCGTGGCGCTGGTGTTGGCGCCGGTGACGTGGGCGCTCGCCTATCTCTTCTTCGATCCGCCCTCGACGGTGCTGATGCTGCAACGCGCGGCGGAAGGCCAGGTCATCCATCACACGCCGGTGCCGATCAATCGCATCTCGCCTTATCGTGATCCGGTCGGTGATCGCCGGCGAGGACGCTAATTTCTGCTCCCATCACGGCTTCGACGTGAATGCGATCCAGGACGCGATGGAGTCCAACGCCGAGGGCGGCGCGCGTGCGCGGCGGCTCCACCATCAGCCAGCAGACCGCCAAGAACCTGTTCTTGTGGCCGCAGCGATCGTGGGTGCGAAAGGGTTTCGAGACCTACTTCACGGCGCTGATCGAATTCATGTGGCCCAAGCACCGGATCATGGAAGCGTATCTGAACTCAGCCGAATGGGGCGAGGGCAATTTCGGCGTCGAAGCGGCCGCGCGCGCGCGCTTCGGCGTGTCGGCGGCCGATCTCACGCCGCTGCAGGCGGCGCGGCTGGCGGCGGTGTTGCCAAGCCCCAATCGCTGGCGCGCCGACAGCCCGGGCCCTTACGTGCGCCGGCGCGCGGCCAGCATCGTCGAGCGCGCCCAGGTCGTGCGCAACAACCATATGGCCTCGTGCGTGCTGATGATCGACGCGCCGCAATGACGGTGGTCACGCGAACGTAAGCAGAATTCGCTCCAAATCTGCCTGATCGTTGCGCTAAGCTCGTCCGCCTTCGCGCAAGGGGACATGTCATGACATGATGCTCATCGTCGGCGCCGTCGTCGCGGTCCTGATGATCGCCCTCCTGGGCTACATCTCCACGCGTTATTACGAAGGCCGCCACGACCGCACCTACATGACCCAGGACGAACGCGGCTTCCGGCGCGCGCTCAAGGGCAAGACCGTGCTGTGGGATGTCGAGGAATCGATCGTCAAAGGGCCCGACGCGCCGCGACATCGAGTTCGTCGCGCTCGATCCGGCCACGGGCGGGCGGCGCACGGTGCAATTGCTCGATCGCCAAGACCGGCTCGTTGAGTCTTGCGCCCGCAATATTGCGCGCCGCTGCCGTTCGAGGCGGTGACCGCGGACGATCATAAAGTGGTCGTCGAAGCGCGGCGTGCAGTTCAGCTTGAACCGCGATCTGCTGAAGCACGTCTACGAGATCCAAGAATTTTCGCTGGCGCTGGAGACGCGCATCCAGAGCGCTTACCGCTCGGAAGTCGGCAAGCGCAATGACGAGGTGCTGCGCGCTTCGATCAGCGAAGTCGAACGCGGCGTGATCGAGCAGCTTGCGCACCGCCGAGACCGAAGGCGACGAGAAGGGCGAGCCGGGCATGGCGCTCGGCGTGAATTTCCACACCGCGAGCTTCACGTTCAAGGAGCCGGACGAATTTGCGACATCGCTCGCCGGCTTGGGCGTTTCGGCGGCGACCCCGGAAGGGGCGGCGGCGCTGGACAAGGCGCGCGCCATGGCCGCGCTCGCAAGGCGTGCTGGCGCTCAGGCCCCAACAGCTCGACCAGATCGGCGACGTCTTCAACAAGCGCGACCCGGCTTCGACCGCCGCTTTGCTCGCGCTGCTGGAAATGCAGACGCGGCAAAACATCGCCGAGGCGCTGGCGGCTTCCGGACAGCTCATTGTCGTGACGCCGCAGGAATTGGGGCTGGTGGGCGATGTCGCGCAGCGGGAAGCGCTGTTGCGGGGCCGGCCCGCCAGCGCCGCGCGCGAGCCGCCGGTGGCGAACGGGTCGGGTCAGCGGGGCGAGGCGCGCCCTTAAAAGCGCAGACGACGCAGATGGCGGGCTTGCGGGAAGCGGCCGTCGCCTGCCATGAGGGCCGCTCGGCAATCGCGCATTCGCGGGGACGGAGTCTTTCGACTTGACTGGCTTGAGGTTGGTGTTCGGCATTGCCGTGTTCGCCGGCATGATCGTGCTCTGCATTGTCGGCTGGACTTATGGCGGCGCGGGCGGCCTGATCGGCGGCGCGCTTGGCTTTCTTGTGCGCTTGGGCGGACGCGGCCTCGATTGGGGCGAGCGGCTGGGCAACGGCTATATTGGCGCGCTGATGGGATTGCCGCTGGGGTTTCTGATCGGCGGCGTCTACGCGCTCGGTTGGCCGCTGCTGCAAGCGGCGATGAACGCCCCGGCGCATTGAGCGCGCAAGGTCTGCGCTCCCTTTCAAGAGCGCAGAACCCTGATCAAGCGATCATTCTCCGAATACCCGCACCGTCGCGGTGCGATGACGCCAGCTGGTTTCTTCATAGGTCATGTCGATGCGGTCGATGTTGCGGAAGCGCCCATTGAGATCGATCGCACGCGTGCATTGTCCCGCGCCGATGAAGTCGCGCACCGATACGTCCTGCACGCCGCCGTTTCTGAAGCGAACCTGCAAATCGTAGAGGTGGATCGGGTTGCGATAGACGCAAAGCTGGATGTGATTGAAGACGCGATTGCCGGGCAACGAGATCGAGTCGTGGTCGGTGCGGTCGGCGACCTCGCGGGCGCCGAGCAGCGTCCAGGCGAAGGCGGGGGTGGCGATAGCCGACACCGCGAGCGCTGCGCCGATCAGGGATGCTTTAATATTCACCTTAGTCCTCCCGGATGAGAGAAGGCCCTCACGGTTTGAACTAACGGGCGAGCGGGCCTTCTCCGTCGCGGGAGAATTTCGGGCCGGCGGAAAGATCCTTGGTAGCGGCCGCTACTGCTCTTGCACCGGCGCGCCGGTGCGCTTGCTTTCGCGCACATTGCCGAGGACCAGAAGGTTATCCACGTTTCTCGGCTCCAGCCGCACGGCGGCTTGGGCGTCGGCTTCCGCAAGATCAAACGAACTTTGCTGCATCCTGGCGCTGGCGCGAAGGCGCAACGCCAGCGCATCGTTGGGGCGGATGTCGAGCGATTGCGAGAGATCTTCTTCGGCGTGACGATAGTCACGCTCCATCGCGAAGGCGCGGGCGCGATCGATCAACAAATCCGGCAATTGCGCGCGATCGCCATGGACGGTGGCGATCGCGAGGGTGAAGGCGCTGCGCGCGCTCGTCGGATTGTGATCGAGGAGATAGGTGTTGCCGGCTTGCGAGAAGAGCTCGGCGCGCAATGCGCCGAGATCGGGGCTCAAGGCGGCCGCGAGCGATTGGAAGCGGCGCGCGGCTTCCTCGTAACGATGCTCGGCCACCAGCGCCATCGCCGCGCAGCGATAGCCGAGCAGCGAGTGGGTCTCCGCCGCCCAGGCCATGCCGTCTTCGTAGGCGCGGTCCGGGCGGCTCTCGATCTGGGCGACGCACTGGTTGAAGCGGGCGTTGGCGTCGGCGGGCGCCTCGGCGGCCTGGAAGCAGCGCAAACGGCAAAATAAGGGCGGCAATGGTCATGAGGTGTCCCGGCGTCTCCCGCCCGCTAGAGAGGCCCAACGCCGATGCCGAAAGCAAGCGGCGAATCCAAGGCGGAGGTGTGGATGGCTGTCGTCGCGCGCTGCAGTCGCGGCCTCGTTTGGCGGCCCGCCCGGGGCTACCTTTCGCTCCGGCGCGAGGGGCGAATCGGCCTCCCGGCGCCCGGGCTTAATGAATCTCAACGCCTTCTTAAGCAAAACCGATATCTATCATCGGTTTAGGCCGAAATGGGCGAATTTCGCGCGGCGACGAAGCATTGCAAGAAGGTCACATCCTGACGGTTCTTCAGGTCACGCCTGAGCTAAACGCTGGCGGCGTCGAGCGGACCACGCTTGAAATGGCGCAAGCGATCAGCCGCGCCGGGGGGCTCGCTTTGATCGCCAGCGCCGGCGGTCGCCTTGAGCCGGACCTCAAGGCGACCGGCGGCGAGCTGATCAAACTCCCGGCCCAATCCAAAAATCCGCTGACGCTGTCTGGCCAATGCCTGGCGCTTGGCGCGTGTGATCAAGAAACGGCGCGTCGACATCGTGCATGCGCGCTCGCGCGCGCCGGCTTGGAGCGCCTGGATCGCCGCGCGCATGACCGGCGCGCCGTTCGTGACGACGTTTCACGGCATCTATAACGCGCGCAGCGCGCTCAAACGCTTCTACAATTCGATCATGGCCAAGGGCGATGTCGTGATCGCCAATTCCGAATACACCCGCGAACACATCCTTTCGCACTACGCCGTCGATCCCGAGCGGGTCGTCGCCATTCCGCGCGGCGCCGACCTTGGCGTATTCGATGCCGATAAGGTCTCGCCCGCCGAGATCGAAAGGATGCGCGCAGCATGGGGCGTCGGCGTCGATGACGGGCGCTGCGTGGTGCTTGCGCCGGCGCGGCTGACGCGCTGGAAGGGTCAGCTCGTGCTGATCGAAGCGGCAAGGCAGATCGAGCAGCGCAGGCCTGGAACCTTGAAGGTGATCTTCGCCGGCGACGCCCAAGGCCGGCTCACTTACCTGCGCGCAATGGAGGCTGCGATCGACGCCGCCGGACTGCGCGAAACTGTGGCTATCGTCGGTCATCTCGACACCATGCCGGTCGCACTCGCCGCCGCTGACGTCGCCGTGTTCCCGGTCATCGAAGCGGAGGCGTTTGGGCGTGGCGCGGTGGAGGCGCAAGCGATGGGAGTCGCCGGTGATCGCTTCGAATTTGGGCGGCTTCACCGAGACCATCGTTGAAAACGAAACAGGTTTGCTGACGCCGCCAGGAATTGGCCAAGCGCTCGCCGCCGCGATCGAGCGCATGGTCGATATGGGTGAACATGAACGACGTGAAATGGGACGGCGCGGCCGTGAGCGCGCCCGTCAGCTTTACGCCACATCGACGCTGCAATCCGCCACATTGGCGGTTTATCGACGTTTGCTAGATGGCGCCGCTTCGAAATTGGCGGCGTCGGGACGAAGCCAAGCTGTGCTCTAAGAAACGGTCCGGAGAGTAAAAGATGGTCGTGTGGCGCAAGCCTCAGCCGAAGAAGAAAAAGAGCGAGCCGGTCGTGGCGATGAAAAGCGCCGAGCGCGTGCTGGTCATTCAACTTGGGCGAGCTCACCGCGTTCGTGCAAGCGCTCGCCGCCGCCAAGCGCATTCGCGATTTCCATGTCGGCGCGCGCATAACCCTCATCACCACCGAGGCGACGCGCGAATTGGCTGAGAAGTGCCCGTACTTCGACACCGTCGAAGCCGACGGAAAGCCGACCGAAGCGCAAGCCATCACCAAACTGATCGCCCGCATTCGCACCGCCAAGTACGACATGGTCTACGACCTCGAAGGCTCGAGCCGCACCAGCAATTATTTCCAGGGCATGCGTCCTTGGCCGCCGTCTTGGTCGGGCCCCGTCGCCGGCGCCTCGCACCGCTATGACATCGAGCGCGGGGAGACCCATCTGCTTGACCGCTACGCCAAGCAATTGCAGGCGGCCGGCATCGCCGTGACCTCGCCCTTGGCGCCGGACCTGGGATGGGTGCGTGCGGCGTTGCGCGATCCCCCCGGCTGCAGCCGGACTTCTTCGGCATTCGCGGCCGTTATGTTCTGGTGCTGCCGCGCGGGGGCGATGCCGAGGCCAATCGCCATTGGTCGCAGGAAAAATATATCGAACTCGCGCGCCGGATGGTGCGCAAAGGGGTGACGCCGGTGATCCTGGGCGCGCCCGAGGTTCGCCCGATCGGCGCAGCCATCGCCACCGCCGAGCCCGCCGCCAAGAACCTCGTCACCCGCGCCGATCTCTTCCAGACCATCGGCCTGGCCGAGCGCGCCGCCCTGGCGCTTGGCGACGATGTTGAATTGATGCACGTCGTGGCCGCCGCCGGGCGCCCTGCGTGACCTTCCTTTCGGCGCTGGCGCGCCCTGACCTGGCCGCCCCGCGCGGCAAGGGCGGGGTGGTGGCGCTGACCGCCGCGGTGGTGGCCGACCTCCCGGTCGAGCAGGTCGAGCGACAGTTGCGCAATTGCGGCGCTTATCCCGAACACGCCGCAACGGCTTGATGGCGGGCGCTTCACAAGCAATATTCCAAAGGTGAGTCCGCGCCCCGCGAGGGGCGCGGGTTCGCTTGTTTGATCAACAGCGACAGGAGAATGCCCGATAGCCAGACGACCGTACGCAGCGCCGCCACCGTCCAAAGACGGGCCGCGCGTAAATGAGGACATCCGGGGCGTCGCCCGCGTGCTCCTCATCGATGCAGAGGGAGAAAAACAGGGGGAAATGCCGATCGGCGCGGCGCTGGAAGCCGCCCGCGAAGCAGGCCTCGATCTTGTCGAGGTGTCGCCCAATTCGAGCCCGCCAGTCTGCAAGATCCTCGACTATGGCAAATACCGGTTCGAGGAGCAGAAGAAGAAGGCCGAGACGCGCAAGAAGGCCAAGCGGATCGAACTCAAGGAAATCAAGGTCCGTCCCAACATCGACGACCACGATTACGAAGTGAAGATGAAGGCCATTCACCGCTTCTTCGAAGAAGGCGACAAAGTGAAGGTCACGCTGCGCTTCCGCGGCCGTGAAATGGCCCACACCCATCTCGGCATGGAATTGCTCGAGCGCATGCGCGGCGAATTGGAGCCGATCGCCAAGGTCGAGCACGAACCGCGCTTCGAAGGCCGCCAAGTCGTCATGGTGATGGCGCCGCGCGCGAGCTAAGGCGCCGTTCAGCTGCGACAAGCTAGTCGAACTCCAGCTTATGGAGGAGCCCATGCGCGCGATTGTGTTCGCCGTCTTGACGCTCGCCGCCTGCGCGGCGCCCGCCGGCGGCGCGCCCGGCCAAGCGCCGACGCAAGCCAATGCGGCCTCGCCGCTGGCGCTGCAAATCCGCGCCGACATGGCCCGTCTGAACCTCGAATTGCGCGCATCGGACCTCGTCGCCGCCGGCATTGGCCAACAAGCCGATCTCGGCGGGCGCCTCGTTATCCGACCGCTGGCGGTGATCGAAGACAGCCGCTGCCCCAATAATGCGCGCTGCGTTTGGGCGGGGCGCTTGCGGCTTCGCGCCGATGTTTCAGGCGAGGCGCTCGAACTCACGCTCGGCCAGCCGATGCTGCACCGCGCACGGATCGGTGCTGCTGGCGGTCGCCAGTCCGGGCGCATGGACGGACTGGCCGACAGATGAGCTGGGCGCAAAACCCGGCTATCGCTTCGGCTTCGCCCGCGCGTGAAATTAGCCGCGTGTAAAGCGGCGACGCTTGGTCATGATGGCGATGTTGACCGCCAACAGCGCCAACGCCAGCGCAAAGCCGGCATAGTTGATATAAGGAATATAGTCGCCGTATTGGTCGATGAGGCTTCGCACATGGGCGCCGACATGCTGACGCACCGCCGCTTCCTGGGCGTGTCGCGCTTGCTCGCCGAGGACGCCGAAATCGAGGTTGGGCGGCAAACCGATTTGCGAGAGCGTAAGCCCGCCAACAGTGGGCAGCCGCGCCGGCGCATAGATGGCGTGCAATCCGAACGCCAGGGCGAAAGCGGCGAGCACGGCCATCAGCCAGCGCGAGCCGGCGATGGCGGCGAGCGAAGAGCTCACCTTGACTTTCTCTTGGTGAAAAACCGCCTTGGCTTCGGTTAGGCTGTGGGGCGTGCGCATCGGTTGAAGTCTCCCGCCTTCGAGAGATTACTCGCCCTCGCATCGCTTCGGCAATCTTTAGCCTTGTTTGCGCTCGCCTTGTTTGCGCTCGCCTCGTTTGCGCTCGCCCTTGCCGCCGAGCGCCGCCAGCATGCGAAAGCCCCGCGCCCACATCAGCCGCCAGGCCCGGGTGGCGGGGTCTTGCGCCGCATGCGCCAGACGCATCAATTCTTCGGCGTTGCGGGCCGGGGTTTCGATGACCTCGCCGGTGCCTGAATTCAGTCTTTCGATGAGCATGGGCGGCTTTCCGGCTGGGCTTCCGCTTGTCCTTCCCGAAGCGGCCAATGCCGGAGGCGGCGGCGCTGTTTCGGCCCCGCTGCAGAAGGGCTTGGGATGGCTTGTTCCAGCGGGGACCCCGTGCTAGAGGCCCCGGCTCTTTGGGCGGCCCGGCGAGAACGGCATGCCGTGGCGGCCCTTTCTATGACGTTTCTGGAAGCGTTTCCGGGAACACGATCCTTGGAGGATGAAATGCCGAAACTGAAGACCAAGAGCGGCGTCAAGAAACGCTTCAAGCTCACGGCCACCGGCAAAGTCATGGCCGGCGCCGTGGGCAAGCGTCACCGCCTCTCCAGCCACAATGGCAAATATATCCGTCAGAACCGCGGCACGTCCGAACTCGCCAAGCCCGATGCGGATCGTGTGAAGCTCTGAATTCCGTACGGCCTGAAATAGGCCCGCCGCCGACAACGCTGATGGAGATTTGAAATGGCTCGCGTCAAAGGGGGCGTCACCGCTCACGCCCGCCACAAGAAAGTTCTGAAGAAGGCGAAGGGCTTTTACGGCCGCCGCTCAAAAACCTTTCGCACGGCCAACGCCGCCGTCGAGAAGGCCGCGCACTATTCCTATCGCGACCGCAAGGTGCGGAAGCGCGAATTTCGCGCGCTCTGGATCCAGCGCATCAACGCGGCCGTGCGCGCTCACGACCTGACCTATTCGCGATTTATCAGCGGGCTCGCCAAGGCGGGCATCGAGCTGGACCGCAAGGTCATGGCCGATATCGCCATGCACGAGCCCGATGCGTTCAAGGGCCTGGTCGATCAGGCCCGCGCCGCGCTCAGCTGACCTTCGCGATCCGGGCAAGCATTGCACTCATTCCCGGATTGGCCGAAGGCCAAGTCCGGGACCCATGAACACCGGACAGCGTGGACGCAAGCTCTGCTTTGAGTTCGATTTTCTGGTGTTCATGGATCTTGATCGCCGCCTCGCGGCGTATCGGGGCGGGGTGTAGGCGATGACCGCGACAAACGACGACCTTGCTGAACTCGAGCGCATGCTCATGGGCCGCGTTGAGGCCGCCGATGACGAAACCGCGCTTGAAGCCGTGCGTGTGGAGGCGCTTGGCAAGCAGGGCGCCATTTCCGTGCTGATGAAGAACCTGGGTTCGATGGACCCGGAGGAGCGCAAGAGCTTCGGCGCAGCGCTCAACGGCGTGAAGGACAAGATCTCCGAGGCGATCATCACCAAGAAGGCGGCGCTGGCGGAGGCCGCCCTCGACCGCAAGCTGCAGAGCGAAGCGGTGGACGTGACGCTGCCGCCGGTGAAGCCGCGACTGGGCGCGATCCATCCGGTTTCGCAGGTGATGGAGGAATTGGCGCAAATCTTCGGCGAGATGGGCTTCTCGGTCGAAGAGGGGCCCGACATCGAGACCGACTTCAACAATTTCACCGCCCTCAATTTCCCGCGCAATCACCCCGCGCGCGAAACCCAAGACACCTTCTTTTTGAACGCCGTCGATGAGCATGGCGAAGCCAAGGTGCTGCGCACCCACACCAGCCCCGTGCAGGTGCGCACCATGTTGAGGCAGAAGCCGCCCATCCGCATGATCTGCATGGGCCGCACCTTTCGAAAGGATTCAGACGCCACCCATACGCCGATGTTCCACCAGATCGAGGGCCTGGTGATCGATGAGACGACGACGATGGCGGACTTGAAGAGCGTGCTGATCGCGGCGATCAAAGCCTATCTTCGAGATCGACGACGTGCGGCTGCGCTTTCGCCCGCACCACTTTCCGTTCACTGAACCGAGCGCGGAGGTCGATGTCGGCTGCGACAGGTCCGGCGGCAAAATCGCATCGGCGCCGGCGAGGATTGGTTGGAGATTTTGGGCTCCGGCATGGTGCATCCCAACGTGCTGAAGAATTGCGGCATCGATCCGGAGCAATACCAGGGCTTACGCCTTCGGCATGGGCATCGATCGCCTGGCCATGCTGAAGTACGGCATGCCGGATCTGCGCGACTTCTTCAGCGCCGATACACGCTGGCTGAAACATTACGGCTTCAGCCCGTATCTGCTGCCCGGCCTGGCGCAGGGAGTGGGCTGATGAAGTTCACGCTCTCCTGGCTCAAAGAGCATCTGGCGACGGATGCGAGCGTCGGCGACATCGTCGAGCGCATGACCATGACCGGCCTGGAAGTCGAAGACGTCGAGGATGCGGGCGCAAAGCTCAACGCCTTCACGGTCGCGCGCATCATCAGCGCCGCCAAGCACCCCAACGCCGACAAGCTGCAGGTCTGCCAGGTCGAAACCGCGCTCGGCCGACTCGAAATCGTCTGCGGCGCAGCCAATGCGCGCGCAGGCTTGGTCACCGTGTTTGCGCCGATTGGGACCTATATTCCGGGCACAGGCATCACGCTGGAAGCGCGCCCGGTGCGGGGAATTGTGTCCAACGGCATGTTGTGCTCGGGCGCTGAACTCGAACTTGACGCCGACGCCGAGGGCATTTTCGAATTGGACGAGGGCCTTAAAGTCGGCGTCCCGCTTGCGGAAGCGCTCGGCCTGAACGATCCGGTGATCGACATCGAAGTGACGCCCAACCGTCCCGATTGGCTGGGCGTTGCCGGCATCGCCCGCGATCTCGCCGCCGCCGGCCTCGGCAAGCAAACAACCAAATCGGTGATGCCGGCGCCGGGCCGCTACGCCTCGCCGCAAAAGGTTGCAACCGATGCGCCGCAAGCGTGCGCTGCGTTCGCCGGCCGGCTGATTCGCGGGGTGAAGAACGGGCCCTCGCCGGAATGGCTGCAACGCCGTCTGCGCGGCGTCGGGCAAAAGCCGATCAGCGCGCTCGTCGACATCACCAATTTCATCACCATCGACCGCGGCAGGCCGCTGCACGTCTATGACGTCTCGAAACTCTCCGGTGTGGTGCGCGCGCGCATGGGCCGCGAAGGCGAAAGCTTCTTGGCGCTCAACGGCAATGTTTATGATGTCACCCCCTCCATGTGCGTGATCGCAGACGATGCGCGCGTGCTGGGGTTGGGCGGCGTCATTGGCGGGGAGTATTCGGGCTGCACCGAAGCGACCACCGACGTGCTGATCGAAAGCGCTTATTTCGACCCGACGATCACCCACCAGACCGGCCGGGCGCTCGGCCTCGTCACCGACGCGCAATATCGCTTCGCGCGCGGCGTCGATTCCGGCTTCATCGTGCCGGGCGTCGAGTTGGCGACGCGGATGATCCTCGATATGTGCGGCGGCGAGCCCAGCGAGGTCATGCTGGCGGGCGACGCGCCGGCGCCGCCGAAAGCCGGTCATCTTCGATCCCGATCGCGTGCGCTCGCTTGCGGGCATCGATGTGAAGCCGACGCGTGTGCGCGCGGTTTTGAAGGATTTGGGCTTCGAGACCAGCGCCGAGGGCCAGGGGTCCAAGCGCATCGTCGTCGAGCCGCCGACATGGCGGCGCGATATCGAGGGGCAAGCCGATCTGGTCGAGGAAGTGGCGCGCATCGAGGGCTACGACAAGATGCCGACGCTTGGCGCCGCCGCGTGCGGCGGGCTTCCGTCGCGCCGCCTGCGAGCGTTGGCGAAAGCCGCGCGCGCTTGGCCAAACGCGCCGCCGCCTCGCTCGGTTATTTCGAAGCGGTGACGTGGAGCTTCTGCGCGCGCTCGCAGGCGCAGGCGTTCGGCGGCGGCGACGAGGAGATGCTGCTCGCCAATCCGATCTCATCGGAGCTCGATTGCATGCGCCCCTCCGCCTTGCCGGCTTTGCTGGTGGCCGCCCAACAGAACGCCAATCGCGGCTTCGACGACGCCCGGCTTTTCGAAGCCGGGCCGATCTATCGCAACGCCAGCGCCAGCGGCCAGGAGCGCACCGTGACCGGGGTGTGGCGGGCGCGACCGCCGCGGCATTGGCGCGCCGCCCCGCAGCCCGATATTTTCGACGTGAAGCGCGATGCGCTGATGGTGCTTGAGGCCGTCGGCGCCCCGGTTGCTTCGCTGCAGACCGCACGCGACACCCCGCTCTGGTGGCGGCCCGGAAAAGCCGGCGCGCTTAAGCTGGGCGCCAAGACCGTGGCGGTGTTCGGCGAGATCCATCCGCGCACGCTGAAGGCGATCGATGTCGACGCCCCGGCGCTGGCGTTCGAGATCTTCCTCGATGCGTTGCCGCCGCCGCGGACCAAGCTCGGGCGCACCAAGCCGGCGCTGGAAAAGCTCGACCTGATGCCGTTGACGCGCGACTTCGCCTTCATCGTCGATGACGGCGTCGCGGCGGCGGATCTGGTGCGCGCCGCCTATGGCGCCGACAAGCAGCTGATCACCGATGTGTCGCTGTTCGACGTCTATCGCGGCGACCGCATGGCGCCGGGCAAGAAGAGCCTCGCCATCGAAGTCACGCTGCAGCCGCGCGAGAAGACGCTGACCGACGCCGATATCGAAGCCGCCAGCGCCAAGATCGTCAGCGCCGTCATGAAGGCGACGGGCGCCAGCTTGCGCAACTGATTGGAGCATTGACCATGCAAGCTTGGCTGATCCTGTTTCTTGCAGGCCTCGCCGAGATCGGCTGGGTGATTGGGCTCAAATATTCCGAAGGCTTCAGCAAGCTCACCGCCTCGGCCTTCACCATCGTGTCGCTGGCCGCTTCAATGCTGTTGCTCGGCTGGGCGGTGCGCTCGCTGCCGATCGGCACGGCCTATGCGGTATGGACCGGCATTGGCGCGATCGGCGCGGCGATCGCGGGCTTGGCGCTGTTTGGCGAGAGCGCCAACCCGATCCGGCTTTTGTGCATCGGCCTCATCATAACCGGCGTCGTCGGCCTCAAACTTTCAACGCCGGGCTGAAGCGGCTTGTCGGCGCGCGAGAGGCTGATGCTAATGGGCGCCTGCGGGGGAGCGGCCTTATGGCACTGATCAAGCGCAAGCACGCGACGCTGAAGGCCTACATCCATGACTGGCTGGAGCCCGACGACCCCAACAACGTGAACTTCTTCAGCGGCGCGATCATCGCCTTGGTGTTGATCAGCTTGGCCGCTTTGGCGCTCGAGACTGAAGCGATCCGACCGGACTCGAATTTCGCGCCGGGTTTTGAAACCTTTCTCAGGGAGATCAACGCCGCGATCGTGATCATCTTCGCGGTCGAGTTCACGCTGCGCTTCTGGTCCGAAGGCGAGAACCCCCATCATGCCGGCTTCATTGGCCGTTTGCGCTTTCTTGGCCGGTTCATCACCGTCGCCGACATTCTGGCGTTCTTGCCCGAGCTGATCGTGCTGTTGTTCATCCCGCATTTGCACGGCGGCTGGCTGGCGGGCCTGCGGGCGTTGCGGCTCTTCCGCTTGTTCAAGCTCGCACGCTATGTCGCCGCCTTCGCCATCGTCGGCGCGGCGGTGCGGCGGGCCGGAGCGCCGTTGCTGGCGTCGCTCTGCGTCGCTGGAGCGCAGCTTTATGTCTCGGCCATGCTGCTCTACTTCATCGAAGGCGAGCACAATCCCCAATCGTTCGGCTCGATCACGCGATCGCTCTGGTGGGCGGTGGTGACGCTCACCACGGTCGGCTACGGCGATGTTTATCCCACCACTGTGCTGGGCCGCGTGGTCGCGGGAATTGTGGCGGTAACGGGCATCGGCATCGTCGCGCTGCCGACCGCAATTCTCGCCTCATCGTTCGCCGAGGAATTCCGCGAACGCTACGAGGCCCACCAAAGGGCGATCGAAGAGATCAAGGAGCAGACCGAGTGATCAGCTCCGCTTATTAGCTCCTGGCGGCGGCGCTGAGAGATTGAGCCGCCGGCGTTCGCCGATGCGATCGCCGGAAACGCCGCCTTCGATCATTTCAGTGCCGGAGAGCGCGAAGATGCGGCCGCCGGTGAAGATGGCGCGGGTGTTGCCGTACCAATCGATGCACGAAACCTCGCAATGATAGCTCGGGTCCTGCGCGTGGTCGTTGGCGTTGAGCAGGCCCATGTCGGCGAGCTGACCTGCCGCCGTTCACGGAGAGAAAGCTCACGATCCGAGGCTTGGCTGCGAAAGACCCAACGGCCGCTTTGCTTGACGCCGCCCACGGTCGGCAAGCCCATGAGGCCGCCTTCTGGACCGATCAAGCTGTTGAAGGCGTGCGAGCGGTTTTCCGATTCAAACCGGCCCGCGAGCAAATGCGTGTCGGCGATGCGCGGGCGCGCGCGCAGATCGAGCAGCGAGACGCTGAGGCCCTCGTCGTTGCGATAGCCGGTGAGAGCGATGTTGCTGGCGCCGGCGCGTTCGATGCGCAGCACGCCATGCGGCGCCTCGATGGTGATGGGGCTGTTTGGTCGCGCGAGACGGTACGGCGACGATGCGTCCGGTCACGGTTTGCCCTTGCGGGGGATATGAGCTCCAGCTTGGTCGCGAACCGTAGACAAGATAATTCTCGGTGAAGCGCGGTTCGTACCGCGATCCATCTGGGCTCGGTTCGTTGACATAAGCCCAGGGCGGCGCTTCGTGCGGCGTGGCGCTGAGCGGCGCCTAACGGGGCATGGAAGTAGCGCACGCGCGGGTTCTCGCCGGAGCCGCCGCAGCCGCCATCCCAACCCAGCAAGGCGCGGAATTCGCCGCCATTGGCGTCGAGCGCGAACTGATTGATCGGCGCGCCGCGGGTGAACATGCGCGCGCGGGACCGCGCCCCGACAGCGGCACTTGGTAGAGCGTCGCCGCAACCGGCGCGCCCACGCGCGTCGTCCTGGCATTCGCGATCTCCCCATCCCGGGGTCACCCAGAGATAGATGTCGCTTGTGGAGACAAAGAATTCGCGTTCGGAGGTGCCCACGAATGCGGTCGTGCGGCAGTCAAGCTCATCGCCGGAGCGCAGATCGCCCAACGGGCACACCGAAACCGAATGCACGAACGGCGCGAGCGTCGGCCGGATCGGTTTGTAGATGTCGTGGGCGTCGAAGAGCGGCTTGCCGCGCGTGGTTTCGGCTTGCCGTTCGCCGTCGCGAACCCAACGGCGGATGAGCGGCCAGCGCAGCGGCTGATCGGGGTCGAGATAAGCGATATTGAGCGGGGTGTAGACGACGAGATTGCCGTTCACGAGCCGCGTGGCGTAATTCTCGGCGGAATAATAATCGTTCGACGAAAGATAATAGATGGCTTCGCGGTGCAAGCGGCCCGCATCGTTGAGGGTGAAGACGGTGATCTCGGAAGCGCTTTCGCGATACGAATAGCCGGTGACCAGGATCCGGTTTCCGCTCACCAGCATTTCGTCGTACCACATCTGGTTGCTGGCGCTGCGATAGACGTTGGCGCGCGAAGTCAGGGCCAGGCCGGGCTGGCCGCCAGGAGCGGTGTCGACGACGAACAAGCGTCCGTCCTGCAGCACAATGAGAAAGCGGCCGAGTTGTTTGACGATGTCGCCCTCGTCGACGCCTTGCGTCTGCGTGTTGGTGACCGACGCCCCCGCCGGCATCGAGGCGCTCGCCTGCGCTTGCGCCGGTGCGGCGGCGGCGGGTGACAGGCAGGCGGAGGCGGCGGAGGCGGAGGCGGCGGCGGCCCGCCGGCCATGGTATCGGCCTCAGAGCCGCGATAGCGGGCGCGATCCTCGGCTTCTCGCAAGCCCGCGGACGGTGCGCACATATTGCAGGAATTCCGCCTCGCCCGAGAAGCGCTCGAGTTGGCGCCAGGTCGGCGGCTGTTGCTGATGCGGCTCGCGATGGCGGCGCTTTGACCGGCTCGCCCCAGCCGAGGCGACGATCGCGACGAGGGCCAGGCCGGCCAGCCAACGAATGCGCATGAGCGTGATCTCCCCTTGAGGAGGATCACGCTATCGCATTGTGGCGCGCTTACGACGCAAAACTCGGCGGAAACGCGTCAGAACGGCATCAGCCGCCGGTGTCGCGAATAATTGAGGTAGCCGATATTTGCGCCGAGGCGGAAGCCAACGCCGGCCCGGATCGGCGCAAGGATGATGCGTCCGCTTTGCTGATAGTTCGCGCCGAAGCCGCCGACGAAATAGGCTGACCCGTCGACGCCCGGGAAGCGTTGGAAGATCCGGCTCGGGTCACGCATGTGATAGACGAGCGTGAACACTTTCGAGGCGTTGCCGCCGGTGTCGAAGCCGATCGATGGGCCTTGCCAATAGACCGGGGTCACCGAAGAGAGGCCCTTCAGGTGCAGGCGCCCGCCGCCATAGCGGAGGCCGACGCCGATCGCGCCCGAGCCTTCATCGCCAGTGATATAGCCGTTCGGCCGGCCCTTCTCGTTGAAGATGTGATGGATCACGTTGGCGAGCCCTTCAGCGGCGGCGCCGAAGAAGTCCTGCGCCGCGCGCACGATCTCAGGTTCTGTATAGGTGTCGCGGTCGCTTTGCGCCCAGGCCGCCTGCGGGATGAGCGAGCTTGCGGCGGCGCCCGCCAGCCCGATCGCAATGCTGCGCCGCGTCTTGGAATTCTCTTCACTCATGGCTCGCATCCTCCGGCTTCCCCGGTTGCGATGTAAGCTTCGCCATACCGGTAATCAATTACAGCGCCCGCCCCCTGAGCGGCGGCTGAATTGAGCCTTGGACCGGTGGGCGCTTGACGGTATCCGCTTCACAAACGGCCAGCTCTGGGGAAACGTTCCCGACCCTGCGAACGCCCTATGGGAACGCCTTATGGGAACGCCTTATGGGAAGGCCGTATGGAAGCATCTGCCCCGAGCGGGGCCGCATCCGATGAAATCGGGGAGCCGGGGCTTGGCCGTTAACCGAGCGTCAGGGGCGGCGCCTCTACGAACCTGGCAAGCGCCGTGCGGTCCGACCAAACGGGAGCGCCTCGAGGTGCGGGGATAGGGTTTGAGCCGCGCAACGCCGATGGACGACATTGAACTCTTGACCGACTGGGGCGCCATTGCGGCGCTCAAGGACGATTGGCTGCGGCTTTGGCAGAGCGCCGGCGACGCTTATTTTTCGCAATCGTTTACGTGGTGCGCGACCCGATGGCGGATGCTTGCAGCGCAAGGCGGTTGTGAGCTGGCTTGCGTGGTCATGCGCAACGCCGGCCAAGTCAGTCTGATTTGGCCCCTCATCGTGCGACGTGAAGCGCTCTGGCGCATCGCCCGGCCGCTCGAGCAAGCGACCACAGAATATGGCGCGGTGTTGAATGAAGCGGCCGGCGCGCAAGACCGCATCGCCCAAGCCTGGCGTTTCGTGCGCGCGAATGTGCGCTGCGATCTCTTCATGTTCAAGGCGACGCCTGCGCACTCGCCGCTGGAGCAAACATTGCGCGAGGCCGAACCTGGCGCGGCGTTGCACGTCGCCCCGCACCGTTTCGTGCGGTTCGACGACTTCGCCGACTGGGAGGCTTATTATCGCTCAGTGAAGAACGACAAGCGTCGCGGCCTCGAACGGCGCATTCGCCGCTTGAGCGAAGCGGGCGCGATGTCGGTCTCGCTTGCAGGCGCTAGCGCCGAGCGCGCCGCCGCCATCGCCTGGATTTTCAAGACCAAGGCGCAATGGCTGGACGACCAAAGCGAGATCGCGGTTTGGCGCGAGAGCCCGGGATACGAGCAATTCCTAGCGGCGCTTCCCGCCGACGACGGCGCCGGAGGCGGCCTCTCCATCACGCTGCTGAAGCTCGATGGTGAGATTATCGCCGGAGAAATCGCACGCGTTGATCGCGCCCGCGTCGAACCGATCGTGTCGACGTTCGATCCCGCCTTTGCAAAATACTCGCCCGGCGAAATCTTGTGCAGGGAATGCATCAAGGCCGCCCAGGCGCGCGGTCTCGCCTATGATTTCCGCATCGGCGACGACCCCTATAAAGGGTATTGGGCCAATCGTGGCGGTGAATTGCGCACCTACAAGATCGCCGTCACGGCGATGGGCAGTTTGCGAAACGCGCTTTCCGATTTGCGCCAGATTTGGCGGCGTCGCGTAAATATGAAGCGGGCGGTGGTCACCCATGCGCGCTAGCGTGCAAGGGTCTGCGCGCTAGCGCGCAAGAGTGTGCGCGCAAGCGTGCAAGCGTCAGAATCCCGCCGGGCCTTCAGCGCGTCGTCTGGCTGGCGACCAAGTCCTTGCGGACAAAATTGGCCGAGAGCGGCCGCAATCCCAGCAGCCGCGACAAGCGGCGCCGCTCCAGCAGCCGACGCCCGAACTCGGTGCGCCAAAAGGGGTGCTTCAGCAGCGCCAATTCGTAGTCTGGATAAAAGTTGGCGGCGCTGCCGACCTGATAGAAGCCGCCGCCCTTCCAGAAGCCCAGCGGATTGGTCGCATCGGTGATGCACTCGCCATGGCACCAGGCAGCGCCAGCTTCGATGAAACGGCGCTCGGCCTCGGCGGAGAGTTTGCGGCCAATGCCGTGACGGCGCGCATCGGCCGCGATCATCGCGCTCAGATAATGAAGGCGCTTATCGGCGGGATAGAAGATGCCGTATGCGGCGCCGATCATGGCGCCATCCCTGAAGGCGCCGACGCCGATGAAGTTCGGGTTGGCGAGGATTTCGGCGAGCCGTTTCCTAGAATAGGGGATGCCCGGGAAGTTGCGGTCTTCAAAATCGCGCAGGACGTCGAAGTCCGCCGGCCCCAAGGCGCGCAAAGAAACATCGCCCGCAGCGTCGCTCATGCGCTGGCTCCAGCCGCCTCCGTTTCGAAACGCCCGATCGCCAGGAAGCGCTCGCGCCTCTGTAAGCGCAGATCCGCTGGCGACATTTCCGAGAGGGCGTCGAGCGCTTCGGCCACCGCCGCGCCAACCGTTGCGATCGCCGCACTCGGCGCGCGATGGGCGCCGCCGACCGGTTCTGGAATGATCGCGTCGATCACCTTCAACTCGTTCAGGTCCTGCGCCGTGATCTTCATCGCCGTCGCCGCCTCCTTGGCGCGCTGGGAATCCTTCCAGAGGATCGAGGCCGCGCCTTCTGGCGAAATCACTGAATAGATCGAGTGTTCAAGCATCAGCACCTTGTTGGCCGCCGCGATGGCGATGGCGCCGCCGGAGCCGCCTTCGCCGGAGATCACCGCAACCATCGGCACGCCGAGCGTAAGGCAGCGCTCAGTCGAGCGCGCGATGGCTTCGGCTTGTCCGCGTTCTTCAGCGCCGATGCCGGGATAGGCGCCGGCGGTGTCGACGAAGCTGACCACGGGCAGGAAGAACTTTTCCGCCAGGTCCATGAGGCGCACGGCCTTGCGATAGCCTTCCGGGCGGGCCATGCCGAAATTGTGCCTCAGGCGCTCCTGGGTGGTGCGCCCCTTTTCATGACCCAGCACCAAAATGGGACGTCCCAAAAACTTTCCCAGGCCGCCAAGGATGGCGGCGTCCTCGCCGTACTTTCGGTCGCCGGAGAGTTCGACGAAATCGGTGACGAGGGCGGCGACATAATCGCGGAAGCGCGGCCGGTCCTGGTGGCGCGCCACCTGCGTCTTCTGCCAGGGGTCGAGCTTGGAATAGATCGAGGCGAGCTGGCTCTCGGCTTTTGTCTTTAGCCGCGACAGTTCCTGTCCTTGGCTGATCGCGTCGGCGCCGGAAGCCTCGGCCAGCGCCTGCAGCTCTTCAATCTTGGTCTCGATCTCGGCGACCGATTTCTCGAAATCCAGATACGTGCGCAAATCGATCAGCCCAGACCCGGGAAAGCGGCGGACAATAGCCGCCAAGCGTCTTGCTTCAAGGTTAAGCTCCACCCTGGATAGGGCGATTGCGCCAACCGGCGGCTCAGACCATGCTGCGTATGCGAACAGAACAGGACCATGAGACGCCCATGAAGCCACCTCGTCAGTTCTTCGCTCCCCTGGCGAGCGGTGCGCCCGAACCGCTTCGCGAACTGCCGGTCAAGCTTGAGCGGACGATCCATTTCGTCCCGCCGCATAATGAGAAGCTGCGCGCACGCGTGGCCGAGATGGCGTCGCAAGTGGATGTCATTCTCGCCAATCTCGAAGACGCGATCCCAGCCGAGGCGAAGGCGGCCGCGCGCGCGGGCGCCATCGCCATGGGAAAAAGCTTCGATTTCGCCGCGGCCGATGTCGGCTTCTGGACGCGCATCAACGCGCTCAATTCGCCATGGCACTTGGACGATGTGACCGAGCTGGTCGCCAATATCGGCAATCAGCTCGATGTCATCATGGTCCCGAAAGTCGAAGGACCGTGGGACATCCATTACCTGGATCAATTGCTGGCCTTGCTCGAAGCCAAGCACCGGGTGAAAAAGCCGATCCTTCTGCACGCCATCCTCGAAACCGCGCAGGGTGTGGCCAATGTCGAAGCCATCGCCGCGGCGAGCCCGCGCATCCACGGCATTTGTCTGGGCCCCGCCGATCTCGCCGCCTCGCGGAAGATGAAGACGACGCGCGTCGGCGGCGGCCATCCCGGATACAAAGTCATCGGCGATGTAGTCGATGGTCAGCGGCGCGAAGCGGCGCAACAAGACCTCTGGCACTATACATTGGCGCGCATGGTCGACGCTTGCGTCGCTTACGGCGTCAAACCGATGTACGGCCCGTTTGGCGACTTCGCCGACGAGGCCGCTTGCGAGCAGCAATTCCGCAACGCCTACCTCATGGGCTGCGCCGGCGCCTGGACGCTGCATCCCTCCCAGATCGCCATCGCCAAGCGCGTCTTCACGCCCGACGCGGAAGAGGTGAAACTCGCCAAACGCATGCTCGAGGCCATGCCGGACGGCGCCGGCGTCGCCCTCGTCGACGGCAAGATGCTGGACGACGCAACTTGGAAGCAAGCCAAAGTGATTGTTGATCTCGCCCGCCAGGTCGCGGCTAAAGATCCGGCGATGAAGGCCGCCTACGGATTTTAAGAGCGCCTCGCCCGCGCCTGCGCAATTCCGGCCTTCGACGAGCAGGGGACCGACGCCGCGTTGATTGCGCCTGCTTGCGTGTTTAGAAGCGCGCGCCCAACATCGGCAATGGCGCTTTGAAGCGCAGCTGTTAATTTGCGCATGGGGAAACGCCGATGCGCCTTTTTGCCTTTATATTTGCGCTTATGTTGGTTGCGATGGCCGACCTCGCCCCCGCCCAGCCGGCGCCCACCGCCCAACAGCGCGCGCGCATCGAGCGCATCTTGCGGGCGACGCCGCTGATCGACGGCCACAATGATCTCGCCGAGCAGATTCAGGAGAAATACGCCGGCGATCCCTCCCGCGTCGATCTGAACGCCGACACAAGCCATCTCGCGGCCCCCCTGCACACCGATATTCCGCGCCTGCGCGCGGGTCATATCGGCGCGCAATTTTGGTCGGTCTATGTGCCGGCGGAATTGCAAGGACCGGTCTCTGGCCAAGCTGTGCGGGTGCAGATGGATATCGTCCGCCGCGTCATCGCGCGCTATCGCGACACGTTTGAGTTCGCACAGAGCGCCGCCGACATCGAACGCATTCATCGCGCCGGACGCATCGCCTCCATGTTCGGCATGGAAGGCGGCGAAGCCATCAACTCCAATCTGGCCGTGCTCCGCGAATTCCGCGCTTCCGGCGTTCTCTACATGACGCTTTGCCATTCCAAGACGACGGCCTGGGTCGATAGCGCCACCGACGCGCCGCGCCACGGCGGGCTCTCGCCGTTCGGCGAGGAGGTGGTGCGCGAGATGAACCGCATCGGCATGATGGTCGACTTGAGCCATGTCTCCGCCGAGGCGATGCGCGATGCGTTGCGCGTCTCGGCCGCGCCGGTGATGTTCTCGCATTCATCGGCGTTCGCGCTGGTGGCGCATCCGCGCAATGTGCCTGACGATGTGTTGGCGATGGTGCGCGCCAATGGCGGCTTGGTGATGGTCAATTTCAACGGCCCGTTCATCTCCGAAGAGATGCGGCAATGGTCGGCCGCCCATTATGGCGAGGAGGAGCGGCAGAAGCGCCTCAATCCCGGCGATCCGGCGGCGGCCGCGGCTGCGCTTGCGGCATGGGACCAAAGCCATCCGCGCCCGCACGCGACCGTCGGCCAGCTCGCCGATCACGTCGAACACATCCGCGACATCGCCGGCGTCGATCATGTCGGCATCGGCTCGGATTATGACGGCGTCGATTATCTCCCCGACGGCATGGGCGGCGTCGACGGCTATCCGCTATTGTTCGCCGAGCTGATGCGCCGCGGCTGGAGCGACGGCGATCTGGAGAAGCTGGCCGGGGGCAATTTGCTGCGCGTTTTGCGGGCGGTGGAGCAGTACGCCTCGCGCCACTGAACGGAACTTCGAACCGGCTGCTTGGTTGGGCCCCCGGACGCACTAAGAGGACGCATCAGGAGATCGGCCATGGAAACCGAAAGCAGCGGCTCGACCGAAGGCTACGACATTGATCGCGTCTGGAAGCTGATCGACAAGATCAAGATTTGCATGCTGGCCACGCGCGAAGGCGACGCCATCCGCGCCCGCCCGATGAGCGCGATCGGCCGCGAGAGCGCGAGGACGATCTATTTCCTCACCGACGTCAAGGGCCACAAGGATGAGGAGATCGATCAGAACCGCGGCGTCTGCCTTGTCTTCGCCAAGCCCGAAAGCGGCAAATTCCTCACCGTGAACGGCCAAGCGCGCGTGCTCGACGATCGCGCGCTGATCGGCGATCTGTGGAGCGCCGCGGCGGAAGCGTGGTGGGAAGGGCCGGACGATCCGAGCATTCGCGTGATCGAGGTCACACCCGAGCAAGCCGAGTTCTGGGAAGGCCCCCACGGGCTTGCCGCCACCATTCAGATGGTGATCGCGGCGTCGACTGCGCAGCCGCCGATCCTGGGCGATCAGCGCAAAGTGGATTTGCACTGATCGCCGATCGCCTCACGTCTTATGCGGCATGACCACAGCGCCGGTTTCCAACAATGACTTGAGGTTTGAGAGAATCTTCGGCCAGCCATTGGAGACGCCTTCATTGATGAAGGCGGAATTGGGCTTGTCGATTTCGTGGGTGATTACGAGCTTCACCGCCTCACCGCTGGGTTCAAGCTCCATTGTGCAGCGAGAATAGCCCTCGGCTTTGAATTCCGGCTTCCATTCGTTGCGCCACTTGATCACGAGCCGCCGCGGCTCGTCGGCTTCGATGATCTGGCCGGCGTCGTAGACCTTCCCATCTTCATACATCATCTTCCAATCGGAGCCGGCTTTCCAATCGCTGGCCATCGTCACGCCGAACCAATATTGCTTGGTGAATTCCGGCCGCGTCAGCGCCGCCCAGAGTTTCTCCGGCGTGGTGCGGATATAGGTGACATAGACAAAACGCGTTTGCGCATCCTTCATGATCAACATTCCTTGCAAGCGGCCAGGTGGGGCCATTTATCGTCGATGGAGATTGAACAAACCCGCGAGCGTCATTGCGGCGGCGCCGGGGTCTTGATCACGAGTGGTTCGCCGGTCTCGAGGAAGCTCTTCAGCGAAGACAGGATCATCGGCCAACCCTGTTTGCCGCCCTCGTAATATTTGCGCGGAATCGGTTTGGGTTGATGCTGGGTCATGGTGAGACGCACGGTCTCGCCCAAGGGTTCGATGTCATAAGTGACGTAAGCCGGCGGCAGATCGCGCGCGTCCTCGAAGGCGACGACATTCCAGCTGATTTTCAGCCGGCGCGGGGGATCGCACTCAAGCACTTCGCCTTGGTCGTGTACGCCTTCTTCGCCGTAAAGCGCCCAGCGTGCTCCAAAGCGCCAATCGCTCTCGATCCTGAAGCCGAAGAAGTAGCGCTTGGTGTCGGCGCCGCGGGTGAGCGCATCCCAGACGCGCTGCGGCGTGGCTCTGATATAAGTCACGTAGACGAGATCGGGCGGCGCGATCATTTCGTCACTTGTCGTCATCGTCGTTCTCCAACGCCTTCTTCAGATCGCTGAGCGCGCTTAGCCGCCCGCGTTCGTATTTGGAGATCCAGCGCTCGCTGATCTCGTGAATGGGCACGGGATTGAGGTAGTGCAGCTTCTCGCGCCCGCGCCAGACGGTCGCCACGAGATTGGCGTCCGCCAAGAGCGCCAGGTGCTTGGCCACCGCCTGCCGCGTCATCGCCATGCCATCGCACAACTCGCCAAGCGTTTGTCCGTTGCGTTTGAACAACGCGTCGAGCAGGGCGCGACGGCTGGGGTCGGCGAGGGCGCGAAAAACGTCGTTGACCACCTCACTCATGTGCTGTGGCGTAATATGCAACCAAATGGTTGCCTGTCAAGCCGCAAGATCAGTTTCTGTTGAGGCGGCCGGCGAGGGTCCGCGCCGAGGCGATGCCGTCATGCACATGCCGCGATTGGCTCTGAGCCCATTGCTTCAGCGGCGAATCCGGCGCGGTGGTGGTGAAGAAATCGTAGAGACCCGATGCGCTCATATAGGCGAGCGCTTGTTGCGAGGCGTAGATGGCGTCGAAGTTCTGCGCATTGGCGTGACGAAGCATGTCGAGATAGGCGTTGTAATTCTCATCGAGTGCGCTTGACGGCGCCGGCATGCCAGCCGCCTGCACCGCGCCATTGAGTTGCTGCAACGTGGCCTGGTGCTCGGCGAGCGAGGCGGTCGCATATGTTTTCGCCGCGCTCGATTGGGCGCTCTGTTGTGCGATTTGCGCCGCCTGAATCTGATAATTCTCAAACATCGCCGCCCGCGCCGCGAATTGCGGCGCAGGGGTTGCGGTTTGCATTTGCGACGGCGCGTTGACGCCGCCTGATGCGCCCGGCGGCGCGGGGCGCCTTGTCCGCACGCGCACAACGCCAACAGCGCGACCGATGCGATCGAGATCCGGAAACTCATGGGTCCACGCCTCCACAAAACGCCCCACAAAACGCCCCATTGGCGCGGCCGCCTCCGCAGGTTCGCCATCTAAGGGGCAATTTCCCGCGCCGGCAAAGGGGCTTCGACGGCCGAACGTCCAAAGCGGACTTCTACTTATGCGTGTTTGCATGGACTGCCGCGGCGAAATGACCTGTACACTCACCGGTTCATGGGGACCGCTGATGCGACACCGACGTTTGGCCAGGCGAATGCGCGAGGACGGATGAAGCGCCGGCGCATCGCTATCATTGGCGCCGGCTTCAGCGGCGCCGCCGTCGCCGCTCAGCTCTTAAGGCGGCGCGGTGGTTTGGCCCCTCAAATAGTGCTCATCGAACGCGGCCGCCGCTTCGGGCCGGGTCTGGCCTATGGCGCGTTCGAGCGCGGCCATCTCTTGAACGTGCGCGCCTCGAACATGAGCGCGTTTGCCGATCAGCCCGAGCATTTCGCGCATTGGTTCAATCGGCGCGAACGCGGCCAACAGCCGAGCGCGTTTGCTCCGCGCCCGCGCTACGGGGCCTATCTCGAAGATGTGCTCGATTCCGCCGGCGGCCGCGCCTGGGGCCGCTTGAAACGCGTGCGCGGCGAGGCGATCGCCTGCCGCCGCGTTGAGGACGGATGGGAGATCGATCTGCGCGCCCGCGAGGCCCTCGCCGTCGACGCCGTTGTGCTGGCGATCGGCAATGGCGCCAGCGTCACGCCGCCGGTTTTCGAGAGCCACGGCGTTCCCGTGCTCGACGCCTGGGACCCGCAAGCCGTGCGCCGGGTGCCGCGCGGGCGCGATGTGCTGATGATCGGCGTTGGGCTGACCATGATCGATATCGCGCTCACGCTGGCGCGCGATACGCGCATGGGCGTCATCTACGCGCTTTCGCGCCGCGGGCTGTTGCCGCGCGCGCATCTCACTGATCCCGCGCCGGCGTCTCCAGAGGCCCTGGCCTTGCCTTCTGAACTCAGCGAGGCGCTGCACGTCTTCCGCCGCCAGGTGCGGTTGATCGCCGAGCGCGGCGAACCGTGGCAATACGCTATGGACCGATTGCGTTCGCGCACGCCCGATTTATGGCGCAGGCTGACGCCGGTGCAGCAGCGGCGCTTCTTGCGTCATCTGCGGCCGTGGTGGGATGTGCACCGCCATCGCTGCGCGCCTGAGATCGCCGAGCGCGTTGCTGAATTGCAGGCGGCGGGGAGGTTGCGCGTTCTTTCCGGCGAGATCGTCAGCGCCAAGCGCAGCCCCCGCGGCATCGAACTTCAGCATCGCCACCGTGGCGGTCTGGCGCGCCATCGCATGGAGGTTGAGCGCGTCATTAACTGCACCGGCTCATCTCACGATGCGGCGAGCTCCGCTGATCCGCTGCTGCGGCAATTGTTGTCCGACGGGCTTGTGCGCCCACATGCATGCGGGATCGGCCTCGACACCGACGCCGAAGGGCGTGTCGTCGCCGCGTCCGGCCAACCGCATGCGACCATGGTGACGCTGGGACCCCCGACGCAGGGCGCGTTCTGGGAATCCACCGCCGTCCCGGAAATTCGCGTGCGCGCGGCGCTATTGGCCGATTTATTGGGTCGCGCCCCCTAAAGCATTGAATGTGAGGCGTTGAACTTGAAGCGTTGAACTGAGCGCTTCCGCGTGGTGTATCGGCGCCATGGATCAGGACGCACCCAGCGCCGGGCGCTTCGATGGACGCGTGCACCTGTTGGCGACCCGCATCTATTATGAGGACACCGACTTCTCCGGCCTCGTCTATCACGCCAATTATCTCCGCTTCTTCGAGCGCGGTCGCAGCGACTTTCTCCGTCTCGCCGGCATCGCCCACAACCAGCTTCTGGAAGGCCCCGAACCGCTGGCTTTCGCCGTCAACAGAATCGCCGTCGAGTTCCACAAGCCCGCGCGCATCGATGACGCGCTTTTGGTGAACACCGCCTTCGAAGCCATGCGCGGGGCGCGCATTTTCATCGCCCAGAAGCTCATGCGGGGCGGCGAAACGCTGGTGACCGCCGAGGTCCAGGTCTGTTGCATTAGCCTCACGGGCCGGCCCCGAAAGCCGCCAGCCCTGCTTTTAGAACGGCTTAAACCATTTCTAGAGCCTTCCACGTCCAGCTTTTGACAAACTCATCCGGCTCTAGACCTTGAAGGGGCGCGGCTTGAGCGATTGGGCCGCGGAAGCGGGAGCAAGCATGGAATCCGGCACCGACCACATCACCATCGTTTCGCTCTTCATGCAGGCCGACCCTGTGGTGAAGGGCGTGATGCTGATCCTCTTCGTCGCCTCGATCTGGTCGTGGGCGGTTGCGGTCGAGAAGTGGCTGCAATTCGGCGACCTCGACTCCCATGCGCGCAAGTTCGAACACCGCTTCTGGTCGGGTCGTTCGATCGACGACATGGAAGAGGCCACCGACCGCCCGCGCGACGCGTTGAGCCGGGTCTTCGCCGCGGCGCTGCGCGAATGGCGCGAGGCGCGCCGCACCGGGCTCAACGGCGACGCCGCGCAACTCATGCTCGACCGCGTCGATCGCCTCATGCAGGCGCAGGTCGCCCGCGAGATGCAGCGCGCCTCGCGCAATCTGGGCGTTCTGGCCACCGTCGGCGCCTCGGCGCCGTTCATCGGGCTCTTCGGCACGGTGTGGGGCATCATGAACGCCTTCACCAACATCGCCCAGCAACAGCAGACCAATCTCGCGGTCGTGGCGCCCGGCATCGCCGAGGCGTTGTTCGCAACGGCGATGGGTCTGGCGGCGGCGATTCCAGCGGTCATCTTCTACAACAAGTTCACAGGCGACCTCGATCGCTTCGGGGATCGGCTGGACACGTTCAGCGATGAAGTCGCCGCGCGGCTGTCGCGCCGCTTGAGCGAGCGCAGCTAATGGCGATCCGGCTCGCCGCATCATCACGAAGCGGCCGCCGCGGCCGCCGCTCGGCCCGGCGCACCCGGCTCTCGGAAATCAACGTCACCCCGTTCGTCGACGTGATGCTCGTGCTGCTTATCGTTTTCATGGTGACGGCGCCGTTATTGACCGTCGGCGTGCCCGTCGACTTGCCGCGCACCCAGGCCAAGCAACTCGAGAGCGAGACCGATCCGCTGACCATCACCATCCACGCCGACGGTACGGTGTTTGTGCAGGAAACCGTGGTGCCGGTCGATAATCTCGTCGCCCAGATGCGCGCCATTTCGCATGAAGGCTATGATCGGCGCGTCTTTATCCGCGCCGACGCGAATTCGAGCTACGGCCTCGTCGCCGACGTGATGGCGCGCTTGTCTTCTTCCGGCTTCCGCAATTTGGGGCTGGTGACCGACACCCAGCATGGACCGCGGCCAGCCGCGCCGGGCCAACAGCGCGAAGGCAATGGCTGAGATGCGCGCCACCGGTTGGGCGATTTCGGCGGTTGGTCATGTCGGCTTTGTCATGATGACCCTGCTGGCTTGGGAGGCGCGCTCTACTCTTGTCGCCAATGTCGGCTCGGTGGTGCCGGTCGACATCGTCGCCGTCGCGCCGGAATCGAACGTGCGGGCATTGGCGCAGCCGACGCAGGCCGATCAAGCGCCCGAGGCGCAAGACCAATCGAACCCGCAGCCGACGCCCGCGCCGACGCCCGCGCCGACGCCTGCGCCGCAACAGCGGCCGCAGCCGCGCAACGACAGTTTTGACCTCGCCTCTATCGCCCGATTGGTGGATCGCAGCCGCAACGCCGGGCGTGAGCGCGCCGTGGGAGCGACGTCGGACCGAACCCAACAGGGCGCGGGCGCCGGCACCGAGGATGTCGTCTCGCTGCAGGATCGCGCGCGCGCGCTTGCGCGCGCGCATTTGATCCGCTGTTGGCGCATGCCGATTGATCTTCCCGATCCCGATCGCCTGGTGATCACCGTGCAATTCGATCTGAACCGCAACGGGACCCTGAACGGCGAGCCCCTGGTCACCAATCCGCGGAACTACACCTTCGATCCCGCCATGCGCACGGCCGCGGAGGCGGCTTTGCGCGCGGTGCGGACCTGCGATTTCAGCTTTTTTTCCGATGATCCTGTAGTCGGCGACCATTATGAGATTTGGCGGCGAACGGAATTCACGTTCCGGCCCAATTCGTAGGCGACAAGCGCGGCCCCAAGCCAACGTTTGGGCCGATTGAAGAGAGAAGATGGCGATGTTCCGAGCGTTGTTCGCGGCGGTTTTTGTAGCTTTCGCCTTGGCGGCGCCTCCCAGCGAGGTGCGCGCGCAGGACAACCAAGCCCCGGCCACGGCCGCTGCACCCGGGCGCCTGCATGTCGACATCGACCAGGGCAACCTAAATCCAATGCCGATCGCCATAGTCGACTTCCTGTCGAACGCCGCGGCCGGCCAGCGCGTCGGCGGCGATGTAGCCGGCGTTATCCGCGCCGACCTCGAGCGTTCGGCGCTGTTCCATTCGGTCGAGCCGTCCGCCTTCATCGAACACATCCAGGCGATGGAAGTGCCGCCCCGTTTCGCCGACTGGAAAATCATCTCGGCGCAGGCGCTGGTGGTGGGGCAAGTGACGCCGCTGCCGGATGGCCGCATCCAGATCGAATTTCGTCTTTGGGACGTTTTCGCCGAGCAATCGCTCACCGGCTTCCAGTACACGACCACGCCCGACAATTGGCGGCGCATCGCCCACAAGATCGCCGATCGGATTTATCAGCAGCTCACCGGCGAGCAGGGCTATTTCGACACCCGCGTGGTTTTCGTCTCCGAGACCGGCCCGCGCACACGCCGCGTGAAGCGGCTCATGGTGATGGATCAAGACGGCGCTAATCCATTCTTCCTCACCAGTTCGAACGCGATGGTGTTGACGCCGCGGTTTTCACCCTCGACGCAGCTCATCACCTATATGAGTTTCGAGACCGGGGCGCCGCGGGTCTTTCTGTACAACCTCGCCACCAATCGCCGCGAAGTGCTTGGCGATTTCCCGGGTATGACCTTTGCGCCGCGCTTCACGCCCGATGGCAACGGCGTCGTCTTCACTGTCGACCTCAATGGCAATTCCGAAATCTATGCGATGGATTTGCGCTCGCGCGCGCAGCGACGGCTGACCAATAATCCCGCCATCGACACCTCGCCGTCCTATGCGCCGGATGGCTCGCAGATCGTGTTCAATTCCGATCGCGGCGGTTCGCCCCAGCTCTACGCCATGAATGCCGACGGCTCGAACCAGCGCCGCATCAGTTTCGGCGAGGGCCGCTACACCACCCCGGTCTGGTCCCCCCGCGGCGATCTCATCGCCTTCACCCGTCAAAGCGGGGGCCACTTCGCGATTGGCGTCATGCGCCCCGACGGCTCAGGTGAACGCATCTTAACCGAAAGCTTCCTTGATGAGGCGCCGACTTGGTCCCCCAATGGACGGGTCATCATGTTCTTCCGCGAACAGCAGGGGGAGGGGCCTAAATTGTGGTCGGTTGACCTTACCGGGCGAAATCTTCGCCAGGTGCCGACGCAGACCGACGCATCCGACCCAGCATGGTCGCCTTCGCTGCCGTGATGGAAACATGATTGCGGTCTAGGAACCTGCTTTATAAGGAAGGCATTCAGAGACCACGGGGTATGCGTCCGCCGAAAGCGCCGCCATCAGGGGAGAAGTGACCCAATGCGTAACAGTTACATTGCACTCGCCGCCGTCGCGACGCTCGCCGCTTGCGCAAGCAGGCCCGCTCCCGCCCCCACGCCCAGCGAGCCGGCCCCGGCGGCGCAGCCGGCGCCCTCCGGCCCGGTTGCTGGCTCCGCCGAAGAGTTCCGCGTCACCGTCGGCGACCGCATCTTCTTCGGCTATGACCGCTTCGATCTGACCCCTGAGGCGCGCGCCATTCTTGAGCGCCAAGCGGCGTGGCTGCGGCGCTATGCGAACGTGCGCATCCTGGTTGAAGGCAATTGCGACGAGCGCGGCACGCGCGAGTACAATTTGGCGCTTGGCGCCCGCCGCGCGGCCGCCGCGCGCGATTACCTGATTTCGCTTGGCATCTCCGGGGACCGCATGCAGACGGTCTCCTACGGTAAGGAGCGGCCGATGGATCCGCGCTCGAACGAACAAGCGTGGAGCGTTAACCGCAACGCCCACAGCACGATCGTCAGCGGCGCCGTTTCCTAAGCGCCCAATTCGGCGCCCCAATTTGGCCAGGGGAAGCAGGCAGGTTCGCCGCATGACGGATCAGTTCGCTTCCCCATCGCCGAAAGTCCGGCTGGCGGCGTGCCTTGTCGCGGCCGGATTTTTGTTTGCGGCTCCAGCCGTGGCGCAGAACCGCCAGCAGCAACAGGCCGCCGCGCAAGCCCAGGCTGACGCGCAGCAGGATCGCATCGAGGATCTGCAACGCCAGCTCATCGATGCGACCGCCGCCAACGAGAACCTTCAACATCAACTCATGGATGCGCAGCGTGAGATCACGCGTCTGCGCGCCATGGTCGGCAATCTGGCGCAGGTGAACCAGGACGCCGTCGCCGCCATCCAAAATCCGAACGCCGCCGCAAGCCCAACCGGCTCGCCGGCGCTGGCGCCCGATGCAAGCGTATCGCCGCCGCCGCCGCCGCCGCCGGCGTCTGGCGTAGGCGGTCCGCGCGCCGATTTGAACGGCGCCGCCGACGCCGAGGGCAAACCGCTTCCGGCTGGCGCGCAAGGCCAGCTCGGAACGCTGACGGAACGGGAGTTGCCGGCGCTGCCCATGCCCACCGCCGACGACGCCTACGCCAATGCGCGCACGCTCCTCGTCAACGGCCAATACCCGGAAGCCGAGGACGCCTTCAGCAATTTCCTTCAGCATTATCCGAACGCCAGCACCGCCTCGGACGCCAGATTCTGGTATGCGTTCACGCTGCTGGCGCGCAACAATTACCAAGATGCCGCGTCGAATTTTGTCCGTTACCTGCAAGTCGCGCCGAACAGTCCGCGCGCCCCGGAAGCGCAGGTGCGTCTGGGCATGTCGCTCGCCGGCATGGGCCAAACGCAACAGGCGTGCGGCGCTTACGCCAATCTGTCGCGCCGCTATCCCAACGCAGCGCGCAACATCCGCGATCTCGCCGCCCGCGAAGCGCGCGCCAGCCACTGCCCCGCGACTTGAGCTCAGACCATGCTCGATCGGCTGACGATCGAGCGCATGGAAGGCCGCCGCGCGCGGCGGCGCGATGGTCGTTGCGCTGTCGGGGGGCGGGGACTTCAACCGCGCTTCTGCATCTGATGAAAGGGCGATTTGGGGGCGAACGCCTCCGCGCCGTGATCGTCGATCACGCCCTGCGCGAAGGCTCTGCAAACGATGCGCGGCGCGCCCAAACACGAGCGCAGGCGCTTGGCGTCTCGGCCGAAATCGTCACACTGGCATGGCCGCACGAGGCCAATCGCTCGCAGCAATCGGCGCGAGACAAGCGCTACGTCGCGCTTTGCCTAGCGGCCCGAAACCAGGGCGCGCGCGTCATCGCGCTTGGCCACACCGCCGATGATCAAGCCGAGACCGTCTTCATGCGCGCCGCGGCCGGCTCGGCATGGCGCGGTCTGGCGGGCATGGCCGCGATCGCTCCCGCGCCGGTTTGGCCCGAGGGGCGCCAAATCATTGTCGCGCGACCCTTGCTTGACGCGCGCCGCGAGGATTTGCGCGCCTTCCTGCGGCAGCGGACGATCGCTTGGATCGAAGATCCGGCAAACGCAAACCCCGCCTATGAACGCGTCCGCATGCGCGAGCTTTTAGCGGCGCTGGCGGGCGCCGGTTTTGAGCCGATGCGTTTGGCGCGGCAGGCGAGGCGCCTGCGGGCGCTGGCGGAGGCGATCGATGCGCGCGCCGGCGATTTGATCGCCCGCGCCGCTCGCTTCGAGGCCGACCGCATCCTCATCACCCGCGCGCTTTGGTCTGGCGGCGCCGAAGTGCGCCGGCGCGCCTTGTCGGCGCTGATCGCGGCGGCGGCGGGCGCGCAACGCGAACCGGGCGCCGGGGCGCTTGCGCGGCTCGAGGAGCGCCTCGCCGACAAGGAGTTTCGCGGCGCCACGCTTGCGGGGACGCGACTGCGCGTTGATGGCGGCTCGCTCGTCTTGGAGCGCGATCGCGGCGCGCTCGCGGGGCGCGCTGACGGCGCTCCCGCAATGGCGGCGTTGCCGCTGCCAGGCGCGGTTGAGACGATCTGGGACGGACGACTGGCGCTCTGCGCGGCGAGCGACGGCGTTATTGTGTACGCCGACGCCGCCGGCATGAGGCTGTCGCTCGGCAAGGAGTGCGATCCAGTCGAAGTCACCAGCCGCTGGCTTTTGGGCGATCGCGCCGCGCATGCGCTCAACGTCGATACCGCCACTTTGACCCCAAGCAGCGAGGCCGCGCGCCAAAACGTGATTAACATTCCGAAAGTCTGATGAATTTTCCACCACCGCCGTTCACCTGGCCTTGACCGGCCTCGTGGCAGGGTAAGGGGTGGCCACGGGGGCGGGCGGTCCCTATCTTGCTGAAGATTGTGTTACGTCGCGCCGGCGAGCGGTCCGGCGCCGACCAGAAGGTTCTCATGCCCATTCGTTCTTTGCTGATCTGGGGCGTCATCGCCATCGTTCTCGTCGTCCTGTTTGGGGTGATGACCGGCGGCTCGACCCCGCGCAACGCAAGTGAAATCGGCTACACGCAATTGCTGCGTCAGGTCGCCGACAACACCATCGCCAGCGCTGAAACCTCCGACAACACCATCATCAGCCGTTCGAAGACGGGACAAACCTACATTACCTATCTGCCGACCGGCACCATGCCCGGCGTCGTCGATCGCCTCACCGGCGCCAATGTCGATGTGAAGACGGATCGTCCCAAGACCGGCCCCGGCATTGGCGACATCCTGCTCGGCATCCTGCCGATGCTGCTGCTAATCGGCGCCTGGTTTTTCTTCATGCGTCAGATGCAAGCCGGCGGCCGCGGCGCCATGGGCTTTGGGCGCTCGAAGGCGCGCCTGCTCACCGAAGCCAAGGGCCGCGTCACCTTCGATGACGTCGCCGGCATCGATGAGGCCAAGGACGAACTTGGCGAGATCGTCGAGTTCTTGAAAGACCCAGGCAAGTTCCAACGCCTCGGCGGAAAAATTCCAAAGGGCGCGCTCCTGGTCGGCCCGCCGGGCACCGGCAAGACGCTGCTTGCACGCGCCATCGCCGGCGAAGCCAATGTGCCGTTCTTCACCATCTCGGGTTCGGACTTCGTCGAAATGTTCGTCGGCGTCGGCGCAAGCCGGGTGCGCGACATGTTCGAGCAGGCCAAGAAGAACGCGCCGTGCATCATCTTCATCGATGAAATCGACGCGGTCGGCCGCCATCGCGGCGCCGGCCTCGGCGGCGGCAACGACGAGCGCGAACAGACGCTCAATCAATTGCTCGTCGAGATGGACGGCTTTGAAGCCAATGAAGGCATCATCCTGATCGCGGCGACAAACCGCCCCGACGTACTCGATCCGGCGCTGCTGCGTCCGGGCCGTTTCGACCGCCAAGTCGTGGTCCCCAACCCCGATGTGGGCGGGCGCGAAAAGATCCTTCGCGTCCACACCCGCAATGTGCCGGTGGCGCAGGGCGTCGATCTCAAGGTGATAGCCCGCGGCACGCCGGGCTTCTCCGGCGCCGATCTCGCCAATCTCGTCAACGAAGCAGCGCTGCTGGCGGCGCGGCGCGGCAAGCGGGTGGTGACCTCCAAGGAGTTCGAGGACGCCAAGGACAAGGTCATGATGGGCGCCGAGCGGCGCTCCATGGTGATGACGCTGGCGGAAAAGGAACTCACCGCCTGGCACGAAGGCGGCCACGCCATCGTCGCCCTCAACGTGCCGGAATCCGATCCGGTGCACAAAGCCACGATCATTCCGCGCGGCCGTGCGCTCGGCATGGTGATGCAATTGCCGGAAGGCGACAAATACTCGATGAACTTCACCCAGATGACCTCGCGCCTGGCGGTGATGATGGGCGGCCGCGTCGCCGAAGAACTGAAGTTCGGCAAGGACAAGGTCACCTCCGGCGCGGCCAGCGACATCTCCGCGGCCACCCGCCTGGCGCGGATGATGGTGACGCGCTGGGGTTATTCCGATGAACTGGGCTTCGTCGCCTATGGCGACAACAATGACGAGGTTTTCCTCGGCATGCAGGTCAACCGCACTCAAAACGTCGCCGAAGCCACCGCCCAGAAGATCGACGCAGAAGTGAAGCGTCTGGTCGATGGCGGCTACGCCAGCGCCAAGCGCATCCTCACCGAAAAGGCCGAAGACCATCGCCGGCTTTCCGAAGCGCTGCTCGAATACGAATCGCTCACCGGCGAGGAAATCGCCCAGGTCCTGCGCGGCGAACAACTCACCCGCCCCGACGATCAACCGAAGACGCCCTCGCCGCCGACGCCGGCGCTGCCGATCACGGACGAAGAGCCGGCTCATACTTGCGGTTGGCCGGGCGCTGCGCCGCAGGGCGCGTGAACGAGCAAGCCTGGCGAAGCTGACGTCAATCGACTCGAGATTGGTCATGCTGAGCGAGCCTGGTTCGGCCCGCAAGCCATGCGTTGCTATCGCCAATACGGAATGAAGCCTTGAATGGGCGAGTGATCGACGACGATCGTAGCGTCGGATTGGCCTTGCGCTTTTGATCCTTCCTCGCGCAAAGAGAGGCCGTATGTCCGCCCGCCCGCGCCTGAATATCGAGGATCTCGATTACATCTTCGGATACTATCCCGAACTGTCGCCGGCCTTCCTATCACTCGCGACGTTGCTGAAGGGCTATCGCTTCGCAAATGAGCGCGCCCCTCGATATCTCGAATTGGGCTTTGGCCAGGGCGTATCGATCAACATGCATGCCGCCGCGTGCCCCGGCCTATTCTGGGGCAATGATTTTGCGCCGAACCATGTGGCGTTTGCGAGGACCTTGGCTCAAGCCTCGGGCGCCGAATTGACCCTGATGGAGCAATCATTCCAACAACTGGCCGCACGCGATGATCTGCCCGAATTTGATCTCATCGTTATGCATGGAATTTGGAGCTGGATATCCGATCAAGACCGCGCGGTGATCGTCGACTTAGTCAGGCGCAAATTGGCTCCGGGCGGCTTATTGTATGTTTCTTACAATTGCTTGACGTCGTGGGCGCCGCTGATGCCGGTCCGCAAGCTCATGATCGCCCATGCAAGGGCTGATCACACTGATCGCCCTTTGACAGAAAAGGTGCGCAACGCGTTGGATTTCGCCCAGAGCCTCGTCGATGGCGGCGCGCAGCACTTCAGATCCAATCCCTCCGTCGTAGCGCGGCTAGGCAGTTTGCGAAACCGTAGGGACGCCTATCTGGCGCATGAGTTTTTTTCTCACGCCTGGGAGCCGACTTCATTCGCCGACGTCGCCGATCAATTCGAGGAAGCCGGGCTCACGTTCGCCGGGACCGCTGCTCTGTTCGAAAACGTTGACGCCTTCTCTTTGAGCGACGCTGCGCGCCAGGTCATCGCTACGATTGACGATCACGTGTTGCGTGAGTGTGTGCGTGAAATCTTCGTGAACACGCACTTCCGCAAGGACGTATTCATCAAGCAACCGTCGCCAATAACGCTGCTAGAACAGGAACGAGCTCTGCTTAATCGCCGGTTCGTGCTGAGCGCGCCCCCCAACATGGTTCCTTTGCAAGCCGCCGGACCAATGGGACAGGTGATGCTGGACCCCAAGCATTTCGGGCCATTGTTGAACGCTTTGGCGTTTGACGCTTATGCCCCGAAGACGGTGTCACAATTATCGGCGATCATGGGTCGCGGGTCGCCTCGCGACATTGTCGATCAACTGAGTGCGCTTGTAAGCGGGGCGGCATACGTACACGTGGCCCCCGTCACAGATGCTCCCGAGGAGATGAAAGCGCGATGCCGGCGGCTCAATAGGTTCATCCTCGAACGCACCGCTGAGGGCGGCCAGGTGTCGGCGCTAGCCTCGGCTGCCGTGGGCGGCGCCGTGCGTGTCCCTCAAAGTGAACAATTGTTTCTTCGCGCTATGGTTGGGGGCGCCAAGACCGCGCAGGAAATAGCCGATGTCGCTTGGTCAGGCCTCCAGCAGCTGCGCGGCGACATTACTTTGGATCGCGGCGAGGCTGTGGCTGCTGCAGAGCAGTTCCGCACCGGGCGGGCGCCGATTTTTTCATCACTGGGCGTCATCTGATTTTGTGATAAGCATCGCGCAATTCTTGTTAGCGGGGCGACTATGCTTGGATCAGCAACAATCACCGCGCTTGTCGGCTCCATGCAGAAGGAGGCGTCGATCGCGTTCTATCGCGATACGCTCGGCCTCAAATTCATCGCCGACGACGGCTATGCGGCGATCTTCGAAGGCAAGAATGCGCGCGTGCGGGTCTCGCGCGTGCCGGCGATCACCCCGGCCGCCTATGCCGTGCTCGCCTTCGAGGTGGATGACATCGACAAGATTGTGGATGGCCTCACCGCCAAGGGCGTGGTGTTCCAGCGCTATGGTTTCTTCGTGCAGGACGCCAAGGGCGTCTGGACCGCCCCGGACGGCGCGAAGGTGGCCTGGTTTCACGACCCGGACCTGAACCTGCTTTCAGTCGTTCAGCATGCGTGACAATCCGGCTGTGGCGCGCCAACGCCGGATCGGTTAGAGCCTGCCTGAAGCTTACGAATCCCTGGGGAGAGACATGGAAGCGGTCATCGCCATCGGCATCTTCGTCGCCGTAATCATCGTGCTCAACATCGTCGAGTTCGGCCGCGCCGACTAAGCGCGCTTGGCCGCGGCGAACGCGTAAACCGCGCCGCTGATGAGCGCTGCGCCCGCCGCCGCCCACAACAAGAGCCGCGCGGCCCAATACAAGCCAAGCACGAAATTGGCCGGCAGCTGAAACAGCGCCGCGCCCTGATAGGCCAGGAAGGCGCCCACGCCCGCCATCTCGGCGGCCGCTTTCCATTTGCCGAGCGTGTTGACGGGCAGCGTCCGGCCAGATGGTCGAAAATCCTTCGCGCAAGCCCGCAACCGCCAGGTCGCGCCCCACGATGATCACGGCCGCGGCCGTCAAGATCGATCGGCAAGCGCCGAATAGGCGAGCGCCACCAGCAATGAGGCGATGAGCACCTTATCGGCGATGTGATCGAGCGCTGCGCCCATCGGCGTCACCGCGTCGAGCTTGCGCGCGAGCCAGCCGTCAAGCCAATCCGTCGCCGCCGCGAGTGCGAAAAGCACAAGCGTCAGCGCAAAGAGAAACCCCGCCAGCAAGCGATCGCTATAGAGAACCGAGCCTGCGAACAGGATCAGTCGCGGCAAGCGACGGCCCCATGATCATGCGGAAGAGGGTTAGCACGGTCGGCCAGGCGCTCTTGGCTGCGTCTGGTTTTGCAGCGTCAGCGCTTGTCGTGGAAGAAGTCATAAATCCGCTTCGCCAGTTCTGTGTTGACGCCGTCCACCAATTCCAGCTCCGCCAGCGCGGCGCGCGAGACGCCGCGCGCCGAGCCGAAGCGGTCGAGCAAAGCGCGCTTGCGCGCCGGCCCGACGCCATCGATTTCGTCGAGCGGATTCTTGGCGACGCCCGCCTTGCGCTTGCCGCGATGGGCGCCGATCGCGAACCGGTGCGCTTCATCGCGCAAGCGCTGCAGGTAGTAGAGGACGGGGCTTTTCTCGTCGAGCCGAAACGGTGCGCGGCCCGGCATAAAGAAGCGTTCGCGCCCGGCGTCGCGGTCGACGCCCTTGGCGATGCCGGCGACGACGATGCGGTTCTTCAGGCCAAGTTCCTCAAGCGCTTCCAGCGTCGCGCTCAACTGGCCTTCGCCGCCATCGATCAGCACCAGATCCGGCCAGGCGCCGAATTTCGTTTCCGGCGGCTCGGTGTCGCGCTCCTTGGAAAAATCGACGCCGCCGTTTTCGACCTTGCCGCTGGCGGCGCCAGCCGGTCAGCGGCGCTTCGCCCGGCTCAGGCGCTCTTCACTCGCGCTCCATGCAGCATGCGCGCGAAGCGGCGGCGGATCATCGCTTTCATCATCGCGAAGTCGTCGCCCTGGAACTCGTCGGTCTTCATGTTGAACTTGCGGTACTGGTTCTTGATGAAGCCTTCGGGCCCGGCGACGATCATGCGCGCCCAGCGCATTCGCGCCCTGGATGTGGCTATTGTCGTAAACCTCGATCCGCTCCGGCCGCTGCGGAAGTCCGAATGTCTCGGCCACGCCATCGAGCAATTTGGCGACGCTGCCGGTCTCGGCCATTCGCCGGCCTAGCGCTTCGCGCGCATTGAGCAGGGCGGCGTCGACGATTTCCTTCTTCTCGCCGCGCTCCGGCGTGCGGATTTCCACCTTGCAGTCGGCGCGCACGCACAGCGCTTCTTCCAGCAATTCGCGATCGCTCGGCTCGACGTTGCAGAGGATCAGTTTCGGCGGCTCGCGGTCATCGTAGAATTGCGCGATGAAGGCCGACGAGCACGTCCGTGGCGGTTTCCTCCGCGCCGTGGCGCGGGAAATAGGCGCGGTTGCCCCAGTTCTGGCCGGCGCGGAAGAAGAACACCTGCACGCAGGATTGCCCGCCCTCGCAATGCAGCGCGAACACGTCCGCCTCGCTGAAGGTGGAGGGATTGATGCCCTGCGAGGCGCGCACGCGACGCCAGCGCGCGGATGCGGTTGCGCAAGCGCGCCGCGTGTTCGAATTCCAGCGCGTCCGACGCGCTCGCGCATTTCCTCGGCCAGCCGTTCCTGCAGTTCGCGTCGATCGGCCCTCGAGGAAATCCGCGCTGTCCTTCACCAGTGCGCCGTACTCGCCCTCGCTCACCAGGTTCACACACGGCGCCGAGCAGCGCTTGATTTGATAGAGCATGCAGGGCCGCGTGCGGCCCGAGAAGGTCGAGTCCGTGCATGAGCGCAGCAGGAACGCTTTCTGCAGCGTGTTGAGCGTGCGGTTGACGGCGCCGGCGCTGGCGAATGGCCCGTAGAACTTGCCTTTGAAACTTTTGGCGCCGCGATGCTTTTGCAGCGCGGGGACGGGGTGATCGGTGCGGATGGCGATGAACGGAAAGCTCTTGTCGTCCCGCATCAACACGTTGAAGCGCGGCTTCAGCCGCTTGATCATGTTGGTTTCGAGCAGCAGCGCTTCGGTCTCGGTCGCGGTGACGATGATCTCCATCGACACGCGTCTGGTGGATCATCCGGTAGATCGCGTTGGTGTGCCCGCGCCCTTGCGCATATTGGCCGACGCGGTTCTTCAGGCTCTTGGCCTTGCCGACATAGAGCACCTCGCCGTCGCCGCCCAGCATGCGGTAGACGCCTGGGCGCGCCGGCATGCGTTTCCACGCGTCGCGGATCGCCTCGATGCCTTTCAGCTGCGGGGCGGGCGCGTCTTCGGCGGGCAGGCCGCCGAAGCCGGGAAGGGCGGGTTTATCGGCGCCGGTCAAGGGGGCAACTTAGCCCATAATTATGGGGCGCCGCGCGGCTTGATCCCAGCGGCGCCCGCGCCTAAGGCCGATTTTGGGTAGGCCGGGTGCGCCCAGAACGGGAGGCTTTCATGCGCGGTTTGCTCGCGGCGCTCGGTGTGGGCCTGTTGTTTGCCGCAAGTGCCGCCGGCCAGAGCCAGAACGGGAGCGTCCAGGTGCGCGCCTATCTCGAAAACGGCATGGCCGCGCATCGCGGCCTTGGCTATTCGCGTGACGTCGGCAATCCGGACGTGGTCGTGGCGCTTAGACTCGACCATCCCTTCATCTGGCCGGTCTATCTCACGCGCGGCGTCACCTATCGCGCCTATGGCGCCTGCGACGACAATTGCAGCGACCTCGATATGGAAATCTACAACGCCGCCGGCGATCTCGCCGACCGCGACGCCGCCGCCAACGACACGCCCTACGTTCAGATCACGCCGACACAGACCGGGCGCGCCTATGTTCGCGCTTGGCTCTACGCTTGCAGAAACCAACCTTGTTATGTCGGCTTGCGACTGGTCTCGGGCGGCGCCGCTGTCCCGCGCGCCGGCCACGCCGTGCGCGAGAGCGACATCGCCAACGCGCTGGAGGCGGGCGACGCGCGCGGTGTGCGCGCACAGCTGGAGGCCCAAGGGGTCGCCCACGAACAAGCCGGCTATCGCCAGTTCGGAGACGATGAGTTGGCCGCGCTCGGCCAAGACGATGTCGGCCATTCCTGGACGCTGCATCTGCAAGCCGGCGTCACCTACCTTTTCCAGGCCGCCTGCGATCAGCGCTGCCTCGACGCCGACATGGAAATCCGCAACGCCTATAATGAGCGCATCGCCTCCGATATTAATGGCGACGCCATCCCTGTCGTCACCATCACCCCGCCGCGCGCGGGCGACTACACGTTGCGCATCTGGTTGCGGCAATGCACGCATGCGCCCTGCACAGCCGGCTTCCGCAGCTATCGGCGCGTGACAAACTAGCGCCCGCGACGGCATGCGCTCTCGACACATAAGCTTTCGCGCGCCATGTCCAAGCCATGGATGACGCGCGTCCCCCGACCCCAAAAGCGGCCGGCCCATTTTCCGCGCCCGATCCCGATAGCTGCGAAACCATGGGCGAGGTGCGCCAAGGCGTCGACGAGATCGACCGCATGTTGGTGGCGCTGATCGCGCGCCGGCAGGGCTACATGGACGCCGCCGCCCGCCTCAAACCCTCGCGCGCGGTCGTGCGCGACGAGGTGCGGATTAAGCAGGTGCTCGCCAACGTGAAGGCTGAGGCCCAGCTCAGGGGGCTTGCCTGGGGCATCGCCGAACCGGTGTGGCGCGAACTCATGGAACGCTGCATCGCCTACGAATTCGAAGTGTGGGACGCCACCCGCGAGTGACTGCGGCCACAGGCTGACGGGCCTCATTTCCATATGGTAACCAGGGGTCGGCTGGGAGGGCGTCGTCGGGGTCTGATGGCGCCAACATGCTTAATCGCTCGCGCTTGGCGAGAGACGCTGGCGCGTCATGCAAGCACGCATGGTCCAGCGTGGCTCGCAGATAGTGCAAGTGCTAATGCCTTCTGTTCCCCCACGGCTGGGAAGGGCGGGGCATGAAGTGGTTCTTGGGGCTGATGCTCGTGATCGCGCTCGTTTGCGGCGCGCTTTACGGCGTGGGCCAATTCCTCTTGCCCAATTCGTTGGCGGTGACGCGGATCGATCGTCGTCAACCGGCCGCGCGCTTCGGTGTATGCGATGTCGAACGACCTGCGCATCGCCAAGGAATGGTCGCCGCTTTATGCGCAGGATCCGGACGCCGATTACGCCTTCGGCGGCGACGGGCCGGGCGCCGGGCAAAGCATGCGCTGGGTCAGCAACAATCGGCGAGATCGGCTCCGGGCGCATGTCGATCGTGAATTCCACCGAAAACCAGTCGATCGACGCCATCCTAGAACTCAGCAATCGCGCCACGCTTAACTCGCACATGGCGTTCCGCCCCGGCGCCGGCTCGACGGCGATTACATGGTCGATGTCGGCTGAATGCGGATCGGGCGCGGTCAACGTGCCGTGCCGCTACATGAACTTGGTCATGCGCCCGATGATCGAGCGGCGCATGGATGCGGGCCTGCGGAGCTTGAAGACGCTCGCCGAGCAATTGCCGAACGTCGACTTCGAGCATCTCAATCCCCAATTCGATCAGTACGAGCCGCAGACATTCGTCTACTCGACGGTCGACACCTCGACCAACGACCAAGCGCAAGTTGACGCCGCCGAGTTGCTTGCGCTCACGCAAGTTCGCCAGTTCATGGGCCAGTATAATCTCACGCCCTCTGCGCCGCTGATGCGCGTCGTCACCGATTATGATGTGGCGCATGCGCGGATGAGCTTCCGCGTCGGGTATCCGTTCTCGGGCCCTGCGCCCTCGACCGTGGTCGGGGTGCAGATCGGCCAGACCCCATCAGGTCAAGCGATGCATGTGATGGTGCGCGGCTCGCGCGAACAGGTCCGCAACACCTATGGGCAAATGTACGCCTATTTGCAGGCGCACCGCATCGCTATGCGCGAAGGCGGCAAGCCATGGGAGGTGGTGCATGACGCCGGTTCGGCGGATGGCTCGACGCCGACCGAGATCGAGATTTTCGTGCCGCTCGGCTAAAGGCCGACCCGCCAAACAAAAAAGGCCCGCAGGGATCGCCAGCGGGCCTTTCGATTCTTCAATCGTTTCTTTCAAACACTTCAGGCGAACTATTCGACAGCCTTTAGGTTCACCGCCTTGGGACCTTTGCCCTTGGTGTCGGGCAGGGTCTGGAAGTTCACGCGCTGGCCTTCGTTGAGCGAAGTCATGCCCGCACGCTCGACTGCGCTCACGTGCACGAACACGTCGGCGCCGCCGCCGTCCGGGGTGATGAAGCCAAAGCCGCGCGCGCCGTTGAAGAACTTCACGGTGCCGTTCTGCGGATCGCCGAGCGGCTGCCGGGGCGGACGATCGCCGCCGCCAAAACCGCCGCCGCCTTCGCGCGGACCGCGGAAACCGCCGCCGCCGCCGCCGCCGCGATAGCCGCCGCCGCCACCACCGCCGCCGTAGCCGCCGCCGCCGCCGCCTCTCACGGCCTCGGAAACCGCCGCCGCCGCCGCCGCCACGATAGCCGCCGCCGCCACCACCATAACCGCCGCCGCCGCCTTCACGAGCGCCGCCGCCGCCACTACGGAAGCCGCCGCCGCCGGCCCGATAGCCGCCGCCGCCATAGCCGCCGCCGCCACCTGCGCCGCCACCGCCGCCAAAGCCGCCGCCGCCGCTGCCGCCGAACGTGTCGCCACCACCGCCGAATTCCGGCGTACTTTCACCCCTGTCGCGGCCGCGCTTGCGATCCTTTTCCTTCTTCTTGTCGTTGTCGTTGTCGTCTTCAAAATCGTCGTCGAAACTCATTTCCCATGGTCCTGATCGAACCGAACGCGCACGCGTTCGGCCGCGCGCACGCAAAGGCGCACGCACGTCACCGCGAATTTCTGCTTTGATGGGGTTAGACTACTCTGCCGCACGCTGCGGAACTTCGCACCTTCCCGGCCCAACTCTTGCCGGCGGCATCGCTTATGAGGGAGCGATTTTGCCCGCGCAAGCGGCAAACCTGTGACTAACGCCGGATTCATCTCGTTTTTGTCGGCCGCAACGCATCTGCCACACTGGGGCGCCCCGACCGGTCGCGGCGCGCCTTTGCAGCACCTGGGGCGGAAACGGCGCCGCACTTTCCCCCGCCCGAGAGCGTCGTGACGACTGTCACTGCATGGCTACACCGCCCTGGCATTATCCACCAATCGCTTTGGGCGGAATGGATTTCCGACTTGCGGGGCGCAAGCCCCGGTGAAATTCTCCGCCTCCTCAAGTCCAAGCCGCGATGGCCGCCGCCTGAAGGTGCGGCGCGCGTGGCAAGGGGGAAGGGCGCGGAGCAATCCGCGCCCTTTGCTATTGCAGACGCCAGCCCGCGGCGCCGAGCGCAAGACGGCTGCTGAGCTGGGGAAGCGTCTGTTCGAGCGCCTCGCGCAGACCAAACGGCGGGTTGAGCAGCAGTAAGCTGGAGCCGGCGAGCCTGCCCACGGGCTTTGGCGTATCGACCCAGAGATCTGCGCGCAGCACCGCCTTGGCGCCTTGCACGCGCACTTCCGCGTCCGCGGCGTCCAGTGCGCCTTGGCTCTTCATCGGCCGCCACCAGAGATACAAGCCGTGCCCGAATCGCTTCAGCGCCGGGCCTAGCGCACGTGCGGCGCGTTCCAGTTCGCCTTCGGCCTCGTACGGGGGATCGATCAACACCAGGCCGCGCGGGGTCGGCGGAGGCAAAAGCGCGCCGAGCGCTTCCCAGCCGTCGCGCTCATGAACCCGCGCGTTTGGCGTGCGAGAGCGTCTTACGCAGCGTGCGTGCGTCTTCGGGATGCAGTTCGCAGGCGTCGAGCAGATCGTCTTTGCGCAACGCGGCGGCGATCAGCGCCGGCGAGCCCGGATAGGTGGCGCAGCGCCCCATCGCCATTGAAGGCTCGGATCGCATCGAGATAGCGCTGAACCGGGCTTGGCGCCTGGCGCCAATCCATGAGCCGGCCAATCCCGTCCCGCCATTCCGGGGAGCGCAGCGCTTCCTCGCCCAGAAGATCATAGGCGCCGGCGCCGGCATGGGTGTCGAGCGCCGCGAACGGCGCGGGCTTGCGCTTCAGCGCATCAAGGCAAAACACCAGCACGAGATGCTTCAGCACATCGGCGTGGTTTCCCGCGTGAAAGGCGTGGCGGTAGTTCACGGCGGTGACGTAGCGGGAGCGTTCGGCGCCGCCAAGTGTGCTACACTCCCCGCCCATGGGTTTCCGCGACCACACCGCCGAACATCGCTACGAATTCGTCGAGGACGGGTTTCTGTCGTTCGCCGACTATCGCGACATCGGCCATGTCCGCGCCATCACCCATGTCGAGACGCCGCACGAGGCGAGGGGCCGCGGGCACGCCTCCAAGCTGATGGGCGCCGTGGTCGAGGAAGCAAAGGCGCGCGGCATGAAATTGCGCGCCAGCTGCGCCTTCGCGGTGGCTTATTTCAAGCGGCATCGCTCCGAGGTTGAGCCGGTCGAAGCCTAGCTGGGCGCTGGTCCGCTTTCGGTGGGATAGCCCCGCTCGATCCAGGTTTTGATGCCGGCGTCGAGCCCCATCACGTTTGCAAAGCCCATTTCCTTCAAAGTCGCGGCTGCAAGCGTGGAGACTTTGCCGACCTCGCAATAAGCGACGATCCGCACATTCGGATCGGGGAAGGCTTGATTGACGCGCAGCTCCAACTGCCCCCGCGGCAGGTGTCTGGCGCCCGGAATGTGGGCGGCTTCGTAGGCGTCGCGCTCACGCACATCGACGACGACGAGGTCGTTGTCGGGCGCGCCGAGACGCGCTTTGAGATCGTCGATCGGATAAAGCGGCACGGTGGCGGCTGCTTCATTCAGCAATTGCGCCACGCTCTTTGCGCCGCTCAAATTCACCCGCAGCGCTTCGGTCAAGTGCTCGGGCATGGAAAGCGAGAGCGAACGCATCATCTCCGCGAACTCGCCGCGGTCGCGCTTCTGCAGCCGCGGATTGTCGGCGATCTCGTCGCCGATCGTAGATGAGGAGCGGCCTTTGTAATCGTGTGCGGGATAGACGAGCAGTTTGCGATCCAACTTCAAGAGCTTGTTGAACAAGCTGTCGTAGAGCATCTCCGGATCGCCGGTCGGCAAGTCCGTTCGTCCGGCGCCGCCGATCAATAGCGTATCGCCGGTGAAGACCCGGTCCTCGATGACGAGGCACATCGAATCGGCGCGTGTGCCCCGGCGTCGCCATCGCCTTGGCCTTGAGCTTGCCGATCTCTAGGGTGTCGCCATCCTTCAGACCTCTGGTGACGTAGGGCGCAGAAGAGAGCGCCGAGGTGACGATTTCGGCGCCATAGATCCGGCCGAGCTCCTTTGCGGCGCTGAAGTGATCGGCATGGGTGTGGGTGTCGATGACGTAGCGGAGCTGGAGCTTGTGGGCTTCGATGAGCGACTTGTAGCGCTCGATCTGGCGCACCTCCGCGTCAATCAGGGCGGCTACGCGGGTTTTCGCGCAGCCGACCAGATAAGATTGACACCCGCCTTGGGCGACTTGCTCGAAGATCATTTCAGGCTTTCGGTTGCGGCACGATGCGCAGATAGGGCTTCACCGTCTTCCAGCCGCTTCGGGAAGCGCGTTTTGGCCTCCTCGTCCGACACCGCCGGCACGATGATGACGTCGTCGCCTTGCTTCCAGTTCACGGGCGTCGCCACCTTGTAGTTCGCCGTGAGCTGGATCGAATCCACCAGCCGCAGGATTTCATCGAAGTTGCGCCCCGACGACATCGGGTATTGCAGCGTCGCCTTGATCAGCTTGTCGGGCCCGATGATGAAGACCGTGCGCACGGTGGCGTTGGTCGCCGCGGTGCGGCCCTCCGAGGTTCCGGCCGTATCGGCCGGCAGCATGTCGTAGAGCTTTGCGACCTTCAGGTCAGAATCGCCGATCATCGGATATTGCACGTCGCCGCCGGTCACGTCGCGGATGTCTTTCTTCCAGCGATCATGGTCGCCGACGGGATCCACCGAGAGGCCGATCACCTTGACGTTGCGTTTCTCGAATTCCGGCGTGAGCTTGGCCATGTAGCCGAGTTCGGTCGTGCACACCGGCGTGAAATCCTTCGGATGCGAGAAGAGGATGGCGTAACTGCCGCCGATCCAGTCATGGAATTTGACGCGGCCTTGGGTGGTCTCGGCTTCGAAATCGGGTGCTTTGTCGCCAATGCGTAGCGCCATGGGAGGATCTCCTTTGGGCTTGAGAGGTTGGTTTAGCACAGCGCGCGCGGCGCCGTCATGTGGAGATGGGGAGCGGACGCCAAGCCGCAAGCGCGTCTTAATCGAGCCGGCGAATGTCGCTATGACAATCGCCTCATGGCGGACCCGAGGGGGCAAGGCGAAGTGTTCAAGTGGTTCAGCGCGCACCCATTGCGCCCAGCAATCGCTTCGATCGCGCTCATCTTGGCTCTTGGCGCGACAGAATTCGCCAAGCCATCCCGCCCGCCTTGAGCGCAATTGGTATCCCTATCTGTCGCAGACGACGCAGGTTGAGCTGCAAGGCGACCGTTTCACCGTCGCGCCTGTCACCGACTGGAGCTATGAAGCGGCCGGCCCGACCCGCCAAACCTATATCAGCGCGAGCTACAATATTTCCGACGTGCAGGGCGTGTGGTTCGTGATCGAGCCGGATCCGCAGCTTTCCTTCGCGGCGCATACTTTCATGCTCTTCGAGTTTCCCGGCGAGCATCTCTTGGGCCTCACCATCGAGGCGAGGCGCGAAGCCAACGAGGATTATTCAGCGATCGCGGGCGCCTTCAATCAATTCGAGCTTTCCTATCTGTGGGGCGCCGCCCACGACCTTTTGACCCGCCGCGCGGTCATGCTGCAGCACCGGGTCATGATCTATCCGGTGAATATCCCCCGCGATCAGATGCAAACCATGCTGCGCAATGTGCTCACGCGCACGCAATCGCTCGAAACCACGCCGCGCTATTACAACACGCTGTTTTCCAATTGCACCAACGAGCTTGCCAAGGCAGCCGGCTTCCATTGGGCGCCGGCCTTCATCCTGACAGGCCAATCGGACGAATATCTCTTCGATCGTCACCTGCTTGACGCGCCCAGCCTGGCGATTGCCCGCCAGCGCGCGGAAATGGAGAATTTTATCGCCGACCTCAATAGCGTTCCGGAAACGGAGTTCGACCATCGTCTGCTCACAGAACTCAGGCGTCGCGCCATCGGCGTGCGTGATATCGCGACGCCCGATCGGGGCTCCCGCTAGCCGCGCCTCTCGCTTGCCGTGAAGCAGGGCGGCAAGCCCCGGCGCAACGCCGAACGCCGTCATCGATGTGATGCGAAGCCTCCAGACGGGCGGGCGCTGCGCGCATGAGAGCTTGATCGGGATCAATCGCGGGAGGCTCGGATCACGACAGCGCCGCGCCCGCGGCTGGCCCAGACCTCCTTGATGGAACTCAGGACCCATCCTTTTCCCGTTCGGTCATGCTCGTCAGATACTGCGCGCGCATCTGTTGCGAGTATGTCCTCATGGTCAGGGCCTTCAGGTGCGTTGGCAGCTTCATGAAATCCGAAACCGCCAGATCAAGCGAAGGACGCGCCCGATGATTGGCCTCGTCAAAGAACCATGTGCGGGCGTAGACCATGTACAGAATTGGGCGAACTCCATCGCTCTTGTTCGGCAGCCCGGCGTGCAAAGTGCGATAGTCAATCAGGATGCAGTCGCCGCGAAGGTACTCGACGCAAGCGCACTCGGACGCCAGAGGCGCGCGTTCTCTGCTCCAGCGATGCGATCCGAGCCAAATGCCGGTGGGGCCCATGTTCGTTTTCACGTCGACGAGGGGAACCGCAACATTGATGGCGTAGGATGGAAGCGATGCGCTGAGCCCGGGCTCAGCGAAAAGAGGATGTAAGTCAGAATGAACGTGTTGCGTCTCAGCGCCTGGGTAGGAAACCACGACAGTTACGCCGCTTAGTTTCAAGGTCTCATCGAGCACCCGCGTAAGGAATTTGCATAGCAACAGATTACCGAAAACATGGGGATCGCCGAGCGCTCCTTTCATTTTGACGAGAATTTCGTATCGGTCCTTTCCCACGCATAAGACGGGGTTGGGGGGCGGCATATTGGCTTGGGCCGCCATCATCGTCGCATCCAATCGGCCCCATTGAGCGTCGAACTCTGAACGGAGTGCGTCCACGGCGGCCGGCGTGAAGACGCCACGGAGGAGCACGCACCCGCATTCGCCCAAAACTTCGCGCGCCGTCTGTTCGGTCGCGGCGGAAAGCCTGCCGGCCGCTCGTTCAGTATCGGACACAGCCACGACGATGCCCATAATCTATCAGACCCAAGCCCGCACAAAATGCAAGTCGACGTGCGCCAAGGCGCGACGTCCTTGGCGCCGAAGGGCGGGTGTGACACAATAGCGATGTGCAAAGATGAGCCAGTCAGCGCCGAAAATGTCGCTCGTCGCGGGCCGATCATGCGAGGGCTGCACGCTGTGTTGCAAGCTCTTGAGTGTCCCGTCGCTTAACAAACCGCGGGATACATGGTGTCGGCACTGCGAGATCAATACGGGGTGTGGAATCTACCCGGATCGGCCTGCTGAGTGCGCGCAATTCTATTGCCTCTACAGACTAAGTCCCGAACTCGGCGAAGCCTGGCGGCCGACGGTTTGCAACATGGTTGTCACTTACGAGCAGCACATCAATCGGGTGAACATTTCCTTTAACGGTCCGCCTGAGAAAACCTGGCGGCGCGAGCCCTATCATTCCGATATACGCGCTATGGCGTTGCACATGTTGCGTCGTCGCGGGCACGTGCTGGTGTGGGAGGGCAGGGAGGCGATAGCCATCCTGCCTAACCGGGAGGTTCGCCTTGGGCGGCTCGAAACGAGGATCGTCTGCGTGCGTCGGCGCGACACCCCGTTGGGACCGGAGTATGACATCGTCGCGCTTGACCCGGACGATCCAGAGGCCAACGCAAACGTCTAGCCTGAAGTGCGGCGCCGAGCGTTGCGGCGATCCTTGCAGGCGCTCCGATCGAAGCGGGGGTTTTTCCCTTCGGTTCGCCTTTGAACGCGGTCAGATTCGCGACGCGCGGATCAAGCCATTGCGCTCAGCGGTGCTCAGAACACGCCATTTGCCCTCGCTCAGGCGGCCGAGTTTCAGAGGCCCGATGCGAACGCGCAGGAGGTCGGTCACATCGAGGTCGACCAGCTCGCACATTCGTCGAATCTGGCGCTTGCGCCCCTCGTTCAAGATCAAGCGCAAAAGCTGCGGTTCGACCGCGGCGACCTGTGCGGGTTTCAGTTTTCGCGATCAAGCTCAAGCCCATGGCGAAGCAGCGCCAGCTTCTTCTCGGTGACCTGTCCGCTCACCCGCACGAGATATTCTTTGTCGAGCTTCGAGGCTTCTCCCACCAGCGCTTTGGCGAGCACGCCGTCTTCGGACAAAAGCAGCAAGCCGCGCGAGTCGCGATCAAGCCGCCCAAGCGGGGCGAGAACTCATGTGTTTGGCGTCGGCACGGCCTTCGCCGACGAGATTGGCCTTGGTCAGCAGCCGCGCCGCGGGGATCTGATCCTTTTCCGGTTGTGACGAGACATAGCCGACCGGCTTATTGATCACCGCGGTGAAGGCCGGCGCTGAGCCGAGGTCTCGGATCTCGATGGTTTGCCCCGGCTCGATGCGGCGGCCCGGATCGTCGACACGGGCGCCGTCAATCGCCACCTTGCCTGCGGCGATGAGCGCTTCGGCTTCCCGCCGCGAGCACGCGCCTTCCTGCGCCAGCCACTTGTTTACCCGCTGCGGTTCGGGATTGTCATATGTCTTGCGCCAAGTCATCGCGAGGCGAGCTTAGCGCTAAGCAACGCCTCTGACGCGAAACGCAGCGCCAGGCGCCTGGCGCCTCGCCCTTGACGGGCGCGCCGGCGTCCGGGAGGAGGGCGGTCAAGAGCGTTCTTTCTCAAGGAGCAAGCGTGTCGGCGGCGGAAGTCTCCCAGATCATTGAGCGCAACGCGCGCGCGCGTCTGGTCGCCGCGCGCGCGGCGGCGGCGGACCCGACAAACCCGGCGGTGCAGGCGGCTGCGGCGCAAGCGTTCGCTCACGCCGGCGCCTACGAGCAATCGGTGGCGCAATGGAAGCGCGCATCGACGCTGGCGCCCGCCAATGCCGCCATGGCGGTGGGGTTGGGAAAGGCGCTCGAAATGACCGGCGATCTCGCCGGCGCCAAAGCCGCTTTCCGCCGCGCCATCGCTTTGGACCCGAACAATGCTGAAGCCTACTATGCGCTCACCCATATCGAGCGACAGACGCCGCTCAACAATCATGTCGACGCGTTGAAGCGAATTTTTTCGCTCGCCATCGCCGGACGGCGTATCGTCTTTGCAAGCCGGCCACGCATTGGCGCGGACCTTCGAGGATTTCGGCCAGCTCGAAGACTCTTTCGAGTGGCTGCGCAGGGCCAAGGCCATTCGCGGCCGCTTAAATCCGTACGCCGCGGCGCGCGAACGCGCCGCCGCCGAGGCGGCCATGGCCGCCGCATCCGGGCAAAGAGCGGGGCGAGCGGGTTTCCATCCGAAGAGCCGATCTTCGTCGTCGGCATGCCGCGCACAGGCACAAGTCTGGTTGATCGCATCCTGTCGATGCATCCTTGCGTGACCTCGGCCGGCGAATTGAGCAATTTCACGCAACTGCTCAAAGCCATGGTCGATACCGGCGACAGCCTTCCTCTGGACGCCGCTAGTCTGGCCGCCATCGCCGCCGGCGACTTGGGCGCGCTCGGTCGCGCTTATGTCGAGAGCACGCGTCCGGTCACGGGAGAGACGCCGCATTTCGTCGACAAGACGCCGATCAACTATCTCTTGGCCGGCATCATTCTGCGGGCTCTGCCGAACGCCAGGATCGTTTGCCTCGTGCGCGATCCGATGGATGCTTGTCTGAGCCTTTATCGGCAGATGTTTCTAACCGACAAACCCTATTACAATTTCAACTACGATCTCGCGAACACGGCTCACGCATACGCCTTGCACAATCGTGTTTTGGCGCACTGGCGCAAGGTCTTGCCATCGGAGCGTTATCTCGAAGTGCGCTACGAGGACGTGGTCGCCGATCTTGAAAATCAGGCGCGCCGGATGCTGGCCTTTTGCGGGCTGGACTGGGATCGACGCTGCCTGTCATTTCACGAAAACCCAACGGCGATCGCCACGCCAAGCGCGAGCCAGGTGCGCCAACCGCTTTATGCCTCGTCGGTGGGCCGATGGAGAAAGTACGGCGCGCTGCTGGATGCTGCAAAGAAGGTGCTGGTGAAGGAAGGAATGGACATACCCGCTTAGTTGACGGGAATTCCTGTTGCCGCGAACTTATTAGAAGCGCGTCGCTGAATTGCTCGACGAGCACGCACGTTCCAGCTGAAGAAGCGCTCGGCGCGGTCGCGACCGAGACTTGGGCGGTCAAGTGGGGATTGGCCCAATCCCTGCAATTCCCCCAACGCTTGCTTGCCGCAATGGTCGCGCAATCCCATATCTTGGGGGACGCCCCGGCTTCTTGCCCCCGCCCCGCCTTCCAGAAGAGGACAATTCCATGGTGCAAACCCGATTTCGCGCGGGCCAGCGCGTGCAGGTTACGCGCGCCAACAGCTACGGGGGGCCGAGCGGCTTTTGCTCGATCGTGACCGTGCTCCCGCGCGACGCAGGCCCGCAGCAATATCGCGTACATGGCGATGGTGAGAGTTTTGATCGGATTATCGACGAAGCGCGCCTCGAAGCCGTGACTTATGATTGACGAACCGCGCCCGGCCAAAGCGATGGCGCTCACCTTGAAGGTCAAGGACAGCCATGAAAGCGTATTGCGCCGCCTCGGCCAGGCTGTTGTGCTGCAGTGGGAAGAACTGCCGCATAGCTTGCAGGACGTGCTGATCGATCAGGCTGTGCTGGTGGCCGATCGCGAGCCTGCTTCGCAAAGCGAAATAGAGACCTTTATCCGCAACGTGAAAAGCGGGCCGCTGCCTCCGGCCGTGTGACGAGGTCGGCGCTGTTGGCGCTACCGCGTCTTTCGCTGACGTTGTTAGCATGCATGCTCGGGGCGGAGTTCGGGAGGGACGCCGTCGCGTTGATCCGCACCAAGGCTACTCTTGTAAGTGCATTGCTGGCCACAAGCGTGCAGCGCTCCTGCTGGCGCCGGCGCGTGCACAGAACCAGGCCGCTTGCGACGGCATTCCCTGGAGCGCCCCCTACATGGTCCGTGTCAAGCGAGGGTGGGCGCACAGCGCAGGTGGATGTCTCGCCGACGCACGAGCCGCATTCGGTGACGGCGACACAATGCCTCGGCAACGCGGATTTCCAATCGATGTCGATGCCCGGGCCTGCCGACCGTTCCCCGCGCCGCTGCACGAAGGCAACGCCGTTTTCGGAAGAGCATGCGGGCGACCACGCCGCCGCGGGTGACCGGGGCGCGGCGACGCTGCGCCATTGCGCGCAGCACTGATCCGGGAGGCGCATGCAGAGACGCGTCTTTCCGATTGGGCGAAGCCGAGAGGCCGAGTTAGGTTCGCTTAAGGCCCCTTACGCCGCCGTCCGCGATAGGCGTTGCGCGGGCGCGGCGTTGACGGCGCCTTGCCGGCGCTTTCGCGCATTGTCGCATTCACCGCCGCATTCACATCGCTTTGCCGCGCCAGCGGGTCGTCGGCGATGAAGAGTTCGGTTTCTTGTAGGCGTTTGATTTCGTCGCGCAGGCGGGCGGCGGTTTCGAATTCGAGATCGGCGGCGGCTTCTTTCATCTCGCGTTCGAGCGCGGCGATGTGGGTTTTCAGATTGTGGCCGATGAAGGGGCCGCTCGCTTCGCCTTCGCGGCCGCCGCGCTCCTTCAAGCCGGCGCCGCGTTTCCAGGCCATCGGGTCGCGTGGGTCGATGGTGAGGCTGTCTTTCTCGTAGACGCTATCGAGGATGTCCTTGATGTGGCTCTTGATCGATTGCGGCGTGATGCGCGTGTTCGAGATTGAAGGCGGCCTGCTTCTCGCGCCGGCGCGCGGTTTCGGCCATGGCGCGCTGGATCGAGCCGGTTTCCTTGTCGGCGTAGAGGATGACTTTGCCGTCGATGTTGCGGGCGGCGCGGCCGATGGTCTGCACCAGCGAGGTTTCGCTTCGTAGAAAGCCTTCCTTGTCGGCGTCGAGAATGGCGACGAGGCCGCATTCGGGAATGTCGAGGCCTTCGCGCAGGAGGTTGATGCCGACGAGCACGTCGAAGGCGCCCAAGCGGAGGTCGCGGATGATTTCGATGCGCTCGACCGTGTCGATGTCGGAATGCATGTAGCGCACGCGCACGCCTTGCTCGTGCATGTATTCGGTCAAGTCCTCGGCCATGCGCTTGGTGAGCACAGTGACGAGCGAGCGCAGGTTCTTGGTCGCCGCCTCCTTCACTTCGGCGATGACGTCGTCGACTTGGCTGTGCCCGTGCGCTTGCACGGGGCGCATCTCGACCGGCGGATCGATGAGGCCGGTGGGGCGGATGACTTGTTCAGCGAAGACGCCGCCGGTGCGTTCGAGCTCCCAGGGGCCGGGCGTCGCGCTCACATGGATGGAGGCGGGGCGCATGGCGTCCCATTCCTCGAATTTGAGCGGGCGATTGTCCATGCACGAGGGCAGGCGGAAGCCATAATCGCTGAGCGTCTTCTTGCGGTTGAAATCGCCGCGATACATGCCCCCGATCTGGGGAATGGTGACATGGCTTTCATCGGTGAAGACAAGAGCGTTGTCGGGAATGTATTCGAACATGGTGGGCGGCGGCTCACCCGGTTTGCGGCCGGTGAGATAGCGGCTGTAATTCTCGATGCCCGCGCACGAGCCGGTGGCCAGCATCATCTCCATGTCGAAGTTGACGCGCTGCTCTAGACGCTGCGCTTCCAGGAGCTTGCCTTCGGCCTTGAAGCAATCGAGGCGCTGCTTGAGTTCGTCTTTGATCGAGGTGACGGCCTGATCGAGCGTTTGCCGGGGGGTGACGTAGTGGGAGTTGGAGTAAACTTTCACCGCTTGCATGCGTCGCGGTCTTGCGGCCCGTGAGCGGGTCGAATTCGTCGATGGTTTCCACTGGGTCGCCGAAGAAGCAAAACCGCCAGGCGCGGTCCTCCAAGTGGGCGGGCCAGAGTTCGATGGTGTCGCCGCGGACGCGGAAATTGCCGCGCGCGAAGGCGGCGTCGTTGCGGCTGATAATGCGTGGCGACCAGATTGCGGATGAGTTCTTGCGCGCCGTATTCGTCGCCGACCTTCACGGTGAAGGTCATCGACGTATAGGTCTCCACCGAGCCGATGCCGTAAATGCAGCTCACTGAGGCGACGATAATGACGTCGTCGCGTTCCAGGATCGCGCGCGTTGCGGCGTGGCGCATGCGGTCGATCTGTTCGTTGATGTTGGATTCTTTCTCGATATAGGTGTCGGTGCGCGGGACGTACGCTTCCGGTTGGTAATAGTCGTAATAGCTGACGAAATACTCGACCGCGTTTTCCGGGAAGAAGCCGCCTGAATTCGCCATAGAGCTGCGCGGCTAGGGTCTTGTTGGGCGCAAGGATCAGAGCCGGGCGCTGCACCTGCTCGATGATCTTGGCCATGGTGAAGGTTTTGCCGGAGCCGGTGACGCCGAGGAGCACCTGGTCCTGCTCGCCGCCGGCTAAGCCCTCCACCAATTCGGCGATCGCCGTCGGCTGATCGCCGGCGGGCTCGTAATCCGAGACGAGCTTGAACCGCTTGCCGCCCTCGAGCTTCTCCCAGCGCCGCTCGGGACGATGCGGCATCCAGACGGCCGCCGCGTCATCGAACACGGCGTTCGCCTCGGCGACGCCGGGCGGGGGAAGGCGGGAACGAGGCATGATGTGACCTAAGGGAGCTTAAGATAGTCGCGCCGGCGCGCTGCTTCCAGGCGCCAGTATGGCGCCAGTGTAGAGGCGTGTGTTGCGCCCCTTGCGGGCGCTTGTTGAGCGAGAGTATGCGAAGCTGACAAGGCTCTTGGATATGCTTAGCCAATGAAATTGCTGTCGCCGTTCGTTCAGCTTCCGCTGCTGTTTGACGCCCAACGTCTGGCCCAAGAAGTCGGCCAGATCCAGCAATCTGCTTGGTTGCCGCATCCGCAAGGATTTCCCGGCAATGACTTTTTGCCCCTGGTGTCGGTGCGCGGCGACCCCAACAACGATAACTTCCAGGGCCAGATGCGACCGACGCCGTTTCTCGAGCAGTGCCCGTACCTGATCGATGTGCTGGCCAGTCTTGGCGTCTCGCTTGGGCGCACCCGCCTGATGCGCTTGCTCGGGCATGCGGAAGTCACTCCCCACGTCGATGTGCACTATTACTGGCGCGACCGTATGCGGGTGCACGTGCCAATCGTCACGCAACCGACGGTCAGGTTCATGTGCGGATCACAAGAAGTGAACATGAAGGAAGGCGAGTGCTGGATCTTCGACACCTGGTCTAAGCATCGTGTGATCAACGACGCTGAAAGAGCGCGCATTCACCTCGTGGTCGATACCGTTGGCGGCGAGAAATTTTGGGACTTGGCGACTAGGGGTCGTGCGCCTAATCAGCCGAATAGCTCGGGATGGAATGCACGATCAGTGCCGCCGTTCGGCGCTTCCATCGCGCAACTCGATTTCGAGAAGAATAATATTCCAAAGGTGATGTCGCCATGGGAAGTGCGCGACCACACCAACTTCCTGTTGCAGGAAGCTGACCCCAATCAGCCTGCGTTTGCGGCGACTGCGCAGGCGATCGCGCAATTCCACCACACATGGCGGTCGCTCTGGTCAACGTTCGGCGAAGCATCCGAAGGTTGGCCGCGTTACCGGCGCGCCTTGGATGCATTTGTCGCCGCCTTGCGGGCCGCGCGCACAGAGACGCTGCTGCTTCGAAACACGTATGGGTTCTCCCAGGCGCTCAACGCGGCCGTTATCGGCGTTGCACTCGCTGATCGCGAGCAGGACGATGGCGCAGGCGAAACCAGGGACGGCGAGACCAAACCCGCGCCTCCCGCGACGCCCGCCAATGCTGTCGATAAATCCTCCCCTCGCCGCCGCCGACGGTTCGGACCCTTTCTTTGAGCGACCAGTCTTCATAGTAAATCCGCCGCGTTCTGGCTCCTCAGCGCTTTTTGAAACTCTGGCGAACGCCCCAAACGTCTACACGGTCGGCGGCGAGAGCCACGAAATCATTGAGGGCATGAGCGCCCTCAACATTGTCTCGCGGCAATGGTCGTCCAATCGTCTCGACGCTGGCGACGCCAGCCCCGAAATCGTGGCCGAGCTGCGCGCCCGATTTGCATCCGCGCTGAGAGATCGACAGGGCGCGCGCCCTTCTCCGGGCGCGCGTGTCCGAATGTTGGAGAAAACGCCGAAGAACGCCCTTCGCGTGCCATTTCTGGCGGCTGTTTTTCCAGAAGCCCATTTTGTCTATCTCTACCGCGACCCTCGCGAAGTGCTGTCGTCCATGATGGAGGCTTGGCGCTCGGGCAGGTTTCGCACCTACATGGGTCTTCCCAATTGGCGAGGCGAGTTGCCCTGGTCGTTGTTGTTGACGCCAGGCTGGAGCGATCTTGCGGCGCTGCCATTGAACGAGCGCGTCGCTGCGCAATGGGCCGCCGCGACGACTATCCTATTGAACGATTTGTCGGCGCTGCCGCAGGATAGCTGGTCGGTTGCGCGTTATCATGACTTCGTGCGCGATCCCGCGGCGGTGGTGCGTGCGCATCTGCGAGACGGTGGGATTCGATTGGGATCGCCCGCTTGGGTCGGATTTGCCTTTGTCTCGACACACCGTCTCCAAGCCGCGACCCGATAAATGGCGCGAGCATGAAGCCGAGATCGAAGCGGTTATGCGGAAAGTTGCGGATGTGGCGGCGCGGGCAGAGCGTTTGGCGGCGCGCTGAACCATGAGCGCAAGTCAGCGCCTTCGCGAAGCCGTCGCAATCGTCAACGCCGATCCTAAGCGGGCCGAGCAATTGTGTCGGCAAGCCTTGGCCGAAAGGCCCGGCGACGGCGACGCCCAGCTTCTGTTGAGCGAGGCGCTGCGCCTTCAGGGCGAGCTTTCCGCAGCACGCACGGAGGCCGAGGCGCAGGTGCGCGCTCGCCCGACATGGTTCGGCGTCCATCGCCAACTCGGCGTGATCTTGTCGGAGCTTGGGGAGAACGCGCCGGCGATCGAGGCGCTTAAGCGCGCAGCCGAGCTCAACCCCGGGCAAGCCACGCTATGGCGCGATCTAGGCGATCTCTACTGGCGCGCCGGGAACGCTTCGTTGGCGCGCGACGCTTACGAGCGATACGCCGCATTGCCCATTGTCGAACCGCGTTTGCACGAGGCGATGCGTGCTTTGGCGCTCAACGATTTTGCGACCGCAGAGCCGATCATCTCCCAACATCTCGCCCGTCATCCAAACGATGTTGTGGCGATGCGTTTGTTGTCGGAAGCGCAGGCGCGCGGCGATCGGCCCGGATTTGGCGGAAAAATCGCTTCGCCGATGTTTGGAACTGGCGCCCGGGTTTGGTCTTGCTCGCCACAGTCTGGGGCAATTGCTGAATGGGCTCGCCCGTTACGATGAAGCGTTGGGGAAGCGCAGGAATTACTGCGTCGCGATCCCTCCAACAAGGGCTCGGAACGGCTCTTGGCCGCGACCTACAGCAATTGCGGCGAGTTCGATAAGGCGCTGTCGATCTATGAGCGGCATTTGGCGGCGCATGCCGCGCAGCCGACGATCTGGATAAGCTGCGGCCATATTCTGAAAACCCTGGGGCGGACCCAAGAAGCCATCGACGCCTATCGCCGAAGCCTGGAATTCGCGCCGGGTTTGGGTCTTTCCTATTGGAGCCTGGCGAATCTCAAGACGTTCAAGTTCAGCGATGAAGAATTTGCCCGAATGGAGCGGTTGCTCGCGCGCAAGGACACGCCAGCGCCCGAACGCGTCAATTTTCATTTCGCCATGGGAAAGGCCATGGAAGACGCCGGACGCCTGGCTGAAGCCTTCACTCACTATAGCGAAGGGGCCCGTTTGCATCGCGCCCAGGTCAAATACGACCGCGAACGCACATCTCAATCGGTGACAAACGCGATCCACTTTTTTTCCGCGGAGTTCTTCGCCAGCAAAGCAAAGGTGGGAAATCCAGCGCCGGATCCGATCTTCATCGTCGGCTTGCCGCGCTCGGGCTCAACTCTGGTCGAGCAGATCCTGGCCTCGCACTCTGGCGTCGAAGGCACGATGGAATTGCCGAATATGGCGCTCATCGCCGCCGAATTGTGCGGCTATGACCGGGCCGCGGCGGGCGGTTCTTATCTTGACGCCCTCGGCGGTCTCGATGATGCGGCGTTCGCCGCCCTTGGCGAGCGCTACCTTGGCGACACGCGCCTGCATCGAAAGCTCGGCCGCGCCCACTTCATCGATAAGACCCCCAATAATTGGTCGCTGATCGGCCTCATCCATCTGATCTTGCCGAACGCAAAGATCATCGATGCGCGCCGGCATCCGCTGGCGACCTGCCTCTCGTGCTTTAAGCAACACTTCGCCCTTGGTCAGAATTTCACTTACGATCTTACTGACTTAGGCCAGTACTATGCTGATTATTTGCGGCTCATGTCGCATTGGGATCGAGTCGCCCCCGGTCGCGTGCATCGCATCATCCACGAAGACCTCGTCGCCGATCCCGAGACCCATATCGGCGCGCTTCTGGCCTATTGCGGATTGCCGTTTGAACCGGCCTGTCTCAAACCCCACGAAACCGAGCGCCCGGTGGTCACCGCCAGCGCCCAACAAGTCCGCCAGCCGATCAGTGCGAAGGGTCTCGAGGAGTGGCGGCAATTCGAACCATGGCTTGGTCCGCTGAAGCAGGCGTTGGGTCAATCGCTTGCGACTTGGCGCGATTGATGTTTCGTCCCGATCCCGCAAATCCGCGCGGAATTGCGGGATTTCGGGACTGGCGGCTCACCTGCGTGCGGGGCGTCGCGGTCGTGGTGAAGCGTTCGCGACACACCTCTGAGCCAGTGAGCGTCCGTTCCCCCTTTATTCCAAGAATTGCGGCGAGAGGCGTTTGACCTTGGTTAAAATGTGTCGTTAGCGTTGCCGCAGCATGGCGGGAGTCGACGCCGGGCCACGGCTCGGTCGTCCCTGGGGGACGACGATCATTTCCGCAGCGTTCGGGTCATGGTGACCCGGAAAATTTGGGTTCGCCGTGAAGTGCGGTGATGGCCCGGCCGCTCTAGGGGGTTCGAAATATGTCAAAGAAGCAAAGCGGACAGCGTAAGTCTCTGCTCACGGGCGCTTCGGTGCTCGCGGCGGCGGCGGCCGCGGTGGCTGCGTCTCCAGCATTGGCGCAGAACAACACAAGTTCGACAACAAATTCGGCCGCAAACAGCAGCGGCGATGAAGCCATCGTCGTGACCGGCACACGCCTTGTGCGCCAAGACTTCGAGGCGATCAGCCCGGTGACGACCGTCGGCGCCGAACAGCTCGAGCTGACAGCGACGCTGACTACCGACACCTTGCTGAACGAACTCCCGCAAATCGTGCCGGGCAACACCCGCACATCGAACAACTCCGGCGGTTTCGATTACGCAACCGTCGACTTGCGCGGCCTCGGCCCGCAGCCGGACCTTGGTTCTCGTCAATGGTGAGCGCGTTCCGGTCAGTTCGACCCTGGGCGCGGTCGACTTGAACACCATTCCGTCGTCGCTGATTTCACGGATTGAAGTCGTCACCGGCGGCGCGTCCGCGGTTTACGGTTCGGACGCTCTCTCTGGCGTCGTCAACTTCGTGTTGAAGGACGATTATGAAGGCGCCGAAATCAACGCGACCTACGGCTCCGAACTGAGCACGGGCAATGCGGCCGAGTTCGAAGCGAACGGGCTGGTCGGCGGCAACTTCGCCAACGGCCGCGGCAACATGACCGCCTACGCCTCCTACTATAATCGCAATGGCGTCTTCCAAAGCGCCTATGACTATTCGCGCACGTCAGCGGCGCTCTGCTATGACGGCTCCCACGCCGCCAACGGGCAGTATCACGTCTTCGCATGCGACAACCGCGACCAAGCGATTGGGCAGGGTATGTTGGGCGTGGCCTTCCCGGGCGGCTCCGGCACGCCGCCGTGGGGCTGGATCGCGAACAGCGCCATTGGCGCGGGCCCCGATAAGCTCTTCGGCACCGCAGACGACACGGGCAACCCCTTTGGCGGCGGCGCCATCGGCGATGCGGCCGGCAAGGACGGGATCTTCGGCACCAAAGACGACACGCCGATTTACGCCGATAACGGTTTGGGCACGATTCTTCCCGCCCACTTTGGCGCCGGCAACACCAACACGAATTGCGACGGCGTTCCTGACGGCAACGTTCGTGGCGGCAACTTGTCGTTCGACAACTCTGGCAATTTGGTGCCGCGCGCCACCTCCTTGTGGTGCGGCATCCCCGATCGTTCGATCGGATCGTCGCGCTACAATTTCGCGCCGGACAATTACATCGTCATCCCGGCCGAGCGCGTCGCTCTGACGACGAGCGGGCACTACGACATCAACGACAATCTGCGGCTTTCGGTGTTGATGAACTACACCAACAGCCGGACGCAGATCCAGTTGGCGCCAACGCCGGCGACCAACATTACTGTGGCTTTGACGAGCGATGGCGATCCGTGCACCTTGACCGTGACTTGCCCCGACAGCACCACTCATGGCAGCTCGTACTACATCCAGGTTAATCACCCGGATCTTTATGCTGCGCTGCAAAGCCGTCCAAACCCGAACGCTCCCTTCGTGCTCAATCGCCGAACGACGGAAGTTGGCGCACGTGTCGGCCATTTCGAGAGCAACAATTTCTACTTCATGGCTTCTCTCGATGGCTCGCTCGGCGACAATTGGGATTGGAATCTGACGGGTTCCTACGGTCAGGTGCTGTTCTCAACGCGCTCTGAAAACAGCGTGAACCTGACGGCGATGAACCAAGGCCTCGCCGGCTGCTTGGACTCCGCCGGCAATCCGCTTGGCACTTCGGCGCTGCCTGGCTGCACCCAACTCGACATGTTCGGAGCGGGCACGCTGACGCCGGAGATGGCCAGCTTCATTCGGGTCAACACCTTCAACAACACGACCATCGAAGAAAACCGTATTGCGGGCTACATCCGCGGCAATCTCTTCCAGCTGCCGGCAGGGCCCGTGAGCACGGTCTTCGGCTTTGAATATCGCGACACCTACTCGGGTTCGTTCATCGACAACGAACAGCGGACGGGCAACATCGCCGGCTTCAACGCGGTCCAAGACCAAGCAGGGCACAGTCGATGTCTACGAACTCTACACCGAGTTCGCCATTCCGCTGATCAGCGAACAGCCGTTCGCCTACTATCTCGGCTTCGAAGGCGGCTATCGCGCATCGCAATACTCGTCCGTCGGCAACGTCGAGACCTGGAAGGCCGGCGGCGAATGGGCGCCGACGCGCTGGCTGCGCTTCCGTGGCATCTACAACGTCGCCACCCGCGCGCCGAGCGTGTTCGAACTGTTCCAAGCGGGCGACCAAGGCTTCCCAGCCTATGTCGATCCGTGCAAATTCGTCGCCAACGCCGCCAATTGCGCAACCGCCGGCGGCGTCGTCGCCGCGCAAACTGCGGTCCAGGTTGTCGCAGAACAACTCCCAGGTCCAAGCCTTCGCGTTCGGCAACACCAATCTGGCGCCCGGAAACAGCCGATACCTGGACTATCGGGGCGGTGTTCCAGCCTGACTGGTTCCCGATTGGGGATCTGCGCGCGACGGTCGACTATTACAATATCTCGATCACCAACGTCATCTTCCCGGTCGGCGCTCAGACGATCATCACCAATTGCTACCAAAACAACGATCCGAACTTCTGCTCACGGATCGTTCGCGACCCGAACAACGGCTTCAACATCGCCTCAGTCAACACCACCGTGTCGAACCAGGCTTCGTTGGAGACCAGAGGCATCGACTTCCAAGTCGAATGGTCAGTGCCGGTTGGACCGGGGCAGTTGTCGATCAACGAACTCTACTCGATCATCAACTCGTTCAAGTTCAACGGCAACGAGTATGCGGGCGGGGACGCCGGCGCGGGTCCAGGTGCTGCGACGCCGGACTACAAGTCGGTCCTCTCGGTCACCTACACGTTGGGCGATTGGACGCTGTTCGGCCGCTGGACCTACACGCCGGCTATGTTCTCGAACGGCACCTGCGCGGCCTACTTCTCATGCGAAGACACGCCGGCGGCGAGCTACGTCGACCTCTCGGCGCGTTGGAATGTGACCGACAACTTCACGCTTACGGGCATCGTCTCCAACATCTTCGACGATTACCCGCCGCAAACCGGTGAAGGCATCATCGGCGGCCAAGGCAACACCGACCCGCAAGTCTATCGGGTCCTCGGCCGGTCGT
>CAWJYY010000008.1:0-281150 GCA_963847165.1 uncultured Pseudomonadota bacterium
GACCTCAAGGATATCGAGATCGGTGCGGCCAAGCTTTGTGAGCCATTCGACCGCGAGCCGGCGCTGGTCGACCGAATTGTCCGATAGCGGCCGCTCGGTTTTGGCGGCGTTCCAATCGTTCCAATACGCCTCCTGAACCGCGATCGGCGGAGGCGCTTCCGCTTCGCCCGTGGGGGGTTGCGGCCCTGCAGTGGTGGGTACGCTCATGAAGCACCGGTTTCAGCGATCAACTCTAACCCCGGCGCCGCCGGGCCGCGCCGGCGAAACGACGCACCTCCGCGGTTGAGGCGGCGCTTTTAGAGTGCGCTCCTCGGCAAGGACCAGATACCCAAATGGCTAAAGAACCATTGGCTCGCAAACTCCGATCGAAGACGCATCCCAGCGCCGAGGCAACAGATGGAGAGAGGGCGGGAGCAGCGACTGCCGCTCTCAATTGACCGCGTCAGCGGTGAGCCGCGGCCATGGCGCGGCAGCGCGTTCAATTCCCAAACCGAAAATCCAGCGCCACAAAGAAGCGTCGTCCGAACACGTCGTAGCGCGCCGGATCGGTATTGGAGTGAACCTGATTGCTCGCCATCTGGGCGGGCTCTCTTCCAAAATATTGTCGACGCCCGCGCGCAATTGGACGACAGCTTACTGGCTGTCGGTTCAACTGGTTGTCGCGACACGAGCCTTTGACGGAGGTCGGATTATGACCATGGCGCTGTCCAAAAGGTGCAAGCGACGTGCTCGCCATAAGCTGCGGCGGGCGCGTGGGCTTCACGAGCAATGAGGCAGTTGGAGCGCGCCAACACGTTCATAAGCGAGGAATCTTCTTCGAGCAGGGGCGAGACCTCGCTCTCTCGCCAGAATGCCCTCAGATAGGCCTCGCGTGCGCCATTGGCCGGCAGCGGCGTTGCAAGGGGGGCCGCGAAGTCTTGCTCGACCTCGCCTGGCCGCCGCTCAGCATGGTTTCGAGGATCGGCGCCAGGAAGAGGCGCGCACACACCAAAGCCGAAGCCGGATTGCCTGGCAGGCCGAGAATGCACGCGCCTCCGGCAATGGTTGCAAACCAGGTCGGACGCCCAGGGCGGACATTGATCCCCTCGACGAGTAAATCCGCGCCGAGCGCGCGTATGGCGCCCCGCACGTGGTCGTGGGGACCCACCGATGCGCCGCCGACGAGGACGAGGATGTCGCATTGTGAAAGCGCTTCGCCGGCGCGAGCGCGAATGGCGTCTTCGTCGTCGCCGATTGGCGCGCTCCTTTGCGCAGCGCCGCCCCAGGCGCGTGCAAGCGCGGCCACCGCGTAAGTGGCGGCATCGAAGATTTGATCATCGCCCACCGCCGCGCCAGGCGAAACCAGCTCGTCGCCATTGGCGAGGATCGAGACCAGCGGCTTGCGGGTGACGCGCGCCTGCGAGCGCCCGGCGCCGGCGAGCGCGGTGATGGCGCTCGCCTCGATCACGCGTCCATCGTCAAGCAATCTATCGCCAGCGCGGAAGTCGCCGCCGCGCGGGCGGACGAACGCGCCCGATTCGATCCTTGGCGCGGTGAGGACGGCGGCCTCGCGCACGTTTGCATCTTCCTGGGCGATGACGGCGTCGGCGCCCGCCGGCAAGGGCGCGCCGGTCGAAATGCGAACAGCTTCGCCGCCGCCGATGTCGCGAGCGAAAGCGTGACCGGCGGCGGCTTCGCCGACAATGCGCAGGTCGCCGGGCGTATCGGCGGCGCGGAGCGCATAGCCGTCCATGATTGCGGCGTCGAACGGCGGCTGGTCGCGAGAGGCGCAAACAGCCCCCGCCAGCGTCCGGCCGGCGAGGTCTTCGAGACCGACCTCTTCGGAAGCAAGACGCCGGAGGTTCGCAAGCATGCGCGTCCGCGCCTCCTCGACGCTTATCATTCGGCGCGCCGATAATCGCCCGAGGCGCCGCCGCTTTTTTCAAGCAGGCGTAAACTCTCAATCGTCATGCCGCGATCGGCCGCCTTCAGCATGTCGTAGAGCGCCAAGCATGACACGCTGACCGCGGTCAGCGCCTCCATTTCCACGCCGGTGCGGCCGTAGGTCCTGGCCGTCGCCGTCACGACGAAACCGGGAAGCGCCTGGTCCGGCTCGACGCTGACCAGGATCTGGGTGAGCGGCAGGGGATGGCAGAGCGGAATGAGGTCGGCCGTGCGTTTGGCGGCCATGATTCCGGCGATTTCGGCGATGCCGCGCACATCGCCTTTCTCGGTCCTTCCCGAAAGCGCCAGATCCAATGTCTCTTTGCGCATTCGCACAGCGCCGGCGGCGCGCGCCACGCGTTCGCTCTCGGGCTTGCCGCCGACATCGACCATGCGTGCGCGGCCGGCTTCATCGAAATGCGTCAAGCGCTTTTCCATCTCAGCGCTCCATCAAACGCGGCATGAGCTCGACCAGATTGCAGGGGCGGTAGCGGCTGTCCAGCTGCCAGCGGATAATCTGGTCCCAACCATCCTTGCAGGCGCCGTTGGAGCCGGGCAGGCAAAAGATGAATGTGCCGCGCGCCAATCCGGCGCAGGCGCGCGATTGCAGCGTCGAGAGGCCGACGCTCTCATAGCTGACCGTGTGCCAAACGGTCTGGAAGCCCTCGATTTCCTTTTCAAACAAGGGGCGCACCGCTTCGGGCGTCACATCGCGTCCGGTAAGCCCGGTTCCGCCGGTGGAGATGATGACATCGACGCTTGCGTCGTCGCACCACTCTTGCATGCGCGCGCGTATGGCGGTGGCGTCATCCTTCACCCAATCGCGCGCCGCCAGGACGTGGCCATCGCGGGCAACGCGGTCGGCGAGCACCCGGCCGGATGTGTCGCTCTCTTCATCGCGGCTGTCGGAAACCGTCAACAGCGCAACACGCACCGGCATGAAAGCCCGACTCATATCGAGGCTCCCCGATGGCGGAGTTGGGTCGGCGCTCATGAATTTGCGCTCTTATCTCGGCGTTGGTAATCGCGCGGCGTCGGTTCGATCCACTGCTCGCCGGCGCTTGTGATCTCGCGCTTCCAGAACGGCGCGTCAGTCTTCAAAAAATCGATCAGCGACGCAACCGCCTGCAAGGCGGGGCCGCGATGGTCGCTGGCTGCGGCGACGAGCACAATGGCTTCCCCGGGCCCAATCGATCCGACGCGATGAATGACCAGCGCGTCGCGCAAACCGGTGCTCGATGCGGTTTGCTCCAGGAAGCGGGCGATCTCCCCTTCGGTGAAGCCCGGATAGTGTTGAAGCTCGAGTGAGACGACGGCCGCTTCCTGTGAATGCGGACGGCAGCGGCCGACGAAGGTCGCGATGGCGCCGCTATCGGCATTGGCATCCTCGAAGCCTTTAAGCGCGTCGAGCGGTTCGAACCGCGCGTGAACGATCGCAACACCCATCAGGTCACCAAAGCGGCGGCGGCGCTTTCCAATACAATGCGCGTCGCCGCCGCGCCAACTCCGAGGACAGGGCCGGGGACAGGGCCGGGGACAGGGCCGGGGACAGGGCCGGGGACAGGGCCGAGGACAGGTGAGAGGAAAAGGCGATTGTCCATGACCCTAGCCTCCGCTCAAGGGCGACATCACCGCCACCTCGCTTTGCGGTGTTATGACGGTTTCAAGGGTGGCGAAGCGCTGATCGACGGCGAACCGCAAGCCCGGACGATCAAGCGCGAGCGCGAACTCTCCATCGCGCGCCCGCAGCCAATCGATGAATTCTGCGACCGAACGGGCTTGAGACGCGAACTCAGCGCCGTGCAAGTGCTCGGCGCCGTCGCGGATTTGCCCAAACAGCATAAGGCGCATCAGCCACCCGTGACCGACATATGGCGATCGAGCGCGCGATGGCCCCGTTCAATGCGGAAATCGTGCGACGCCGGTTTTCGTGCAATAGCGTCATCGATGGCGGCGTTGAGCTCTTCATCGCTCGCGCGCCCGCGCAAAGAGCCCGCGAGGTCGATGCTCGCGTCGCGGCCGAGGCAAAGATAGAGCCGGCCCGTGCAGGTCAGGCGAACGCGATTGCAAGAGGCGCAAAAAATATTGCTGATCGGGGTGATGAAGCCCAAGCGCCCGCCGGTTTCGCGCACGCGCACATAGCGCGAGGGGCCGCCGCTGCTGAAGGCTTCGTCAATCAAGGTCCAGCGCGCTTCCAAATCGCTGCGAATTTCGGAAAGCGGCGCGTATTGGTGGGTGCGATCTTCGTCAATCTCGCCGAGCGGCATGGTTTCGATCAGCGAAATGTCCATGCCGTGCGTGTGCGCCCAGCGGATTATATTCGGGATCTCGTGGGCGTTGTCTCGCTTCAACGCCACTGTGTTGATCTTGACTTTCAGGCCGGCCTCGCGCGCCGCGGCGACGCCGTCCAGGACCTGACCCAGGCGATCGCGCCGGGCGATGCGGGCGAAGGTTTCGCGGTCGAGTGAGTCCAGTGAAACATTGATCCGCTTCACCCCGGCCTCAGCAAGCGCTTGCGCATGCTGAGCAAGCTGGGCGCCGTTCGTGGTGAGCGTGATCTCATCAAGCGCGCTCGAACGCAGATGGCGCGAGAGGCCGGCGATCAGATCCGACAATCCTTTGCGCATGAGAGGCTCGCCGCCGGTCAAGCGCAGCTTGCGCACGCCGCGGCGAATGAACAGCGAGCACAACCGATCCAATTCGTCGAGCGTAAGCAAATCGGCGCGCGGCGCAAACGCCATGCGTTCGCTCATGCAATAGGTGCAGCGCAGGTCGCAGCGATCGGTGACCGAGACGCGCAGATAAGAAATGCGCCGGCCAAAGCCATCGATGAGGGGGCCATCGATGAGGGGGCCATCGACGAGGGGGCCATCGACGAGGGGGCCATCGATGAGGGGTTCAGATGCCTGCATACCACTCGTAACCGGTCGTATCTTCCCAATAGCCGCCATTGCCGCCGAAGACGCCTTCCAAAGTGGCGACGGCGCTGATGCGCTTGATGTACTTGGCCTGCTTGTAGCCCAGTTGGCGTTCGACCCTGAGCCGCAGCGGCGCGCCATGGCCGACCGCAAGCGGCATATCGTTCATCGCATAGGCGAGAATGGTTTGCGGGTGGAAGGCGTCGATGAGGTCGATGCTCTCGATATAGGGCGCCGCGCCGCCGGCGACCGGCTTGAGATCGAAGCACTCGAAGACGATGAAACGCGCGGTGTTGAGAATGCCGGCGCGCTCAAGCACGCTATGAAGCGGCGCACCGCTCCATTTTCCGATCGCGCTCCAACCCTCGACGCAATCGTGCCGGGTGATCTGGCTCCTAGAGGGAATGAGCATCAACTGCGTCAGCGAAAGCGATTGCGGCGAGCCGACCAGGCCATCCACGATCAGTCTGTATGTGCTGAAATTGGCGTCGCGGAGCGCGACATAGTCGGGACTTTGCGGATTGACCGAGCCGTTGGTGCGGAACGTGGGCGAGATCTCGGCGGGGGAGAACTCGCGCGCCAGACGCTGCCCCGAAAGCAGGGCGCGCTGCATCACCAGCGAAAGCGATTCCGCCGACCGGAAGAACCGGCGCGCGGCGGGCGAGCGCACGGCCGAATCGCAGCCCGAAACCAAAAGACTGGCGAGCCCTGCCGCGCCTGCGCTCAGGGCGGCTCGGCGATCGATGCGAAACCGGCTCATTTTCGTTTCTCCGGTTTCACTTCGTACCAGCCGGTGATCATCGAACGAATCTCATTCCATGCGCCGACAAGGAAGATCTCGAAGAGGTGCACAGCGACGAAGGCGACGATCGCCATCGCGACAAGAAAATGGATGGTCCGCGCCGATTGCCGCCCGCCGAAGATGTCGAGCAGGACCGGCAACGCAGTATCGACCGCCGGCGACATGGTGAGCCCGGTCAAGACCATGAGCGGGAGCAAGCCGAAAATGACTGAGAGGTAGGCGATCTTCTGCAGCGTGTTGTAGCGCTTCGATTCCTCGCCGCGCGGGATGTGCAGCTTAATGTGCGCCCAGATATCGCCAGCTAAGTGCTTGAGCGTGAGTTCGTCGCGACGCAGCGACAGGTCGCGTTGAATGTGACGATGCGCGAATGATAATATGAGGTAGGCGACGCCGTTGAAGGCGAGAAGCCAGGCGAAGAAGAAGTGGTAATTGCGGCCGGTGGCGAGATCGCGAATGCTCGGCAGCGTCAGCCAGCCGGGAAAGCCGCGGCCTTCGCGGCGGCCATTCATGTCGGAGGCGCCGAGAAAGCCCGTCGTGTTGAGCGCCAGTCCGCCGACATGGGTGACGCCGACGGGCCGCCCATCGGCGCCGGGGCGGGTTTCGATCGCTATGATCGGCGGATCGGCGTTGGCGCCGTACTGACCCCAATAAAGCCGAGGATGCGCGTTGAAGATTTGTAGGCCGCTCAGCAGCAGGACAAAGATGCAAAGGACGTTGACCCAATGGGTGATGCGGGTCGGCAATGCGTGGCGATAGATGCGTTGGCGCGCCGGCTTCTGGGTGGATGAGACCATGACCTTGCTGTCGTCGTCCACTGCGGTCATTGGCGCTCCCCGCTCATGCGGAGACATTCGTTGAACCCGGTTCCGCGGTTACACAAGCAAAAAAAGCCCGCGCTCGGGACGCCTCGCGCATCGAGGCCTTGAGGCCGTTTGTCGGTTCGTCCAAGCCGATTAGGTTGAGATGTCGAATTGAGCCGAGGGCCCGCGCCGCCCCATGGGCTCAAGGCTTTGCCTCTTATGCTGCGGCGCGCGCGTCTTTGGCGCGTGTAAGCACGCCATCGGCGAAGCTGAAGCCCTCGACGCCCTCAGGCGGAGTTTCACCCGCGCCCAGCACGATCACGCCGTCCGTCGCCAGCGCATCGGCCAGTCGCGTCAGCACCTCAGCCCGCATCATCGGATCGAACGACGAAAGCACGTGCGCCAGCATGATGATGTCGAAGCGCCCGAGTTCGCCGGGGTGCTTCATGAGATTGTGGCTCTCGAACCGCACGCTGGCGCGCAGGCGATCGGAAATGCGCCACAGATCGCCGGCCTTCTCGAAATGCGAGATCAGTTTCCTGATCGGCAGGCCGCGCTGCACTTCGAACTGCGTGTAAAGCCCAGCCCGCGCCTTATCGAGCAGGCGCTCGGAAAAATCGCTGGCGACGATCTCGGCGGCTGGATTGATCCCCTCGGCGCGCATGTCTTCGATGATCATGGCGATCGAGTAGGCTTCTTGGCCGGTCGCCACGCCCGCGCACCAGATCCGCGCCCGCTCATGCCCGCGCCGGGTCAGCGCGGCCGGAATGATCTCGCTTGCGAGCCGCGCAAAGATCTGGCGGTCGCGGAAGAAGCGCGTCTCGCAAAGCGCCAGCGCGTCGGTGATCTGCGTCCAGAAATAGCCGTCGGGCCGGATCCGCGCCGCCGCGATCAATTCCCCGACGCTGGCGAAGTTTTCGCGCCGCGCGATCGGCTGCAGCCGCATTTCGGCCGCGCCCGCCATCTCGCGCGTGATCAGCGCACCCGAGCGCGCTTTCACTTCGCGGGCGATGAGGGCGAACTCCGCCTCGCTGAGCATCAGATGAGGCCCGCTTCGGCGAACTTCGAATGCAGGATGTCGCCGTCAAACGGCTTCATCATGTATTCGTCGGCCCCGGCTTTGAGCGCCTCGCTGATCCGTTCGACGTCATTTTCCGTCGTGCAGAACACCACCGTCGGCTTATCGCCGTTCGGCTCCTGGCGGAGCTGGCGCAGGAATTCGATGCCGCTCATCACCGGCATGGTCCAATCGAGCAAAATCGCGTCCGGCATCTGGCGCCGGCACGCCTGCAGCGCCTCAAGCCCGTCGGCCGCCTCCTCGATCTCAAAGCGCATGTCCTCAAGGATCCGCCGCGCGACCTTGCGGATCACGCGGCTATCGTCGACGACGAGACAGCGTCTCATTGGCAAGCTCCGGCGGAATCGCCGGAAAGTGTCGGCCGCAGCCGGTTAACGAAGCCTTCAGAGCTTGAAGTTGGCCGAGCGCGCCACCAACGCCACCTGCTCCTCGCCCTCGCGCGCGATGAGCTCGACGCCGCCCTGCCGAGCCAAGAGCCCCGTCAGCGTCGGCTGAATCGTGTGCCCCGAAAGCTCGCCCTCATCCCCGCGCAACGCCATCGCGGTCGCCTCGCGCAATTTCGCGCGCGGCCCTTTCGCGGTGACAACGACCTCGCCGCCCTCATCGGTCTTCGCCGCCGTCAGCTCCACCGTGCCGCCCCGCGGCAAGCACTCGTTGGCGATGAGCAACAAATTCACGATCACCCGCACCGCCGGCCTGGGCATCGCCACGTTTGGCGCATTCCAGATCAGCTCCGGCTTCAGCACGCCATAGAGCTTGTCGGCGACGGCGCGGCCTTCCTCGAGTGTTGAATCCCCCTCGGCCGTGGCCCCGGCCATGGCGAAGCGAAAGAATTCGAGCTTCGCCCACGCCTTGCCGACGCCGTTATCCAACAGCGACAAGGCGTCTGGATCGGGCTTGCCGTCGCCGTCCTTGATCATCTCCAGCCCCTGGATGATCGCCGACATCGGCTCGACCATGTCGTGGCAGATGCGCGAGGCGACAAGCGCCGTCAGCTTCGTGTTCTCGATCATCTCGCGCTCCGTGAGGGAAGCCCGGAACATAGATGATTCGCGGCCCTTCCAACGTGTCGGCGACGTGTTCGGCGCCGCAACCTTTCATCTCGTGCTAGGAGGCCCCACCCTCCAGGTTGAGCGATAGGGTGAGGCGAATGGGCCACGAACAAGTAGGGCTGGAACTGGCGCGCGCGGTGGCGCTTCTGGGCGCGGGCGTTGTCGCTGCGCCGATTTTCATGCGCCTGGGGTTGGGCTCGGTGCTCGGCTACCTCGCCGCCGGCGTGCTGATCGGCCCCCACGCACTCAAGGTCATCACCGATCCGGGCGCGATCCTGAGCGTGGCCGAACTCGGCGTGGTGATGTTCTTGTTCTTGATCGGGCTCGAAATGCGGCCCGGAAAATTGTGGAAGCTGCGCCGCGAAATCTTCGGCCTTGGCGTCACCCAAGTGATCGTCTCCGGGGCGGCGCTGACGGGGGTGGGCGTGATCGCCGGATTGCCGTTCGCGGCGGCGCTCATCGCTGCAATGGGCTTTGTGATGTCGTCGACCGCCATCATCATGAAGACGATGGAGGACGCCGGCGAAGTGGCGACGCCGGCCGGCCAGCGCATCACCTCGATCCTGCTGCTTGAAGACTTGGCCATCGTGCCGCTGCTGGCGCTGGTGGCGCTCATCGCCGCGGCCAGCGGACATGGCCCCGCCAACAGCCCGCCGCCCTGGCAAAGTGCGGCTCTTGCGCTCGCGGCGGTCGCCGCCGTGTTCGCGGTTGGCCGCTATCTGCTCAACCCGCTGTTCGCCATCCTCGCCAATGTCGGCGCCCGCGAAGTGATGACGGCGGCCGCGCTGCTTGTCGTATTGGGCGCTGCGCTGTTCATGCAATGGGGCGGGCTCTCGATGGCGACGGGCGCATTTCTCGCGGGCGTGCTGTTGTCGGAATCTTCATTTCGCCATCAGCTCGAGGCCGATATCGAACCGTTCCGCGGTTTGCTGCTCGGGCTCTTCTTCATGGGCGTCGGCATGACGCTCAATCTGGCGCTGGTGATCGCCGATTGGCGGACGATCCTGATCGGCGTGGCGCTGTTCATGGCGGTTCAGGGCGGCGCCGTTTACGCGGTCGCGCGCTTCTTCAAGGCCGATCACCGCGAAGCCGTGCATCGCGCCGTGCTGTTTGCGCAAGGCGGCGAATTCGCGTTCGTCCTCTATGGCGCCGCCCTCATCGCTGGCGTGCTCGACGCCCGCGTCGCTGCGATCATGACCGCAGTGGTGATCTTCTCGATGGCGCTTGCGCCGTTCTTGGCGATGCTGGAGCGGCGCCTGACGCCGGTCCCGGAAGCCTCGCGCGACGGCATAGAAGACGCCCACGACCTTTCCGCGCGCGTGCTGTTCATCGGCTTCGGGCGCTTCGCGCAAGTCGTCAGCCAGGCGCTATTGGCGCGCGATGTCGACGTTTCGCTCATCGAGACCGACGTGGAAATGATCCGGGCGGCCGGCAATTTCGGCTTCAAAGTCTATTATGGCGACGGCGCCCGCCTCGATGTGCTGCGCGCCTCGGGCGCGGGGCGCGCGGAGGCCATCTGCATCTGCGTCGACAAGCCGGACGTGACCGACCGCATTGTCGCCCTGGTCAAATCCGAATTTCCCCACGCCAAGATCTTCGCGCGCGCTTTCGATCGCGGCCATTCGCTGCGTCTGGTGAAAGCCGGCGTCGATTACGAAATCCGCGAGACATTCGAGTCCGCCCTGGCCTTCGGCGCCGCCGTGCTGCGCGATTTGGGCGTAAACGACGTCGATGTCGCGGAAACCATCGAGGATGTGCGTTCCCGCGACGCCGAACGCTTCGCGCTGCAGCTCACCGGCGGCCTGACCGCCGGGCGCGCGCTTATGCGCAACAACCAGCAAACGCCGCAGCCGGAGCCCTATCGGGCGCCGCGCCGCGACACCAAAGCGCTTAACGAAGAAGCCGCCGAAGCCATGGGCGAGGAACAGGGCTGACGCGACGAAACGCTCTGGAGCGCGGGCATTTCTGCGCTAACGTAGAAGCGAGGAGGGGCACGTTTTCGCATGCGTTCACTTATCGCGCTCGCCGCATTGGCGCTTCTCGGCTGCGCGCCGCCTCAACCGAGCGCGCCATCGCTCAACGCGCTCGCCGAGCAATATGTGCGCGCCTCGCTCGAAATGGGGACCCACGAAGAGGGCTATATCGACGCCTATTACGGCCCGCCGGAATGGAAGACCCAGGCCGAAGCCCATCCACGCACGACCGCGCAGCTAAAGACGGTCATGGATGGGTTGCACGCCCAAGTGCAGGCCGCCGAGCACGCCGCGCACGACGCCGCCACCCGCCGCCGCGCCCACACGCTCGCCGCTTACATCGCCAGCGCTCGCTTTCGGCTCGATATGATGGATGGCGCCCGCGCGCCGTTCCAGGATGAAGCCGAACGTCTGTTTGCGTTGCGCCCCGAGATCCGCCCGTTGAGTTATTACGACCCTATTCTTGCGCGCGTGCAATCGCTTGCGCCGGGCTCAGGGGATCTGGCCGCCCGCGTCGAGGCCTTCCGCAATCGCTACACCATCCCGCGCGCGCGGCTGGAGGCGGTGATGAACGCGGCCATCGATGAATGCCGCCGCCGCACGCTCGCCCACATCGCGCTGCCCCAGGGCGAGCATTTCGCGCTCACCTTCGTCAACCATCAAAGCTGGAGCGCCTACAATTATTACAAGGGCCACAATCAGAGCGAAATCCAGGTCAATACCGATCTGCCGATCACCATTGATCGCGCCATCCTGCTCGGCTGCCATGAAGGCTATCCCGGCCACCATGTGCAGGGCATCTACGCCGAGAAGCTCTATCGCCAGAACGGCTACGTCGAATATTCGGTCGCGCCCTTATTCTCACCGCAAGGGCCGCTGAACGAAGGCGGCGGCGATTTTGGCGTCGAGCTTGCGTTTTCCGGCCAAGAGCGGCTGCAATTCGAGCAGGCGACGCTTTATCCGCTGGCTGGGCTCAATCCCTTGAGCGCCCCGGCGTTCGAAGCGTTCGCCGACGCCGTCAAGCAACTCGACGGCGCGCGTCTCACCATCGCCCAGCAATATCTAGACAATCAGATCGACCGCGACCGCGCCATCGAGCTCCTGCAACACTATCTGCTCATGAGCCACGACCGCGCCGCCCAATCGGTGGCGTTCATCGATCACTATCGCTCTTACGTCATCAATTATGTGAGCGGTGAAGACCTGATCCGCGCCTACGCCAACCGCCAGGGCGCCGATAACGCCGCGCACTGGCGCGCCTATATCTCCATTCTCGATCAACCCACGCTGCCATCGGACCTACAATGACAGAGCCTAGCTTTCGCATCATCGACGCCAACGGCGTCAAAATCCGCGCCGCCATAGCGGGAGAGGGTCCGCTTGTGGTCATGGTGCATGGCTTTCCGGAAAGCTGGTACTCATACCGCCACCAGATGGCGCCGCTCGCGGCCGCCGGCTTCACCGCGTGCGCCATCGATGTGCGCGGCTATGGCGGATCCGACAAGCCGCACCCGGTCGAGGCCTATTCGATGAAGGCGATGACCGGGGATGTCGCCGCCGTCATCGACGCCTTGTCGCCCGGTCAGCCGGCGGTGCTCATCGGCCACGATTGGGGCGCGCCGATCGCGTGGCACACAGCCGTCCTCCATCCCGACAAGGTGCGCGCCGTCGCCGGCCTCTCGGTGCCCTATTACGGCGTGCCGCCGGCGCCGCTCACGCAGATCATGAAAGCGATGTTCACCGATCAGGGCCGCTTCTTTTACATGGTCTATTTCCAAGACGAAGGCGTCGCCGAGGCGGCGTTCGAGGCCGACGTGCGCAGCGCCTTGCGCAAGCTCTATTATTCCGGTTGCGGCGAGGCCGGCTTGGCGTGGGGCGGCAGAGAGAAGAAGCATGGCGAGGATCTCCTGACCGGCATGATCGATCCCGAGGTGTTTCCGTCCTGGCTGAGCGGCGCCGACATCGACTATTACGTGAACGAGTTCGAAGCATTCGGGCTTCCGCGGCCCGCTCAATCGCTATCGCAACGGCGATCGCGATTGGGCTCATATGCAAACCATCGCCGACCCCAAGGTGCATCAGCCATCGCTGTTTATCTGCGGCGATCGCGATCTGGTGCTGAGGATGTTCGGCGGCGATGCGGCGCAAGCGGAGGCGCGGCTGAAGGACAATTGCACCGATGTGCGCGGCGTGCACATCCTCCCCGGCATCGGCCACTGGACGCAGCAGGAAGCGGCGGAGGAGACCACCGGCCTCATCATCGATTGGCTGGCGACGCTCTAAGAGAGGGCGACGCAAGCGGCGATAGCTCACAGTCGCGCCGCGATCTCGGTGATCACGTCATAAGCGTCGATCACGTCCTCGCGCGTGCATTCGAACTGACCGACTTGGAAGCGGATGGCGACGCGGCCGTCGACGCGGGTTTGGGTGAGATAGATGCGCCCGTCGCTATTGATGGCCTCGACGAGTTTGAGATTGAGGGCGTCGAGATCGGGGCGTCGCGATGCCGGCGGGCGCATAGCGAAACGAGAAGAGCGAAGCAGCGGGCTCGGTGACGATCTCGAAATCTTGGCGCGCCGCGGAGCTTGTCGCAGAGTTCGCGCGACCAGGCGACGTGGTTGCGGATCATCGTGCGCAGGCCCTGAAGCCCGTAAGCGCGCAGCAGGAACCAGACCTTGAGCGCGCGAAATTGGCGGCCAAGCGGCATGCCCCATTCGCTGTAATTGACCACTTCGTCGTGCCCCAGCGTGTGCAAATAATCAGGCCGCGCCGCCAGCGTGCGCGTGAGCGAGGCGGGGTCGCCACGAAATGGGCGGTGCAGTGGATTTGCGCGCCCAGCCATTTGTGCGGATTGATCGACGATGCGAGTCGGCGCCTTCGACGCCGGCCCAGAGCGGGCGAAACTCAGGGCAGATCATCGCCGAGCCCGCCCACGCCGCATCGACATGGGTATAAAGATCGAGCTCGCGCGCGATGGCGACGAGTTCGGCCACCGGGTCGCTGGCGCCGACGCCCGGTTGCGCCGACATTGGCGATGATGCCGGCGGGCTTGTAGCCGGCGGCGATGTCGTCGCGGATGAGTTGGCGCAAAGCCTCCGGATCGGCGCCGCGCAGCGGGCCTTTGATCGGAATGCGCACCAGATTGTCGGCGCCGATGCCGGAAAACCAGATCGCGCGATCAATGGAGCTGTGCGCTTCGGCTGAGCAATAGATGCGCAGACGCGGCGCCCCGCTCAAGACCGGTCTTGTTGCCGTCGAAATCGAGCGCGCGCTCGCGCATGACCAGCACCGCGGCCAGGGTTGCGGTGGAGGCGGTGTCTTGGATGCAGCCCTTGAAACCTTCGGGCAAGCCGAACGCTTGCCGCAGCCAGTCGATCGCCTTGGTCTCAAGCTCGGTCGCCGCCGGCGAGGTCTGCCAAAGCATGCACACCGCATTGATCGCGCTCGCCAGATATTCCGCGATCAGCGAGGGCGGCGCGGAATTGGAGGCGAAGTAGGCGAAGAAGCGCGGGTGCTGCCAATTGGTCATGCCCGGCGCGATGATGCGTTCGAAATCGGCGAAGATGGTCGCGAACGCTTCAGCTCGCTCCGGCGGGGAGGCGCGCAATCTGTGCGGCGATCTCGCCGGGTTGCACGTTTGGCCGCACCGGCAGCTCGCGCAAACGCGCGCGATAATCTGCGCCCCACTCAGCCGCGCGCACCGCCCACTGGCGCCAATCTTCCATCAATCGTCTTCGACTTCGACGTCGGGACGATCATCGCCGGTGGAGATTTCATCGTGCCAGCGCCCGCGCTGGTCTTCCCACGATATGCCCGCCGTCTCGCCTGGCCGCATCTGCTCGAGCGCCACGCGCTTGGCTGCGGCGTAGGCTGCGTCATGCGATCTGAAGGTCTCGGAAATCGTGTCGCCGAGCTTGAACGCCCAGCCGCCGTCGTGCTGGATGATGTGATAGACGATCTTGGTCATGGACGCCTCCTCGAGCCCAGAGATTGCCGCGCGACAAGTCTGATTGCAAGGGCGATCAGAACGCCGCGTTCTTCAAGCGCTCTTTGAGTTCCTTCTTCACGATCTTGCCGTTGGCGTTGCGCGGCAGCGTCTCGGGCCAGAAGATCACGTCGACCGGCACTTTGAACGCGGCGAGTCTTTTGCGCGACGAAGTGGCGAAGCTCTTCGACCGTCGCGGTCGCGCCCGGCTTTAAATGCACCACCGCGATCGGCTCTTCGCCGAGCGTATGGTGCGGACGGCCGATGACGGCCGCGTCCATCACCGCGGGATGATCGTAGAGCGCGTTTTCGACTTCGACGCAGTAGATGTTTTCGCCGCCGCGGATCAGCATGTCCTTGGCGCGGTCGACGATGTAGAGGAAGCCCTCTTCGTCGAGCTTGGCGAGATCGCCGGTCTTGATCCAGCCGTCGATGAAGGTCTCGGCGGTCGCCTTCTCATTATTCCAATAGCCGCGCACGACGATCGGACCGCTGATACCAAACTTCGCCGACTTCGCCGGGCCGCCAGCGTCTGGCCCTTGTCGCCGACAATCTTGAGTTCGCCGGTGGCGGAGGCGACGCCGGTGCTGGCGGGTTTGCGTTCGTAATCTTCGGCCGTGTTGGAGACGGCGGTGGCGGAGGTCTCGGTCATTCCCCAACCTTGGCCGGCGGTCGATTTCGGGAAGTTCTCCTTGAGCCGCTTGACCAATTCCGGCGCCGCCGGCGCGCCGCCATAGGCGACGCTCTCGACCGAGGAGAGGTCGTATTGATCGAGCGCGGGTTTTCGAGCACTTGCCAGGCGATCGTCGGCACGCCGCCGAAATGGGTGATGCGCTCGCGCTGCATGATTTCGAGCGCGGCGTCGCAATCCCAGCGCCGCTGCAGCACGATTTTGTGGCCCGCCATGAAGGCCGGGATCATCACCGCAAAACAGCCGGTGGCGTGGAAGAACGGCACTGAAAGCAGAAACGCCTTCTGCGGCGCGGTCGGATCGGGCGCGGGCGGGGCTTCGCCGCGGCGCAGGAAAGCCCGCGCCTGGGCTGAGGCGGAGTTGAACATGTTGGAGATGATGTTGCGGTGCGAGATCACCGCGCCCTTCGGATTGCCGGTGGTGCCCGAGGTGTAGAAGAGGCCGACATCGTCATCCGGCTTGCGGAGCGGGAACGGGTCTTCGCCGCCGCGCGCCACCGGCGATCAGCGATGACCAGGAATTGGTCTTGCCGATCACGCTTTCGAGCCGCGTGACCTCGGGGTCGGCCAGCTCTTCGCCGGCGCGCGAGACATAGACTTTTCGGATGGCGGGGCAGTTATCGCAGGTGCTCGCGCACGCGCTCGTAGCGCTCGATATCCATGACGACGATCGAAGCGCCTGAATTCCTGCAGCCCGTATTCGAGCTCCGGGCCGGTCCACCAGGCATTCAGCGGCGTGACGATCGCGCCGGCCAAGCACGCCGCCCCAGAACGCCACCGGCCATTCGGGCAGGTTGCGCATGATGATGGCGACGCGGTCGCCGGGTTTGACCCCGTCATCGATCAACCTGCGCGCCATGGTGATTGCGGCGGCGCGGAATGCGGCGATGGTGGCGCGCTCGTCGTCCAGAACCAGGTGATCGCGCGGGGCCGAAGGCGGCGGCCAGCTCGAAAATCGCGTTCAACGTCGGCGGCGCGTTCTTCCAGACCTTCAGCTTGACGCCGCGGATAGTCTCTTCGCCGACCTCCAGCATGGTGCCGGGCGCGGTGAGCATGGCGTGCGCCTGCTCGATGGACATGGCTGGGAAATCCGGGCTTGGCGCCGTCGGCGGTCATGCGTTTGTCCTCCCGCATGGCGCGCGCAAAGGCGCCGCCTGCGTCATTTTTCTATTTCCGCTGTTGAAACACGTCGCGAAGCGCACAGCAACTGGGGCGTCCGACAATACTTTGCCGGAATTTAATGCTCCTTGCGGGGTGCGCGAGCCTCGGGCAAGCATGACGCTCGTCCGGGCGGACGGGAGGACGCGCGAGATGGCGTTCAATTGGAAATCGCTCTTCGAGCGGCTTGATCCACGCAAGCTGCGGCTGCCGCGCTTATGCGCAAATGCGCGACTTCGCTGTCGCCAACCGCAACACGATTTTGTCGACAGCGCTTGCGTTGCTTGTCGGCTTGTGGGGCGGCGCGGTTCTTGGGCGCGGCGGCGGCGGCGGCCCGGTCTTCAATCTTGGCGCCGTCGGCACTGTCGGTTCATCGCAGCCGGTGCGCGCCGCGAACGCGCCGCGCGCGGGCGTGCCGCACGTCGCGGGCATGCAATTCGTGCGTCTGCGCACGGAAATGAATCAAGCAACGCCGCGCGCGTGCTTGGAGTTCTCGCAAAATCTCTCGCGCGATGCCGTCGATCCATTACGCCGACTATCTCACGCATGGATCCGGCCGCGCCCTATTCAGTGGACGTGTCCGGCAATCTGCTTGTGCCTCGGCGGCCTGCCGCTCAATCCGGAACGCCAAGTCACCGTCACGCCAAGGTTTGCCGTCGGCAGCGGCGAACGCACGCACGATACGACGAGACCTTCACGCTCACCTTCGGCGATCGCCCGGCTTACGTCGGCTTTGCCGGCGGCGGCATCATTCTGCCGCGCGCTGAAGCGGACGGCATCGCCATCGAAACCGTCAACGTTTCGAAGCTGAAGATCGAAGTGCTGCGCGTGCCCGATCGCATCCTGTCGCAATACGAAATTCGCCAAGGCTCGCAGAACGACGAAGGCGGCTACGGCAATTGGGAATTCAACGACGCCGGCAGCAATGTCGGCGTGCGCGTCTATCAAGGCGAAATCAATATCGACACGCGCAACCGCCGCAACATCGCGATCACCACGGTGTTTGCGCTGGGTTCGGCGCTGCATGAATTGCGGCCGGGCGCATATATCGTGAAGGTGCGCGACGGCTCGCCCGGCGCCGGCCAGCGTGCAGGGCGGCGCGACGAGGAAGATAGCGACACCGATAGCCCAGCCTCGGCGTTCCGCTGGATTCTCTACACCGATATGGCGCTGCAGAGCTTCTCCGGCGCGACCGGCATGGACGTGATCGTGCGCTCGCTGCGCACGGCGCGCCCGATGGCGGGCGTCACCATGACGCTGATCGCGCAGAACAATGAAGAGCTGGCGCGGGCGCGCACCGACGGCAACGGCCGCGTGCACTTCGACGACGCGCTGATCCATGGCGATGGCCCGGCACAAGCGCGCTATGTGATGGCTTACGGCGCGCAAGGCGATTTCGCGGCGCAGGATCTGCAGCGTCCCGCGCTCGATCTCTCCGATCGCGGCATCGACGGGCGCCACACGCCCGGCAACATCGACGCGTATCGTCTACACCGAGCGCGGCGTCTATCGCCCCGGCGAAACCGTGCGCTTGATCGGCCTTATCCGCGATCAGATCGGGCGCGCCATCGCCGACCGGCCTTCGACGCTTGTCGTCTATCGTCCCAACGGCACCGAAGCGCGGCGCATTCGCATGGAGCCGGCCGGCAATGGCGGCGCCATCGCCAAGAACATCGCAGATCGATCGCGGCGCGCCGCGTGGACAATGGCGCGCCGAACTGACTGTCGACGGCCAAGACGCGGTCGCCGGCAATGTCAGCTGGTCGGTCGAAGATTTCGTGCCGCAGCGTTTGCGCGTGCGCTTCAGCCCGACCGAAGAGCAATTGCAGGCGCAGCATTTCGTCATGCGCGCAGGCCAAAGCCAGGCGGTCGGCGTGCAGGCGGACTTCTTGTACGGCGCGCCGGGCGCGGGCCTCAATGTCGAGGCCGAAGGGCGGCTGATGGTCGACCCCAATCCGTTCCCGGATCAGCAAGGCTATTCGTTCGGCCGCGCCGACGAGAGCTTTGACGAGCAAGTCTTCCAGCTGCCGGGTTCGGTGACCGATGGCCAAGGCCACGCGCAATTGCTGCTGGCAATTGCAGAACACAGCCGCACACGACGCTGCCGCTGCGCGCGCGCATCGTCGCCAGCGTCGCCGATCCGGGCGGACGCATGGTGCGTGAGAGCTTCGCGGTGCCGGTGCGACTGTCGAACGTCTATATCGGCCTGAAGCCGACGTTCGAAAACCGCCGCGCCGGCGCCGGCGAACGCGTCGCTTATGACGTGATCGCGGTGAACGCGCAGGGCCAACGCGTCGGCGTGAACGGCGTGCAATGGCAGCTCGTGCGCGAAGACTGGAGCTACGATTGGTATCTCGACGGCGGCCAATGGCGATGGCGTCGCACCGGCCGCGACATTCCAGTCGACGGCGCGACCGTCAATATCGGCCCAGGCCAGCCGCTGCGCATCGCCAAGGATGGCCTGCGCGACGGCTCGTATCGCCTGATCGTCACCGACGACGCGAGCGGCGCGGTGACCTCGCAGCGCTTCGGCGTCGGCTGGGGCGGCCCCGCCGACGACGATCAAACGCCGGACATGGTGAGCGTCGTGCCGCCAACGCAGGCGACGCGCCCGGGCGGCCGTGCGCGCAGTGCAAATCCGCGCGCCGTACGAAGGCGAAGCGCAAATCGTGGTGGCGACCGATCGCGTGATCGAAACCCGCACCATGCACGTGACGCCGCGCGGCACCACCATCGATCTTGGCGTCAACCAGGATTGGGGCTCGGGCGCTTACGTGCTGGTCACGGTGATGACGCCGCGCGATCCGGTGAACTTGCCGGTGCCGCGCCGCGCCATCGGCGTTGCTTACGTGCCCGTCGATATGGCCAGCGCGCACGCTGCAAGTGCACGCCGGCCGCGGTCTCGGGCACAAGTGCGGCCGAACACCCACATCAATGTGCCGGTCGACGTCAGCAACGCGCCGGTCGGCGAGCATGTGCGCGTCGCCATCGCCATGGTGGACGAGGGCATCCTCAACATCACCAAGTACGACAGCCCCAACCCGGTCAATTATTTCTTCGGCCGGCGCGCGCTTGGGCGTCGATACGCGCGACGATTACGGGCGCTTGCTCAATCCGAACCTCGGCGCGCCGGCAGTCGGCGCGTCAGGGCGGCGACAATCTCGGCGGCGAAGGCCTCACTGTCGTGCCGACGCGAACCGTCGCCATCTTCTCCGACATCGTCGAAGTGCACGGCGGCCGCGCCGTCATTCCGATCGACGTGCCGGACTTCAACGGCACGCTGCGGCTGATGGCGGTGGCGTGGAGCGAAACCGCGGTCGGCCAGGATGCGCAGGAATTGATCGTGCGCGATCCGGTGGTCGCGGAAATGATCCTGCCGCGCTTCCTCTCGCCGGGCGATCGAGGCGCAAGGCGCGCTCAACATCGACAACGTCGAAGGTCCGCCCGGCGCCTACACGGTGACGGTGGGCGGCTCGCCCACGGCGCACGTGCAGCAAGCCGCTCGCCGCTTCCAGCTCGAGCGCGGCCAGCGGCAAACGGCGCTCATCCCGATCACTGGCGGCGGGCTCGGCGTCGGCGCACATCACGCTGCGGCTCGAAGGGCCGAACGGCTTTACGCCGATCCAGCGAAGTTACGATATCCAGACGCGCGCGGCGTTCCTGCCGATCACGCTCGTCGATACCGCGCCGCTTGCGCCGCGCGCGCAGTGGCAGGCGCCGCGCGATGCGCTTGGCGACGTTCCAGCCGGATGCGACGCGCGTCGATCTCGTTCTCGAACTTGGCGGGGATGGATCCAGTGCCGCTGTTGGATGCGCTCTGGCGTTATCCGTACGGCTGCTCGGAGCAGATGACGTCGGTGGCGATGCCGCTGCTCTATTACAACACGCTGCGTTCGGAAGCGAACCGCAGCGTCGATCCGCGCATCCACAACCGGGTGCAGGATTCGGTGACGACATTGCTCGATCGCGAAGGGCCGGACGGCGCCTTCGGCCTCTGGCACGCCGGCGACGGCGAGGCGACGCCATGGCTCGGCGCCTACGTCACCGACTTCCTCTATCGCGCGCAACAGGCGGGCTACGCGGTGCCGCGCGCGCCGATGGAGCAGGCCTACGGCGCGCTGCGGCGCGTGGCGCGGCTGAATGATTTCGGCTCGGTCGGCTACCAGTCCGAAGTCTATGCATGGCCGGGCTCCAACGACACCAAGGAGCTGTTGCGCTCGCGCTCGGCGGCGTACGCGCTCTACGTGCTGGCGCGCGCAGGGCAGGCCGACATCGGCCAGTTGCGCTACTTCCACGACACGCGCTTGAACGACGAACCTTCGCCGTTGGCGCGCGCGCAGATCGGCGCGGCGCTCGCCTTCATGGGCGACCGCGTGCGCTCGCGCCATGCCTTCCAGATGGCGGAAAGCGCGCTTGGCTATCGCAATATCGGCGATTGGTACCAAACGCCGTTGCGCGATTTGTCGGGCGTGATGGCGCTTGGCGGCGGAAGCCGGCGACACCGCGATGGTCGATCGCTTGCGCCAGCGGCTCGAACGCGATGCGCCGGATGCGAACTACGCTGATGACGCAAGAGCAAGTGCAATTGCTGCTCGCGGCGAACGCGTTGCTGCAGCGCTCGGGGCCGGTGAACGTCATCGCTAAACGGCCAGGCGATGAACGACCGGCGCATCGTCGTCGAACGCACAGCCGTCTGGCAACGGGGCTTGGTGTTCCAGAACCTGGCGCGCGGACCGGTATGGCGTTCGACTGTCGCGCGCGGGCGCGCCGTTGCAGGCGCCGCCGGCGATGGCGGCGGGCTTCTCGATCGACAAGCGCGTCTTCCGCCTCGACGGCACGCTCGCCGATCTCAATTCGATCCGCCAAGGCGATCGCGTTGTCGTCGTGCTTTCGGGCCAGCCGGAAGGCGCGCGCTCGTACCCGACAGTGCTGGTCGATCTTCTGCCGGCGGGCCTCGAAATCGAAAGCCTGCTCAATCCGGAGGACGGCGCGGGAACGCAACTAGCGATGGCGTCGCCCGGCACGGGCCGTTCGCGTGGATCGGCGAGATCTCTTACACGCAAGTGCAGGAGCAACGGGATGACCGCTACGTCGCCTCGGCGACGCTGCACCATCGTTCCGCTGGGCCTACATCGCGCGCGCGGTGACGCCGGGCCGCTACACGCTGCCCGCCGCGCAGGTCGAGGACATGTACCGTCCAGGCGTGATGGCGCGCACATCCACCGGCACGATCACTATCGCGCCGCGAGGCGGATGAGCGAAACGACGCAGCTGGCGCCGCGGAACGCCGTACGCGCTGCCGCTCAACGCAACGCAAAAGCGTTGGGCGGCGGGCGCGGTTGCGTTGATGTTGTCGCTGTTCGCGCTCGATCTGGCGTTTCCGCCGCCGCTCGAGCGCGTGCGCGAGGTGTCGCCGGTGGTCGTCGACCGCAACGGCGAATGGCTGATGGCGTTCACCACTCCTGCAGGGCAAGTGGCGCCTGGAAGCGCGGCTGGATGAAATCGATCCGGAATTCATGCGCCGCCTGGTGGCGATCGAGGACGCCCGCTTCTGGGTGCATCCCGGCGTCGATCCCATGGCGTTGGCGCGCGCGACCGCGGCGTACCTCCGCACCCGGCGCGTCACCCAGGGCGGCTCGACCATCACCATGCAATTGGCGCGTTTGCTCGAGCCGCGACCGCGCACCATTCAGTCGAAGCTGATCGAGATCGTCCGCGCGCTGCAGATCGAGCGGCGGCTGAGCAAGCGGCAAATCCTCGCCGCCTATCTCACCATGACGCCGTATGGCGGCAATCTCGAAGGCGTGCGCGCGGCGAGCCGCGCCTATTTCCAGCGCGATCCGCAATGGCTCGACGATGCCGAAATGGCGCTGTTGATCGCGCTGCCGCAGGCGCCGGAGGGCAGGCGGCCCGATCGCCGTCCTCAGGTCGCGCTCGCCGCGCGCAACCATGTGCTCGACGAATTCGTCCGCATCGGCGCGATTTCGCGCGCGCGCGCGGCCGAAGGCCGCCAGAGCCCGACGCCATCGCGCGCGCCGTTCCCCTATTCGGCCCCAAGCGCTGCGCAGGAATTGGTCGCCGCGCATCCGGGACAAAGCATCATCCACTCCACGATCGACGCGCGCTTGCAGCGCGATCTCGAGGCGTTGGCGGCCCGGCGCGCCGTGTCGCTGGAGCGCGACGCACAGGTGGCGATCATCGCCGTCGATGTCGCGAGCCATGAAATTCGCGCACGCGTGGGCGGGGCGGGGCGCGATCGCGCCGGCGGCTATATCGACATGACGCGCGCGATCCGTTCGCCGGGTTCGACGCTGAAGCCTTTCCTCTATGCGATCGCCTTCGATGAGGGGATCGCCGCGCCGGAGACGCTGGTGCGCGACGCGCCGCGCCGGTTTGGCGGCTATCTGCCGGAAAATTTCGATCGCCGTTTCCACGGCGATGTGACGCTTGAAGATGCGCTTCGCCATTCGCTCAATCTGCCGGCGGTGGCGACGCTCGATCGCATTGGCGTGGGCCGCTTCCAAGCCGCGCTCACCGATGCGGGCGCCCAAATCCATATGCCGCGCCGCGCCGACGCCGAGCCCGGCCTGGCGCTGGCGCTGGGCGGCGTCGGCATCACCCTTGAGGATTTGACCGAGCTTTACGCAGCCCTCGGCGATTACGGCCAAGCGCGTCCGCTTCAGGCGCAACCCGATGAATTGTTCGCGTTCTCGCGCCGCTTCGTGCGCGCCGAGACCGCCAGCCGCGTGCTCAATATTCTAGCGACCGGCCCAAGCGTCGCTGGGCGCATGCCCTCGCAGCTGGCGCAGAGATGCGCCGGAAGTCGCGTTCAAGACCGGCACTTCGTACGGCTTCCGCGATGCATGGTCGCTGGGCGTGAGCAATGGCTACGCCATCGGCGTGTGGGTGGGTCGTCCCGACGGCGCCCCGCGCCCGGGCGCCACGGGCCGCGATGCAGCGCTGCCAATTCTGTTCGAGGCGTTCGATCTGCTTGGCGCGCCTTCCGACAACACCCATGCGCCTGAGCGGCGCGAAGCGCCGGCGCCGCCGGCGCTCACCCACCTTGAACCCGATGGCGGCGACGATCTGGCGATCCTCTTCCCGCCGAGCAATACGCAAGTGCTCGTGCTCGATTACGGGCCAAACTCGCGCGGGCTGTCGCTGTCAGCGCGCGGGGGCGCCCGCCGCTCACGTGGTACGCGCAAGGCGAGCGTGTGACCACAGAAGCGACAAGCGGGCGCGCCATATGGCGACCCACCGCGCCTGGTTTTTACGATGTGAGCGTGGTTGATGCCGATGGCCAGAGCGCGCATGTTCGCGTCCGCATCCGTAATTCAGGCTAGGGGAACTCCATGCGTGTTTGGCCACTCCTCGCAGCGTTTTGTCTGACGGCCGGTCTTGCGCAGGGCCAAGCGCAGAGCCCGCCGGCGAACAACGATCAGCCATTGCTGCGGCAAGTGGTTTCCGAAGTGGACAAGGATCAGCTGCACGCGACGATCCAGCATCTGGTCGGCTTCGGCACCCGCCACACCATGTCCGATACGCGCTCCAACCGGCGCGGCATCGGCGCGGCGCGGCGCTGGGTGGCGAGCCAGTTTCAAGCGATCTCGCGCCAATGCGGCGGCTGCCTTGAAATCGAGACGCCATCGCAGACATTCACCGGCGAGCGGCTGCCGACAGCGACGGAAGTCATGGACGTGCTGGCGATCCAGCGCGGGACCAGCGATCCCGACCGCGTCATCGTCATTTCCGGCCATCTCGACAGCCGCGTCAGCGATCCGATGAACGCCACCAGCGATGCGCCGGGCGCCAATGATGACGGCTCGGGCACAGCGGCGGTGATCGAGGCGGCGCGTGTCCTGTCGAAGCATCGTTTCGCGGCGACGCTTGGTGTTCGCGGTGCTTTCGGGCGAGGAGCAGGGGCTTTATGGCGGCAAGGTGCTGGCCGACTACGCCCGCGCCCATAATTGGCGGGTCGAGGCCGATCTCAACAACGACATCGTCGGCAACAGCGAAGCCGCCAACGGCGTGCATGACGCCACCCATGTGCGGGTGTTCTCCGAGGGCACGCGCGCGATGGAGACGACCGAGGAAGCCAACCGTCGCCGCTACAATGGCGGCGAGGTGGATTCGCCCATCGCGCAATCTGGCGCGCTTCATCGACGCGCCTCGCCGATCGCTATCTCACCAATTTCGACGTGCGGATGATCTACCGCACCGACCGCTACGGCCGCGGCGGCGATCAGGTGCGCATGCTGGAGGCCGGTTATCCGGCCGTGCGGGTGACGGAGGCGGTCGAGAACTACAATCGCCAGCACCAGGATGTGCGCACCGAGAACGGCGTTCACTATGGCGACGTCATCGAGGGCGTCGACTTCGACTATCTCGCGCAGGTGGCGCGGCTCAACATCGTCTCGATGGCCGCGCTTGCTGCAGCGCCCGCGCCGCCGGCGGGGTGACGATCGCGGGCGCGGTGAGCTCCGATACGACGCTGACATGGCGCCCCGCGCCGGGCGCGGCGAGCTATCGCGTCTGGTGGCGCGCCACGACCGAGCCGCAATGGAGCAATCATCGCGACGCCGGGGCGGCGACGACGCTGAAGCTCGAAAACATCATCATCGACGATTATTTCTTCGGGGTCTCGGCGGTCTCCGCCGAGGGTTATGAAAGCCCGATTGTCTTCCCAACCGTTGCCGGAGCTTTCTTCCCCGAGCCGCCGGCTCAGCCCGCGGCGCACTAAGCGGCGCATTGGACAAGATGAAAGGCGCGGGTCGTGGCCGGACCCGCGCCTTAGATCGTCGCCTGTTTTAAGGGAGGGGGACTAGGCGACGATATGCGCCGCTTGCATGGCTATCGCAAAGGCGATCGGCGCAAACAGAAGAAAAGCGAGGGTGAGGTTGAGCGTCTTGGCCATTTGAAATTCTCCGGCGTGTTTGATTTCTTTGATTGAGAGATGCCCCCGCCGGCGTCGACGGATGCGAGCGTGGTGAATTTTTTCTTTAGCGATTGCACTCGCCGCTTTTGCGCCTCGCGAAACAAAAAAGGCGCGGGCCCGAAGGCCCGCGCGTGAAGGTGGACAGAAGTTCGTTGTTTTTGGAATTAGCCGACGATACGCGCAGCTTGCGCGGCGATCGAAAGCGCGACCGGCGCGAACAGAATGAAAGCGAGTGCGAAAGAAAGCATCTTGGTCATTGGGCGTCCCTTACTTGAATTTGTCTCTCTTGAATTTGTCTCTGGAGTTCTCTGGAGTTCGATTGACAGATGCAGCTCAAGCTTGCGGCGGATGCGCGTGGTGAAGAAATTTTTCACTTGAGCTTTGAAGCGGCTTTGAAGCGGAGATTTCGCGCAAACGAAAAGGCGCGGACCTAGGGGAGATCCGCGCCTTCCGTTTTTAATCGTCGCTGGCGGGTTTGGGGGATCAGGCGACGATCAAAGCAGCTTGGTTCAGGGCCGTGGCGGCGACTGGCACGAACATGGCGAAGGCGATGGCGAAGGCGATCAACTTGATCATGTCCGGCTCCCAAAACTGTGCGTGGTCTGAACTCTTGATGCAGTTAACCTAGCGATTGGATGCAAGGGGCGCCGTGCCGCCGGTCACACCCCTTGAAACCTGGGCCAAGTCCCTTGTTTTACCGGGGTGTCGGCGGCGGCGTCGGCGCGACGGGAGCGACCGGGGCCGCTGGCGGGGCCGGCGGGACGGGCGGTTCCGGGGGCGGTTCAAAGCGGATACGCCCATCGCCATTGGCGTCGCTCGCATCGAAAAAACGCAGTTGCTGAGCCCGGAATTCCTCACGCGAAATGGCGCCGTCATGATTGGTGTCCATTTCCTCGGAATTGGCCATCAGCATCATGAACATTGGCGGATGCGGCGGGTGCGGGATGCGCGGCGGCGCCGGCGCGCGCGGCGCCTCCGGAACGGCCGGCGGCTCGGGTGTGGCCATATCGTCGTCATCGTCGCCGTCGCGGGTGATGACGGTGACTTCGCGTTCGACATGGCTCCCCGCTTGGTTCCCCGCTTGCGCCCCTCCTTGCGCGGGCGGCGCGGCGTGATCGCCGGGGCGGATAATGACCCGGCGCTCAACCCGCTGGCCGCCCTCACCGCCGCTCCCACCGCCGCCATTGCAGATGACGGTGATGCGATTGCCCTCGCGGGAGCGCGTGCAGTTTTCGTCATCGGCGCCCGGCGCGCCCTCGCCGTCGCCGATGCGGACATCGACATCGTCGTCCATGTGCGCGCGGTCGGCGTCGGTCAGACGCCCGTCATGATTGGTGTCGAGATGATCGAACATGCGATCGGCGCCAGCGGCCGCTTCGGCGCGGGTGAGCCAGCCGTCATGGTTGGCGTCCATGTCCATCATGGCGCCGCCATGGTGTCGGATAATGACGCGATTGGCCTGGTCGGCGTAGGCCGCGACGCCGGTCGCGCCCAGCGCAGCCACGGCGAAGGCGATGGCGAATTTCATGGTGATTTACCCCTCTTGCGAAGCGCCCCTGACGGGCGAATGACGGGCGGGAGCTTGGCGCCCGTCCGTTTCCCCAGTGCGTCAGGCCTGAAACATTGCCGCAATCGGGTTCGCGTATCGGACCCTTTGTGTTTGAGAAGGTGCGATGCGGCGTTAGTCATGGCGGCGATGGCAGAGATCAATCCCGCACCGCGCGTGCTGATCGTCGATGACGACGGCGATATCCGCGACGGCTTGGTGGAGGTATTCCAGCGCGCCGGTTTTGCAGCGCATTCGGCCGCGGACGTCGCCTCGATGGAGCGGGCGCTGTCGTTGCAGGGCGCCGACCTTATCGTTCTCGATCTGATGATGCCGGGGGAGGATGGGCTCTCGGCCTGCAGGCGCCTGTCCGGCAAGGGCGCCCCGCCCATCATCATGCTCTCGGCCCTGGGCGACGACGCCGATCGCATCGTCGGCCTCGAAATCGGCGCCGACGATTATCTGGCCAAGCCCTGCAATCCGCGCGAATTGGTGGCGCGGGCGCGGGCGGTGCTGCGGCGGGCCAAAGACGCCGATGCGGCGCCTTCGGCCGAGCGGCGGCGCTTCGCCGGCTTCCGGCTCGACATCGCGCGGCGCGAACTGGTCGATCCCGATGATGTGGTCATTCCGCTTTCCGCCGGCGAGTTCCGGCTGCTTGCGCGCGTTCGTGGAGCATCCCCAGCGTGTGCTGACGCGCGAACAGTTGCTTGACTACGCGTTCGAAAACGACGCCGACGTGTTCGATCGCGCCGTCGACGTGCAAGTCAGCCGCTTGCGCAAGAAACTCGAACGGCCGGGCGGCATCGAGATCATCCGCACCGTGCGCGGCGAGGGCTATCTCTTCGCCATCAAGCCGAGCGCCTGATGCGCGAGCAACGCGGGCTTCCGATTGCGGCGCACTTGGGATTGCTGGTGGCGCTGGCGTTCGTGTCGGCGTTCGTCGGCATTATCGCGGTGGTGATCTGGCTGCCGCCGCGGCCGCCGGATGTGATGCGCGCCGATATGGTCGCCCAACACTTCCAGGATGGCTACGCCGCCACCCGAGCCTTCGGGCGGCCGCCCGACCGCGATGCGATGGAATGGGGCATCGCCGCCCTTCCTCCCAGCGACGATGAAGCCTCGCCGTTCATGGAGCCCATGCGCGCTGCGCCTCGCCCAGCATCTGGGCTTGCGTCACGAGCAAGTGCGCCTGGCGGCCGCGCAATTTGCGCGCAGCGACGTCTTCGTCTTCAGGGTGCGCGACGCCGAAGAGCACATCGACATGCACAACGAAATGTTTGTGCGCACCCCCCACGCCCGCACGCCCGCGCCGGAGGCGCCAATGAGGCCTCTCCCGAGGCCATTCCCGAAACCGCCTCCGGTGCGTCCCCCGAAGCGTCGCCGCCGATGACGCCGCCGCCGCCGCGGGTTGAAAGAAGAGTGGTCCTCGAGACCCCCGAAGCCGCGCCAGAACCTCCCTCGCTGGCGCCTGCGCCGCCGGCGGCGCCGCGTGCGCCGCGCGCGCCGAGCCGCACGCCTCAGACCGCGCCGGCGGCGCCGGTTGCGCCGACACCGCCCTTGCCGCCGATGTTCGCGCCGGCGCCGCACGGCGTGGTGCTGATCTCCGGTTTTGAATTCAGCGCGCAATTGCCGGATGGGCGCTGGCTGACGATGCGCCAGGGCCGCAATTGGGCGGAGCTCGGCTGGATCGGCCGCGCCGCGCTGATCATCGCCGCCGCGCTCGCCGCGCTTTCGCTGATGGCGCTGTTGTTCGCGCGGCAGATGGCCAAGCCGATCCAGAATTTCGCCGACGCCGTGCAAGCGGTCGGCGTCGATCCGCAATCGGCGCCGGTGGTGGAGGAGGGGCCGCGCGAACTGCGCGGGGCCGCGCGCGCCGTCAACACCATGCAAGCGCGGCTACGCGCACTGATCGCCGACCGCACCAAGACTCTGGCGGCGGTCGCGCACGATATGCGCACGCCGCTGATGCGCCTGCGCCTGGCGGCCGAAAACGCGCCGCCCGAAGAGCGCGACCGCATGGCCAAGGAGATCGGCGAAGTCGAGGCTTTGGTGGCTTCCTTCATCGCCTTCGCCCGCGACGATCCGGCGGAGGAGGCGCGTGTGCGGGTCGATCTTGGCGGCGCTGTTGCAGAGTTTGGCGGACGATCACGCCGAGCATGGGCGCAACGTGACGTATAGCGGCGAGGAGCGCGTCATCATCACCGGCCAGTCGCTGGGATTGAAGCGCCTGTTCGGCAATCTGATCGATAATGCGCTGAAATATGGCGGCGAGCGCGCGCATCAAACTGGAGCGCCGCGAGAGCGAGGTCATCGTCGATGTCGAGGACGATGGTCCCGGCGTTCCAGCCGATCAGCGTGAAAGCGTGTTCGAGCCGTTCGTGCGCTTAAACGAGCAGGGAACGCGCGGCGCCGGGTTGGGGCTTGCCGCGGCGCGCTCGATCGCGCGCGCCCATGGCGGCGATGTCGTCATCCTCGACAATACTGGCGGCGCGCCATGTGCGGGTGACGCTGCCGGCCTAGGCGTGCAGCACCAGGGCTGCGCGCAGACCCGGATTATTGTCTTCCAGCGAAAGCGTGCCGCGATGCAGGTGCGCGCACGCTTCGACGATCGCCAAGCCCAGGCCCACGCCTTCGGGCGGTTCGCCTTCCGCCCCCAGGCGCTGGAAGCGTTTCACCGCTTGCGCGCGCTTGTCGGCTGGAATGCCGGGGCCGCGATCGGCGACGACGATGCGCACTTCATCGCCGGCGCGCGATCAGCTCCATCGAGAGCTGCGTGCCGGGCGGGGAATATTTGATGGCGTTGTGCACCAGGTTGCTGACCGCCTGCATCAGCAGCGGCTTGTGGCCAAGGATCACTTCCTCCCGCGGCTCCTCCAGGTGAAGCTCGACGTCATACTCCTCCGCCAGCGGCTGAAACAGTTCGCGCACGTCGCGCATGAGCGCGGCGAGATCGACCTTGGTCATCGCATCGCGCGAGAGGCCGCCCTCGGCGCGGGCGATGTCGATCAGCGAGGAGAAGGCGAAGATGGTGCGCTCGGTCTCGCCGAGCGCGTTGTCCAGCGCCGCCTGCTTTGCCGCCTCGCCTTCGGCGGCGATGCCGCGTTCGAGCGCCGAGCGCAGGCGGGCGAGCGGCGTGCGCAGATCGTGGGCGAGGCTGTCGGTCACCGTCTTCAAGCCGGTGACCAGGTCCTCGATGCGGTCGAGCATGGCGTTTTGCGAGCGAGCGATGGTTTCGAACGGACCGGAGCCGCCATGCGTCGGCGTGCGCGCGCCGAACTGGCCGGCGGCAATCAGCTCGGCGGTGCGTGACAGTTCGCGCACATTGCGCACCGAGATTGCAATCAGCGCGCCGGGCGCCAGCAGGCAAGCGAGCGCCACGATGATGATTGCGAGCTTGGCGACTTGCAGCACCGCGTCGGAGAATGCGTGATGCATGGAATCGTCGCGTCCAACCAGCAGGCGCATGCCGTCGGGCAAGGTGCGCACCGCTGCGTGGATGGCGTTGGGCCCCTCATTGGTGGGAACCGCCGCCCAGGCGACATTGGCGCTGGGCAAAAGCGGCCACGCGCTCAAATCGCCGGCGAGCAAATGGCCGTTTGGATCGGCGACCGCGACGATATGGTGTTCGCCGGCGATGCGCGCATGGCGCGCGATGGCGCGCACCAAGGCGGCCGATCCTTCTTCGCGGCGCAGCTCGACATAAAGCTCCAGTTCGGTGGTGGCGGAATCGCGCTCCAGCCGCGTGATCAGCGACTGGCCGCTGGCGTCGACCAGCCACAAGGCCCCGGCGCAGGCCGAAATGATGATGAGCACCGCCGCCGCAATCGCGACGAATAGAAGATACCCCCGCCAAATCATCGGCCGCTTTAATCCTGTTCCGAAAGCCTGTAGCCGATATTGCGCAAAGTGTGCAGCAGCGGCTTTTGGCCATCGCCGTCGATCTTCTTGCGCAGCCGGCTGATATGGGTGTCGATCAGGCCGGTGTGGGGATCGAAACGATAATCCCAGATTTGCTCCAACAGCATCGTGCGGGTGACGACGCGGTCCTTGTGCCGCATCAAGAGCTCGAGAATCTGAAATTCGCGCTGCATGAGATCGATCGGCTTGCCGGCCCGGGTGACGCGGCGCTTCAAGCGGTCGAGTTCGAGGTCGCCGCACTTCAGCGTCGTCTCGCGGTCGGCGCCGCCCGAGCGCTGCGCCAACAGATTGTCGAGCCGCGCGTGCAGCTCGGAAAACGAAAACGGCTTGGTGAGGTAATCGTGGGCGCCGGCGCGCAGGCCGGCGACGCGCTCGTCGGCATGGGCGATCGCGGAGAGGATGATGATCGGCGTGCGGTTTTGCGCCGCGCGCAGCGCCTTCAGCACCGAGAGCCCGTCCATGCCGGGCAGGTTGCGGTCGAGCACAATGGCGTCGAATTTCTCACTGGTGGCAAGATGGAGCGCGTCCGGCCCGCTGGCCGCGCTCTCCACGGTGAAGCCCTCTTGGCGAAGGCCGTTAATCACGAACTCGGCCGCGGCCGGATCGTCCTCAACGACCAGTATGCGATCAGACATGGACCACGCGAACCCCTCACGCGAGCGCCTAGTTCAGGCGCGCGATCTGCGGCGCTTTCAAGGTCGCACGCTTGCAAAGCGGCCGCGACATTTCGGTCCGGGCCGAGCGCGGGCGACGAGCAGGCGGCGCATCGGCTTTGCAGCCGTCATATGGCGGTCAGGCGCCGGTCAGACGCGGTCACGCGCCGGTCCCCTAGTTCTGGGGCGAAAAGGTTCTGGGGCGAAAAGGTTCTGGGGCGCGAAAGGGTTCTGGGGCGAGGGGCGAAAAGGTTTTGGGGCGAAAAGGTGTCTGACGAATTTGCAAGGTGGCCGACAGGCGCCGGCAAGCGGCGGGGATCATAGCTGGCCGCCAGGGCGGGGAGTTCGCCCAACTTTACGGGCGAGGAATTCGTCGACATGAAAAGCGCAATCCTCGCATCGGCGCCGGCCCCCGTTTTGGCGACGGCTGCGCGTGTGACCCGCGCCGAAGCGTCGGCGCAGCTTGACGACATGGCGCAGATCAGCCGCCGCGAAGCAATCAAACCAGCTCTGGGCGTTTAACCCCTCCCCCGTGGCGCCCGGGGTAAGCGGCCGGCGTTCCCGTGACGCCGGCCGCTTAGTCTTTAGACATCGCCTCTGAAGCGCCCGTCGCCTTCTTCCGTCACCAGCACGACATCGGGGTTTTCCGGCGCCAGATCCTCGAAGAGCCCGATATCGAGCTCCGCCTGTTGCAGGTCTCCCTTCAGCGGGGCTGCAAGTCGCTCGGCCAATTCAGTGCGTTCGGCGGGCGAAAGCGGCGCTGCGACCCCGGGTGCGTGCATGGGCCGCCAGAAGGTGATGCGCAGCGCGAACTTGCCTTCTCGCTCGACGATCTCGCCAAGGCCGCTGCGCACCAGTTCACCCCAGCGTTTCAGCAATTGCTTGTGGTCGATATAGAGGTTCGGCAAGGTTTCCTGCACGAGTTCCGCGGGCGTCTCCAAGAGCGCGCGCGCATCGGCGGGCGTGCGCGCGTGGCCGAGCGGGCGCTTCGCCGCCGCCTCGCCATTGCGCGCGACCGGAGCGGGCGGGGCCGGGCGCCAATAGCGCATGACGACGCGCCAATGCTCATCGCGCCAGAGCAATTCGTAGACGCCCGAGCCATAGAGATCAGGAAACGCCGCCTCGGCTGCTTCCGGCGTGTCATAGGCCTCAGGCAATTCCTCGACCGCCAGAAACACCGGCCCGCCCGACACCCGGACCGCCTCGTCCTCGGTGCGGATGCGCGGCGCATCCGGGCGCCGGGCGCCCGCCAAGTTCGCCGCAAGGGGGAAAATGCTCATCTCCGCGCTTGAATATAAGTCGGAAATCGAAAGCCAGAAACGGCGCTTGGGTTAAGGGCCGCCTCTCGCGGCTTGCGCGTCCTGACTTTACGCGCAAGCCCCGCGCGGGGCACGGTCTCGCGCATGGATCTCCGCGCGCTGCGCATATCCGGCATCGTGGCGAGCGGCGCGCTGATCGGCGCTGCTCTCATCCTCGCTATGACCGCGCGTCCGGCGGTGAGGGCGCCGCCTCGCCCGCCAGCGCCGGCGAGCGCGGCGCCCCAGCCCGCGCCTGGCGCCTTCGCCATCAGCTTGCGGGGGAAGGGTCCCCTGGCGCGCGCACAGCGCCTGGCGATGAGCGGCGGGCGCGAGGCGGCGGCGCGCCGCCGCGTCGAGCGCGAACTGGGCCGCCAGCGCGCGTTTCGCGGTCTTTGCTTTCAGCAATTCAGCGCCCGCGGCGACATCGTTGTGCGCATATGCGGGCAGGGAACAACCAGCATCGACTGGCGGGCGCGATTGCGTGCGATGCCGGCGGTGACCAATGTTGACGCCGCAGGCCAACTCACGCAGGACCAGCGCGGAGACTGAACATGGACGCAGGCGGGACGATCGGCGGCTTTGAAGAACGCATTGTCGCGACGGTGGACGGCCTTGCGCTCTATGCGCGCGATTACGCGCCGCTCATGCCGGCGACCGGTTTGCCGGTGATCTGCCTCCATGGCCTCACCCGCAATTCGCGCGACTTTGAAATCGTCGCGCCGCGCATCGCAGCGCTCGGCCGCCGCGTCATTGCGCCGGACATGCGCGGGCGCGGCAAGTCCGCCAACGATCCCGACCCGGCCCATTATGCGCCCTCAGTCTACGCCCAGGACGTCGTCTCGCTCTTGGATAAGCTCGACATCGCCGAAGCGGTCTTCATCGGCGTTTCGATGGGCGGCATCATCACCATGGTGGTGGCTATGATCGCGCCGGCGCGGGTGGCCGCCTCAGTCTTGAACGATGTCGGCCCGAAGCTGGAGGCGGACGGCTTAAAACGCATCGCCTCTTATGTTGGCCGCGTGCGTCCGCTGCCGAATTGGGACGCCGCTGCGGCGGCGGTCCGCGAGATCGCGCTGCAGGCTTACCCGCAGCGCGCCGACGACAAGGATTTTTGGCTGGCGTTCGCGCACCGCACCTTCCGCCAGCGCGAAGACGGGCAAGTCGAAGCCGATTACGATCCCCATATCGCGCTCGCCTTCGCCGACATCGAACATGCCCCGCCCGCGGATCTGACGCCGCTCTTTCAGGGTCTCATCCAAAAGCCGATGCTTTCGGTCCGCGGCGCTCTCTCCGATATCCTCACACCCGAAGTGGTTGCGCAGATGCGCGCGATGAAACCCGATCTCGTGGCCGTCGATATTCCCGACATTGGCCATGCGCCGCTGTTGGATGAACCGGCCGCGTGGGACGCGCTCCTGGATTTTCTCGCCGGCGCGCCCTGACTTCGACTTTCCGCACTTTTCGGCACTGGCGACAGGACGCGCGAGGCGCTACATCGCGCCCATGAATCTGAAGCCCAATATCCTTTCCGCCATCGGCAAGACGCCGCTCGTCAAGCTCAACAAGATCGTGCCGAAAGGTTCGGCTGAAGTCTGGGTGAAGTGCGAGTATCTGAACCCGGCGGGGTCGATCAAAGACCGCATGGCCGCTTACATTATCGAGAAGGCCGAAGCCGCAGGTCTCCTGAAGCCTGGCGGCCTCATCGTCGAGAACACGTCTGGCAATACCGGCCAGGGCCTCGCCATGGCGGCGGCGATCAAAGGCTATCGCTGCGTGTTCACGATGCCCGACAAGATGAGCAAGGAAAAACAGGACTCGCTCAGAGCCTACGGCGCCGAAGTCATCATCACGCCGACCGATGTGCCGGGCGATTCGCCCGAGCACTATGTCAACGTCGCCAAGAAAATCGCCGATGACACGCCCGGCGCCTTCTATGTCGATCAGTATCACTCGCCGTGGAATATCGACGCGCACTATTGGTCGACCGGCAAGGAGATCTACGAAGATACTGACGGCGGCAAGTTCGACGCCTTCGTCGGCGGCGCCGGCACGGGCGGCACCGTCTCCGGCGTCGGCCGCTGGTTCAAGGAGCATGCGCCGAACGTGAAGATTATCGGCGCCGACCCGCTAGGCTCGGTGCACTATCATCTCTTCCATACCGGCACGCTGCCGACGGCGCACGTCTACATGGTTGAAGGCATCGGCGAGGACATCGAATGCCGCGCTATGGATTTCTCCGTCGTCGACGACATGCGCCAGGTGAACGACCGCGACAGCTTCGTCACCGCCAGGCGCCTGGTGAAGGAAGAGGGGCTCTTCTGCGGCGGCTCGTCGGGCTCAAACGTTCACGTAGCGTTGGAGATCGCCAAGGAATTGGGCCCGGGAAAGGTCGTCATCACCGTGCTGCCCGATCACGGCAACCGCTACGTTTCGAAGTTCTTGAACGACGAGTGGATGGCTGAAAAGGGTTTCAGCGAAACCAAGCAGGAATTGGGCTTCGTCGAAGAATTGCTGAAAACCAGCAAGGCCAAGCCGGTCACCGCATTGGCGGACGCCAAACTTCGCGACATCGTCGCCTTGATGCGCGAGCACGGCGTCAGCCAAATTCCGTTGATCGAACGCGGCAAGCTCAACGCCATCGTCCACGAGAGCGACATCTTGAAGCGCATGGAGGGCGGCGGCCTCGATCTCGATGCGCCGGCGACGACCGCTTCTTCGCCAATCGCCGGCCTCATCTACCCCAAGGCGCGGCTGGAGGAGCTCTTCCATATCTTCGCCACCGATCATGTCGCGATCGTCGTCGACGCCTCCAACGTGGTGGGCGTGGTTTCGAAGATCGATCTGATCGAATATCTCGACCGCAATCGCTGAGGCCAAAAAGAGGAAGAATTCCAAAAAAAAGGAAGAATTGTCGTGCATCACAATAAAGGCTTCGGCACGCGCTGCATTCACGCCGGCCAGCAACCCGATCCCACCACCGGCGCGATCATGACGCCCGTCTATCAGACCTCGACCTACGTCCAGGAAAGCCCGGGCGTGATCAAGGAGGATTACGATTATGCGCGCTCGGCCAACCCAACGCGCAAGGCGCTGGAAGCCAATATCGCTTCGCTCGAAGGCGGCCGGCATGGCTTTATGTTCGCCTCGGGGCTGGCTTCGCTTGCGGCCTGCATCCATCTCCTACAGAGCGGCGACCACGTAATCCTTTGCGACGATGTTTACGGGGGCACTTATCGTTCGTTCGACAAGGTGTTCAAACAATTCGGGATCACCTATTCGCGCGTCGACATGACCGATTTGAACGCGACCGAGGCCGCGTTTACGCCGAAGACAAAAATGGTGTGGCTGGAAACGCCGACCAATCCGCTGTTGAAAGTGATCGATATCGCCGCCGTCGCCCGACTGGCGAAGAGCAAGGGCGCGATCACCGCCGTCGACAATACGTTCGCCACGCCGGTCTTGCAGAACCCGCTCGCGCTGGGCGCCGATATCGTCAGCCATTCATGCACCAAATATATTGGCGGCCACTCCGACGTCATTGGCGGGGTTTTGATCTGCAATGACGACGAACTGGGCCAGCGCCTGCGCTTCACTCAGAACGCCGTCGGCGCCATCGCTGCGCCGTGGGACTCGTTTCTATTGCTGCGTTCAACCAAGACGTTGCACGTGCGCGTGCAGCGCCATTGCGAGAACGCCGCCAAAATCGCCGATTATCTGGCCATGCAGCCGCAAGTGGGCGCGGTGATCTATCCCGGCCGCGAAGATCATCCCCAGCACGCCATCGCCAAGAAGCAGATGCACGGCGGTTATGGCGGCATGATCACCGTGACGCTGAAGGGCGGCCTGCCGGCGGCGCGCGCCTTTCTCGAACGCGTCAAGCTCTTCTCGCTGGCGGAATCTCTGGGCGGGGTGGAATCGTTGATCGAGCACCCGGCGATCATGACGCACGCCTCGGTCGACAAGCATCTGCGCGAAGCCATCGGCATCGGCGACGGGCTGGTGCGCTTCTCGGTCGGCATCGAGGACGTCGAAGATCTGATTGAGGACATCGCCGAAGCGCTGGCGGCGCTGAATTGAAGGCGCGGCCTTCGGAGTCCGAAAGCGGCAGGCCCTCGCATTCGTGGGCTGCTAGCAGACCCCGCCAGCAATGACGGAATGCTTTCGATGAAAATCGCAATCTTGTTTGCGTTCGCCGCTCTGCTCGGTGTTGCGCCAATGGCGGCGGCGCAGGATGACAATCGCGCCGAGGTGCTGCATGCGGCCGACGCCTATCGACCACGCCCAGCTGACGCAGGATCGCGCCGCCTTGGAGCGGGTGATCGCGCCTGACTACCGCCTGGTGCATGGCTCCGGCCGCATCGGCGGACGCGAGGACTTCATCGCCAGCGTTGTCGCGCCGACAACGCATATAGAGGCGGTGGATGTCGCCAACCGCACCTACACCCCGCTCGGCCGCGACGCCGCCATTATCGGCGGCGAAGGCACGACGCGCGGCGCCGATTCCGGCGTCCCTTTCATTGAACATTTCGTCTTCTCCGACACGTTCGTGCGTCGCAACGGCCAATGGCTCGTCGTTTTCACGCAAGTGACGATGCTGCCCGCGCCGGCGCAAGCCGCTGCGCACTAGCTCAAAGCGCGCGATTGAACAATTCGTCGAACTTTTCGCCGTCAAAGGGGATGGCGTTGGCGGCGGTGGCGATGTCGGAGATGGCGAAGTCGCGCGCCGCGGGCCAATGCTCGGCCTTGACGCCCATTTGCGAAAGGGATGCGGGCAGGCCGATGCGCTTATTCAGGTCGGCGATCGACGCCGCCAGGTCCGCATCCGGCGCCAATCCCAGCGCGTGGCGGATGCGGGCGAACTTCTCATCGGCGTGACCGGCGATCATCGCCAGCGAATGCGGCAGGATCACCGCGTTCAGCGTGCCGTGATGGAGTTTCAGCTCCTGCACCCGCCCAAGCGCGTGCGAAAGCGAATGGACGACGCCCAAGCCTTTCACGAAGGCCAGCGCGCCTTCGAACGAGGCCATCATCATGTGCCAGCGGGCGTCGCGATTGGCCCCGTCCGCGACTGCGATCGGCAGCCACTTCCACGCCCGTTGGGCGCCGTCCAGTCCGATCGCTTCCGCCGGCGGATGCACCACCACCGAGAGCACCGCCTCGATGCAATGGGTCATCGCATCCATGCCGGTCGCGGCGGTCAGCTGCGGCGGCAAACCGAGAGTCAGCTCCGGATCGCAGATCGCCTGTGTGGGAATGAGGAATTGCGAGACAAAAGTCTCCTTGCGGCCGTTGTCGAGAATGAGGATGGCCCCGACAGACACTTCGCTGCCGGTGCCCGCCGTTGTCGGGACCGCAACCAGCGGCGGTATCTTTCCGATAAGCCGGCTTCCGCGCACCGTGGCGCCCAAGCGTTCGAACGGTCCATCGTGGGTCACCATGAGGCCAAGGGCCTTGGCCAAATCCATCGACGAGCCGCCGCCGAGGGCGACGATGCCGTCGGCTTCCGCGGCGCGGTAATCGTCGGTTGCTTGTCGCGCCGCCGCCTCGGTCGGGTTGGCCGGGGTGTCGGTGAAGACGCCGGCGGGCGGTTCACCCAGAGCCGCGAGCAAGCGATCGAGCAAGCCGTTCGCCTTCAACCCCGGATCAGTGACCACGAACGGACGCGAAACGTTCAGGGTCTTCAGCACTTTCGGCAGCTGCGAAATGGCGCCGAAGTCGAAGATGCACGGCGTGAGATAATTCATAACGGCCATGGAACGCACTCCTGCCGCCTTGTCCCATAGCCGGGCGGGGCGCGCTACTCCACTCGGTCATGGACTCTCAAGGTCTGCCCGCTAGTCTCGCCCCGCAAACTATGGCCGACACCGTTCTCGAAATCGCCAACCTTGCCGTAACGTTCGACACGCCGGACGAGGAGGTGGAGGCCGTCAAAGGCGTATCGCTCGCCATCGATAAGGGCGAATGCCTCGGCATCGTCGGCGAAAGCGGCTCCGGCAAGAGCCAGACTTTCCTCGCCGCCTTCGGGCTTTCATCCGAAAACGCCATCGTCACCGGCCAAGTGAAGTTCCAGGGCCGCGAAGTGCTGACCATGCGCCGCAATGAGCTCGACGGCATTCGCGGCCGCAACGTCGCCTTTGTGTTTCAAGATCCGCTGACGGCGTTGACCCCGCACCTCACCATCGAGACCCAGATGACGGAGGTGCTTTCGCACCACTTCAAGGTCACCGGTCAAGTCGCGCGCGAGCGCGCGATCGAGTGGCTGGAGCGCGTGCGTATTCCCGAAGCGACGCAGCGCCTGCGCTCTTACCCGCACGAATTGTCAGGCGGCATGCGCCAGCGCGTCATGCTCGGCATGGCGATGATGTGCGAACCGGCGCTGCTGATCGCCGACGAGCCGACGACCGCGCTCGACGCCACCGTGCAGGCGCAAGTGCTCGATCTGATCGAGGACCTCCGGCGCGACACCGGCACCGCGGTGGCGCTGATCACCCACGACATGGGCGTCATCGCGCGCATGGCGCAGCGTGTGGCGGTGATGCGCCACGGCGAAGTCGTGGAAACCGGAAATGTTGATGAAATCTACGCCCGTCCCAAGGCTGATTACACGCGCATGCTGCTGAAGGCGGTGCCGCGCATCGATGGCGATCGCGCCCAAGCGATCGCGCCGATCCAAGACGGGCCGCCGATCCTGAGCGTCGATGACGTGCGCGTGCATTTCCCGATCAAGGTCGATGACGGCCTCTTCGAGAAGCCGAAATTGCTGCGCGCCGTCGATGGCGTGTCGTTCGATCTGAGAGTGGGCGAGACCCTCGGCATCGTCGGCGAATCCGGTTGCGGCAAGTCCACCTTGGCGCGCGCGGTGGTGCAGCTCTTGGCGCGCACCGCAGGCGCGGTCACTTTCCTTGGGCGCAACATGTTGCCGAGCGAGAAAGAAACGCTACGGCGGGCGCGGCAGGATTTGCAGATCGTCTTCCAGGATCCGCTGGCCAGCCTCGATCCGCGCATGGCGCTGGGCGCGTCGATCGCCGAACCTTTGCTGGCGTTTGCGCCGCATCTGAGCCGCGCCGAACGCGAAGAGCGCGTGAAGGAGATGATGCGGCAAGTTGGGCTCGATCCCGAACTGATCAACCGCTATCCGCACGAACTCTCCGGGGGTCAAAACCAGCGCGTCGGCGTGGCCCGGGCCATGATCCTGAAGCCGAAGCTGGTGGTGTGCGACGAAGCGGTCTCCGCGCTCGACGTTTCGATCCAAGCGCAGATCCTGAAACTGCTCGCCGATCTGCAGCGCGAGTTTCAAACCAGCTTCCTGTTCATCAGCCACGATCTCGCGGTCGTGCGCGAGATCTCGCATAACGTGCTTGTGCTCTATCTTGGACGCGCGGTGGAGTATGGGCCCGCGGAAGTCATCCTGCGCGATCCGCGTCACCCCTACACGAAAGCGCTGCTGGCCGCCTCGCCCACGCCCGATCCGCAACTGGCGCGCGCACGCCCACGCGTCGGCTCGTCGGCGATTTGCCGAGCCCGCTCGATACCGCGCAAGTCTGCGCTTCCTGAAGTCGCGGATCATCGACGATCCCGACGCGGTGCAATATCGTCCGCGCTGGATGGAGGCGTCCCCCGGCCACTGGGTCGCCGAATACGACGCAACCGAAAGCGAAGCCGCGTAAGAATAGCCAAGCCGCCTCAAGAAAAAGGCCGCGCACCGGAAGGTGCGCGGCCGATTTTTCGGGGCCTGCGAGTTCGATTAGCGAACCGGCTCCAGATAGTCGTTGTTCACCCAGCCCTCATTGTCGTTTTCGTCGTGAACGCGCCACCACATGCCTTCGCGGTCGCCGGTGGGATAGACGGTTGCGCCAGACGACAGGTTGCGCAGCGTGCGCCCCGAGCCAGGGCCTTCGCGCAGCGCGGTGGCGCGCGTGGTGCGATAGGTTTGCTGCGGCGCCGAGGCCGACGCCGAAGCGCCAGGTATCGAGCACGCCGAGCTGGCGCACGAGTTGGGTGTAGGCGTCGATGAAGGCGACGGTGACGACGCGGCCGATATCGGTGTCGGTATAGCCGCCAAGACCGGCGCCGCCGCCGCCGAGGAAGCCGACGCCGCCCCACATGAAGTTGCGGTTCGAAGCGTTGCCTTCCGCGGAAAGCGATTCAGTCGTGCGCACATTGGTGAGCGCCAGCGTGGTTTGCGCGGTTTGGCTGCGCACGCCCATGCCGCCGATGATGCCGCCGAGCGTGCCGCCGACCATGCCGCCAACGGCTGCGCCAACGCCGCCGCCGCTCGAATTGTTGTCCTGTGCGACAACGTCGGCCAGCAACACGTAGTCAGCGGCGCGGATTTGACCGCCGCCGACATTCGAGCCGCGCTGCAGATTGCCGCCGCCGGCGAGATCGCGTTCTTGCATCGCCGCGTCGAGGCCGGCGCCGCGTTCAACCACGGTGAAGCACCCCGATTGCTGGATGACGACGCGCAGCAGCCCGGCGGGCGGCGCCAAGCGATAGGAATTCCAACCGGCCGTGTCGCCATTACGGATCGAGATGGTGCCGACATTGCGCGTGCAATGCGGCACTTGCGGGGTCGTGCTGGCGGTTGCGTGCGGCTCGGCTTGAGCCTCATCAGTCACGAACCCGGCGACGGCGCACGCCATCGCCAACACTTTGAAAGCCTGAAGCATTCTCACCCTCCATTGACGCTCCGTCAGTTTCGTTGACGCGCGTCGTCCATTCCCTCAGCGTTTGGAATTACCACGAGGCTTGGCGCCGGTCACGCAGGAACGGGCCGGATTTTCGCGCTGTTTTCCGAGCCCGCGATCAAGGGCTCATTTGCCTTTTGCATCGACGCGCACGCCGGTGCGGCCGGCGACGAAATCGGCGACGTGCGGCTGGAAACTCGCGGCGCTCACGGCGATGTTGATGATCGGCCCGCCATGATTGGAGCGGAAGTTGGAATCGACGCCGATCACGTCAAAGCCTTGCCCGTCGGTGACGAAGAAGGAGGAGCCGGAATCGCCGCGCGTGGTGTCGCATTCGTGCGCGAACGTGTTGTCGGCGTTGATGTTGACGATGTGGCAGCGCGTGTCGCCGGCCAGATGCGCGCCGGTGTCCCAAGCATAGCCGGCTTGCATGAGATTGGCCGCTGGTTGCGACTTGCCGGCCGCGGCCGGTCAGATTCTGCACGCCGGCGAAGCCCAATTGATCGCCGATCGGGCGATCGAGCCGCAACAGCGCCCAATCCAAGCCATCGATGTCGTTGGTCGTGCCGAAGCGATGATAGTCGAAGCGGCGATCGAGAAGGTAGGCGACGACGCGCGCGCTCAAATTGCCCGACGCGGAGTGGAACGTCGCGCGCGCGTCGACGCCGTCTATCTTCATTGATGCAATGGGCGGCGGTGACGATCACGTTGCGGCGCAATCAACGTTGCGGTGCAGGCGCTGCCGCGATCCATGTTGAGTTCGCCGATAAAGCGCCACGGCGCCTGGTTCACGGGCACGAGCACGCGATCGTCGTGGCCGAAGAAATGGTCGTTGATCGCCATCGGCCGGTTGCGGCCGAGGCAATCGGCGCGGTCGGTGTGGGCCCGGCATGAGCCGGTTCCGTGGCCGGGCTCTTCGCACACGCCATTGAACGCGGTGGCGCAGCTGTCGTTCTGATTGCGCAGCCAGGCGATATCGCCGCAATCGCTGCGATCGGTGCCTTGCGTGCAGGCGCCGGAGCCGAAGTTCGGCTCGTCGCATTCGCCATCGTGGGCGCAGCGGCAGGAATCGTCCTCGCCGGTGCGCAAATGCAAGCAATCGGAATAGTCGGTGTTCATCGGGCACGCGCCGGTGCCGATATCGGGTTCGTCGCATTCATGGTCATTGGCGTATTGGCAGCTGTCGTCGCCGTGGACGCCGCCGCCGGGTTTGCCGCCGCCCTTATGGGCGAGCGTCAGTTCATGGGGATAGGAGCGCGCGTTGGCGGCAATGGACGTCGCATCGCGGGCTTGCAAAAGTCGCCGCCGCCACGCACCCCAAAACAACCGCTGCCGCCGCGATAAATCGCATCATCCCACTCCGCCTCGCCTGCGCAATACTAGCCTTCAGAAATGGGGCAGGGAAGCGACGAACTCTGCTTGATTCTGCGGGGCGGCTCTGAAACAAGCCGCGCATGGCGCTTCCGATACTGCACATTGGCAACAAGAATTATTCGTCTTGGTCGATGCGCCCGTGGCTCGCGCTCAAATGGGGCGGCGTCGCTTTCGAGGAGCGCATCATTCCGCTTCGGCGGCGAAGGCTATGGCCGCTCGCAAATCAAGGAAGTCCGCGCCGTCTCGCCGAACGGGCGCGTGCCTGCGCTGCACATCGATGGCGCAATCATCTATGAAAGCTTGGCGATCTGCGAGTGGGCGGCGGAGCAAGCGCCGTCGCTTTGGCCCGAAGATCGCGCTCGTGCGCGCGCAAGCGCGCTCGGCCGCATCGGAAATGCATGCTGGCTTCGCCGCGCTTGCGGCGCGACATGTCGATGAACATCCGCCGCCGCCTCGCCAGCCACGCCGAAATGGGCCGAGCGACACGCGCGCCGATATCGAGCAGCTGGACGACGATCTGGGGCAGGCGCTCAACCGTTTCGGCGGGCCGTTCCTGTTCGGAAAGCGCTCGATCGCCGACGCCATGTTCGCGCCGGTGGCGACGCGGCTGCGCACCTACGCCGTCGAAATTTCGCCGCAAGCGCAAAGCTATTGCGACACGATATTCGCCGACGCCGCCTTCCGCGACTGGGAGCGGGCCGCCGCGGCGGAAACCTGGACCATCGAACAAACGGAAGCGCTTTATAGATGATCAGAACGTTCTTGTTCGCCGCCATCGTCGCGCTCGCGGCTTGCGGCCAATCCACGACCGACACCGGCGTCATGGCCGAGATCGAACGCGGCGAAAAAGCCGACTGCGCCGCCGCCCAGCAGGCCAATGCCGGCAACGACGCCTTCCTGGCGCGGGTGCGCGCGCAACCCGGCGTGCAAGCGCTGCCGCAGGGTCTATTGCTGGCGTTCCGCCATCGCGGCGCCAATCAAACGCTGCCGCATCCGACCGCCAGCGCGGTGGTGCTGGTGCATTACGAAGGCAGGCTCACCAATGGCTCGGTGTTCGATTCCTCCATCGCGCGCCAGCAACCGGCTCAGTTTCCGCTCGCCGGGGTCGTGCCGGGCTTCTCGGCGGCCATTCAGCAAATGCGGCCGGGCGATGAAGTGATCGCCACTTTCCCGCCCGAGCTTGGTTATGGGCCCGAAGGTCAGCCGCCGGTTATCCCGCCGAACGCGGTGCTGCAATTCCGCATCATCTTATTGGCGTTCCAGGAGCCGGGCGGCCAGCTGGTGCGCGCGCCGCAACATTAAAGCCCGCTTTCTCAGAGCACGGCGCGCGCTGCGTTCGCGGCGGCGCTTGCGCCATACGCCACGAAACCGGGAATGATGAAGTCGCCCTGGTGCGAGCCATAATGGAGAGGTTGGCCCTCGAGGCTCATGATGTCGCCGCCGGCGGCGAGCAAGATGGCGTGGGCGGCGGCGACATCCCATTCGCTGACATCGCCGAAGCGCGGGTAGAGGTCGGCGGCGCCTTCGGCGACGCGGCAGAACTTGATCGATGAACTGGCGTGCGTGGTGACGCCATTCAGCGCTTTGACGAACGCGCCGGTGCGTTCGTTGCGGCCTGAGAAGTCCGACGCGACGATCCGCCATTGCCGAGAGATGGCCGCGGTGTGGATCGGGGCGGGGGGCTCGAGGATGGCTTGCGTCGCCGGGTCGTACTTCGCCCGCAGCGCGGAGCGTCCTTCGCCGGCGTAGAGTTCCCCGCTCGCCGGCGCGAACACGACGCCCATGGTCGGCGCGCCGCGCTCGACCAGCGCGATATTGACGGTGAATTCATCGCCGCCCTTGGCGAAGCCGCGCGTGCCGTCGAGCGGATCGACGCAGAAGAAGGCGTCGCCGCATTCCGGAATGCGCCCGAGCGCCACCGCTTCCTCGCCGATCATCGGCGCGCCGGGCGCCAGTTGCGCCAATCCCGCCTCGATCACGGCTTCGGCGCGATGATCGGCGAGCGTCACGATTGAACCATCGAGTTTCTTGGTGGCGGAGACGCCTTCGGCCCGAATCTTCATGATCTCCCGCCCGGCGGCGAGCGCGAGCGCGATCAGGTCGTGAAGGTCGGGGCGTCGCATCGGGCCTTGCATTGGGGGCCTAGTCTAGCGCATCCGGCGCGTTCGCCGAGAGCTCCGCCAGCCACGCTTCGGGAGAAACGTCGCTGGGCATGCGCCAGTCGCTGCGCGGCGAGAGCGCCCCGCCGGAGACGATCTTCGGGCCGTTCGGCATCGCCGAGCGTTTGTATTGGTTGGCGAAGAAGCGCTTGAGGAAGAGTTCGAGCCAGCCCCGCAGCGTGGCGTAATCGTATTTCTCGCGCCACGCCGTCCAGGCGAGGAAGAGGATCTTGCTGGGGCTCATGCCGTAACGGCTGAACCAGTAGAGGTTGAAATCCTGGAGCTCGTAGGGGCCGATCGCGGCTTCCGTGCTTTGCGCTTTTTCGCCGGGCACCAGTTCGGGACTGATCTCGGTTGCAAGCACGCCCGCCAGCACGTCCGACACCGTCTTGTCGAAGATGTTCTGATCGGCGACCCAGCCGATGAGGTGCTGGATCAGCGTCTTCGGCGCGCCGGCATTGACGTTGTAATGCGACATGTGATCGCCGACGCCATAGGTGCACCAGCCGAGCGCCAATTCCGAGAGATCGCCGGTGCCGACGACAAAGCCGCCTTCCTTGTTGGCGAGCCGGAAGAGATAGTCGGTGCGCAAGCCCGCCTGCACGTTCTCATAGGCGATGTCGTAGACCGGTTCGCCGCGCGCGGCGGGATGGTCGAGGTCCTTGAGCATACGCTGCGCCAACGGCTCGATGGAGACCTCGCGGCCATCGACGCCGAGCGCTCTCATCAGCGCCCAGGCATTGGCCTTAGTGGCGTCGCTGGTGGCGAAGCCCGGCATGGTGACGCCGATAATGTTCTTGCGCGGCAAGCCTATGGTGTCGAAGGCGCGGGCGGCGACGATGAGCGCTTGGGTCGAATCGAGTCCGCCGGAAATGCCCAAAACGATGCGTTGGGTTTTGGTGGCTTCCAGCCGCTGGGTGAGGCCGGAAACCTGGATATTATAGGCTTCGAAGCAATCGCGATCGCGCTTGGCGGGATCGTCGGGCACGAACGGCAGCCGTTCGATGCGGCGCTGCAGCGGCAGCGGCGCCGCCGGCGCATCGAGCGTAAATTCAATCCGGCGGAAACGTTGCAGCGCATCCTTGTTGCGCCCCACCGCGTCGCGGAAATTGGAGAGCCGGCGGCGTTCCTGGGCAATCCGGCCGACGTCGATATCGGCGATCACCAGTTTGGCGTCGCGAGCGAAGCGCTCGCCTTCGGCGATCTTCTCGCCCATCTCGTAGGCGACGATCTGGCCGTCCCAGGCGACGTCAGTGGTGGATTCGCCGCGCCCTGAAGCGGCCAGGATGTAGGCCGATGTGGTCCGGCGCGATTGCGCGTCGCACAGAATGGCGCGGTCCTCGGCCTTGCCGATGACGATGTTGGAAGCCGACAGATTGAGCAGCACGTTGGCGCCGGCGAGTGCGGCCAGCGACGAGGGCGGCAGCGGCGACCAGAAATCTTCGCAGATCTCGGCGTGGAAAACGAAGTCGGCGCAATCGTTGGCGGCGAACACGATATCGGCGCCGAAGGGCGCGTCTTCGCCGAGCAAGCGGATTGTCGTCGCCGCGGCGTCGGCTGCGGTTGCGAAATGGCGCTTCTCATAGAACTCGCGATAGTTCGGCAAGAAGCTCTTCGGCGCAACGCCAAGCACGCGGCCGCGATGAATGACAACGGCGCAATTGTAGATCGCGCCGCCGCTTCGCAGCGGCGCGCCGACCACGATAGCCGGCGTCAGCGCAGCGCTTTGGCGCTGCAAGCGCGCCAATGCGTCCTCGACGCTTGTCAGCAACGCATCCTGGAGCAGGAGATCATCGATGGCGTAGCCGGACAGGCTTAAGTTCCGGCGTCAGCAGGATCGCCGCGCCTTCGGCGTGGGCTTGCTGGGCGAAATGGTTAATGGCGGCGGCATTGGCGTGAGGATTGGCGCCGACCACGCGCGGCGCGCACGCCGCCAGTCGCACAAAACCGTGCGCGTAGAGCGATTTGAAGCGATCTTTGGCGTCGGAAGGCTTGCGCGCGGCCATCGGCGCTAGCTTACCACCTTATGCTCAAAAAGACCATAAGTGTTCATTCTTCGTCCGAGGGCGGCACATCGACCTTGATGCGGTCGTCATAGCCCTTATGCGCGGAGTGGAAGACGAGCGCCATCAGCCCGCCGCCGACGCCCAGCGTGAAGATCGTGCACAAGATGAGCGCGATCCAGCCGTTCAGGCTCATATAGGAGGGATCCCAATCGCTTAGGAAACCAAACATCACCAGGGCCAGAATGCCGCCAAGCGAGAGCGTCAGCAAAAAGACTTTCACCGAGCCTATCTAGGCGCATGGCGGCCCTCGCCGCTATGGGCGAGCCTCGTCTTTACGAGGGACAGAAGCTCGGCATCGCCACCGCTTGCGAGGCGGTGCGTTGGCGCCATTGGCCGGCTTCATCGCGATAGCGTTCGCCGACGGCGATGCGGCCTTGGAAGATTTCGCACGCCACCGCCGCCGCCATTTCATTAACCGAGACGCTGCGCTGTTCGGCGCGGCTGGTGTAGAGCGCGCGGCGGCGAATGTTGATCTGATCGACGTGACTGCGGACTTCGGCCGAAGCGGAGGCGCCTGGAACGTAACCAAGATAACCGTCGGCTTGCTCGCCCACTTGCCCGGCTGCGCGCGCTTGCGCAACGACGGGGTCCGACGCTTGCGCATGCGCGGGTATCGCCAGCGCCGCCGCAAGCAGGAATGCGCCCAAGAGCATCGGCGCCAGAAGATCAATGGTGCGGGTGCGTGCGCGTTTCATGGCCGTTCATGCCTTTAAAACAGATCCCGGTTTTGCTGCAGCAAGTCTTCAGCGTCGTGCGCGAGCCGCACGATCACCTCTTGGCGAATGTTGACGTTGAGATTGATCTCAATGGGGCGATCCGGCGCCTGAATTTGCACTGGAATGCAGCCAGCGACCGTCGCCGCCGCCAACCCCGTCAACATTTGCGCCCGCACGTTCATCTTCGTGCTCCTGGATCTTGGCTTAGCGCAGCCGGTCTGAATGCGCCCTGAACCTCATCTCTCGACCCTTATCTCGGAGCAGGCGGCTGTTGGTCAACCGGCGCCGGATCGGGCCCGGCGTTTCTGGCGTGGTGGAGAATGACGGTCGGATTGCTGATGGAAGCGGCGGTTTCGGCAAGGCTGCGGAAGGGCGCCGTCAAATGCACCTGGAACGCGAACGGAACGCCGCGCACGCTGACGTGACCCAGGCCCGGCAGCGGCGCGATCGGCCCGAGATCGACCGGGCTGCCAGAATTGTGACCGTGGAATTGGATCGAAGACACAAGCTCGCCCGAGAGATCGCCGTTGAGCGCGATGTTGAGATCGTCATAGCGGAACGATTTCAGTGCGTCGAAGGCGACGCGGGCGGGGCCGACCGCGCTGTCGCCGGCGTGGCCGACATAAGAGATGACGCCGCCGGGCGCTTGCGCATGCAGTTCGCCGTTCTCGATGAGCGCGGTGCGGCGCGTCAGCACCAGCGGGAAGGCGCCGTCGAGCTTGCCGCTGGCGGAGAGGTCAGGGATGTTGAGCGTCGCCAGGAGCGCGCTGGCGTCGACGTTGCGCAAGGAAAGTTCAAAACGCGTTTCTTCCGCGCCGAGCGGGATTGTCGCCGGCGTCATCGCCAGCGTGCCGGAGGCGAAGTCGAATTCGGCGCGTTCGATGCGCACGCGCCGCTGCGGCAATAATTGGAATCGCACGGCGCCATTGTGGACGGTGAGGCCGGGGTTGAGGGTGGCGATGGTGATCTCTTGGCCGGGCGGCGTCGTCAGATTGAAAAGATCGTCGAAGGCGATGTCGCCGCGCACGCCCTGGATGACCGGTATCGTCGACGTCGCCAGCGACACGCCGTCGAGATGAACGACGCCGTGGGCGGCGATCGCCTCGCGCGTCCAGTCGATAGTGGCGCTGAACGCCGCGCCGCCGCGGACGTTGTCGACAAAACCGCGCGCCAGTTCGGTGATTTGGTAAGGCTGCAGCGAACGGTCGAAGTTGATCGGATCGCTGGTCATAAGCGCTGAGCCCGCGCCTGCGCTGACATCGTGGTGGGCGGTGAAACGCGCCAGCTGACGTGATTGCTCGGCCAAAACCAGGGCCCCTTGAGCGTCAATGTCGCCATCGCGCAAAACCGCCGAAAAGCCGGTCAAACGCAGGGTGTGGAAGAGCGGACGCTCGCTATCATTGGCCGGACGGTTGGCGTTGAGCAGCGCCTCGCCGGCCTCGACGCGGATCACCGCTTTCTCCGCTTCCGGCTGCGCGCTCCAGCGCCCGGCGATCGCGGTCACGGTTCCCGGCAGCGCGGGGTCGCTCAAGGCGCCTTCGTGGAAATCGCCCTCGATCCGCCAGTCGCGCCGCATCAGCGCGTTGGCCGTCACTTGCGCGCCGCGCAGCGCCAACACGCGCTCCGGCGCGACGTTGACCGTGAGCGCCGGCTGATGCGCGACGATGGAGAGTTCCGCTTCTTGGCCGGCGCCATGGAATTGGCCGACCACATCGCCGGCGGTCAGCCGCGCGGGCTGCGCCTCGGGCGCGGCCATGCGTCCGCCAAGCGCCAGGTATTGAATGCGGAAGCCGCCGCCGAGATTGCCTTGCGCATCGGCCGCGACGAGTGCAGCGCCGGCGGCGCAGAGCGCCAAGCGTCCGCTTTGGAAGGAGAGACCGGCTGCATCAAGGCCGCCAAGGTTGATTGGAATGCAGCCGCTATTGGGGACGATGCGCCAGCCCGCATCCCAGAGTATGGCGATGTCGAGAGCGGCGACCATGTCGCGCACCTGACCGTCGCCGAGCGGGCCGGTGATGCGGCGGGACCGCGCAGATCGACCCGGCCGTTGCCGCGTCGGCCGATGCTGATGCCGATGTCGAGTTCATCGGCGTCAAGCTCGCGCTCCCACTCCCGCTCCCACTCTCACTCTCACTCTCACTCTCACTCTCACTGGCGCTCTGGGCGCTCCAATGCGACAGCGTCAGCGTGCCGTCGCCCTCAAGCGGCGCGCCGGGCGCACCAATGCACCGTATCGAGCAATATCGATAGCGGTCGGCGCGCCGCCGCCGGAAATCTCCAGATCGACAGCGCCATGCAAGGTGCGCCCAGGCCATTCCATGATCAGCGCCGGCGCATCGACCCGCAGCGGCGCCAAGCTGAAGCGAAGGCCGCTCGCTGAATGCGCTGCGATCGGCCGCGTGAAAAGGAGCTGCTGCGCGGCGCCTTCGACATGAGCGAGATAGGCGCGGTGAGATCGAAGATGGCGCCGACGCTGCAGCGCGGCGTGGGCTTGCGCTGAAGGTCGGCCAAGCGGGCGTGCCGCCAGATTCGGGAAGGGCGTTGCCGATGGCGCGCCGTGCCAGGCGTCGAGGCTGGGCGTTGCCGAGGATCAAGTCGCCGCTGGCGTCCATCGCACCGGCGCCTCTCAAGTCGACGTTCATTGGGCCAGCCGCGCTCACGCGCGCGGAGGCGAGCGAGAAGCCGGAAAAGTCTTGCCCGCCGATCGACCAACGGCCGCGGCGCGCATGTCATGGCCGTGGAGCAGTCCTTCAATGCGCGGTTGGCTGAGGCTTGCGTCTCAGCAAACGCGAAATGGTGGGCGTCCCGCGCAATCGCGTGCGCCATATGGCGGGCGTCAGGCTGTCATCCCGCGCTGCGCATCAACGTCTGGGCGCTGCGTTGATGTTGTCGCCAGAGGCATCCCTGCGGATGAACGGTGTCGACACGCAATGCGCCTTCGACGAGGTAGCGCGAGAGATCGAGCGGCGCGCGTCCGACGACGCGCATGTGGGCGACGCGGAGGCGCGCGCATCGCCCACAGCACGCCCTCGGCGCGCGCATTCAAGCGGAAGGCGATTGTGTTGTCGCGTGAAAAGATCTCAGATCGCCGCCGCCGCCGAGCAGCGCGTAGTCGCGGCGCGCGCTGGTGGTTTGCCGCAAACGCGCAGTCGCAGAGAAATCGGAACCAAGCATGCCGTCAGCGCGCACTCCGCAACAAGTGGCCCGAATGGCGCTCGATTTCAATCACGTCCGCGTTCGATCGATGAGTTCGACGCGGGGGATTTGCATGCGCTCGTCCGCTGGGCGTTCCGCCAACATGATCGAGGGCGCCGGCTGAAACGCGGCCGCTGATTGTCGATGCGCAGACGCAAGCGCGGCTCGACGAAGCGGATGCTCGCGCAAAGTCGGCGAAAGGCCGTTCCAATCCCAGGACGCGCCTCTCGCGGGAAACAGAGACGTCGGGTGCGTCGGCCGCACCGACCCGCACACCGTTCAGAACCGCATGGCCGAAATCGAGTGCGGAGAGCCTGAAAGTCCGCCTCCACGCCGCGTTCGGCCAGAGCGGAACTCAGGAAGAATTGGGCGACCGGAAAGCGCACCAACCAGACGATCAAGGCCAAGGCAGCGGTGCTGACGGTTAGGCAGCGAGAGCCGTGCCCCAACCGATGAGTAATCGGCGGCGTGGCGGGGGCGCATCGTCTTCGGGCGGATCGGGGTTCCGCTCTTGACTTGCCAGGGTCTGATTAGACCTATGCCTCATCTATCCTTCGCTTGGCGCGATCCTTGCTGGCGGCATTGACGTCTCTCAAAAGGCGTTTTCCGTAAGCTTCTTGGATGGCGTCTTTTCAGTTTCTGCCTGGATAACCAAACAACGAAAATGCTTGTCGGCAGTGTGTTTTTTGTCCGATTAGCGCATTGGAGCATGAGATTGAGAGCAGAATTCGCTCATCGGCTCATGAAGGTGAGGAAAGGGTTGACGTCGAGCGCCGTCTTGGCGGTCGCGGCGATCCTTGGCCTGGGCCTCGCCTGGCGCGCGGGCTTGTTCAGCGGCGGCACGGCCTCGGCGGCCGAGATAGCGGCTGTCCGCGAGGCCGCGGCCCATCGCGCCGAGGATCGCGCGTTTACCGAAGTTTATCTTAACCACGACAGCCGCGCTTCTGCGCATCGCGCCAGGGGAGAACCTGGGCGGCGCGTTGATTCACGCCGGCGCCGCCAGCAATGATGCGAGCGCGGCGCTTGCTTCAATCGGCGGCGTTTACAATCCTCAACGCGTGCAGCCGGGGCAATTGATCAACGCCTTCTTCATCGCAGACTAATGGGACGTTACGGCTCAATGGCGTCGCATTTCGATCCGAACCGGGCGCCTCGATCACCGCCAACCGAACCATTTCCGGCGCGTTTACCGCGCGCCAAGTGTTAATGCCGGTTAGCTTCGAGATCGCGCGCATTTCGCAGCCGGTCGAGCGGCGGGCTCTACGCCACTGCGCTTCGCTATGGCGCGACCGATCGCGAAATCAACGCGCTTGCCGATGCATTCGCATACGACGTCGACTTCCAGCGCGATGTCCGTCCGGGCGATCACTTCGAACTGGTGTTCGAGCGTTTCTACGACGATCAAGGCAACACCGTTCGCACCGGCGACATGCTGTTCATCGCCCTCGAGAGCCGCGTGGGGCGGCGCGAATTCTATTCCTTCCTGGCGCCGGGAGATGCGCAACCGACCTGGTACGACGCCGACGGCGACAGCGCCCGGCGCTTCCTGATGAAGACGCCGGTCAATGGCGCGAGGCTGTCTTCTGGCTTCGGCATGCGGCTTCATCCCGTGCTTGGCTATTCGGCGATGCACCGCGGCGTCGACTTCGCCGCCCCGATCGGTTCGCCCATTCTGGCGGCCGGCGAAGGCACGGTTGAGCGGGCGGGCCCGTTCAGCACCTACGGTAATTACGTGAAGATCCGTCACGCCAACGGCTACGAGACCGCGTATGCGCACATGTCGCGCGTTGCAGTGCTGCGCGGGCGAGCGCGTTCGGCAGGGGGAGGTCATCGGCTATGTCGGCGAAACCGGCCGGGCGACGGGTCCGCACCTGCATTACGAAGTGCTGAAGGGCGGCGACCAGATCAATCCGATGTCGCTGCGCGTTCCCAACGGGCGCAATCTGACCGGGCGGGCGCTGCAATTGTTCCAGATCGAGCGTGCGCGCATCGACACCATCCGGCTCGCGCGCGATCGCGAAGCGACGCCGCACCTGCAGACCGTGTCGGACGCCGGCCTCGGCGCTCGGCGCTGATCATTCGCCGCTTGCAGCGTACAACTTTACGTATTGAGCGGCGCGCGCATTTTGACGCAATTTGAAGACGAGTCGAGTCGGCGTCTCATGAGGCCGCGGCGCAGTTGAAGGCTCAGCGATGGCGATCCGAGCGCTCATTGCGGACGACCATGAATTGTTCCGCAGCGGTTTGAGGCAATTGCTCGTCGACGCGTTGGGCGCCGTCGAGGTTCGCGAAGCCGAAACGCTCGATCAAGCGATCGAAAGCCTCACCAACGAAGGCGCAGGCGACATCGTGTTGGTCGATTTGCGCATGCCGGGCATGTCCGGGGCGGAAGCGCTTTCGGCTCTGCGCGACGGCTTTCCCGAAGCCAAGGTCGCGGTTGTCTCGGCATTGGAGGGGCGCGCCGACATCATTGCGGCGTTGGGCGCGGGCGTGCACGGCTACATCCCAAAATCGTTGCCGTCGGCGGAGATCGCCAACGCCATCAAGACCATTCTCGAGGGTGGTATCTACGTGCCGCCGGCGCTTGGCCGCCGCGAACCGGACACCGTCAGCAAGCACAATGAATCGCTTGAAGCCGACAAGCTGACATCGCGCCAAAGGGAAGTGCTGGCCGAACTGCTGAAGGGGCGGGCGAGCAAGGAAATCGCGCGCACGCTCAACATCGCCGAGGGCACTGTGAAAATTCACCTCGCCGCCATCTATAGAGCGCTTGGCGTGCGCACGCGCGCGGAGGCGATTGCGAAGCTTAAATCGTAGCCTCGGCGCGCTCGAGCTGGCGGGCGATAGTCTGCATCAAGATCGTCGGCTCGACCGGCTTGATCAGCCACGGAAAGCCGGAGGCGTTCAGGAAAGCCAGCGTGTCGGCGGCGGTGTCGCCGGTGACGATGATCGCGGGCGGCGGCGGCTGCAGGCGCTGGCGCAACCGATTGGCGATGTCGACGCCGCGAAGTTTGCCGTCGATGCGCAGATCCATGACAATCAGGTCCGGCCGGAAGCCGTCATCGAGCGCGGCCTGGGCGTCCTCTTCGCGCACGTACGCACGCACCTGGGCGCCAAGATCGCGGACCGCGGCGGTCATCGCGTCGAGCGCGTTTTGATCGTCATCGACAAGCAAGACGCGCTCGCCTTTGAGCCGCGCTTGCGTGCTTTGGATGCGGGCGTCTTCGGGGGCCGAAGCCGCCATTGGCGCGAGCACCGAAAACGTCGAACCCGTCCGCGGCGCTGATTGGAGCGAGACCTTAAGATCGAGCAAATCGGCGATCCGCTGCACAATCGCCAGGCCCAGCCCCAAGCCTTCACTTGCCCCCTTGCCCTCCAGGCGCACGAACTCGTCGAAAATCCGACCCTGATCTTCCGGGGCGATGCCTGGGCCGCGATCGATGACCGAAATCTGCAAGCGCCCGGCGACCGGCGTCGCCACCACGCGCACCGCTCCGCCGCCATGCTTCAGCCCGTTCGAGATCAGATTGCGCAGCAGCCTTTCCAGCAACACCGGATCGGTGCGCACGCTCAGCGTGGGCGAAGCATATTGGGCGGTGATGTCGCGCCCAGGATGCTCGGCGATCAGCCGGTCGATCACGTCTTGAATGTGAAAATCGGCAATTTCGGGCTCGACGACATCGGCCTGAATGCGCGCGAGGTCCAGCAGCGTTGCAAACATGCCGACCATGGATTCGGCCGCACGCTCCATCTTCTTCAGGATGTCGCGCGCCTCCTGGGTCTCGACCCGCCGATCGAGGGCGCTCAGATAAAGCGTAATGGCGTGCAGCGGTTGGCGCATGTCATGGCTTGCGGTGGCCAGGAAACGCGTCTTGGCGAGATCGGAAGCGGCGGCCTTCGCCCGCGCCAATTCCGCCGCTTCCCGCGCCTCGGATAAGGCCACGATCGTCGCCCGCCACGCCCGCCGCTCCTGGCGCAGCGCCCAAGCGGCGATCAGCACGGCTGTGATGGTGAGAAGTCCAAGCGCTGCGCCCAGAACATAGATGGCCGATCGCGACGCCGCGTTGCGCGCCCGGGCGATGTCGATCAATCCCTCGACCCTGAGCGCCAGCGCGCTCGCATCCATGCGCGCGGCGTCCATGGTGATTTTCGACGTCGACAATTGTTCGGCGATTTGGCTGCGCGTGAGCGGGTGGGCGCGGCGCAGACCCAAGGTGTGATCGATCGCTGCGAGCGCGGCCGCCGCCGAGGTTTGCGCCCGCGCAATTGCGGGCGCCAGGTTTTCATTGTGGGCCGCGGTGTTGCTGAGCCCCGCGATTTGCACAATCAGCAAACGTCGCCCGTCATTATAAGGCGCAAGGAAACGGCGATCGTCGGTTAGCAAATAGCCGCGCTCGCCGGTCTCGATATCGATGAGCGCTTGCATCAGGTTGGCCGATTGCAGGAGAGCCGGGCGCGTCAACTCGACTTGGCGCTGCAAGCCTTGCTGGGCCTGGCTCTGCAAGACGAAAGCGAGGACGAAAAGAATTGCGAAGATCGCCAGCCCCATGGCGGTTGCGCTGAGGATCGCATCCGCGCGCGGCGCCCGCTCGGGCGCTCGAGGCTCTTGGTCGGTTAGCTCCACGCCCTCATGTTAAGCGCGCTCGAGCCAGGATACGATATTTTCCGCACGTGCGGGCTTTTGCATGTAGGCGTATCCGGCCCTGGCGGCGGAGGCCTCCGCCTGGCCATGCATCGAACCGGAGAGGACGAGCACTCTTGCGTCCGGGGCCGCGTTGGTGAGGGCGCCGATCGCGGCCACGCCATTGGGCCCGGCGCCGAGATTGAAGTCGGTGATGATCCAGCCGACCGAGGCCAATTTGGGCCCCAGCTGCTCGACCACAGCCTTGGCGCTCGCGCCCACCGTGACCTCCGCGCCCCAGTCGCGCACGACCAGCGACAGAGCGTCAGCCGAGGCGGGCTCATCTTCGATGATGACGACGCTGGGAGTGCTCGAGGGCATTTTGGGTTTGCTTAGATCACCACGAGCCGCGGCAAGTTGGCAGACGTCGTTTGGACTAGCCGCAAAGTCATAGGCCGTTCGACTAGCCCAAATTTCCAGTGCCTTGGAAGTGTGGGTTAGGTCTTCGAGCACAACCTCAGTGCAATATTCGCCCGCAGACGCCTCTGACAATTTGTGGGGGGCAAATATTCATCGCCACCACCAGGGAACAAAGACCTATGAAGACTTATGCTCTTCAGTTCGCCGACCAGTTTGAAGCTGATGAGTGGAGGATGACAGGCGGCGGGGCGGATTATTGTTCGCAAGACGGCGCCCAAGCGCTGAAAGACCGGATCGAGGCTTATTGGGCCGCCCGCGGACAATACGTCGTGGTGGCGCTTCATAATGTCGGCTTTCACCCAGCCATCCGCGCGGCGCGCTATGATTTGCGCAGCGACATGATCAATGGCCGCCCGCGCGGCTCGGCGCGCGCCTGAGCCCTCCCCGCGCCCGCCGATCTCGCATACGAAGAGGGTTTCGCCCTAAACTTCGCTCCCCATGTCCGACGATATCGCCGCGCCCACTGAATTTGAGCCGCCGCCAGGATACACGGCCCTGGAATGGCGACGGGGCTTCGCCCGTCAAATCGCCCCGCTCTATCGCCGCGCCGGCAATGGCGCCTTCACGATGGGATTTCGCGTCGAAGAGCACCACACCAACGGCATGACCAATGCTCACGGCGGCATGCTGATGACGTTCGCAGACATGGCTTGGGGTCATATCGTCTCGGTGGAAACGTCCTCCTATTGGGTTACGGTGCGGCTCACCTGCGATTTTCTCTCCAGCGCTCACCTGGGCGAATGGATCGAAGGCGGCGGCCAGGTGCTGTCCAGCGAGGACGACCTCTATGTCGTGCGCGGCCGCGTCTGGTGCGGCGAGCGCACGCTGATCACCGGCTCGGGTGTGTTCAAGCCGATTCAGCGGCGCGATCCGCGACCAGGCGAAAAAGCCTTCCACGGTTGAACGCCGTTCTCGGGGGCGGGTTTGGGCGCTAACAACTCTCCTATGGTGCACGGTTTGAGATCGGGGATTTCGCGACGCGCCGTCTTGGCCGGCCTCGCCGCATCCCCGGTCTTGAGCTTTGCGGCGCGCGCAGAGAATCGCACGCTCTACGTCACCCCGCACGGAGACGGCGATGGCTCATCCTGGCGCGCGGCGGCGAACCTTGGCGATATTGCGCGCCTGGTTGGTCGCCTGCACGGCGGCGGCGAGATCCTGCTCGCGGCCGACCAAGGCGAGTACGCCATCGGGGAAGGTTTCGACATCGACGCCGGCGGCGGCGAGCACAGCTCTATTCGCGTGCGCGGCGTCGACCACAGCGGCGGGCCGATGCAGGCGATGCTGCGCGGCAATCGCCGCGGCCGATATGTGGGCGATGAAGGGTTTCGCCTGGCGCGCGGGGCCGATCATCTGGCTTTTTCGCATCTCAGCTTTCGCGATGTGGGCAATGGCTGCATTCATGTCGGCGCGCCGATCGCCGGCCTCCAGGTCGAGGACTGCAGCTTCAACAATATCTATCGCTTCCTCGAAAACACCGCCAACGATCATGAGCGCGACGCAAGCCTCACCGACTTCGCCCTCCGCCGCTGCAACGGCACGGGCGTCGAACGCGGGTTCTCCCGCATCCGCTATGCGTCAAACCGCGGCGTGATCGAAGATTGCCATGCGCAGGGCAGGTCCAATCGCGGCGGCGCCATTCCGGAAGGCTGCGCGCTCGACGACCGCGCCGGCGACATCGTCTATCGCCGCTGCATCATGGAGAACTTCCAGCAATGGCGTGGGCTCGAGTATTGGAACGGCGACGGCTTCTCCGACGAAAGCGCCAACAGCGACATTCGCTACGAAGAGTGCCAAGCGCGCGGATCGACCGACGCCGGCTTCGACTGCAAGAGCAATAATGTCGTGCTGGCGAATTGCGTCTCGGAAGCAAACAAGCGCAATTTCCGCATTTGGGGCGATCGTCCGACGCTCACCAACTGCACCAGCCGCAATCCCGTGATGCGGGGAAATCCGCTGCAGCGGGGCGATATCTGTCACATCTGGATCGGCGGCGAAAATGGCCGCGTCAGCATCGCCGATCTCACCGTCGAGGACAGCGATGCAGCGCCCATCTTCGAATTTGAGGAAGACGGCGCCAGCGTCGAGCTCATTGGTTCGTCGCTGCGTACGCCGCGAGAGAACTGGGGCCGTGTCCGCATCACCCGTCAAGGCGCGCAGACGATCATCCGGCCTGACTAGCGATTGCGCCCCTGAGCGGCGTTGCGATAGCTTTGATTGTCAGGATCGAGATGGAGGGCTTGCTCCAAGTCCGCGGCGGTCTGGGCGGCGTTTCCCTTGCTGCGATAGGCGATGGCGCGATTGTAGTAGGCGTTGGCGTAGGTCGGGTCGATGGCGATCGCGGCGGTGTAGTCGGTGATGGCGGAATCGAAGTCGCCCTGAGCGCGATGGGCGTTGCCGCGATTATTGAACGCCCGCGCAAATTGCGGGTTTAGGCTGATCGCCTGATTGTAGTCGGCGATGGCGAGCTCGAAGTGCTGCTGCTCGGCATAGGCGCCGCCGCGATTGAGAAAAATGCCGGCGACGCTTGCATCCAGCCGGATGGCTTCGTCGAAGTCGGCGATGGCGCGCGGATAATCGCGCTGTGCGCGATAGGCGAGGCCGCGATTGTTGAAGGCGTTGGCGTAATCGGGCTTCAGTCGGATCGCTTGCCCGTAATCGTTGAGCGCCATGTCGAGATTGCCCTGGTCTCGATAGGCGTTGCCTCTGTTATTATAGGCGGCGGCGATGCGGTCGCTGTCTTGGTTGCTGGTTTGGATCACGTGCGTGCATGCGACGATTTGGGTGTCGAGCGAGAGATGGTCGTCCTGGTTGGCGCATAAGCCGCGCTCACGATCGAGCACGGTCTGAGCGAACGCAGGCGATGCGATCGCGGCAAGGCAACAGACCGCCAGCAAGGGTCGATACGACTTAACCACGCCCATGGTTTCCGCAATCCTTTAGCGCGCTAGCCATGCAAAAAAACCCAGCGAGACTATCACGCCTGCAAGTTTCGGGCAGCAGATTCATAATCGAGCCCGACCGGTTTTACGTCCCCGCCTGGTCAGCCCCCGACAGATGCGGCCCCCGACACGTTCAGCCCCCGACACGTTCAGCCCCCGACACGTTCAGCCCCCGACACGTTCAGCCCCCGACACGTTCAGCCCTTGAGGCTGGAGTTCGCCGGGCGGCGAAAGAAGCGCGGTGCGAAACGGGGCAGTTCGGTGCGCACAAGCTGAATGGCTTCGCGCATGGCTTGGCGGCCTTTGCTGGAAGCGCCGAGCAAGCCCCAGGAGACGGCGTAGGCGATCGTGGCGCATGCCGCCAAGAAGACGAAGCTGCCGCCAAATTGCACGAATTGCAGCGCCACGAGCACGCCAAAGCAAACCACGCCGGCGGCTGCGAAGGGCGCGGCCTCGCCCAAGAGATCGGTGAGCGAGATCGGGCCCTTGCGGGTGACCAACCACCATAGGAACGGCAGGCGAAGAGCCACATCGCTCAGCGCATAGGCGGCGGCGACGCCCACCGCCCCCCATGGCAGGCCCGCCACGAACGACAGGATCGTGGTGACCGCGCTGAACGCGTTCCAGACCAAATAAGCGCGCGCGCGTCCTTGACTGATGAAGAGGAAACCCATGGTCATGCTCACCGGCCGGTGCACCGCGGCAAGGCACAGCCAGGCGAAGATGGGCGCAGCGGGCGCCCATTGGCGACCGATCAAGAACGGCACCAGGACCTGGGCGGTCACCCCGATGGCGATGATCCCCGGCAAGAACACCAGCATCAGAAGGCGCATGATTTTCAAATAGGCGCGTCGGTAGCGCTCGCCGTTCTCCGCCAGACGCGACAGCACCGGGACAAGGATGTACTGCAGCACCGCGGTGATGCGCTGAATGGATGTGAGCGCAAGCTTGTTGCCGCGATCATAGAGCCCAAGCTGTTGGGCGCCCGAATAGCGCCCGATGAGTACGGCGTCGGCCTGGCGCGCGACAAGCGCCGCAGCGTCGCTGACCATGAGCGCTGCGCCAAATTTGAAGAAGCGGATCGTGCTCTTGAAGATCGGCCGCTCACGCGGCAGCCAGCCGACGCCCAGCCAGACGCCGACCAGAGACACCAAAGTGGTCGCGGCGTAATCAAGCGCCAACGCCCAATAGTGCGCGCCCATCGCCGCCGCGATCACGCCCACGATCAGACCGACAGCAACGCCCGCGGCGCTGATTGCGGCCAGCCATCCAAACCGCATCTGACGGTTGAGCAGGGCTTCCTGCACCGTGGTCAGACCGCCCATCGCCACCAGCAATGAGCAAACCTCGATCACCGCCGCCGCGCGCGGCTCGTGATAAAGAGCAGCGACGATCGGCGCGGTCGCGAACATGAACGCGGCGCCGCCGAAGCCGGCGATGGTCATGATCCAGAAGAGCCCGCTGGCCTCGGTGCGATTCATTCCCGGCGATTGGATAATTGCTTGCCCGATCCCGAAATTGAGGAAGAGGCCCATGGCGCTGATGATTGTCTCCACCATGGCGTAGACGCCGTAATCGACAGGGGTGAGCAATCTCGGCAGGATCAGCAGCGAGGCCGCCTGGAATGGCAGCTTGATGAGTTGCGCCAGGCCGATGGCGACGGCGCCGTTGACAGCGTGGGTTTGCATCGAACCGGCGCGCGCTTCGAAGATCGGATCGGTCTCGCTCATCGCCGCCGGCTCAGTCTCGTCTTACGCTAAGTGCGGCGCGCGCTTGCGCGCCAACGCCATAAGCGTCCAGCCCAGCCAAGCCTTCTCTTGCATGCGCGTCGTCGTGTCGACGAGGCCGCCTAGGCCAATGGCGCGAAGCGAGCCGCGCGTGCGTTCGGAATTGACGAGCCGAAGCGGGCCGCGGTTGAATTTCGGGGTGATGGAGAAGAGTTCCTCGACGTCAAAATCCTCGCCCATGAGAGCGGTCAATTCTTGATGGTCCACCCAGCGGCGGTATTGGCCCGGTCCGGGCGCCGGGACGCTGTTCTTTTCAAGCGTTGTCCGGTTCTGCGTCGCCATCATGAGGACGCCTTGGGGTTTCAACAGGGCCGCGCACTTGCGCATGAAGCCTGGCTGATCCGGCACGTGGCTCAGCGTCTCCAGGGTCACCAACACGTCGAAGCGCCTGGCGCCAAAATCGAGGGTGAGGAAGTCGCCGGCGATGAAGTCCGCTTCCGGCAGTCGCTGGGCGGCCCGCCCCAGCACGTCATCGGAAAGATCAGTGCCGACAACCCGTCCGTATTTGACAAGGTCTGCGCAAAGCCAGCCCGCGCCGCAGCCCACCTCGATAATGTCGAGGTCGCGACGAGCGAGTTTGTCCATCCATCTCAGAACGACTTGCCGCTGTTCGGTCGACACCCGCCCGCGTGTCTCTTCGCGGGACATATTCCATTTATTCCAGAAATTGCGCTGGTCGGTGTCCGAGTACATGCCAGTGCGCCGCCTTCAACCGAGCCTCACCTGCACAATGCGCGCCGCGGTGTTCCGCTGCAACACGCCTCTCGCGCCGCTCACATATTCGGTAGCGCTCCAGGCGATATGCATTGCGCTCGCGGTCCTGCCGCGTGCATAAAGCTTGGACAGCGGGGAAGGGCTCCTCGCCCTCTGAATTTCGTTGGGCGCGCAATGGCGAAATCGGCAGAAGCGCCGTTAATCTTTGTCGTAGGAGCGCGCGGCGTTCCAGACGTCGAAGGCGGCTGCGAGAAGAACGCCGAGATGCTCTTTCCGCTTGTGGTCGGAGCTGGGTACCGGGTGACGCTGGTGGGACTCGCCGACAACATCAAAGCCGACGAATATAAGGGCGTGCGGCTGCTCAAGGCGCCGCATTCGCGCCTGCTGAAGACCGACAAGCTCCTCTGCTACATCGCCGCGATCTTCATGGCCGCGCGACTGCGCCCACGGATCGTGCATTTCCAAGGTTTGGGTTCGGCGCTCTTCCTGTGGGCCTATAAGCTCATGGGCGCCAAAGCGGTGGTCCGTTACGGCTCGGCCGATTATATCGTCGGCAAATGGGGGTTGCTCGGACGGCTGGGCTTCCTCATGAGCGAACACCAATTGCGTTTCGCCGACGCCATTATCGCGGTGACCCCGGCCCTGGCCCAGAGGCTCGCCGATCGCGGCGTCAGCCGCAATGTCCACATTATCGCCAACGCCGTCGACGCCATGGCGGAAACGCCGGGCGCCGTTCAACAACCCGAAGCGCCGCCGTTCGCCGGCGACAATTATGTGCTGAGCGTCGGACGCGTCACGGCGCAGAAAAACGTCGCCAACCTCATTCGCGGCTACTCGCTTTTTGCTGAACGAAACCCGGGAGCGCCGAAGCTCGTCATCGCCGGCGGCCTGGAGGAGACATCCTACGTCTCCGCGCTGCAGCCGCTGATGACAAAGAGCGTGTCGTTGGCCGGCCGTTTCGCGCGCAGCGCCATGGCGCCGATCTATCGTGGGGCGAAAGTTTACATCAACGCATCGCTGCACGAAGGCAGCTCCAACGCTGTGCTTGAAGCAATCTCGGCCGGCACCCCAATCCTGCTGAGCGACATTCCCGAGAACCGTGATTTCGGTCTACCCGATCAATTCTATTTCGACCCGAACTCGCCAGAAGCCATCGCCGAGGCGATCGGCCGCGCCGTGGCTCATCCGAAGGCGTTCGTCGTCGATCCAAATCGTTACCTCACCTGGGACGCGGTCGCGGCGCGCACGCTCGACGTCTATCGCCGCATCGCGCCGCTGAAGGACCCCGTGACCGCGCAGGCGTCCAAGCCCGAAGCCACCATCGCTTCAAGCGCGCCGGGCTGATCCGCAGGCGCTTTGGCCGAACGCGCCTTGGATTGCGCGCCCATGGGGTTAAGCAACTAAGGGGTCGCGCGCCTCTGGGACGCGCGCCTCTGGGACGCGCGCCTCTGGGACGCGCGCCTCTGGGACACGCGCCTCTGGGACACGCGCCTCTGGGACACGCGCGACCGGGACCCGGGCGCCTGGATCACGCGCCCGGGTTACACATTGGGGCGCTCACCCAATTCCAAGGCTGGGCGGCTGCGCGCCGCGAGCGGTCTTTGCTGCACGGGTTTGCGCCCGCCTTGCAGCGAAAGCAGGTAGAAGGTGTAGCCGCAAATCACGCCATAAAGCAGATTGCCCTCTATCATCCACATCGGCATCGTCGACATGTTGAGCACGATGAAGCTCACATGCGCCCCCACCAGCATGCCGCGTTGGGGATGACGCACGCGAAGCGCGGCGGCCAGCATGGACAGCCAGAGCCAAAGCGCGCCGGCGACGCCCAGGAAACCGTACTCATAGAGATTGTTGATGAGCGTGTTGTGCGCGTAGAGCGAAAACACGGTCTGCCAGGATTCCGGACCAAATCCGAAGAGGTGATTGATCGAGCCGCCGCGAATCCAGGCGTAGACGTACATGCTCCAGATGTGGGGCCGCCCCGACAGCAAGCGGGTTTCGTCAACGCTGTATTGTTCGGGCGGCTTTAGGAAGTCCACGTGCCCGGAGGCGGCCACGCCGACATCCTGGAAGCGCTCGGCCAGCGCCATGGTGACGATGCCGAAGACGAGACACCCGCCAACAATAAGCGCGCTGACGATGAAGGGATGATCGCGCTTGGGAAAACGATTGAGCGATGAAAAGCCGAAATAAGCCGCAAGCATCGGCACAATGGCCACCACCGTGGTTCGGTAATTTGCGAACAGGATGCCGACGAGGCAGGCGACGATAATGCCGTTGCGGACGAATTTGTTCAGCCGCTCGGCGAAGCAGGCCGCCACCAGGGCGGTGGCGAGCACCACTGAAAACGCGGCCTCGTGGTAATAGCCGCCAATATAGCTGACCGAGTCGGCGTCGGCTTCGGTGTGCTTGCTGATATGCAGCACAATGGAGAGAAGCTGAAAGATGAAAGGGGCGGTGAAGGCGTACAAGAACGCGGTCATGAAAGAGCCGCCGCGGGCGCGGCGCAAACCTTCATAGACCGAGAGCGTGATCACTATGAGATAGCAATACTTGGTCACCACCGTGATCATGCCCGGCAGGACATGCGGACCGTTCGCAATCGTGGAGATGATGACGACCCCAATCAGCGCATAGATCGGCATCAGCAGCTTGAACGCCAGATGTCGCCAATTGATCGTCAAGAGGCCGAGCCCCACCATGCCGATCGAACCGAGCGCATTCATCGACATGCCCGCCGCCAGCGGCCGATACGTCACCTCGTGAAACGCCGACATGATATAACGCAGCCACGCCGCGCCCATGACGAATGAGGCCGGCTTGCTTCGCGTGCGCGCCATCACAAAGAGGATGAGGATCCCGGTCAGCACCGTGACCGTGATCAGAAGATAAGTCGGTAAAGACGGAACGCCGAGGCCGATCTCACCCATGGGCCGGCGCTCCTTGGCGAGCCGAATGGTTAAATGAGTCCGCAGCGACCGGTGCGGCGTCAGCACGCCTGCAGGCGTGCGACGTGGGGGAGCGGAATCTCATGATGCGTCAATCTTTGAGAAGTTTAAGCGCTGTGCAAGGTCCGTGCGCGAAAATATTGGACAGAAGGCCGCCGGCGGGGATCCGGCTATGGCGGAACCGACGCAAACTCTTGCGGTCGACGCGCCGCTTCTTCATCATCGACGCCAACCACGAAAAGACGCCACGCTCAGCCCGATGCACTCCACCCTCACCAATGCAGGCGCCGAGCCGAGCACGCGATCAGCGGCGGGCGCCCTGGCGCAAAAGAGCTCCAAGCCACGCGTGCTCTTCTTGATTAACTCGCTTGCGGGCGGGGGCGCCGAGCGCGTCATGTGCACGCTTTTGCGCCATTCCGAACGCCACCGCGACGAATTCGACATGACATTGGCGCTGCTTGACGACGAAGAGCGCGCCAACACGCCCCCGGCATGGCTTGACGTCCGCCAACTCGATTGCGCCAAATCCAGCCTGAAGAGCTTGCTCGGCGTGCGTAAGCTCATTCATGAATTGAAGCCGGACGTAACCGTCAGCTTCCTCACCCGGGCCAATGTCGTCAGCGTCCTTAACGCCCGCGGGCCCTGCATCATCAGCGAACGCGCCAACACCTCGGTGCATTTCCCGAGGTCGCTTGGCGGCTACGTCTCGAAACCACAGTTCGAGCGACCTATCCCCGCGCCGATCGCGTCATCGCCGTCTCTGAGGGCGTCGCCCAAGCGCTGCGCGACGATTTTGGCGTGCCGCCGAGCCGCCTGGTGGCGATCCCCAATCCCGTCGACATAGAAGCCATCACCGCCTTCGCCGATGAGCCGCCGGCGATTGACGTCGGCGCCCCTTTCGTCCTCGCCGTCGGGCGCCTGATCGAGCCCAAGAATTTCGCGATGCTGATCCGCGCCTTCGCCGGCTCCGGCATCGACGGCAAGCTCGTCATCGCCGGCGAGGGTCCCGAGCGCGGCAAGCTGCAGCGAACCGCCGAAGTGTGCGGGGTCTCCGATCGGGTGCTTCTGCCGGGTTTTATGAGCAATCCCTATGCGCTCATGGCCCGCGCGCGCGCCTTCGTCTTAAGCTCCAGCGTCGAGGGGTTTCCAAATGCGCTGGTCGAGGCGATGGCGGCCGGCGCTCCAGTTATCGCCGCCAATTGTCCATCCGGGCCTTCAGAGATCCTGGCCGAAGCGCCGCGCGAGAAGGTGAGCGGCGTCTGCTTCGCCAAACACGGAATTCTGACGCCCATGGACGACATGGCGGCCATGGCCGAAGCGCTGATCTCGCTTCACGACAACGCCCGCCGCGAGGCTTACGCCGAGAAGGCCAAAGCGCGGGCTCGCGATTTCACCGCCCCGGCCGCGGCCCAGCGATACTGGCAGGTCATACGCGCGGTTCTCGCCGAGCGGAACTCAGGCGGCGAAGATCTCGCGCATCGTCTTCATCTGCGTTGAGATCGTGCGTCGGCCGAAGCCGATCAATAATCCCCAGCCCAGCAAGGTTTCCAAAATGGCCAAGCCGATCTGCGGCCAGGCGTCGATCTGGAACGAGGCGATGAGCAATCTGTGGCCGGCGAAAATGGCCAGCGAAACCAGAGCCGGCGCCGCCAGCGCGCGGGCGAAGTCGAGCGAGGAGCATTGGATCGGTTTCAGATAGAGCTGCAGGAGCCGCGGCAAATAAAGCAGCGTCACGACCGAAGACCCGAGCGCGACCGCTTGGATGCCGAATTGCGCCAGCACTAGCGCCGAAAGCGACCAGAATATCGCGAACTCGACGGTGAGGCGCAGCCGCGCGCCGGTTTGTCCAATCGCCTGCAACAGCGAGCCGTTCAGGCCGACAACGGTCTGCACGGCGCCGGCGACGGCGAGCAGGGTGAAGATATCGCCGACCCCATGCCAACGATCGGACAACAACACCAGGAAGAACGCCTTGCTGGCCGCAGCGATGGCGGCGATCGGGGGAAACACGAACGCCGCCTGCGCCATCGAAATCGTCAACACCATCTGGCGCAGCGCCGCCGGATCAGAATGGAGGCGCGCCATGCGCGGATAGAGCGCACTGTTGAGCGATCCCCCGAATATGCTGATCGGCAGCTGCATGACGCGGATGGCGACGTTGTAAAGACCAAGAGTTGCAGCGCCCAAGAACTTGCCGACGATGAGCGTATCGGCCTGGCGGCCGACAAACGTCATGATCGACCAACCCACCGTGTCCAAGGCGAAGCGCAAATGCTCGCCGAGCCGGTCGAAGTCTCAGCACCAAGGCCGGACGGAAGCTGCTGGCGTAATTGATCACCAGGCCTTTGGTGATGCGCTGCGTCAGCTGTTGCCAAACCAAGGCCCAAGCGCCGGCGCCGGAGACGGCCAGCGTGAGCGCCACCGCCACCCCGGCGATCGCCGAGATGAACTCCGAGGCAGCAAGCCACTGGAATTTCTCCTGTTGCAGAAGCGACGAGGCCGGGATTTCGGTCAGCCCGATCATGATTGGCGCCAGCGCGAATACGGCCAGGATCGCAAACAGCCTAGGCTCGTGAAAGAAGATCGACGCCGGCCAAGCGAGCGCAAGGATCAAGAGCGCAAGGCAAAATGTGAGCGAGACGACCGCCCAATGCGCGCTCGACCAGGATTCGTTGTCGGCGGCGCTGGTGCGCACCAGCGAGCGTCCAAATCCGGCGTCGCCGATATAGGTGAAGAACGTGACGACGGAGAGCGCCAACGCCACCAGACCAAAGTCCGTCGGCGTCAAAATCCTGGCCAGAAACGGCACAGCGATGAAGCTGGACGCCAGCTGCAAGACCCGCGCAAGCGAAAGCGTCGCAGCACCCAGCGCAGTTTTTTTCAGCGCCACGCCCAATCTCCATGCCGCGGAGCGGCGTCATTCTGGCGTCGCGCGATCATTGTCAATCCAGGTCTTGCGGGGCAAGAAGGGCGCCGCCGGCATGGTTTACGCCGCTTGCGGATTGATCCGGCGCCGCTCTTGCCTGATCCTCGGTTCGAATTCAGCTTGAGCGCCATTCGGCTGCAAGGGCGCTGTTGAACAAGGAAACGCTGGCTGATGTCTGCAGCCGAACTCGAAATCGGCTCCGGCGAGCGCGGCGGCGCCCGACAACCCGCCCCACCGACCGCCCCAGCGCCCGATTCGTGCGCGTCGCCCTGTTCGGCGGCTTCGGCATTGGCAATTTCGGCAACGACGCCTCGCTTGAGGCCACCGCGGATTATCTGCGCGGCGCCTATGCGCAAGCCGCGCTTAGTTCCATTTGCAGCGCCCCCGATGTCACCGCCGACAAATTCGGCTTGCCGACCTACGCGACGGCAAGAGCGCCGGCGGGCGTTTTGCGCCTTTTGGACGTGGCGCTGCTGCGCCTCCCGCGCACGGTTTGGAACTGGATTTACACGCTTTCCGTCCTCAAGCGCTTCGACATCATGCTGGTCGCCGGCACCGGGGTGTTTGACGATTATCGCGACAGCCCGTTTGGCTGGCCCAGCCGCCTGCTGCGCTGGTCCTTGGCGGCGCGGCTGCGCGGGGTTCGCCTGATATTCCTGAGCGTGGGGGCGGGGCCGATCAAAAATCCCATTAGCCGCGCCTTGATGAAGGCGTCGGCGCGCCTGGCCCAGCACCGGTCGTATCGCGACGCGGAATCGCGGGCGTTCATGCAAAGCATCGGCATGGATGAGAGCGCGCAGCCCAGTGCTGCCGGATCTCGCGTTCCTGCTGGACGCCCCCAAGGTCGAGCGCCAAGCCGGGCGCCCGGTCAGGGTCGGCGTCGGCTTGATGAATTATCGCGGCTGGCGCGACAGCGACGCGGTTTTCGAGGCCTATGTCGCAACCCACGTGCGCCTCATCCAATGGATCGAGGCGCAGGGCCATGAGGTCCGCGTCCTGATCGGGCAAACGCCCGCCGATTTGAAGGCTGTGCGCGCCGTCGAAAAGGGCGTGGGGCGCTCCTTGATGACGCCCGCGCAGGAGCAAATGAACTCGTTCCAGGACGCGATGGCGGCGGCGGCTGAAACCGATCTGGTCATCGCATCGCGCTATCATGTGCAGATCGCGGCGCTGAAGGTTGGCGCCCCGCTGATCTCGCTGAGTTACGCGCCGAAAAACGATTCACTCTTGGCCGAAGCCGGGCTTGGCGAATTCACCCAGGGGGTCGAAGAGGTCGATTTTAACAAGCTCACCACACAGATTGAGACGCTGTTGCAAGGCGCTGAGCGCTATTCCGCGATTGTGCGCGGCCGCGTCGCCGAGATCGAGGCGCGTCTCAAGACAGCGATCAGCGAACTCGATCTATTGCAGCCCTGATCGCTTTTCGCCCGTCGGCGACTCATTAACCGCATCCTTTGGCCAGCGCGGCGGGGCGTGCGGGCGGCTGAAGCGCTTGGCGAACAAATAGGCGGGCCAGGCCGCCACCGCGATGATGAAATCCCAGGGCGTCGGGTTTAAGCCGCGCTCCTTGATGCGGCGATAGTCGCGCACGGCCATGCCTAAGCGGCCGGTGACGGCCCACCATAAGAGCCGGCGATAAAACACCCGCCGAAACCGGCGATGGACGAATTTATAGTCGCGGTTGGAGAGCGCCGCCGGCCCATAGCGCTCAATGAAAAGGAGCTTTTCCCAAAGCACCGCCTTCACCGTCGGCGCGAATGTGTCGATCAGCGAGCCGGAGCCCTGATAGCGGCTGGTGTCGGCCACATGGCCGTGAACGAAGCCCGCGCGGCCGCCGCGCGACAGCACCCGGTGCACGGTGGCGATAATGCATTCCACCATGTCCGTGGGGTAGAATTCCTCCCCCTCGCGCATGGTATCGCGCCGCCACAACACGTGGGCGGAGGGCACATGGGCCTCGTCCACGAAGGTGCGCGCCAACATGTTGCTCGCTTCGAACACCGAGCATTCCGGGGGGAAGAAGTGGGCTCTATCCTTGCCGTTCATGCGCTCGCCCCCGGCCACAAGAACGATGTCCTCGCCGCTCAGCGCGATCTTCATCATATCCTCGATGGCGTTGGGCGGCATGCCGTCGTCGGCGTGCAGCATCCGGAAATAGGCGGTCTCCGTCGGCATAAGCTCAAGCACGGCGTTGAAATTGCGTTGGAAGGAGATGGTTTCGCGATTGCGCTTGGTGATGATTGGAATTTCGGCCCCGGCGTGAGCGGCGATGATCGCCGGCGTCGCGTCCTCGCTCGCATTGTCCAGAATGCAGTGAACGAGGGGCCGGTAAGTCTGGGCCTGGACCGCGCGGATGGCGTTCTCGAGGTGCTTTTCGCCATTGAACACAGGCGTGACGATGGCGACCAGCGGGCGCGGGGAGGGGCGATCAATCGACATTTATGTGTTTTGGCGAGCCAGTGGAAATCGTTAAGCGCCCCGTGCAACAGCAGGGCCAAGTCAGCCGGCCATCCCAAGAATTCAAGGTATCAGGGATTCAAGTTTGAGGGGTTCAAGTCTGAGGGGTTCAAGTCTGAGGGTTCAGGAATGGCCCGAGGCGTGGTTCAGGACCCAGGCGACGAGGAGAAAGATCCCGGTCCAGAGGACAAGGCTGACGCCGACCGCGAAGGAGGCGGTCCACAGCAATGGCCAGCGGCGCAAGCGGGGCGGCCGCTCAACGGCCACGTCCTTGGTGGAAGCGGTGGAAGAGACAGGCGACATTAAATCATCCCGCACGCGCCAACGCGGGATAACGCCATACCCACACTGCGAGTTCCTCGAAGAAACCCTCAACACATCCCGCCAAAATTCCCCGAAGGGATTCAAGGGCGTTGGCGCGTCGGATTGACGGTCTGACCATCAGTTCTCTTTGACAACGTCAGTTCGGGGCTTGGCGGTACCTAACAAACTCATCGGTATCAGCTGACAAATGCTTTATGCTTCGGATCGGTGCGGCGCTTTTTTGCATCCTTGCCGCAGTGCGATCCGACCCGACCCTGTTAGCATAATTCTCCCAAAAGGCGAAATCGGCTCATCACATCGGCGCCGACGCGGCGCCCTCGAGCGCCGAGCGGCTCGCGGCCAAAAAGCCACAGATTAACGAGGCGCTGCATCAATACTCCCCTGGCGTAACCAACGGCCTGTGCACCGTTTTGAGACGTGCTAGGTTTTTCCCGTGGCTGCAGAATTGCTTGGCGAAGCGGGGTCGCCAAACAAGCCATCAGAGATAAAGGCTGGGTATGAACGTCGTCGCCATTCGCCAGCGTGCGGAGGAGGCTTTTCCGCCGCCGTCAGAAGACGGCGAATTGGGCTCAATCAGCCTGCGCGGTTTTTTTGGCTTCCTCGTTCGCCGCCGCATCTTGATCGCCTGTACGGCTATTGTTGTTGCAGTGCTCTGCTTCACTGCTTTTGCACTGCAGCGTCCGTATTACACCGCAACTGCGTTGGTGATGATCAATCCGGCGCCGGATCGCACCCTGGCGCCGCTGCAGAGCATCAATGGCAGCGATGTGTCGCCGAGCGCGCCGGTGGTCGATTCACAACTCGAAGTGCTGCGCTCGCCAATGCTGACGGCGCGCCTGGTCGACACCCTTCACCTCGCCGGCGATCCGGAATGGAACCCGCAAGTGCGGGCGGGCGGACCAAGCGCGGCGGCGAGCGCGGACGCGCGCCAAGTGGTCATCGCCTTGGTCGCCAAGGCCATCGACGTGCGCCGTCGGGGCTTGACCTATGCGGTGGAGGTGAACGTGACCTCCGCGCACCCGAGCCGCGCCGCGCAAATGGCCAACCAATTGGTGCTGCTCTTCCAGCAATATGAACTCAGCACCCAGATGCAGAGCGTCGATCGCGCCAATGCTTGGCTCGGCACGCGTCTGCAACAGCTTCGCGCCGACGTTCAGCAAAAAGAAGCGGCCGCGCAGCGTTATCGCGCCCAAACCGGCCTCATCGCCACGCAAGGCTCGCTGCTGACCGAACAGCAGACGACGGGGCTGCAAAGCGACATCACCCAGGCCCGCGCCGATTTGGCCGAAAAGGAAGCGCGCTACAGCCAGCTGATGCAAACGATCAATTCCGGCGGTTCGGCGGACGCCATCGCCGGGGTGCTGAATTCAGCCGTCGTCACCCAGCTGCGCGCCCAAGAGGCGGAAGTCGCGCGCCGCCAGGCCGATCTCGAGAGCCGCTACAACGATCAACACCCGGCTGTGATCAACGTGCGCGCTGAGCACGCCGACATCACCAGCCATCTGAACGCCGAGATCGCGCGCATCACCAGCAGCTTGCGCAGCGAAGTCGAAATCGCGCGGGTGCGCGTCAACACCCTTCAAGGCAGCATGAACGTCGCGCGCGGCGAGCTTGTCGGCAATGACGAACAGATGGTTACGCTCAACGAGCTCGAGCGTGAGGCGACCGCAGCGCGCGATGTCTATCAAGCGTTCCTGCAGCGTTATAACGAAATCGCCGACCAAGGCTCCTTGCAGTCGGGCGCCGACATCGTCTCGAATGCGACGCCGCCGACGCAGCCGAGTTCGATGCGTTTGTCGCTGGCCTTCCTATTGTCTGTCGGCGTCGGACTTGGAATGGGCCTGGTCGTCGGCTTCCTGGCCGAAGCGCTCGACGAGGGCTTCGTCGATCCCGAGAATGTCGAGGACCGCGTCGGCTTGCCGGCGCTCGCCACCATTCCCACGCTCACCCGTCAGGAACTGCGGATCCTGCCGCTGTCGGCGCGCCATCCCACCTCTTACCTGCTGGAGCGGCCGTTCTCGGCCTTCGCCGAGGCGTGCCGCATCCTGCGAACGACAATTCTCTTCGACGCCGCGCGCCTGAAACCGCAAGTCGTGGCGGTCACCTCCGCCGCGCCGAGCGAAGGCAAGACGACGATTTCGATCTGCCTTGTCGCGCGTCTCGGCCATGTCCGGTCAGCGCGTCCTCTTGATTGACTGCGACCTTCGCCGCCGCTCGGTGAAGGACGTGCTGGACTTCGAGCCGGCCGCCGGCCTGTTGCAGGTTCTGGGCGGGGAACTCGATTGGCGCCAGGCGACCCATGTCGACGAAGCGACAGGCATGCACATCCTGCCGCTGAGCGATTCCGGCTTTGTCTCCAAGGACGTGTTCGGCGGCGAAGAGATGAGCCGCCTGATCGCGGAACTCCGGGACGCTTTCGACCTGATCATCCTTGACTGCGCCCCGGTGCTCGCGGTCGCCGAGACGCGGGTGATCGCGGCGAAGGCCGATTGCGCGGTCGTCGTCGCCTCCTGGAAGAAAACACCAGTGCGCGCCGTGCGCACGGCGCTGCGGCAATTGATCAATGCCGGCGCCAATGTGTGCGGTGTCGCACTGAACGACGTCCATCGTCGCCTACCCAGCTATTATTCATATCCGATGTATCAGCCAAAAGCGTGATCGGGGTGAAGGGCTAGGTTGCACGCTTCTTGCTGCGAGCGAGCTGATTTAGGCGCGCGCGTTCGCGCCAAATTGCGTCGCTCACTCGTGTGTTGCGGGAAGCGGTGGATGTTTTTCGCGAAACACTCACTCTTCTGTTGCAGCACCAGGGCGCATGCGTTTTAACTTGATGAAAGATGGCGCTCAGAAGCGAAGCGCCTGGGTGTGGGGACTGCCATGCGTGAACAGATAGGCAGCGCCGCCAATCGCGAAATGCGTACGGTTCCGTCCCGCGCCAAGCGCCCTGCCGTGTTTGCGCAGAAACCCATCGCCAGCAGCGCCTCCCACGTCGGCGAGATCATCGCCTACGCGCCGCCGTCGCGGGTCAATGCAAACGTCGCGGTCGGCGGCTGGTCGAAGCGCGCCTTTGATATCGCCGTCGCGTCGGGGGCGATTGTGGTGCTGACGCCGCTCTTACTGGTCATCGCCGTCGCCGTGCGCCTCGACAGCCCAGGCCAATCGATCTTCCGCCAAGAGCGCGGCGGCTTTCGCGGCAAGTCCTTCCGGATCTGGAAGTTCCGCACCATGACGGTGACCGAGAACCGCGGCGTCGTGCAGGCGCGCCGCCATGACCAGCGCATCACCGAGTTGGGCGCATTTTTGCGCCGTTCGAGCCTCGATGAACTGCCACAGCTCTTCAACGTGCTGATGGGCGATATGTCCATTATCGGACCCCGCCCGCATGCGCTTGAGCACGATACGCAGTTCGAAGCCGTCGATCCCCGCTATAACGGCCGCTTCCGCGCGCGTCCCGGCGTCAGCGGGCTTGCGCAAGTCAGCGGCTGCCGGGGGCCCACCGAGACCGACGAAAAGATCCGCGCCCGCACCGGTTACGACATCGACTATGTCCAGAACTGGTCCTGGAAGCAGGACGCCATCATTCTCCTGCGCACCGCGTCGCTGTTCTGGAAGGACGATCCCGGAGCGCTCTAGAGCCCGCGGAAGAGGCGGGGCTGGTTGAGCTGGGCCTCCAAGCGGGCCGAGCCAAGCCGGGTGAGGCTTGGCTTGACCTAGCTTAACCTCGCTTTACCGGGGGGCTTGACCGTGGGCGTGGGCCCATGGCCTCAAGGCGCTGGCGTGTTGCTGGAATTGCAAGGACTTGGCGTCGGCGCGCCGCAAAGGCGCGGGCATGCGCCATTGTGAGAAGGGCGATTGCGATGAAAGTTCTGCTGAGCGGTCACCTGGGCTATATCGGCACAGTCATGGCGCCCATGCTCTTAAAGGCGGGCCATGACGTAACCGGCATCGACGCCGACCTCTATCGCCGCTGCACCTTCGCGGCCGGCGGCGCCATCGTTGAAATTCCCTCCATCGTGAAGGACATGCGCGATTTGACCGCGCAAGACGTCAACGGCTTTGACGCCTGCATCCATCTGGCGGCGCTCTCCAACGATCCGCTGAGCGATCTCAATCCAGATCTCACTTACGCGATCAACCACCGCGCCAGCGTCCGCTTCGCTGAACTGGCCAAGCAAGCCGGGGTCAAGCGTTTCCTGTTTGCGTCTTCGTGCTCTAACTACGGCAAATCCGGCGACAAGATGATCGACGAGACCGGCGAACTGAACCCGGTGACCGCGTATGGCCAATCGAAAGTCTGGTCCGAACGCGATATTGGCGCGCTCGCCAGCGACGATTTCTCGCCGACCTTCCTGCGTCCAGCGACCGCTTATGGCGTCAGCCCGCGCCTTCGGTTCGACATCGTCCTCAACAATCTTGTCGCCTGGGGCATGACCAAGGGCGTCATTCTGCTCAAGTCCGACGGCACCCCGCTTCGCCCTATCGTGCACATCGAGGACATTTCGCGCGCCTTCATCGCGGCCATGGAGGCGCCGCGCGAAGTCGTGCACGGCCAAGCCTTCAATGTCGGCCAAACGGCGCACAATTATCGCATTCGCGACATCGCCGAGATCGTCTCCGAAGTGGTGCCGGGCTGCACCATCGAGCTCGCCCCCGACGCCGGTCCCGACACGCGCTCCTACAAAGTGAACTTCGATAAGATCGCCGCCACGCTGCCTGCATTCAAGCCGCAATGGGACGCCCGCAAGGGCGCCGAGCAGCTCTACGCCGCCTACAAAACTTCAGGCGTCACGCTCGAGGAGTTCGAGGGCGCGCGCTACAATCGCATCGCCCACATTCGCAAACTGCTGGCCGATCACAAACTCAACAGCGATCTGCGCGTGCGCGAGGCGGAGCACGCGTGAGCGGCGAGGCTGTGTCGCCAAGATTATCGGGCGCTTCGCTCGTCGAGGCGCTCGACAGCGCCAGCATCGGCCAAGACATCTACGCTCTCGCCGCCGAGATCTATCCGATCTGTCGCTCGATCACCGGGCAGGGGGTGCGCGACACCCTCGCAATCCTGCAAAAGCACGCCGGCATCGTCCAGCATGAAGCGCTGAGCGGGACCAAGGTTCTCGATTGGACGGTGCCGAAGGAATGGGTAATCCGCGACGCCTATATCAAGAACGCCGCCGGCGAGCGGGTGGTCGATTTCCGCAAGCACAATCTGCATGTGCTCAACTATTCAGTCCCGGTTCACGCCAAGCTGGCGCTGGCCGAGCTCAAGAAGAACATCTTCACGCTGCCCGAACAACCCGATCTCATCCCCTACCGCACCTCCTACTATGCCGAGCGTTGGGGTTTTTGCATGAGCCAGAACGCGCTCGACGCGCTGGCCGACGGCGAATACGAAGTCTGCGTCGATTCAGAGCTGAAGGACGGCTCGCTCACTTATGGCGAACTGATCCATCAGGGCGACAGCGACGAAGAAGTGCTGTTCTCAGTCCACACCTGCCATCCCTCGCTCGCCAACGACAATTGCTCCGGCATGGCGCTGATCACGCTCTTGGCCAAACGCATGGCGCCGCTGAGAACGCGCCACACCTATCGCTTCCTTTACGCCCCCGGCACCATCGGCGCGATCACATGGCTTGCCGGCAATGCGGCGATCGCGCCGCGCATCAAGCACGGCCTGGTCGTCTCCTGCGTCGGCGATCCGGGCCCCTTCACCTACAAGCGCACGCGTCGGGGCGACGCCTCCATCGACCGCATCATGGCGCGGCTGCTCGGTCCCATGCAGGCCAATGTCATCGACTTCTTCCCGTACGGCTATGATGAGCGCCAATACAATGCGCCGGCCTATAAGATGGATGTCGGGCTTTTCCAGCGCAGCCAATTTGCGACTTTTCCCGAATATCACACCAGCGCCGACAATCTCGGTTTCATCACCCCGCAGGCGCTGGCCGAAAGCTATCGCGTGCTGGCGGGGGCGGTCGCTGCGCTCGAGACCGACCGCCGCTACATCAATCTGGCGCCGTATGGCGAGCCCCAGCTCGGCCGCCGCGGCCTCTATGCGCGCAATCGGCGGCGACAAGGACGCCTACGCCAAGAACATGGCCATGCTCTGGGTGCTCAATCTGTCGGATGGCGACTATTCGCTGGTTGATATCGCCGAGCGGGCAAAGCTGCCGCTGGCGACGGTGGAGGCGACCGCGACGCTGCTGGAGCAGGCTGGTTTATTGAAGCTGGCCTAAAGCCCTTTCACGGACGGGGCGCGTCGAAATCGGCCCAAGCCTTGTCCTTGTCGCTTATCACCGACACCGGCAACGGCCAGTTGATCGCGAACGCCGGATCGTCGAAGCGCACGCCGGTCGAAGCCTCCGGCGCATAGAATTCCGAGATCAGATAACCGATCTCACATTCGTCTTCGAGCGTCTGGAAGCCGTGGGCGAAGCCCTTGGGGATATAGAGCTGACGCATGTTTTCAGCGCTGAGTTCGAAGCCGCGCCACTGCCGGTAGCTGGGCGAGCCAGGGTTAAGATCGATGATCACGTCATAGATCGCGCCCCGAAGACAGCGAACAAGCTTAATCTCAGCGTGCGGCGGCGTCTGCAAATGCATGCCGCGCAGGGTGCCGCGGCTCCGGTTTTGCGAAGTCGAATGCTGAACAAAGCGCGTCTCCAAGCCGGCCGCCCCAAATTCGCGCTCACAAAAGGTTCGGGCGAACCAACCGCGGCTGTCGCGTATTGGCTCAGGCTCGACCAACCAGGCGCCCTCTAATTGAGTCTTGGTGAACAACATTCCCGCGCGCGCCCTTCGCCGTCAGCATCTGCAATCTGTGCGCCTAGATACGGGATTTGCTTTGATGGCGCAGTCCTTTGACGCTAAAAACTCGACAATATTTTTTTGGCGCGGTGCGGTCCGAACTTTGCTTACCATTCGGCGCTGGCTGCGGGACCTCGAGAATGAACACGCACGTGGGCAACCCGATGAATGACGCGACGACGACGCACGGCAGGTGTCGCCTGTGCGGGGCCGGCCTTAAGCATAGCATGGTCGACCTTGGTAAATCGCCGCTCTGCGAGACCTTCCTGGACGCCAAACAGATCGACATGATGGAGCCGTTCTTTCCGCTGCACGTGCTCGTGTGCTCGACCTGCTGGCTGGTTCAGCTCAAGGAATATGTCGCCGCCGACGGCATCTTCACCGACCACTATCCCTATTATTCGTCGTTCTCGACGTCCTGGGTCGCCCACGCCAAAGCCTATTGTGAGATGATCGCCAAACGGCGTGGGCTGACCAAGGACAAGTTCGTCGTCGAGCTCGCCTGCAATGACGGCTATTTGCTGCAGCATTTCCCAGCTCTGGGCGTCACCAATATTTTGGGGGTCGAGCCCACGGCCAATACGGCTGAAGTCGCCCAGGCCAAGGGCATTCCCGTCGTCGTCGATTTCTTCGGCGTCCGGCTGGCGCAGAAGATCAAGGCCGAGAGGGGCCAAGCCGATCTCATCCTCGGCAACAACGTGCTGGCCCACGTGCCCGACCTCAACGACTTCGTCGGCGGCGTGAAGGTGCTGATGAAGAAAGAGGGGGTGGCGACGTTCGAATTCCCGCACCTGCAGAACCTGATCGAGCAGAACCAGTTCGACACCATCTACCACGAACACTTCTCATACTTCTCGGCCATCGCCATCGAAGCCATCGCCAAGCGCCACGGCCTCGTCTTCTTCGACGTCGAAGAAATCCCGACCCACGGCGGCAGCCTGCGGGTATACCTGGCGCACGAGGGCCAAGAGGATGTGGCCCCGGCGGTCAAGGCGCTGATCGCGCGCGAAGAGAGGCTCGGCTATAAGACAGTCGCCCTCTACGCCGACTACGAAGAGAAGGTGAAAGCCACCAAGCGCAAGCTTCTATCCTTCCTTATCGACGCCAAGAACGCCGGCAAGAGCATCGTCGGCTACGGCGCGCCCGGCAAAGGCAACACGCTCTTGAATTATTGCGGCATCGGCGCCGATTTCCTCGACTTCACCGTCGATCGCAATCCCCACAAGCACGGCCGTTTCACCCCAGGCACCCACATTCCGGTGCTGCCGGTGGAAGCGCTCGACGCCGCGCGCCCCGACTACGTGCTCATCCTGCCGTGGAATCTCCGCAAGGAGATCGTCGCGCAGATGCGTCACATCGGCCAATGGGGCGGCAAGTTCGTGGTGCCGATCCCGGAAGCGACAGTGATCGAACCGGAGGCGGGGCAATGAAGGTCGTTCTCTTCTGCGGCGGCTTGGGCACGCGCATCCGCGAATATTCCGAAGCGGTGCCCAAGCCAATGATCCCGATCGGCCACCAGCCGATCCTTTGGCACGTGATGAATTACTACAGTCAATACGGGCACAAGGATTTCGTGCTCTGCCTCGGTTACAAGGCCAATACGGTCAAGGACTTCTTCCTGAATTATAAGCAGCAGACCTACGGCGATTGCATCGTCGAGGGCGCCAGGATCGAAATGCTCGGACCGCGCGAGGAAGACTGGCGCGTGGCGATGATCGACACCGGCATCTGGCGCAATATCGGCAGCCGACTTTGGGCGGTGCGCGAGCACGTCAAGGACGAGGAGATTTTTCTCGCCAACTACAGCGACGGCCTTTCGGATGTAAATCTCGACGACATGGTCGAGAAATTCAAGAAAAGCGACAAGCTCGCCTGCTTCCTCGCCGTGCATCCTCCGGTCACCTATCACATCGCCGACATCGCCGCTGACGGGCGGGTGCGTGAGTTCATCACCTCGGACAATTCGGAAATCTGGATCAATGGCGGTTTCTTCCTGCTGAAGCCGGCGATCTTCGACTACATGAATGACGGCGAAGAGCTCGTGGTCGAGCCGTTTGCGCGGCTGATCAAAGAAAACAAGCTGATGGCCTACAAGCACGAGGGCTTCTGGCGCTCGATGGACACGCTGCGCGATCGGCAAGTGCTGGAGGACATGATCGAGAAGGGCGACATGCCGTGGCGCGTCGCCCAAGACGCGAGCGCCAAGACGAGCTGATGGCATGTTGACGCTCGACCTCGCGCGTCCGGGCCGCAAGCTTTCGGTGCTTGCGATCGGGGCCCATGCCGACGACATCGAGATCGGCGCCGGCGGCGCGATCCTGTCCTGGATCGCATCCGGCGGCGAGGTGTCGGTGGACTGGTGTGTGTTGAGCGCCGCCGGCGCGCGCGGCGACGAAGCGCGGGCAAGCGCGGAAGATTTTCTTAAAGGCGCAAGCGCCCACATCCATCTGGCCGAGTTCCGCGACGGTTATCTTCCCGCCGATCGCGGGGCGGTGAAGGACTGGGTCGAGGGGCTAAAGCATCTGAAGCCCGACGTCATTGTCACGCATGCGCGCGATGATGCGCACCAGGACCATCGGCTCGTCTGCGAGCTCACCTGGAATAGCTTCCGCGATCAGCTCATCCTCGAATACGAAATTCCGAAATGGGATGGCGATCTGGGCCAACCGAACCTCTTTGTCGGGCTGAGCGAGGAAATCTTGAGCCGCAAGATCGAACTCCTGCATCGCCATTTCGGTTCGCAGCGTTCCAAGGCCTGGTTCGACGAAGAAACTTTCCGGGGGCTGGCGCGCCTGCGCGGCATGGAATGCCGGCGCCGTTACGCCGAAGCCTTCTTCGCGCGCAAACTGTTGCTGGGATGAGTCGATGACGATCAGCGCCTTTGAGCAATCCGAGCGCCTCCGCAAGAGGGCCCATGCGCTCATCCCCGGCGGCTGCCACACCTACGCCAAGGGTGACGACCAGTATCCGGTCTTGTCGCCGAGCCACATTGTGCGCGGGCAAGGCGCACACGTTTGGGACGCCGACGGCGGCGAATATATCGAATACGGCAACGGCAACCGCGCCGTCACGCTAGGCCACGCCTTTCCCGCCGTCGTCGAAGCCGTGAAGGCCGAATTGTCGCGCGGCGTTAATTTCACCCGCCCGAGCGTCATCGAAGTCGAGGCCGCCGAGAAATTCATGAGCGTCATCGGCGCCGGCGAAATGGTGAAGTTCAGCAAGGACGGCTCCGACGCCACCTCGGCGGCGGTGAAGCTTGCGCGCGCCTATACCGGGCGCGACCTCATCGCTATTTGCGGCGACCAGCCCTTCTTTTCGGTCGACGATTGGTTCATCGGTTCGACCGCCATCTATGGCGGCATTCCCGACGCCATCCGCAATCTCACGGTCAAATTCCGCTACAACGACATTGAAAGCGTCAAAGCGCTGATCGCCCAGCACCCGGGCCAGATCGCCGGTTTTATCCTCGAAGCCGAGCGCATCGATCCCCCGCGCGACAATTTCCTGAAGGAGCTCGAGCGGCTCGTCCGCGAAGCGGGGGCGCTTTTCATCGTCGATGAAATGATCACCGGCTTGCGCTGGCACATTAAGGGGGCTCAGCACGTTCACGGTCTCGATCCCGATCTCTCCACCTGGGGCAAGGCGCTGGCCAACGGATTTTCGGTTTCCGCACTCGCCGGCCGGCGCGACATCATGCGTCTGGGCGATCTCGAACAGACCGATCACAAGCGCGTCTTCCTGATGTCGACAACGCACGGCGGCGAAACCCATGGGCTCGCCGCGGCGATCGCGACTTTGGATGTGTATGCGCGCGAACCGGTGATCGAGCATCTCAATCGCGCCGGCGAACGGCTGCGCCAGGGTTTCGCCGAAGTCTCCGCCAAGCACGGCCTTACCAAGCACGTCGCCATCATGGGCCGTCCCTGTAACCTTTTGTTCACCACCCTCGACGGCGAGGGCAAGCCGAGCCAGCCGTTCCGTACGCTGTTCCTGCAAGAGACCATTAAACGCGGCGTCATCATGCCGTCGCTGGTCGTCTCATACTCCCATACCGACGCTGACATCGATCGGACCCTGGAGGCGGTCGACGGCGCGATGGAGGTCTATCAGCGCGCCCTTGATGACGGCGTTGAGAAACACTTGATCGGGCGCCCCTCCCAGCCGGTCTATCGGACCTATAATCAACCTCAAGGCGGGCAAATCTCGGCGTCGAGCGCCGTCCGGTGAAGCTTCCCCGCAACACCTGAGGAGACCTTGTCAGCTCGCTTGCCTGAAGAATTGTGCAGGGGCCTTCCCGCCCGCTCGCCTTCGATCCTAGTTAACTCCCTTCGAGGCATAATGAGCGCATTCCCACTCCGTTCGGGGAGGACCTTGGAATGTCAACGAAGCGTAAAGGCGTGGCGCCGGCGGCTTTTCCCGCCGGGGGCGCAAGCGATTGCCTTCACCCGTCCGTAAACGAAAGCTTTCGCAAGCGCCTGCTCGGTTCGGGCCGGCGGCTCGGTGGGGATTCGATTTTGCGTAACCGTCCGCTGCTTTCCGGATTCGGCGCGCTGCTGATGGCCTTGGCGCCGTTTCCGGCTTTCGCCCAAACCCAAGCCCAAACTCAGGCCCAGTCCCAGAACCCGCAAACCGTCACGCAGCCGGATCAGCCGGTCGCCGTGCGCGATCGGCCCCATCCCGAGTACGATCCGCTCGGCATGCGCTTCGGCGCCTTTAAGCTGAACGGCTCCCTCGATCTCGATGTTGCGAGCACCGACAATTTGTTCGCCGCGTCTTCGAGCACGGCGGTGGACGACATCATCTATGCGGAGGCGCCGACCGTGCGGCTTTCGTCGGACTGGTCGCGCAACGCCCTTGTCATTGACGCCGGCGGGCTCTTCACCCAGCACCGCGATTTTTCGAGCGAGGACGCAAGCACCGGCTATTTGCGCGGCGCAGGGCGGTTGGATGTTGGGACCTCGACCTCCATCAGCGCCTCGGCGCGCATCGCCCACCAAGTCACGCCCCGCATCGATCCTGACAATCCCAACACCGGTTCGCCGGTGGAGTATGACCGCACCGATGGCGCCATCGGCGTAGAGCAGCGCTTTGTCCGTTTCACCGTCGCGGCCGATGTCTCCGGCAGCAATTATTCCTATGACTCGTTGTCGATGCGCGACAATACGCGAACCGCCGCGCACGGCCGAGTGACTTTTGACCTGACCCCGCGCACCGGCATCTTCGCCGACGCGACGGTCGATCGCCGCGATTACGACAATAACCCGACAGTGTCCTCCGACGGCCAGGTCTACCTTGCCGGGGTGACGCTGAACGGCGATCTCTTTCGCGGCGAGGTTTCCGCCGGCTACTTCAGGCGCGACTTCAAAGGCCTGAGGACGTTCGACGGCTTGGCGGTTGCCGGCAGTCTCAATTGGTTCCTCACTGAGCTGACGACGGTCACGCTGGACGCGCGCCGCGACGCCAATACCGAAATCGGGCTCAATTCAGGGTTTCCGTACATCACCACCGAAGCCGGCATCCGCATCGATCACGAATTGCTGCGCAACGTCATCCTCACGGCGCAATATCGGCGCGGCAAACGCGATTACGACACCATCGACCGCAACGACAATTATAGTCAGCTCAGCCTCGGCGCTGACTATGTTCTAAATCGCCACGTCGCCCTGCGGTTGCGCTTCGATCACTTTGATGATGACTCCTCGGGAACGGCGGCCTACCACGATTATAAGGTGAATACGGGGACGGTGGGTCTTAGCCTGCGCCTCTAGTGGCCGCTTTCGGGCCGCAGGCGCTGCGGGCTCGGGACGCCATTGATGTGGACTGGGCATGGCTGCGGCCAAGAAGAAGAAGCCGGCACGAGGGCTCGCCGTTGCGCACCAAGCGCGGCTCGCCGACGCATTGGCCGATGCAAGCTGGGCGGAAGCCGACGAAGCGCTGGCCGAAGCCCTGGTTGAATTTTCCGAGCTGAAACGCGCGCTCCTGAAAGACGTGCGCGGGAAGGAGCCCGACGAGGCGTCCGACGCTCTGGCCATGGCGGCTCAAGCGCTGGCGCGCGCGGCGCGCCGTCGCGGACTGAGCTTGTTTGGCGATATCGGCGCCATTGTCGCGTTCGATGCGACGAGCCATGAACTCAATCGATCGCCGGACGCGGTGGGCGCCGTGCGCATCGTCCGCGAAGGCGTGAAGCGCGGGCGCGACGTGGTGATCCGCGCCGTCGTCGTCCCGGCGCGCAAATCCGCAAAGCGGGCGGCGCCATGACCTGGACGCTCTGCATCGATTTCGGCACCGCCTATTCCAAGGCGGCGGTGGCGCCGAGCGATGCCTGGAGCCGCTTCGAGCCAGGTCTCATTCGCCCGCTTATGTTGGGTGGGGAGCGGGAGGGCGCCAACACGTTCCTGCTGGCGAGCGCTGTCTTCGTGGACGACGCGCGCGTGCTTTTCGGACCCGCCGCGATCGCCCGCGCCGCAGCCTTCCCCGACAAGAAGCGCGCGGCGCTGAAATCCTTCAAGACGCTGTTAAGCGTCAGCGATCTCGATCGCGCCCTCAACACCAGCGTGCCGGCCTCGCTCGACCCCCATCGCTTGTTTTCGATGGGCGATCTCATCACGCTCTACCTCGCCTATCTGGGCGCCTCGATTGACCGCGCCATCGCCGCCGACCCGGTCCTGGAGCGGTTCGCCGCCTTGGACCGCCGCTATGCGGCGCCGGCGTGGCGCGGCGGCGACAGCGCCGGGCTCCATGGCGTCGTCATGGGCGTCTTTGGGCAAGCCGAGGCCGCCGGCGACTTGCTTGGCGAGGAGGTGCTCGCCGCCGAGGGCATATCGATCCAAAGGGCCAAGGACGCGGTGACCAGAGCGCGCGCAACCGAGCGCGTCGCCGAGATGGGATTGATCTACGAGGCCACCGCCGCGGCCGCCTACACCTCCGTCGGCCTCGACATCGATGCGCCGGCTCTGATCATCGCCGACATGGGCGCCGGCACCACCGATATCGCCGTCCTCGCTCGCGCCGGCGCGCGCATCGAAGAGCTGCCGGAAGCGCGCCTCACCTTGAAGCAAGCCGGGAACTACATCGACAGCGTCATCGCCAACCTCATTCTCGCCGCCAATCCGCGGGTGAAGAAGCTTGCCGAACAGACAGCGCTTTGGGCTGCGGCCATGCGCGGCATGCGCGGCTTCAAGGAGACATTGTTCGCCGAAGGCCGCGCCAGCATTCGCCATGACGGCAAGGTGACGACGGTGACGCTTCGCGCCTTGGAAAATCACAAGGACTTTCGCGCCTTCGCCCAGGCCTTGAACGAAGCTTATGATAGCGCGCTTGAGGCTGCGAGCAGATACGTGGTGATGCACGGACGCCGCGAGATCCAATCCGTCGCCGTTGGCGGGGGCGCGCATGCGCCCTTCATTCAGGACCTGATCCGCCGCAAGCCGAACCGTCGCGGCAAAGTGCAAGTGAGCCCGCGACCGCCGACGCCGGACTGGGCCCACGCCGCGGAGTTTCAGGGCAATCTGGCGCCCGTGTTTCCGCAACTCGCTATTGCGATTGGCGGCGCCCTCGCGCCCGCCGAAATGCTCGCCGCCGGCGCTACTCCGGTCGCAGCCGTCCGAAGCGATAGCCGGGTGGCACCCGGTTGACATAGACGCCCGCCTGCGTGCGCGCCCGCAACGCGCGCATGCTTTCCTTCAAGGCGCCCATCGGCGTGTCGTCCCAAGCCGCAACGACGATGCAGCCGTCCGCCAAATGCGCCAGTGTCGCTCCGTCGGCGCTGCCCAAAGCTGGCGGGCAATCGAGCACGATCAGGTCGTAGGTTTTGCGCATATCCTCGAGCAAAAGCGGCAATCCAGCCATGCCGACAATGGTGTTCCAGGGATTTTTCGACTTCGCCGCCGGCAGGAAATGCAGCCCGGTTTCAGCTTCTTGATGAATGAGGCCGCGCCAATTGTTGGGCCGGTCGGCTGCCTCCAAGATCCCCGCATCGGCGTCGCCGATAAGCGCGCGCGTGAGCGACCGGCGCCGCAAATCGCAATCGACAAGCAAGACGCTGCGCCCTTGCTGGGTTGCGCTCACCGCGATCCCGAGCGCTGAGGTGCTGGCGCCTTCGTTTGGGATCGAGCCGATCACGGCGATCATGCGGTTGCTTGAAATTGTTCCCTGCAAATTGCGGAACGAAGTGGCGAACGCCGAACCCGGCTGGAAGGTCAGGCATCCAAGCGGCGTGCGCTGATCGGGCGGCAGTTCGCGAAACGCCTCCGGGGTAAGTTCGGGCGCGGCGCCCAAGACCAAATAGTTCAGGTGTTTGCGAAGCCCGGCCACGGAGGTGACGGTGTTGCGCCCAAGTTCCGAGGCGACGCCGATGGCGAACGCCACCACGACCGCGATCGCCAGACATGCGGGCAGGGCCTCAAGCGCCGGTACGCCGGCGGCGAATTCGTAGAGAAGCCCAACGCCGATGGCGAGCGCGAACACGAGCGCCAGAACGCCGATTTGGCGATGCGCGCCCCGCTTCACGCGCTCCCAGAATAGTGAAACAGGCTTTGCCTCACGCACACGGCGAGGCCCCGCCCATGCGGCGCTCGTCTCGGAGGCAAAGCTGGCTTTCTCGCCAAGCAGGGGAGCAGTCACGGGCCTTCGATCTCCTCGCCCAACCGCGATACCGGCGCGGTCGGAGCCGCCGGGCGGTTCCGACGAATGCACGGGCGAACCATACAGTCCAGCCGCCGAGGCAGCAAAGCTTTCGGCCGGATTTGAGGCCGGTAGCGACATACCCGTGATTATCCACAACAAATCGGGGAAGTTCAGCGATGAAATAAGTCTCGCTTGGGGCGGAGGGAGCCGTTGCGCTTTTTGCGGCGTTTCCTAAGCTTGAGATCACTCCGGAGAATTCCGCCTCAATGCTTCTTCAAGTGCCGCGCGAGCCCAGAAACGGCGAGACAAACGGCGAGACGCAGTCTCATCCAACCGATGGCAGCGCTTTCGAAACCGGCGTGCGCCGCGATTTGGCGGCCGCCTCCATCGTCTCCTACGAACCGGTGCTCGGCGGCTGGCGCAAGCGTCTGTTCGACCTCTTTGTTGTCGTCGTCACGCTGCCGCTCTGGCTTACGACCATGGTCATCGCAGCTCTGTGGTCGAAGGCGACGATCGGCTCGCCGGTGTTCAGCGCCGATCGTTGCGTTGGTTATGGCGGGCGCAGTTTCAAATGCTTCCATCTCTGGCTGACCAAGCCGGCGAGTGAAGCAGCGGCGGCCGCTCGATGAGCGAGGGTTGCATGATAACGCCTCCGAGGAAGTCGCGCCGCAGAGGAAGTGGGCGCGCGCGCTTGAGCGCTTGCCGCAACTCTTCAATGTCCTGCGCGGCGAAATGAGTCTGGTGGGCCCGCACGCGCTGTTGCAGGGCAATCTCGATCAACTGAAATCGGCGCGCCGCTATTATCTGAGCGCGCGTCCGGGCATTTTCAGCATCAGCCGTCTCGTCGACCGTGAGCACGCGGAGAGCCAGTACAAAGCTTACGCGCTGTCGTGGTCGTTGATGATGGATCTGTTGGTGATTTGGGATTGCGTGCGCGGCTTCCGCAATCGCGGCCGGCTCTGGAAGCCCGGGCTCAAGCTCAACAAGGTCGTGCCGGGGCTCTCGCTCGATCAGCAGCGTGAAATCATCGTGCGCAAGCGCTTGGCGCCGTAATTCAACCTACGCTGTAATAAGACTTCGCCTGGTCGAAATAGAGCGAGTCCGCATAGGTCTGCCAATGCGGCAGCACGCAATTGAGCGCCACGCCCAGCACATGGCCATCGGCCATCACTGTCTGCTGTGCGGCCGCGTATAAGGCCTTCACCGGGGTCTTTCCCGAGCGCGCCACCAATACGGTGGTGTCGGCCTGCTTGACCAGAATGCGGGTTTCGGCGACCGCGAGGATCGGCGCGCAATCGAGAATGACAAGATCGTAGGCGCCGCGAAGGTCGTCGATGAGCCGCGCCATGGCGCCCGAGCCAAAGACGTCGCGCGGCGTGAAACCCGCGGTGGCGACCGGCAGCACGTGCGCGTCCGAGCTCGGATCGTGGACGATGGCCGAGCGCCACGGCGCCTCGCCTGCAAGCACTTGCAGAATGCCGACGTCGGTTTCGATGTCGATCACGTCATTGATCGATTGCATGCGCAGATCGCAATCGACCACGACAAACGCGCTGGCCCGACATCGCCGCAACCCGCGCAAGGCACATCGAGACCGTGGTCTTGCCTTCGCCCGGCAGCGCCGAGGTCACCGCCACGACTTTCACCGGTTTGTCGAGCTTCGAATAGACGATCACGGTGCGCAGCACCCGCAAGGCTTCGGCGAACGCCGACATCGGCCGGCCAATCGAGATAGCCGGAAGGATGGCGCTCCGCCGCCGGCATCATCCGCATCATCCGCTTCGAGATGGTGGGAATGGAGGCAATGGCTGGAAAACCGATGCGGTCTTCGAGCTCATCGCCATTCTTCACCGATTGATCGGCGGCCTCCAAACCAAAGCCGGTGAGGATCGCAATCAAGAAGCCGAGCGCGCCGGCCAATTCGAGCGCCAATAAGAGGTTGGGTGATGACGGCGCGGTGGGCGCCGGGCGCGTAGGCGAGCACACGCGTGTCGGGGATATTGAGCTGATTGATATCGGCCATGTCCTGATTGCGCTGCAGGTAGGTTTCATAGACCTGACGGGCGACGCCGGCTTCGCGTTGCAAGTCCCGGTAACGCGACATCGCCTCCGCGCTTGCGGCGCTCACATTGGCCGGGGCCGGGGCCGGGGCCGGAGCGGGCGCAGGGCTCGCCGGCAGCCGCGCGCTGCAGCGCCTGCAGCTGCGTGCGCGCGGCCTGGACTTGGGCGTTGAGCGCCGCCGATGCGCGCTGCAGTTCATGCTGAACCTGATCCTCAACCGATTGGCGTTCTTCGCGGATGGCGATTACGGCCGGATGGGTCGGCAAATACCGGTTCTCAAGATCGGCCTGGCGGTGATCGATGTCGGCCATGCGTTCGCGCAGGCCGCTCAGCGTCTCGGAGCCGGAAGCGGCGGCGATCGCCTCGAGCGATGCGCCCGAAGAGATGGCGTCTTGCAGACGGCGCGCGCGCGCTTGGCGCTCATCGAGCTCGGCTTGCGCGAACTGGATTTGCGATTGCGCATCGCTGTTCTGGGCGACGACTGGCTGTTGGGCGGGCGCATTGTCGGCCGGCAGGCCGGCTTGCACGCGGAAGGCCTCGGCGGCGGCTTCCTTGGTCTCGACGGTCTCGCGCAATTCCGCCAGCCGGCGCGCGAGCCAGGAATTGGCTTGCTGCGAGGTTTCGACATGGGCGCGCAGCTGATTGGCGATGTAGACGTCGGCATAGCCGTTCGCGAGCTGCTGGGCGCGCACATTGTTGCCCGAGCGGGCGCTGATCTCGATGACGTTGGTTAAGCCGCGGCGCTTGATAGTGATGGCGCGGGCGATGCTGTTGACGACATCGGCGGTCGCGGCGTCGGCGCGCCCGGCGCTCTCGCCGCTGCGCCGCAAGCCCACCGCCTCGGCGACATCGTTCATCAACGCCGGCGAACGCAAGAGCTCGATTTCGGAATCGACCGCGGTCGAAGCCGCCGATCCGCTGGCGTCTTGCGCCGCTTGACGCGGGGTGATGATGAGCAGCGAAACCGCTGTGTAGGTGCGCGGTCCCGACATGATGAACGCGAAAAGGCCGATCGCGGCGATCGCGCCGAACAAGACCATCAGCCTCCAGCGCCGGCGCAAGCCGCGGCCGATTGCGGTGAGGCCCAGATTATCGGCGAGGGAGCGCCGGGGTGCGGCGTTGACCTTCGTTTCGAATACCGGCCGCTCGTTCATTTCCCCGCCCGATGGCTCTGGTGTTCTTAATGCAAACAGCATGACACCAACCGCTCCACATTAGCACCGTGGCTCGGGGGATGTCGTTGCGACAGTCAATGCAATGCAGTCTCGGCGCCGCCCAGGCGGAACTTCTCAGAACATCCGCTCGCCAATGCGGATGGTGTCGCCGGGCAGGACCGGCGTCGACGGCGTCAGCGCATAGGCGCGTTCGTCGGCCTGGCTGGCGTGGCGGATGTAAACGCGGTGCTCATTGGCTCGGTAGGTGAAACCCCCCGCCGTCGCCACCGCGTTAAGCACGGTCAGATCCACCGCATAAGGATAAGTGCCGGGGCGCGCCACCTCGCCCAGGATGAAGAACGGGCGGTAGTTCGCAACTTCAACGCTGACGCTGGGCGAGCGGAGATATTGGCCAAGCGCGGTGCGCAGCACTTCAGTGAATTCGGTAAGCGTCAGGCCGGCGGCGCGAATGTCTCCGACCAGGGGATAAGCGATCGTGCCTTGGCTGCCGACGACGAAGAGGCCGGTCAGCCCCGGCTCGTTGAAGACGGTGACGCGCAGCTGGTCGGCGGGGCCCAGGCGGTAGTCGTTGGTTGGCGAAACGTCGGTCGCGTGGGGCGGCGTCTCGGCTGATGTCGTCCCACAGGCCGCGATCGCGCTAGCGCCGACGCCAAAAGCGATCGCGCGGAGCAATGCACGGCGAGTGTGCCAAATTGGCGAAGACATTCCCTGGCCCGGTCCTTGAAGTGGAATTCTTAATCCAGCCGGATTGGGAAGCAAGGGATGGGCCAGCGTCTTGCTGTGAACTGCGACGATTGTGCGAGGAGGGCCCGACATTAACATTGATAGGCCCGCCTCGACGTCGAAATTTTGCATGAACTGTGTCGATTTCTCGGGTTCGGTTGTCAGTGTCGACCCGGGAGGCCTATTGTAGGACGAGATGAGTTTGTTGCGCCTTTTTTCGCGCCCGTCCTCGCCGCCAGCGAAGTTTGTCGAAGGCCGGATCGGCTATGCGATCGGCGACGTACACGGCTGCGTGGATCTGTTGGCGGCGATGCTCGACGCCATCGAGGAGCGCGCCGCCGGCGAGCAGCGCCAGGCGGGTTCCCCGATCGTGGTGTTCTTGGGCGACTATATCGACCGCGGCCCCAACAGCGCCGGCGTGCTCGATCTGCTCCTTAGCGGGCGGCCATCGAATTGTGAGCGCCACTATCTGCGCGGCAACCACGAGCAGGCGATGGTGTCGTTCATGGAAGACCCCATCGCCAACAAACGCTGGGTGCTCCATGGCGGCGCCGAGACCATGATGTCATATGGCGTGGCCCCGCCGAGCCTTGCCCGCGCCTCCCACGAGGACTGGGCGCAGGCCGCCGCCGCACTCAAGGACAAGACGCCGGCCGCGCACCTGGCCTTCCTCGAAAGCCTGGAGCGCTACATCGAGTTCGGCGGCTACGCCTTTGTCCATGCCGGTGTCGACGCCAGCGTCGCCTTGGCCGATCAGCAGGATGAGGTTCTCTATTGGACCCGCGGCCAGTTCATCGCCGACAAGCGGCGCTTCAGCCACGTCGTCGTCCATGGCCACACCCCAGCCGAGCAGCCCTACCGGGATAAGCGCCGCATCGGCGTCGACACCGGCGCCTACGCCTCCGGCGCGCTGACCGCGGCGCGCTTCGAAGACGATGAAGTGACGTTCTTTTCGGTCACCGCCGGACGGCGCCAACAGCGCCGGGAACCCGAGCGACCGCCCGCCCTGGGGGTCCAGTTCTAAGGCCGGCGCGCTTTGGCCCGAGCGCTTGGCCCCGAGCGCATGACCCGAGCGCATCACCCGAGCGCATCACCCGAGCGCATCACCCGAGCGCATCACCCGAGCGCTTGACCCGAGGCTGGCCCCCGCGTTCGGGGCCGGTATGAACGGAGGAGGGACCTCACTTCTCTGAGCTTGGTTCTCCGACCTGCGTTCTCTCGTCCGCTTGTTCGCCCTGGCGGCGCGGTTTACACCCCCCCGCGAGCGAGGCCTCGGGGAGAACCAGCAGATGGCGCAAGTGAGCGCAGAGGGCGGCATGGAAATTCAGGACCAGCGCGAGACTTTTCACGGCTTCCTGCTCTCGTCGCTGTGGATCGGTTCGCACATCGCCCAATGGGTCGCGTTGCTGACCCTCGCCTTCGCCATCGGCGACGGCTGGTGGATGGGCTGGCTCGCTTTCGTCGTCATCGGCGTCGGCGTTGGCCTTGGCTTTCGGATGTCGGGCGCCTATTGGGCCGCGCAGGTCGCGCAGTGGGCGCTGCTCGGCCTTGGAGGCTTGATCGTGCCGGGCGTCGCCCATTTGGTGGGCTAAAGCCCTTGCGGATCGCCGTTCTCAAGGAAACCGCGCCCGGAGAGACCCGCGTTTCGGCGACGCCGGACACGGTCAAGAAGATCGTCGCCGCCGGCCATAGCGTCTCGGTGCAGACTGGCGCCGGCGCTGCGGCAAGCTATCCCGACGATCTTTTCAAGAGCCGCCGGCGCAGAGATCTCCGCCGATGGCGGTCTTTCGGCAGCGCCGATCTCGTCACTAAAGTCCGCAAACCGACGGATGGGGAGATCGGCGGCGATGAAGGCGGGCGCCGGTTTTGCCGTCTCTGCTTGAGCCGTACGGCGACAAGGCCGCGATCGACAAGCTGGCGAAGGCCAAGATCGACGCGTTCGCCATGGAATTCATCCCGCGCATTTCGCGCGCGCAATCGATGGACGCGCTTTCTTCGCAAGCCAATCTCGCCGGCTATCGCGCCGTCATCGAAGCAAGCGAGATCTACGGGCGCGCTTTTCCGATGATGATGACCGCCGCCGGCACGATCGCCGCGGCGAAGGTCTTCATCATGGGCGTCGGCGTCGCCGGTCTTCAGGCCATCGCCACCGCGCGCCGCCTCGGCGCCATCGTCAGCGCCACCGACGTGCGGCCGGCGACGAAAGAGCAGGTGGCGTCGCTGGGCGGCCAAGTTCGTCGCGGTCGAAGACGAAGAGTTCAAGCAAGCCGAAACCACGGCCGGCTACGCCAAGGCGATGAGCGCGGAGTATCAAGCCAAGCAAGCCGCGCTCATCACCGAACACATCGCCAAGCAAGACGTGGTGATCACCACCGCGCTTATCCCGGGCCGCGCCGCGCCGGTGCTGGTCACCGAAGCGCAAGCGCGTTCGATGCGCCCGGGCTCGGTGATCGTCGATCTCGCCGTCGCCCAGGGCGGCAATTGTCCGCTCTCGAAGCCGGACGAATTGGTCGAGATTGGCGGGGTGAAGATCATGGGCTTCACCAATCTGCCCGCGCGTTTGCCCGCCGACGCGTCCTCGCTCTACGCCCGCAACTTATTGGCGCTGTTGCCGCTTCTGACCGACAAGACGAGCTTGGCCTTCGCGCCGGCCTGGGACGATGAGATCGTCAAGGGCGCGCTGGTGACGAAGGCGGGCGCCATTGTCCACCCATCGCTTGCGCCCGCGAGCGCGGCATGAACGACGCTGAGTTCGCTCGCCGCTATTACGCCGCTTGGAACGCGCGCGACGTCGAGGCGATCCTTTCGCTTTACGCCGAGGACATCGAGTTTTCCTCGCCCTACATCACAGCGCTGGGCTTTTCGCCTGACGGCGTCATCCACGGCAAGGCGCTGCTGCGCACCTATTTCGAAAAGGCGCTCGAACGGGCCCCGCAACTGACCTTCACGCCGGAAGGCCTTTGCGTCGGCGCCCGCGGCCACACGCTCATCTACCGCAATCATCGCGGCGAACGCGCAGCCGAAGTGCACGAAATGGATGAATATGGTCTCGTCATCCGCGCTGACGCCACTTACGAAACGAGGTGAGGAGACTTGAGATGGTAGCCGTCGATCCCTTTGTTTTCTACCTTGCGATCTTCGTCCTCGCCATTTTCGTCGGCTATTACGTCGTCTGGTCGGTGACGCCTGCTTTGCACACCCCGCTCATGGCCGTCACCAACGCCATTTCCTCGGTCATTATCGTCGGCGCTTTGATCGCCGCCGCCGCCAACGCCGATCACGCCGGCGGAGTGGTGGCGAAAGCGGCGGGGGGATTGGCGGTGGCGCTGGCGTCGGTCAACATTTTCGGCGGCTTCCTCGTCACCCAGCGCATGCTCGCCATGTATAAGAAAAAAGAAAAGAAGTGACCTTCATGAACGCGGCGGACTGGCGTGCGCTGATCGAGGCCTATCTCGATGGCCGCCTCTCCGCGGAGGCGTTCATGCGCCGCTTCGCGGAGGCTTGGCGCCAGAGCGGGGGCGCGCCCCCCGCGCCATCGCCGATCTCAATGTCGTGGTCGAAGCCTTCGAGGCCGACGTGATGGCGGCGATGGAGGATGGCCAGGTCAATGACGATGAAATGCGCCGCGCCGCCCAAAATGCGCTTGCCGAGATCAACGACGACGCCCCGGCCGCGCACACATTCGACCGCACCCGCGCGCGCCAAGAGATCCGCCGGTTCAGCTTTCAGGTCGGCGGCTGCGCCGGCGTCGGCTGCCTGATCGCGCTCATCTGGGTGGCGCTCGGCGTGCTGCAGATCACCTTCGTCAGCCAGTATGTGCAGCACATCACCGGCTTGAGCGCGTGGCCCTCGGCGTTCATCGGCTTTTTCCTCGCCTTCGTGCCGGTCGTTGGCAACGTTCTCGCATTTCTCGACGCCGTCCAGCTGCGCAACTGGGACTGGCCGTTAGCGGCGATCGTCTTCTTCGCGGCGCCCGCGATCACGATGCTCACGGGTTGGTCGCGCTGGCGGCGCTACAGGTAACAGGGCTTTTAAGGGGCGACATGACTTCCAACTGGGCGGCCATTTTTTACCTTGCATCGGGCGTGCTCTTCATTCTCGCCCTGCGCGGTCTGTCGAGCCCGGAGACCAGCCGGCGAGGCAACATATTCGGCATGATCGGCATGGCGATCGCCATTGGCGTCACGCTGTTGCTGATCGGTCCGGATGCGACGACGCTCGCCATCATCGCCGGCGCCATCGCCGTCGGCGGCGGCATCGGGGCGGTCACGGCGCGGCAAATCAAAATGACGGCGATGCCGCAGCTTGTGGCCGCCTTCCACTCGCTTGTCGGCCTCGCCGCGGTCGCGGTCGCGGCCGCCGCCTTTCACGCGCCGCAAAGCTTTCACATCGCCCTGCCGCTGGGCATAGCGGGTCCGCAAGGCATCAAGCTGCAATCGCTGATCGAACTTTCCGTCGGCTGCGCCATCGGCGCCGTCACCTTCACCGGCTCAGTCATCGCCTTCGCCAAACTCAATGGCAACATGTCGGGCGCGCCGATCATTCTGCCCGGCCGTCACGCCATCAACATCGCCATTGCGCTGGCCATCGTTGCGGTCATTGTCATGATGGTCGAGGCGAGCGGCACGGTGGAATGGCACTTCTGGGCCATCGCCGGCCTCTCGCTGCTGATCGGCGTCTTGCTCATCATTCCGATCGGCGGCGCCGACATGCCGGTCGTCGTCTCCATGCTCAACTCGTATTCGGGCTGGGCGGCGGCCGCGCTCGGCTTCACGCTCGAAAACGTCGCTGCTCATCATCACCGGCGCTTTGGTCGGCTCATCGGGCGCGATCTTGAGCTACATCATGTGCAAGGGAATGAACCGCAGCTTCATTTCCGTCATCCTCGGCGGCTTCGGCGTCGCTGAAGGCGCGGTCGCGGCCGGCAAGGAGACGCGCCCGGTCAAACAGGGCAGCGCCGACGACGCCGCCTTCATCATGAAGAACGCCAGCAAGGTGATCATCGTGCCGGGCTATGGCATGGCGGTTGCGCAAGCCCAGCACAGCGTGCGCGAAATGGCCGACATGCTGAAGAAGGAGGGGGTGGAGGTGAAGTACGCCATCCACCCCGTCGCTGGCCGCATGCCGGGCCACATGAACGTGCTGCTCGCGGAAGCCAACGTTCCTTATGACGAAGTCTTCGAACTCGAGGACATCAACAACGAATTCAGCCAGGCCGACGTCGCCTATGTCATCGGCGCCAACGACGTCACCAATCCTCGGCCAAGACCGATCCGAAGTCGCCCATCTTCGGCATGCCGATCCTGGACGTGGAAAAGGCCAAGACCGTGCTTTTCGTGAAGCGCGGCATGGGCAGCGGCTATGCCGGGGTCGAAAACGAACTCTTCTTCCGCGACAACACCATGATGCTCTTCGGCGACGCCAAGAAAATGACGGACGAGATCATCAAAGGGCTTTGAGCCGGCAACCCCGCTGATCACATTTGGCGAATTCTTGAAGCGCACCCAGCGACTTGACGCTTGCGCCGGAGGCGATTTTGCTTGATCGCCGGCGCCGCGCAGCTCACCTCTTCGCCAATGAAGACTAAGCTCATGGTCGCGGCCCTGCTTGGGCTCGCCGGCTGCGGACCCTCAGGAAACCGGCATGGCGGCCCAACCAGCGCCGCCGACAACGCCGCTTGCGCGCTGATCGGCGATGGCGCGCAGATCTTCGGCGCGGCGCCAGCCATTTCGGCTATCTGGGCATCGATGCGTTCGCCGGCAGTTGCGAGTTCAGCTCCGCCGACGGCAAGCGCGGCGGCGAGATCATTCTTTACACGCCAGCGAGCCTCCACGGCGTCATCGCCGCAAGCGCAGATGCAGATTGTCGCCACCGGCTGGGATCGCCAAACCGAAACCCCGCTCGCGTCCCTCTCTGGGCTGGGCGAGGCTTCGCAAATGGCCGTCGATCTTCCCGGCTATCAAACCCAGATCGCCTTCGTCAAAGGCGGCTCGCTTGTGCTTGTCCAGGCCCGCTCCGGCGATAACGCCATCAGCGGCGAACAAATCGCGCGCGCCATGGCGCACGGCGGCGGCGAACACGCGCTGAAATCAAAAAAGAAGGGGAGCGCAAAGCGCTCCCCTTAATCGTTTTCGCGGTTGTTCGCGTGAATTGTTTGCGTGATCGGCGCTCTCACCAGATGTGTACGCGCGCCTCCGGGGCGAGGTAGAGCGCGTCGCCCGGCTGCACGTTGAACGCGGCGTACCACTCGTCCATGTTCCGCACCACGCCGTTGCAGCGATATTGCTCCGGCGAGTGCGGGTTGGTCATCACCTGGTTGCGCAACGCCTCGTCGCGGGTCAGCGCGCGCCATACTTGCGCCCAGCCAAGGTAGAAGCGCTGGTCGGCGGTGACGCCATCGATGTCCGGCGCCGCTTGGCCGTTCAGCGCAAACTGATAGGCGCGATGCGAGACCTGCAAGACCGCCATTGTCGCCCATGTTTTCGCCCGAGGTCAGGCGGCCATTGACATGGATGCCGGGCAGCGGGGTGTAGGTGTCGTACTGCGCGGCGAGCGCGGCGACGATTTGGTTGAACGCGGCGACGTCGGCTGGGCTCCACCAATCGCGCAGCACGCCGTGGCCGTCCGACTTCGCGCCTTGGTCGTCGAAGCCGTGGCCCATTTCATGGCCGATGACGCCGCCGATGCCGCCATAATTCACGGCGAGATCTGCGTTCGGATCGAAGAATGGCGGCTGCAGGATCGCGGCCGGGAAGACGACTTCGTTGAACACCGGATTGTAATAGGCGTTCACCGTGTTGGGCGTCATGAACCACTCGTCGCGGTCGCTGGGGCGACCCAGGCGCGCGAGATCGAAGTTCCAGCTCCACACCTGCGCGCGCTTGGCGTTGCCGTAGGCGTCGCCGGCGCGGATCTCCATCGCCGAATAATCTTTCCAGCGATCCGGATAGCCGATCTTCGGGCGGAAGAGACGCAGCTTCTCCTGCGCCGCCGTCTTCGTTTCAGCGGTCATCCAGTGGGCGTTGTTGATGCGGTCCGAATAGCCTCTGCGCAGGTTCTCAACCAGGATCAGCATTTGCGCCTTGGATTCCGGTGGGAAGTGGCGCTCCACATAGATTTGACCAATGGCTTCGCCGAGCGAGCCGTTGATGTTGTCGACGCCGCGCTTCCAGCGCTCGCGCTGTTGCGGCTGTCCGTTCAGCGTCTTGCCGAAGAACTCGAAATTGGCGTTGTCTATGGTGCGCGGCAATACCGGGGCGTTGTTGCGCACCAGGTGCCAGACCAGATATTCGCGCCAGGTCGAGACCGGCGTGCGCATGAAGAGCTGCGCCAGCGGACCCATCGCGCTCAGTTCACTGACCACGACTTCCTGCTGGGCGCCCAGCCCGCATGCCTCGAAGGCCGGATCCCACGGGAAGGTCGGGCTCAAGGCCTTCACTTCCGCGCGCGTCTTCAGATTGTAGGTGCGCGTGCGGTCGCGGCGATCGGCGATCGGCCAGTGGCGCTCGGCGATGGCCGTTTCAAGCGCCATGATGCGATGGGCCTTGGCGGTCGCATCGCTTTGGCCGGCGAGCCCCAACATGCGGGCGATGTGGGCTTCGTATTGCTGACGGATTTGCGGGAATTGGCCGTCGGTGCGGCGATAATATTCGCGCTCGGGCAGGCCCAAGCCCGCATGCGTCATGATCGGGATGTAGCGGTCCGGATTGCGCTCATCGAGGCTGATATAGATCGCAATCGGGGCGCTCACCGAAACCGAGGGATCGGCCATCAGGCGCACCACTTGCTCGTGGTTCTGCAGGTGATTGATGCGGTCGATTTCCGGCTGCACCGGGGCCAGGGCCAGCTGATCGATGGCGTCCTGATTGAGGTAGGAATTGTAGAAGTCGGCGACCTTCTGCTGGTTGGAGCCGGGCGCGCCGCCGGAGTGGGCGACCTCTTCGATGATGGCGCGGGTGTCGCGGTCGGACTTGTCGCGCAACATGTCGAAAGCGCCCCAGCGGGTGCGGTCGGCCGGGATCTGGTTATTCCGCATCCACGTGCCCCCGGCATAGTGGAAGAAATCGTCCCCGGGCTTCACGGCGGGATCGCGGGCGGTCAGATCGACGCCCCACGCGCCGATCTGCGGTTGCGGATGGGGCGCGGGCGCCGCTGCGGGCGCAGGGGCAGGCGTTGTCGTCTGGGTGGCGCAGCCCGCCAGCAGCGCAATGGAAGAAGCGCCCATGGCGCGGCGTGTCATCGCGATCATTCTTTTCCTCCGGATACCGTTTTGGGCAACCGGGATCGGTCGCGGGCTGCCCCACCGTCCGCGCTTATAGGCCAGCCCGTGCGCTTCTGGCGATACCTTTACGTTCGCCGGCGCTCGAGCAGATCGTCACATGAAAGCGCGCTGCGCCGTTCGTCGGCTTGCGGAGGCCGTTCGTCGCGCTTAACCCGCTTTCGAATATGAATCGCTCGGTGATCTTGCGATGGCGGCTGGACAAAGTGCCGGCCGCGGTGTGGACGGCGCTTTTGGCCGCCGTGCTCGCTGTAGCCGCCGCTTTCGCCGTCGAACCCGCCGCCGCGATCTGGATGCTGATCGCGCTCGCCGCCTGCTTCTCTGGCGTGGCGGGCGTTTCGGGAAGCCGGGCGCACGGTCATCGCCCCACGCGACGACGAGATAGAATTGGTCGGGTTGGCCGAACTCACGCCGCTTCTGGAAGCGCTTCCGGACCCCGCGCTGCTGGTGGATGAGAACGGCCGCATCGCCGGCTCCAACGCCGCTGCGCGCCGGCAGATGCGTTTTGAAATGCGCGGCCAGTATTTGTCGTCGATCCTGCGCCACCCCGACGTGCTTGAAGCCGCCAACGCCGCCATTCGCTCCGGCGAAACCCGCACCGTCGAATACGAAACCTCAACGCAAGTGGAGCGTCACACCCGCTGCTCGATCTCGCCAATGACGTGGGGCCATGAGCGCGCGGCGATGCTGGTCTTTCACGATCAGACCGCGCGCTTCAGCACCGAACGCATGCGCGCAGATTTCCTCGCCAACGCCAGCCACGAATTGCGCACGCCGCTCGCGTCGCTGACGCTGCTCATCGAGACCCTTTCCGGGCCCGCCCGCGACGACCCCGCCGAACGCGACCGTTTCTTCAAGATGATGCAGGTGCAGGCCGAGCGCATGCGCCGCCTGATCGAAGATCTGCTTTCGCTTTCGCGCATCGAACTCGATGAACACGTGCCGCCTTCGGACCGCGCCGATCTTTCCCAAGTCGCGCGCGAATCCATCGACGCGCTGGCCGGCGTCGCCCAAGAGCGCAATGTCAGCATCAATCTGCAGCTGCGCGACGGCGCCGTGTCGGTCGTGGGCGAGCGCTTCCAGCTGACCCAAGTGGTCCAAAATCTGGTGGATAACGCCATCAAATACACCGCCCCCGGAGGCTCGGTGCTGGTCGAAGTCGGCGCCGCCGGCGACCGCGACGACGTCATCGCCAAGGCCGGGCGGCGCTGGGCGGAGGCCGCGCGCATCGCGCCGCTTTCGCCGCCGGCCGCCGCCAATCGATCCTATGCCTATATTCGAGTTGAGGATTGCGGCCCCGGCATCGCCCGCCATTTTCTGCCGCGCCTGGGGGAGCGCTTCTTTCGTGTCGAGCGCGAAATGGGCGACGAGCGGGGTGGAACCGGCCTCGGCCTGGCCATCGTCAAGCACGTCGTTAATCGCCACCGGGGCGGGCTTTTGGTCGAAAGCCAACCCGGAAAGGGGACTGCCTTTGCCGTCTACGTCGAATTGGCGGAGCAGGACTAAGAGCCCCCATGCATTTCACATCAGTGTCATCAAACCCACTTATGAGGCGGCCTCACCGGGGAGGCCCGCTCAGCCGCCCCGAAACCGCGGCTCAGAGGGGTTTTGAATGGAATTCGCTGGAGCTGAACGCACAGCGTCGACCGGCTTGGCGGCGCCGATCGTGAGCGCGCGACGCAGGCTCCATCCTCGGCGCCCCGGTCAAGGTCAGCGCCCGCGACGTCAACGTCTTTTATGGCGACAAGCAGGCGCTGTTCGACGTCTCCATCGACATTCCCGACCGCGCCGTCACCGCCTTCATCGGCCCCTCCGGCTGCGGCAAGACCACCTTCCTGCGCTGCATCAACCGCATGAACGACACCATCGAAGGCGCCCGCGTGAAGGGCGTCGTCCAGATCGAGGGCAAGGACGCCTACGCCAGCGATGTCGACCCGGTGGTGCTGCGCTCGCGGGTCGGCATGGTTTTCCAAAAGCCAAACCCGTTCCCGAAATCGATCTACGACAATGTCGCCTACGGCCCCCGCATCCACGGCATGGCGCGCAACAAGGCGTCGATGGACGAGATCGTCGAAAAGTCACTGCGCCGCGCCGGCCTGTGGGAGGAGGTGAAGGACCGCCTCTCGCAGCCGGGCGTGGGTCTGTCGGGCGGCCAGCAGCAGCGCCTCGTCATCGCCCGCACCGTGGCGGTGAACCCTGACGTTATCTTGATGGACGAGCCGTGCTCGGCGCTCGACCCGATCGCCACCGCCAAGATCGAAGAGCTCATCGATGAGCTCAGGGAAAATTACTGCATCATCATCGTCACGCACTCGATGGCGCAGGCGGCTCGCGTCTCGCAAAAGACCGCGTTTTTCCACTTGGGCAAGCTTGTCGAGACGGGCCCGACCGAAGAAATCTTCACCAACCCGCGTGACACGCGCACGCAGGATTATATTACGGGCAGATTCGGCTGACGCCCGCGTGGGCGGCGGCCGCGCGACAAAACGCGCCGCAAGCGCGCACGCCACGCCGAGTGAAACGAAAAATGGCTGAGCATACTGTCAAAGCATTCACCGAGGAGCTCGACGGCCTCACCCAAGAGGTTGCGCGCATGGGCGGGCTCGCCGAAGCCTCGGTGAACGATAGCCTCACCGCCGTCGTGCGGCGCGACACGGCGCTGGCGCAGAGCGTGATCGAGCGCGACGTGAAGATTGACGCCGCCCAGCGCGATATCGAACGCCGGGCGATCAAGCTCTTCGCGCTTCGCCAGCCGTTCGCCACCGATCTGCGGGTGGTGCTCGACCGGCTGGCGCATCGCCAGCGAACTGGAGCGCGTCGGCGATCTCGCCAAGAACATCGCCAAGCGCGCGCTTATCCTCAACCAGGCCGAGCCGATCACGCTGACGCGCAGCGTCGAGCGGATGGGCAAGCTCGCCGCCGCGCATTTGGCGCAGGTCCTCGACGCTTACGCCAATCGCGACGTCCAATCCGCCATCGCCGTCTGGCACCAGGACGACAATATCGACGCCCACTACAATTCGCTGTTCCGGGAATTGGTCACCTACATGATCGAAGACCCGCGGACGATCAGTTCGTGCGCCCACTTGCTCTTCATCGCCAAGAACATCGAACGCATTGGCGACCACGGCACCAATATCGCCGAGTACATCCACTTCCTGGTGACCGGCGAGGAAATCGATTCCGAGCGCCCGCGCGCCGACAACGAGCCGGGCATCAGCTGAGGCGCGAACCAGACATGGCCAATCCCACTCACGTCCTGGTCGTCGAAGACGAAGCGGCGCTGGCCGAATTGCTCAAGTACAATCTTGAGAAGGAAGGCTATCAGGTCCGCGTCGCCATGGACGGCGAAGAAGCGATGGTCGCCGCCGATGAGCGGGCGCCCGATCTGGTGCTGCTCGATTGGATGCTGCCGAAGGCGTCCGGCGTCGAGGTCTGCCGGCGCCTGCGCTGCGCGCCAGGAAACCCGCAACACGCCGATCGTGATGTTGACCGCCCGCAGCGAGGAAAGCGATCGCGTCCGCGGCCTCGATATCGGCGCCGACGATTACATCACCAAGCCGTTTTCGATGACCGAATTGCTGGCGCGTCTGCGCGCCGTCATGCGCCGCATTCGCCCCGCGCTCGCGGAAGACAAGGTGCGCGTCGGCGATATTGTCGTCGATCGCGTCGCCCATCGCGTCAAGCGCGGCAATCGCGAGGTGCATCTGGGCCCAACCGAATTCCGCATCCTCGATCATTTGATGCAGCATCCGGGTCGGGTCTTCTCACGCGAACAATTGCTCGACGCGGTATGGGGTTCGGACGTCTATGTCGAGGCGCGCACGGTGGACGTCCACATCGGCCGTTTGCGCAAAGCGCTGATGGTCGGCGCCGAAACCGATCCGATCCGCACGGTGCGCAGCGCCGGTTATTCGCTCGATCTGGAAAGCGCCGACGCAGCGTAGCTCGGCTGGCCTCGCAAGTGCGCGGTGCGCTCCTTGCGCCCCCATTTGCCGCCGCCGACAAGGAAGCTCACCCAGCCCCAGATCGCGCCGGCGTGGCGGATCAGCTGAAAGCTGAACGGCTCGGCGAACACCGCGAGCAGCGCGGGCCCAAGCGGCAGCACGTTCCGTTGTCCGGTCCAGCGCGCATAAACGCCAAGCGACCAAAGATGGAAAACGAGATCGACCAGGATCTTGGCCAGCATCACCAGCAGGATCGGCAGCGCGATCAGAAATTTTCCGATCGCGACGAAGGTGACGAGGATCGCAAACGCGGTCAGTCCGAACACCGGCTGCAGCGTGTCGAGCGTCTTCACCGGCATCATCGCAGCGCCTAGAGGGCCGAAGCGGGCGTTGCCGATCATGTCGCGGTTCCAGTATTGGGTCTGCAGGAAGCCGCCGAACCAGCGCCGGCGTTGGCGCAAGAACGCGGACAATGAAGCCGGCGCATCGGTCAGGGCTTGCGCTTCGCCGATCACGCGCACGCGCCAATCGCAACCGCGATCGATGGCGTGACGGTGCAGGCGGTGGATGAGTTCATAGTCTTCAACCAGGCAGCCCGGATCGAAACCGCCCACCGCGATCAGCGCCTTGCGCCGGAACGCCGCGAAGGCGCCTGAGATCAACAACAGCGAGTTGAGCCGCATCCAGGCGTAACGCGAAAGGAAATTGCGCACGTATTCGTAGCGCTGGAACCATTCGAAGAAGCGCCCGGAGAGATGCGGGCCGCACACCGGCGTCAGCACCCCGGTCGCGGCCACCAATTCCGGTTCGCGCGCAAACGCCGCGCGCATCGCCGCCACGGCATTGGGCTCTAGCAGCGTGTCGGCGTCCACGGTGAGCACCAGATCGGTGTCGATATGCGTGAACGTCTCATTGAGCGCGGCCGCCTTGCCGCCGTGCGGCAAGCGCAGCCAACGCAACGTTGGGAAGCCAGGCGCAGGGCGGCTGAGTTCGCCCAGCGCCGGGGCGTCAAGTCCATACAAGGCCTTGAGCCGTCGCGGCGTGTCGTCGCTGGAGCCGTCGTCGGCGATGACGATGAGGTCGGGGGCGTCGGTTTGCGCCGCCAGATGATCGATCGTCACCGAGAGCACATTGGCTTCGTTGTGGGCGGCGATGATGACCCCCAGCGTCGGGCGGGCCAAGTGCGAGGCGTCCTCGGGGCTTGCGCGCGTGAGCTTTGCAATCTGCACCGCGGTGAACGCCAAGCAGCGCCGTGTCGTACAAAATGTAGGCGATGCCGATCGACCAAGCCGCCAGGTTCTGGCGGAAGAAGGCCGGCAAGAGCAGCAGCAAGAACAGGATCAGAGCCGCGGCGCTGAACGCTGCGCTCGCCAGCGGCGTGCGACGCGGCGTCAATCGCGGCGATTCCGCGACTAGTCTTTGAGCAAGCGACTGTGGGGGAGGAGCGCCGGTGCAATCCATGAATGAGCGAGGATGTCCCTTCGTCGCGGGCGACGTTGTTTTACGTGCATGGCCAAACTAAGTCGGCTAGCCAAAGAGACGCATGCAAGCCGCCAACCGTTACACCAACACGGCGATCGCCCTTCATTGGATCATCGCTCTCGCAATTGTGATCAACGTGACGCTTGCATGGCTCTGGCCGCACATGCTGCCCGACGACGCCGTGCGCCCCGCCATCGACACGCACAAATCGATCGGCGTCACCATTCTGGGTCTGGCGGCCTTGCGCCTGCTTTGGCGCTTCAGCCATCCCCCGCCGCCAATGCCGACGACCTATCAAAAATGGGAGATTGCGGCCGCCGGCGCCGGCGCACGCGGCCCTTTACGTCATTCTCTTCGCCCAGCCGCTCACCGGCTGGATCATGGATTTCGGCCTACAAGGACGCAGCACTCCACCCGATGCACTATTTCGGCACGTTCGAATTCCCGCGCATCGCCTGGATTCAAGCGCTCCACCAACCACTCAAGGAGCAGATCCATTCTGGCTTCGGCGCCGCGCACAAGGCCATCTCCTACGTCCTCTACGGGCTCCTCATCGCCCATGTCGGGGGCGCGCTTAAACATCAGTTGTTGGATCGCGAGCCCGAACTCGAGCGCATGCTGCCCGGCTAATCGGCGACGACACGCTCAGACAACACGCTCAGGCGCGATCAGATATTGGCGCGAGCAAAACTGGCAGCGCGCATGCAGCTTGCCGTCGCCTTCCACCAATTCGCGCAATTCGTCCGCCGGAAATTGCCGCATCACGTTGGTCAAGCGCTCTTCGTCGCAGGTGCAAAGATCGCGGACGCCCGCGCCTTCGCCCATACGCACGCCTTCTTCGTGAAAGAGCCGGTAGAGCAGGCGATCGGCGGGTAAGTCCGGATCGATCAGCTCAGCGTCGGTTGCGGTGGCGAAGAGGATCGATGCGCGCGACCAATCCTCGCTTGTATCGCCGCGCGCCGCATCGCTGGCGACACGCTGCATCAAGATCCCGCCCGCGCGCCAAAGCGGCGCTGCTCCGCCGAAGACTTCGCCCACGGCGAGCGCGATGCGGGTGTCGGTCTGCTCGCTGGCGCGAAAGAAATTTTCCGCGCACTGGGCCAGCGTGGCGCCTGCAAGCGGCACGACGCCCTGATAGGCCGGCTGGTCGCCGGCGCGCTCCAGCGTCATCACCAGATTGCCCGCGCCCAGCAAATCTTTAGGCGCCACGCGGTTGGCGTTGGCTAATTTCTCGCGAGCGCCTTGGCTCAAACGCGCATAGCCGCGAAGCGCGCCGCCTTCACTCATCTCCGCCACCAGCAGCGGCACAAGCCCTTGGCCCTGGGCCTGAACGATTAAGCGTCCGTCGGCTTTCAACAGCGTTTGCACGAGGCTCGCAAGCGTCAGCGCTTCGCCCAACAGCATGGCCACGCAGCGCGGATAATCGTGTCGGCGCAATATCGGGTCGAGCGCGAGGCGGCCAAGGCGGGCGACGCGGCCGCGCACAGGCGCATTGTCCAGGCTAAATGGCGCGACCAGATCGTCTGCAAGCATCGGCGTCATGTGGGTTGGCGAAAATCTCTCGTCCAGAGTGCGGCTTTTGGGCTCAGATCTTATTCAGATCTTGTTTAGGCACCAAAGCAGCACGGCCTTCTGGGCGTGAATGCGGTTCTCGGCTTCCTCCCACACCGCCGAATGCTGGCCGTCGATCACCGCATCGGTGACTTCCTCGCCGCGATGGGCAGGCAGGCAATGTAGGAAGATCGCATCCTTCTGCGCCGCTCGCCATGACATCTTCGTTCACGGCGAACGGGGGAAACGCCGCCATGCGCGCGTCCTTGTCGGCGTCGCCCATCGACACCCAGGTGTCGGTGACGATGACATCAGCGCCAGCCGCCGCTGCGCGCGCATCGTTGCTCGCCGTCACATCGGCGCCCGCCGCACGCGCGGCGGCCAATTCCTGGGTCTTCGGGGCGTAGGATGGCGGGGTTGCAATCTTCAGCCGGAATTTCAGCTTTTCCGCCGCGTGCACGAAACTCGCGCACACGTTGTTGCCATCGCCGATCCAGGCGATGGTCTTGCCTTCGACGCCGCCCAGCTTTTCCTCGATCGTCATCAGATCGGCGAGTATTTGGCAGGGGTGGGAGAAATCCGTCAGCCCGTTCACCACCGGCACGTCCGACGCCGCCGCGAAATCCAGCATGTCCTGGTGATTGTTGGCGCGGATCATCACCGCATCGACCATGCGCGAGAGCACGCGGGCTGTGTCCTCCACCGTCTCGCCGCGTCCGAGTTGCATGTCGGCGGCGCTCATCACGATGCTCGCCCCGCCCAGTTGGCGCATGCCGATATCGAACGACACCCGGGTGCGGGTCGAGTTCTTCTGAAAGATCATCGCCAGCGCGTGGCCCGCGAGCGGCGCGTCTTCGTCGAGCTTGGCCTTCGGCCAACCCGCACGCGCGGCTTTGCGCCGATGCGCTTCATCGAGGATGGCGCGCACTTCCATACTCGCGAGCGGGGCGATATCGAGGAAGTGCCGCAGCTTCTGCGTCACGCTCCCGCCTCTGCCATCTGCTCGGCGAACACCGCGTCGATGGCGTCGATCGCCTGGCTCACTTGCGCTTCATCGATGATCAGCGGCGGCGCCAGGCGCAGCACGTTTTCGCCGGCGACGCCGACCAGGACTTTGCGGTCGCGCAGTTTGCCCTGCACGCCGCTTTGGATCGATCTTCAGCTTCAGGCCGCGCAGCAGGCCCTTGCCGCGGGTCTCCATCGACCAGGTTCGGATGCCGGTCCTTCAAGCCTTCGAGCGCTTGGCCCAGATGGTTCGACACCGTGCGCACGCGCTCGAGGAATTCGGGCTTCGACAATTCATCGAAACAGGCGTTGCCGACCGCCATCGCCAACGGATTGCCGCCGAAGGTCGTGCCGTGCACGCCCTTGACCATGCCTTTGGCCGCTTCGCGCGTCGCCAGCAACGCGCCCATCGGGAAACCGCCGCCGACGCCCTTGGCCACAGCCATCACGTCCGGCGTCACGCCCTCCCATTCATAGGCCCAGAGTTTGCCGGTGCGGCCCGCGCCCGATTGCACTTCGTCGAAGATGAGGAGGAAGCCGTTCTCGTCGGCGAGCTTGCGGAGCGCCTTCAAGAACCCGTCGGGCGCGGCGCGCACGCCGCCTTCGCCCTGCACCGGTTCGACGATGATCCCGGCGGTGGCGGGTCCGATCAGTTTCTTCACCGCCTCGATATCGCCGAAGGGCGCTTGGGCGAAGCCTGGCAGGCGTGGGCCGAAGCCTTCGAGATAATTGGCGTTGCCCGATGCATTGATCGCTGCATAGGAGCGGCCGTGGAACGAACCCTGGAAGCCGATAATGTCGACCCGCTCGGGGGCGCCGTTGGCGCTATGATATTTGCGCACGGTTTTGAGCGCGCCTTCGATCGCCTCGGTGCCTGAGTTGGTGAAGAACACGACCTCGGCGAATGAGTGCGCGCAATATTTGTCGGCGAGCGTCTCTTGGCCCTTGATCTTGAACATGTTCGAGGTGTGCCAGAGTTTTCCGGCTTGCTCGGTCAGGGCTTTCACCAGGACCGGCGGGGCGTGCCCCAGCGCATCCACGGCGATACCGGCGATGCAGTCGAGATAGCGCTCGCCCTTGTCGTCCCAAATCCAGCAGCCTTCGCCGCGCACGAAGCTCTGCTCGGGCGGGCTGTAGACGGGAAGGAGATGGCTCGGTTGCAGGCATTTTGCGCTCTTTCAGGGGGCGTTTGCGGGGCTTTTGGAAAGGCGGGTATGTGAGCCGCGCCGCTTGCAAGGTCAAGCGCTTGGGACCATCACGCTTTCATGAGACGCGACCCATCCATTCCACGCGGCGAAGTGCATCGCCTGGTTCACAAATCTGAAGTGCTGCAAGCCAATCCGCTAGGCGACCCGACCACGCGCGATCTGATCGTGTGGACGCCGCCGGATTGGAAGCCGTCGGAAAGCCTGCCGCTGCTGGTCGACCTCAAAGGCTATTGGAGCTCGGCACTCGCGCACGCCAACTGGTCGCCCAGCGCCGAGAACGTGCCCGAGCGCCTCGATCGCCTCGCCCAAGAGGGCATGGCGCGCGCCATTGTCGTTTTCCCGGATTGCTTCACCAAGCTCTTCGGCAACCAATATCTCAACAGCGCCGGCAGCGGCCGTTACGCCGATTATATCTGCGATGAAATCGTCCCGATGGTTGAATTGCAAATTCAATTGCGGCGGCAAAGGCCGGCGCGGCGTTTTCGGCAAAAGCTCAGGCGGCTACGGCGCGGCGTGGCACGGCATGCATCGCGCCGATTTCTGGGACGCCATCTCGATCAATTCCGGCGATATGGGGTTTGACGCGCTCTACATCCCCGCGCTGCTCGACGATCTCGACAATCTGCGCAAGCACGGCAATTCGATCGAGAAATTCTGGAAGGCCGCGATCGCGAAGCCGAAGATCAGCTTCAAAGAGCAGATGACGCTCATGGATTTGGCGCAAAGCGCCTTCTACGATCCCGATCCTCAGCAATTCATGAACATGCAGCTGCCGCTCGATCCCACGACCGGCGAATTCATTCCCGAACGCTGGGCCAATTGGATGGCGCACGATCCGGTCGTCATGTTCGACGAGAAGGGCGGCGAGCTCAAAAAGTTGAAACTCATCTACATGGATTGCGGCGACCACGATAATTTCCGCATCCATCTGGGCATGCGCCGCTTCGTCAAGAAGCTCAAAGCCGCCGGCATCGCCCACACCTACGAGGAATTCGACGACGACCACATGGATGTCGACTATCGCATGGACGTGTTCTTGCCGCTGTTGGCGAAAGCGCTCAGCGCCTGAACGGTCGCTGTCAATGAACCTTCAAGGAGCAGCCAAGGAGCGGCGAAAGAGCCGCCAATCAGCGCCTAGCTCCGCAGCCGATAGCCGCTCTTGATCATCGCCCAGCAGGCGAAGCACAGCGCCAGCGCTAACACGCCGGTGATCAGCGCGCCGCGCCAGAGCGGCGCGTCGGCGTGGCCGATGAAGCCGAAGCGGAAGCCGTCGATCAGCGAGAACACCGGATTGTAGTGCGAGATCGAACGCATCGGCTCAGGCAGCACTTGCGTCGAATAGAAGGTGCCGGAAAGAAATGTCAGCGGCACAATGATGAAGTTGGTCACCGCCGCGAGGTGATCGAACTTGTCGGCCCACACCCCGCCAATCAGTCCGATGGCGCCGAAGATCACCGCAGCGACCAAGCCATAATACAACGCCACGAGCGGGTTTTCAGGGACGACATTGGCCATCCAGGCGATGGCGACCAAGCTCACAACCCCCACCAGCAGGCCGCGCGCCGCTGCGCCGAGGATGAAGGCGATGGTCAGTTCCAGCGCCGAGAGCGGCGGCATTAGGAAGTCGACGGCGTTGCCTTGCACTTTGGCGATGACGATCGAGGACGACGAATTCTGAAACGCGTTCGACAGGATCGACATCATCACCAGCCCGGCCGCCAGCCCGTCGGCGTAATGATGGGCGGTGCCCGGCCAAAACCCGGTGCGGATCAGGCTGAACACCATCATGAACAGCAAGGTCTGCACCAGCGGCGCAAACACCGTCTGCGCGCCCACTTTCATGAAGCGCTTCACCTCGCGCTGGATGAGGGTTTTCAGCCCAAGCCAATTCACCGCCCCGTAGTGGCGCGAAGACAACGGAATCGATGCGGCGACGCCTGTGTCCATAACCAGAACAGAGCCTTTCACGAGTTGTTAACGCTTCTGGGCGCGGGATCGGTGGGTAAGCGGGCTAAGCGCAAGTTTCGTGGGAGAATAATCCTGCGGACGGCCGATGAAGAGCCCCTTGGCAAGCTGTGAGTGATTTCCTAGTTACGGTGGATAAACACATGATGTTGTATATTCCCCAGTTCTTGAACGCAATTGGTTGACATCCATTCGCCAGAAGCGCGAATGTTAGCCCGTCGCAAAACTGAAATGGTTTTGCGGTTTCCCGCCGAGAGGTGGGCCAGGGCAAAGGGGCTTGCAATGGGTTGGACGGATGAGCGCGTAGCGTTGCTGCGTAAATTATGGACCGAAGGCCTGTCGGCCAGCCAGATCGCCAAACAATTGGGCGGGGTCACCCGCAACGCCGTCATCGGCAAAGTGCACCGCCTGGGCTTGGCGGGTCGCGCCACGCCGTCGCGGCCGGCCAAGCGTCCGGTGCGCGCTTCGCGCCCGCGCATCATCGGCCCTTCGGCGCCGCGCCTGCGCATGCCGTCGCTGACGCCGAGCGTCGTCATCCCGCATTTGGAGCCCTTGAAGGGCGAAGACGGCAAAGCCGCCAACGTGCTGACGCTGAACGAGAGCATGTGCAAATTCCCGATCGGCGATCCAACCGATCCCGAATTCGCATTCTGCGGCCGCGCCGCCGTCGGCAGTCCGTACTGCGCCGATCATGCGCGTCTCGCTTATCAACCGAGCCAGGCCAAGAAGCGCCGCGCCGCGGGCGAGCCCGACGAGCTTCGCCGCATGCTGCGCTTGGCCGCGCTCTAAGGGCGACATCCCTCGAAAAACTGGAACGCCGCGGCGATTGGGCCGCGGCGTTTTTGTTTGCACTCCTGCTTTCATGGACGCGGGCTTCGGGAGCGCGCGCCATGTCCGTTCGAGACGTAAGCGCCTAGTTTGCGCGCCTCGTCACGTGGGGGCTGTCGAGTGGAAACGCGGGCACGGCGATTTCGAACGTCTCGCCTGTGTCCAGGCGCGTCATCGAATAGGCGCCCACCATCACGCCGGAGGGCGCAGCGAGCGGGGCCCCGCTTGTGTAAGTGAAACTCTCGCCCGGCTTCAGCACAGGCTGTTCGCCCACCACCCCCGGTCCGCGCACGTTTTGCGTGAGCCCGTTCTCGTCGGTGATTTGCCAGGCGCGCGAGATCAGCTGCACCGTGTCGGGCGACAGATTGACGATCTCAATCGTATAGGCCCAAAAAAAGCGGCCTTCGTCGGGCGCCGATTCCGCCGGCAAATACCGGGGCTCGACCCTAACCATGAGGCCGGCGGTTTCCTGTTCGAACATGGGGGCTAAGTGTAGCCGCTGCCCGCGCGCTGGACAAACCCGCCAACCCACGCCAGCAAGTGGCCCCATGACGGCCCAGCACGGCGTCCTGTCGGACAGCGAAATCAAGCGCGCGATCAAGCAGGGCTGGATCGCAGCTTTAAGGCCATTTCTCGACGATCAGATCCAGCCGGCCAGCATCGATCTGCGCTTGGGCGATATCGCCTATCGGCTGCGGGCGAGCTTTCTGCCCGGCGCCGGCGCACGCGTGCGCGATCGCCTCGACGCCGATCTGGTCATGCACGAAATCGACCTGCGCCCGGGCGCGGTGCTGGAGACGGGCTGCGTCTATCTGGTGCAAGTGCAGGAAGAACTGGCGCTGCCGGCCCATATTCACGGCGCCGCCAATCCGAAAAGCTCGACTGGCCGCATCGATGTGTTCACGCGCCTGATCACCGACGGGGCCGCATCGTTCGATCACATTGCGGCTGGCTATCAAGGTCCGCTCTGGGCCGAGATTTCTCCATGCACATTCTCGGCCTTGGTCCGCACCGGCACCCGCTTGAGCCAGGTGCGCTTGCGGCGGGGGCCCCCCCATCCCAAACGCGAAATCAATTTCACCATGGACCTCGCGCTCAAAGGTCCGGTCGGATTCCGCGCCAAACGTCATTCCGGCGTCATCGATGTCGACCGCATCGGCGCCTATGATCCGCGCGATTTTTGGGAGCCGATGGAAGCGCGCCAAGGCCGCGTCGTGCTCGACCCCGGCCAGTTCTACATTTTCGCGTCGAAGGAAAACGTCGTCATCGCCGCCGACGAAGCCGCCGAGATGGCGCCGATCCGCCCAGAGCTCGGCGAATTTCGCGCTCATTACGCCGGCTTCTTCGATCCCGGTTTCGGCATCGCGCCGAATGAGGGCCGCGCCGTGCTGGAAGTGCGCTCGCGCGATGTGCCGTTCATCGTCGAGGATTGTCAGCCAGTTGGAAAATTGGTGTTCGAGCCCTTATCTGGCCCGGTAGACCGGCTCTACGGGGAAGCCGGTTCAAACTATCAGGGGCAGGGGCTCAAATTGTCGAAGCATTTCGCGCCATGGCGATGAAAGCCGCGCTCTTCGCCTTGTTTTCGGCCTTGGTCGCGAACGCGTGCGCCGACGCCAAGCCGGCCAGGCCGATCGAACCGGCGGTGTTCGCCGTGCGCGACGCCGATTCCACGATCTATTTGTACGGAACCGTGCATGTGCGCCCCAATGGCGCAGATTGGGGCGGGGCGATCGCGCACGCCGCGCTCGCAGCCGCCAGCGACGTCTGGACGGAAATGGAGATCTCGCCCGAAACCGATGCGCGCGGTCAAGAACTCGCGCGCAGCCTGAGCGCGGCGCCGGCGAATCGTCCGCTCTCGAGTTGGCTCACGCCGGCGGAGAATGCGCGCTTGAGTGCGCTGTGCGGACGCTTGCGCATCAACCGCGCCGCGCTCGAACCGCTGCAGCCGTGGGCCGCCTCGCTGACGATTACGCTGCTGCCGATCGTGCAAGCCGGCTATGATCCCCAGTCCGGCGTCGATCGCGATGTCGACGCCTATGCCGACGCCCATCACCTGCGCGAACACGGGTTCGAGACCATCGACGAACAGCTGGGCTTTCTTGCGAATTTGAGTCCGCAGCTGCAGCGTCAGATGCTGCTCGAGGCCATCGATGAAGCCGAGCAAGGGCCGCGGGAATTGGCGCAGATGACGCGCGCCTGGGAGCGGGGCGACACCAACGCCCTCGAACGCATCGTCGTGGAGGAGATGCGCCACGACTATCCCGAACTCTATCAAGTGCTGTTTATTCGGCGCAATCAAGCCTGGCTTCCGGTCATTCAGCATGAACTGGACGGCCAAGGCGTCGCCTTCATCGCGGTTGGCGCCGGCCATTTGCTGGGGCCGGACGGGCTGGTCGCGCAATTGCGCGCCCGCGGCGTGCGCGTGGACCGCGCTGACGAGGCCCCCGCCTGCGCCCCATTGATCAGCGCGAGATGTGCACGACGTCGCCGCCGGTGCGGCGGAATTGATTGACTTCGTCGGGCGTGATGAAGCCGTCATGATTGAGGTCGAGCATCGCGAAGCGCCGCTCCGCGCAGGCGTCGAATTCCGCAAGCGTGACGCGGCGATCGAAATTCGCATCGCAAGACATGATCGGCTCGGCGTCGCCCAAGAGCCCGTAGGCTTGGGCGCCGACGGGCCGTTCGACTTGGGCGCCGCCGTGGCGGGGGCCTTGCACGGTGACGTCGCTCTGACGCGACATGGTGACGCCGTGGTCGCGCCGATGCTCGTCCGGCGGCATGGTGTCGCCGATCGGTTCGCCGCCAGCATAGCCGTTGACGACTTCGGGCGCGGCGCGCTGCCAGTATGCGGTGTCCTCAAGCGAGGTGAGCGCGCCGTCCTGATTGGCGTCGACGTGGGGAAAGAACGCATTGGCGTTGGCGATGAATTCGTCGTGCGAAATGCGGGTGTCGTAATTGGCGTCGGCCTCGGTGAACCAGAGATCGACGCCGCGTGCGCCCGCAGCATTGGCGCGGAAGGGTTCGCCCATCGGGCTGATGAACAGGCTTGGCTGACGCATGGCGGTGTCGCTGGCGCGCGTTTGGGCGTCAACGTCGGCAGCCGCGCCAAACGCCAAAGCGCTGAGCGCGCACATCGTCAGATATCGCATGAACACCACCCTTCGCGGCCCCGCGCGTCTTCGCGAGGGCGGCGCACCGACAAGTTTGCCGAGGACGAAGAAGCCAAGTCAATTGGGCAAAATCAGCTTGGCGCTGAAGCCGCGCGGGGTGCGATTGGCCAGTTCCAGCTTGCCGCCATGGCTGTCGGCGATGGCCTGCGCGATGGCGAGGCCGAGGCCCGCGCCGCTGGCGCCGGAGCGGGCGTCGTCGCTGCGGAAGAAGGGCGCCGTCACGCGCGCCAATTGCGACGGGGCCACGCCCGGACCCTCGTCGGTCGCCTCGGCGATGACCGCGCCCTCGGTTCGGTAGACGTGCAATACGCCTTGGCCTGCATATTTGGCGGCGTTTTCAGCGAGATTGCGCAGCGCCCGCGCGATCTCGCTTGGCCTGCAATCGACGAAGACAGGATTTGCCGCGTCAGCGGTGACATGGACGCCCATGTCCTGCAATTCGCCGCAGAGGGTGCGGGCGATTTCGGCCAGATCGACGCGGGCGCGCGCCTCCTCGCTGGCGCCGGCGCGGGCGAGCGCCAGCGCCTGCTCGGTCAATTGCTCCATTTCAGCGATCGGGGCGAGCAGACGCTGGCGCGCGGCCTCGTCCTCGATCAGTTCGGCGCGCAAGCGCAGCGCCGTGATCGGCGTGCGCAGATCGTGGCTGAGCGCCCACAGCATCTGGCGCTGGCGTCCAAGCTGGCGGCCAAGCCGCTCGGCCATCGCGTTGAACGCGGTCGAAGCGCGACGCACGTCATCGGGTCCGCTCACCGGCGCTGCGACATTGGCCTCGCCCAAGCCCAAGGCTCGCGCGGCGGTGGCGAGATCGGCGAGCGGACGGCCGATCTGGCGCGCGATCAAGGCCGCGCCCGCGCCCGTCGCCACAACCGCGATCAGCGCCGAGATCGAGGAGCGAAATCGGCGCTGGACGCGGGCCCGGCAAACGCGCGACCGCATCGAGCCAGGAGCCGTTGTCGAGGCGCACCGCGAAGGTGACTTCGGTGATTTGCGATTTTGGGGGCGTTGGGATCGGGCGGCCCGCGCACGAGGGCCTCGGCATCGTCGGGCGCCGCGGTGCTGGGCCCGTCGGCGCGCCGGCGTCTTGCGGCGGACGGGCGCTGATCATCGCGCGATGGCTGCGACCAACGCCGCGACGCCACTTCCGCGGTGCGCGAGCGCGCCTGCACCGGCGCGCCGTCGAGGCGTTCGGAGAGGGCTGGGCGAGCCTTGCGCCATCGCCGGTGGAGGAGGCGATCGCCGGCGCGCGGTCGAGGCTGTAGCGAATGCCGAAGTCGCGGATCGAGCGCACGAGTCGCTTCGCGCTGCGCCGGCTGCGGCTTCCCGCAAACGCTCGGTGGTGTAGGCGACGCGCTCGATGACGGCGGTCTCGGCCGCGCGCCGCAAGGCGGCGCCGCGTTCGTTTGAAAACAGCACAAGCGCCACCGCGTACGACACCGCCACCGCGACGATGGTGACGAGCACGAGCCGCCCGGTCAGCGTGCTGAAGGGACGCCAGGTCACGCTTTTTCGACGGGTGCGGTGAACACGTAGCCGCCGCCCCAGACCGTCTTGATCAATCGGGGCGCCTTGGCGTCGATTTCGATTTTGCGACGCAGCCGGCTGACTTGGGTGTCGACGGCGCGGTCGAAGACCTCAGCGCCGCGATCGAAAGCGAGATCTAAGCAGCTGGTCGCGCGTCAGCACGATCTTGGGCCGCTGCAGGAAGGTGAGCAGCAAGCGATATTCGCCGGTGCTGAGCTCATGGCTGGCGCCGTCGTCGTCGACCAGTTCGCGCTCGGCCACTTTGAGCGTCCAGCGGTCGAAGCGGAGCGCCTCGCCGCTGGGCGCCTGGGCGTCGGGGGGCAGCGCATGGGTGCGCCGCAAGACCGCGTCCATGCGCGCCATCAGCTCGCGCGGATTGAACGGCTTTACGACATAATCGTCGGCGCCGACCTCGAGGCCGATAATGCGGTCGAGCTCCTCGCCGCGGGCCGAGACCAGGATCACCGGGATGTGGTTGGTCTCGCGGATATGACGGCAGAGCGACAAGCCGTCCTCGCCCGGCATCATGATATCGAGGATAACGAGGTCGATGCGGTTTTCCTTGATCGCCTTGCGGGCGGCCTCGGCGCTGTCGACGGCGGTGGCGCGGCGTCCATTCTTACGCAGGAACTGCGCCAGCGATTCGCGTATTTCGCGATGGTCGTCGACGACCAGAATATGAGGATCCTCCAACATCATTGAAAAATGTGAGGCGAAACGCTCTAAAAATCTAGCAGCGCTCGTTTCCGACCTGTGCCAAACTTTGCCGAACGGCGAAGAGGACATATTTAGGCAAAGATCGGGCTTGGTTCGCCATAGGAACGCCAAGGTCGGCGGCGCTTGTTCCAGGCGAGGGTCGCGAAAGGGGATAGTGAATGCACTTGAAGGCAATGGCGTTGATCGCAGCTTCCGCCGCGACCGTGACGGCGTGCGCCACCGGCGGCCCCGCTTCGCACCTCAACGAACCGATCCGCGCTTTGCTCTCGGCCGACGTGATGATGTTCATCAGCTGGGACACCAATGGCGACCTGGTCGTCAGCCCCGATGAGATCGAAGCCGGCATCGCGCGTGAATTCGAACGCGCCGACACAAATCACGACGGCCGCATCGAGCCGATCGAGTTTCAGGCTTGGGCCAACGCTGTGCTTGGCGGGGGTCAGATGGGCCCCTACCGGCTCGATTTCGACCGCAACGTCGACAATGTGATCTCGCGCGAAGAGTTCGCCAATGAAATCCATGGGCGCGTGCGCGACTACGACGCCGATGAGAACGGCTCGCTTTCGCGCGCCGAATTCGTGCGTTTGGTCGGCCAAGCGCGCCCCGCGCGTCTGCCGGGCACGCAGGTGACGCCCGAGATCGGACAAGAACGCCGCGGCCGCCACTGACATGCTTTGGCGCCATTTCGCCTGTTGGTGAGATAGTTTCGACAAGAAGCGCGCCTAAACCCGAACGTGGCCGAACGATCCCTCCCAATCGTTTGGCCCTCGGCTCACTCCCCCATCGAGCCGTGAAATGAGTAGCGGCCGGCGCTCTCCCCCCAGCGCCGGCCGCATTCCCATGCGCGCCAGCGACACACTTTGTCGCAGACCGACGAACGGTCGAAAACTCCGCCCGCTAAAACGATGAAATGGCCGCAAACCCGGCCCAGAGGGCGAGATCGTTGTGGAGTGAAGTGAAATGCGAAGATTGATGTTCGCTGCAATCGGGTTGGCCGCGCTCGCCAGCGCCTGCGGCATGGCGCAGGCGGCGGGCGACAAGACGCCGGCGGCGCCGAACGAAGCCTCCAATGGGGCCTCCAATGGGGCCGCCAATGGCGCGCCCAATGAAGGCTTCCACGGCCGCGGCGGCTTCTTCATGCGCGCCGACGCCAACAATGACGGCGTCGTCACCCGCCAGGAATTCGAAGCGAGCCGCAGCGCCGAATTCGCACGCCTGGACGCCAATCGTGACGGCGCGCTTTCGCGCGATGAAATGCGCGCGGGCCGTCACTGGGGCGGTCGGCCCGGCGATGGCGGCGCAGGCGGCGACAGGCTTGCGCGTCTTGACGCGAATGGAGACGGAAATATTTCGCGGCAGGAGTTCGAAGCGGGCCCGAGCGGCATGTTCGATCGTCTCGACAGCAATCATGACGGCGTCATCTCGGCGCAGGAGCGTGAAGCCGCGCGCGACGCCATGGCGCAACGCATCGCCGAGCGGCGCGCCAACCGTCCCGATCCGGACGCCAATGGCGACGGCGTGATTTCTCGCGCCGAATGGGACGCCTTCAGCGCCGCCCAGTTCCAGCGCATGGACGCCAATAATGACGGGCGCGTGACCCGCGAAGAGGCCGAAGCTGCTCGTCCCCGCAGAGGCGCGTAGCTGACGGAACGCGGCCGGGCGTCATTTGGCTCAGCGTCTGGCCGCGTCACCTCATATGGAACAATCGGGGCGCGAGCGCTTATCCTCGTAGCGTTTCCTCGTCAAAGGCGATTTTCATATGCCGCTCAGGCGGCGCCGTTAGAATGATGGTTGAAAGGTCCAGACCAGCGTCATGAATGCTCCGGTGACCCAGACGGTGACGCGGCAAATGTCCGATCGCGCTCAGGCGATCTGGTCGAAGCGCCCTGGCTTGCTGCGCGGACGCAACCTCTGGCTCGTCGGCGGCGGCCTGATCGTGCTCTTGGCGCTTTGGTTGACCTTCCGCGGCAATGGCGACGCCAATCCTTATCGCACCGCGCCGATCGATCGCGGCGCGATTACGCGCTCGGTCAGCGCCACCGGCACATTGCAGCCCGTCGTCTCGGCCAATGTCGGCTCGACTGTCTCAGGCCCGGTCCGCACCGTTGAGGTCGATTTCAACACGCCGGTGCGGGTGGGGCAGGTGCTCGCCCGCTTGGATCCGACTTCGTTCCAGCAGCGCGTCACGCAATTGCAGGCTTCACTGGCGCAAACGCAGGCTCAGTACGCCGTCGCCAACGCCGATTACCAACGCTATCAAACCTTGAATCGCGCCGGCTTCGCCTCGGCGCAATTGATGTCGCAGCAGCGCGCGGCGCGCGACACCGCCGCCGCCGCGGTCGCCGGCGCGCGCGCGACGCTGGCGAGCGCGCAAACCGATTTGTCCCGCACGGTGATCCGCTCGCCGATCAACGGCGTCGTCGTCGACAAGCAGGTGAGCGTCGGCCAGAGCGTGGCCGCAAGCTTCCAGGCGGCGACCTTGTTCACCATCGCCCAGGATCTCTCGCACTTGCAGGCCAATATTTCGGTTGACGAAGCCGACATCGGCGATGTGCGCGAGGGCCAGGAGGTTCAGTTCACCGTCGACGCTTTTCCCGATCGCGACTTCCAAGGATCGGTCAGCCAAGTCCGCCAGCAAGGCGTCTCCGATCAAGGCGTGGTCAGCTATACGGTGGTGGTGACCGCCGACAATCCCGATCACACCTTGCTTCCCGGCATGACCGCCAACGCCGATATCGTCATTGAGCGGCAAAACAACGTGCTGCGCGTTCCCAATACGGCGGTGCGTTTCCGCCCCACCGATCCCGCGCTCATCGCCCGCGGCCAAGCGTTGACGCAGGGCCGCTCGGGCGCCGCGAGCGCCCAAGGCGGCGCACCCGGCCAACGCGGCGGCGCCGCCGGCGGCGGCGGCGCAGGCCGCGGCGGGCAGCGCATGCTGCAGCAGATGACGCAGCAATTGCAGCTGACGTCGGCGCAGCAAGCGACGCTGCAACAAGCCATCCAGAACGCCATGCAAAACGCGCCGCCGCCCAGCCCCGACGGAAGCACTGATCGCCGCGCGGCGATGCGGCAAGCCCGCCAGGCCGCACTCGCAGCTCTGCAGCCGACGCTCACCGCCCAACAGCGGCAATTGCTGGCGCAGATGCAAGCCGGCGCCGCCCAGCGCCGCCAAGTGCGCAATCAAATCGTCGTCTGGGTGCTGCGCAACAACCAACCCGCGCCTGTGCTCATCACCACCGGCATCGCCGACAATTCCAACACGCTCGTCTATAGCGGCCTGAACGAAGGCGACCAAGTCATCGTCGGCGGCGGTCCGCCAGCGCCGGCGCAACAACGCAGCACCAGCCCGTTCGGCGGCGCCCGCGGCGGCGGCGGCGGCGGTGTTCGCGTCCGGGGCGGTTGATGGAGCCGCTCATAGTCGCTGAGAACTTGGTCAAGCTCTACAAGATGGGCGAGGAAGACGTGCATGCGCTCGATGACGTCAGCTTCACCATTGCACGCGGCGAATTTTGCGCAATTGTCGGCCCGTCCGGTTCCGGCAAGTCGACGCTGATGAACATGATCGGGGGATTGGATAGGCCCACGCAAGGCCGCCTCGTGATCGACGGCGCCGATGTCGGCGCGCTGGACGACGGGGCCTTGGCGGAATTCCGCAATCGCACAGTCGGCTTCGTTTTCCAGAGCTTCAATTTGCTGCCCCGCGTCAGCGCCCTCGAAAACGTCGAATTGCCCATGATCTATGCGGGCGTGGAGCCCAAGGAGCGCCGCGCGCGCGCAGCCGAAGTGCTGACCCGCGTCGGCTTGGGCGAACGCATGCACCACCGGCCGACGCAACTTTCCGGAGGCCAACAACAGCGCGTGGCCATAGCCCGCGCGCTTGCCGGGCGCCCCGCGCTCTTATTGGCTGACGAGCCGACAGGGGCGCTGGATACCAATACCAGCAACGATATTGTCCGATTGTTCTCGGACTTGAATAGAGAAGGCGCCACCGTCGTCCTGGTCACCCATGAGCCTGAGATTGCGGCGGCGACCAGGCGCACGATTGAAATGCGCGACGGGCGCATTGTTAACGATCATCGCAATGAAAGCCGCGCCGCATGATCCGCACAGCCGATCTGGTGGCGAGCGCGGCGCGGGCGCTGCGGGCAAATCCAATGCGTTCGGCGCTGACCGCGCTTGGCGTCATCATCGGCGTGGGTTCGGTGGTGGCGATGGTGGCGCTTGGCGCCGGCGCGCAAGCGCAAGTGGAGCGCTCGATCGCCAGCCTCGGCTCGAACCTGCTCATCGTCGTGCCCGGCGCCGCGCAACAGGGCGGCGCTGCGCATGGCTGTCGGCGGCGGCGGGCGCGATACGCTGACGCTCGCAGACGCGGACGCGATAGCCCAGGTCGATGGGGTTCTCGCCGTGGCGCCGTCGCAGCGAAGCTCGGCGCAGATCGTCGCCAACGGCCTCAACTGGAATACCCAGATCCAAGGGGTGACGCCGGCTTATGTGACGGCGCGCGACTGGAGCGTGGCCTCGGGGCGCATGTTCGACGACACCGAAGAGCGGCAAGCGCGCAAGGAGGTGTTGCTGGGGCAGACCGTCGTCAACAATCTCTTCCCCAACATGGACCCGGTCGGGCAGACCATCCGCATCAGCGGCGGCTCCTACGAGGTCATCGGCGTTTTGGCCTCCAAGGGTCAAAGCGGCTTCCAGGACCAGGACGATGTCGTCCTCGCCCCGCTGACCACGGTGAAGCGCCGGATCTCGGGACGCAGCCGGCAGGGCCGACACGGTCAGCCAAATTTCGGTCAAGGCTGCATCCGGAGACGAGCTTGACCGCATCCAAGAGGACGTGACGGCGCTGTTGCGGCAGCGCCATCACACCAATGGGGATAATGACGATTTTACCGTCCAGAACCTCTCGTCGATCGCTGAGACGGCGCAGCAGACCACCCAGGTGTTCACCTATCTCCTGGGGGGAATCTCCGCTGTTTCCCTGCTCGTCGGGGGTATCGGGATCATGAACATCATGCTGGTCTCGGTCACGGAACGGACGCGCGAAATCGGCCTGCGCAAGGCGCTGGGCGCGCGCCAATCCGACATCCTCCGCCAGTTCGGCCTGGAGGCGGTGACGCTTTCGGTCGCCGGCGGGGTGGTTGGCCTGGCCCTGGGCGTCTTGGGGGCTTGGGTGATGACGAGTTTGTTTAACCTGCCCCTTGTAATTTCTCCCCTGAACGCGGCCCTAGCGATCGGTTTCGCCGGGCTCGTTGGAGTGGTATTCGGCGCCTACCCGGCGTGGCGCGCAGCCCAGCTCGATCCGATCGAAGCGCTGCGGCGGGAGTGAGGAAGAAATTCTCATGCGCATTGTGATGGCTTCATTGATGGCCCTGGGCCTCGCTTCGCCCGCCGCCGCCGAGCCGCTCAACGAAGCGATGCTGGCGGCGGTGCAAACCAATCCGACCTTGGCGGCGCAGAAGCAGCGCCTGAACGCCACGCGCGAGGCGCTGCCGCAAGCCTGGTCGGAAGCGCTGCCGCAAATTTCGCTTTCCGCGGGCGCCAGCAATAGCGACACCGACCATATCGTTCCCGACCCGCCGGCGAGCCGCAATTGGTCGGCGACGGCGAGCGGCTCACAATTGCTGTTCGCGTCGGGGCGCATCATCGCCACCACGCGCGCGGCGGGCGCTGAAATTCGCGGCGCAGTCGCCGACTATAACGAAGCGTTGCAGGATCTCCTGCTCAATGTGACCACCGCTTACGCCGACATGCTGCAGGAGCAGTCGGTGGTGGCCGCCCAGCAAACCACGGTCGACAATCTGACCGTGCTCGCCCGTTATGCGCAGGCGCAGTTCGACGCCGGCGTGGTCACCCGCACCGATGTCGCCCAGGCGCAAGCGCGCTTGGCGCAGGCGCGCACCCAACTGGTGCAGGCGCAAGGCGCGATGGCCGCGGCGGTGCAGGCCTATATCCGTCTGGTCGGCCACCCGCCCGCGGATTTGACGGCGCCTGAGGACGCCTCGGGTTTGCCGACCGATCTGCAATCGGCGCTCGACACGGCCGGGCGCGGCAGCTTCATCCTCGGCAGCGCCATCGCTGCGGTCGATGGCGCGCGCGCCAACGTGCAGATCGCCGCCTCCGCCGGGCGGCCAACCGTCAGCCTGCAAGCCAGCCATTCGGTCAGCGGCGAGTGGGGCCATAACGCCGACAATGAGCAGCCCACCGACGATTCGGTCGGTTTGCGCTTAAGCTGGCCGCTTTTCCAAGGCGGCCTGGTGCGCTCGCGCATCCGCCAGAACGATGCGCTGGCGCGGGCCTCCAACTACGATCTCGTCGCCGCGCAGCGTTCGGTGCAGGAGAGCGTGACCAATTCCTGGACCGGGCTTGCGAGCGCGCGTTCTTCGGTGGAATCCGCCCAGCAGCAAGTGACGGCGGCCGAGCTTGCCTATCAGGGCATCCGCCTGGAGCAGCAAACCGGCCTGCGCTCCACCATCGACGTCTTGAACCAGGAGCAGGATCTGCTGACAGCGCGGCTTGCGCTGGCGCAAGCGCAGCGCGATCTCATTGTTGCGGAGCGGGCGATGCTTGCTTCGATGGGCCAGTTGCAGGTGCCCAACGAAAGCGCCGCGCCCCACGATCATCTGCGCGGACGCCGCTGAGCTTATGCTTCGGGCCCGCGCATTCGGGAGGAGGGCGCCATGCGCGCATTGATTGTCGGCTTGGCCATTTTCGCGGCGGCTTGCTCGGTTGAAACCGGCAAGGGGCCGAGCCATGGCGGTTATTCCGTCGATATCCGCGCCAACGGAAATGATCAGATCTATGTGGTGACCGCGCCCGACGGACGCGTCACCGCCGCGCGCGCCCATGACGGCGCCTCGTCGTTGCTCGATTCCCAAGCCTTGCAGCAGGCGTTGGCCTCGATGCCGGCGCCGGCGTCGAACCCGCGCTACGACGATCACCAAGTGTCTATTCGCGGTCCGGGTTTTTCATTGCAAGCGTCAGGCGACGACAACGACGCTCAGAGCGCCGATGATGGCGATCACGAAGCCGCCGCGACGCCGGCTTCGCCGGCCAAGCCCGTGGCCGATAACACCGCTGGACACGCCGATACCCACACCGATGCGCACTCGCGCGGCCATGTGACCATGAATATTGGCGGCTTCGGCCTCAACGTGAACGCCGACGAGGGCGGCCCCGGCGACGCCGACGATCGCGCGCAGGTGCGGCTGACCGGCTTGAGCGCCCATGACGCGCGCAAATTCATCACCGACGCTGATGAACTTTCGCCACAGGTGCAGGCGCAAATGCTGACGGCGTTGGGCTTAAGCAACGCCGAATAGAAATCTTTGCGCCGCCGTCGCTTGCCTCGGCGGCCGGCTTTGCGTTTCCTGAACGCTTCGATTCGGGGAAACGCCTGCATGTCCAGGTTTTGGGCTCGTCGCTTGCTGCGCAAGGCGTCGGCGCTGATTGCGGCGCTCGCCCTCGGCCCGCCCGCTGCGCGCGGCGCCGAGGGGATGTGGACTTTCGATAATTTTCCCGCCCACGCCATGGCCGCCGATCTCGGCTGGGCTCCGGATGAGGCCTGGCTTGCGCGGGTGATGCAAGGAGTGGCGCGGCTGCCGAATTGTTCGGCCGCCATCGTCTCGAGCCAAGGTCTGGTGCTGACCAACGAGCACTGCCTCACCGATTGTCTCGAACGGGTCTCGCCGAACGGCGCCAATTATATTGACCTCGGCTTTAGCGCGCAGGGGCGCGATGCCGAGCTGCGCTGCCCGGGCTTGAGCCTTGAGGCGCTGGTCGGCGTCACCGACGTGACCCCCCGCATCGAGGCCGCCGCCGCAAACGCGCAGCCAGGCGCATTCGCGCAAGTGCGCAACGCCGAGATCACACGCATCGTCGAGGCTTGCCCCGGCTTTTGCGAAGTCGAGACGCTTTATCAGGGCGGACGTTATGCGCTCTATCGCTATCGCCGCTTCGACGATGTGCGCCTTGTGTTTGCGCCCGAGCGCGCCATCGCCGCCTTCGGCGGCGATGAGGACAATTTCGAATTTCCGCGCTACAGCGCCGACTTCGCGTTTCTGCGCGTCTATGCAAGCGGCGCGCCCGCCGATACGCCGCAGCATCTGAGCATGCGCTTCTCGCCGCCGAGGGCAGGCGACATCGTCCTCGCCGTCGGCAATCCCGGCTCGACGCTGCGCTTCGAGACGGTGGCGGAATTGACATTCCTTCGCGACGTGGAGCTGCCCTGGCGGCTCGGCATGCTCAACGAGGCGCGGCGCCGGATCGGCGCCTTCGCCCAAGCTTCGCCCGATCGCGCGCGGCTGGCGGAGCCGACGCTGCAGAGCCTCGACAACGCCGCCAAGGCGTTCGACGGCTGGTTGCGGGCGCTGCGCGATCAAGATCAGTTCGCGCATGTACGCTCCCGCGAAGCCGATCTGCAGGAGCGCGTGCACCGCAATCTGGCCGCCCGTCGCGACATCGGCGAGGCCTGGGCCGAGATCGCCCGCGCCGAAACCGCAAACGCCAGCGCCTTCTATCCCTACCAGTATCTGGAATTGCACGCAGGCGAGCGTTCGCAGCTTTTCGCCTGGGCGCGCGATATCGTCCGCGGCGGCGCTGAACGCGCCAAGCCGGACGCCGAGCGCTTGCCGCGCTACCGCAGCGATCGGCTATGGGCGGTGACGCAAAGCTTGCATGCCGAGACCGCCATCGATCCGACCTGGGAAGCGCTCAATCTGCGGCTTTGGCTTGAAAGCATGCGCGCGCAAATGCCGGCGCGCAGCGCTGCGGTCCAGCACGTGTTCGCCGGCGCCGACGCGGCCAGCTTGGCCGATGCGCTGTCGCACTCGCGTTTGGGCGAAGCATCCGTGCGTCAGCAATTGTGGGACGGCGGCGCAGGCGCTGTGGCCGCCTCCGACGATCCGATGATCCAATTCGTGCGCCGCTGGGACGAGGACGCCCGCGCCGTGCGCGCGCGTTATGACACGCAGGTCGCCGCACCCGTCGCGCACGCCCGCGAACGCATCGCCCAGGCGCGGTTCCGCGCTTTTGGCTTGAGCCTTTATCCCGACGCCACCTTCAGTCCGCGGCTTTCCTATGGCCGCATCGAGGGCTGGAGCGAAGCGGGGGCGGAAATCGACCCCTTCACCCGCATCGGCGATCTCTACGCCCATGCCGGGGCGCCGCCGCGGGCGCTGGCGAGCGCTTGGATGAACGCCCGCGCTCTGCTCGACGCCCACACGGTGTTGAACATGGCGACCAGCACCGACGCCATCGGCGGCAGTTCCGGCAGCGCGCTCTTGGATCGCGACGGGCAGGTGATCGGCGTCGTCTTCGACGGCAACGTGCATTCGCTTGGCGGCGAATTCTATTATGACGGCGCGCTCAACCGCAGCATCTCGGTGTCATCGCAAGCGATCGCGGCGTCGCTGCGCTCGGTGTACGCGATGAACGATCTCATGGACGAGTTGCAGGGGCGCCGCCAACGCCGCGTTCAGAAACGCCGTCATGCGAGCGAGGGCGGCGAAGGTCTGGCTGCACGGAAAGGCGGTGAAGCCGTGCGCGGCGCCTGGATAGATCGCAAGCTCGCCGCGATTGCCGGCCGCGTTCCAGCGCGCATGCATGAAAAGACTGTCGTCGAGAAGCGCATCGCGCGTGCCGACCGTGAAGAGGGCGGGGCAAAGCCCGGTTAGATCGGCGTAAAGCGGCGAGACCTCGGGATCGGCCCGTTCCGCCGCCGATTTGCCAGGCAGGAAGGCGTCGCTGAAGCGCTCGATATCGAGGGTGCGCAGCACCAGGCGCGTCGTGTTGCCGAAAGCGCGCGCGCTCGGCGTCATGGCCAGATCGAAGACCCCGAAGACGAGATTGGCGGCCTGGATCGGGTTGGCGCCCAGCGCCTTGCGCAGGCGCAGGATGGTGAGCGCCGAAAGATGGGCGCCGGCGCTTTCCCCGCCAATGGCGAACGCGGGCCCGCCGAAATCGGCCAAATGCTCGCGCACCCAAAGCGCTGCGGCCTCGCAATCGTCCGGGCCGGCCGGGAAAGGATGTTCGGGCGCAAGGCGATATTCGACGCTGATGGCGGTCAGGCCCGTCGCCGCCGCGATGCGTTCCAGCATGGGGTCCTGCAGATCGGCGCCGCCGAGCACATGGCCCCCGCCATGGATATGCAGATAGACCCCGCGCGGATTGTCGGGGGCGATGACGCGCAGCGGGATTTTGCGCTTTGGGCCATCGATTTCGATCCAGCGCGCGCGCTCCGACTTCGCCGCTGCAGGAAAGACGCCTTCGCCGCGGGCGCGGGCGGCGCGCACTTTGTCGGCGCCGACATCCCACCATTCGGGCATTGGGCTCATGGCTTTGACGATGGCGTCGTTGATCTGGCGGGTGTCGGCGGGGACCGCCTCGTCGCTGAAGAGATATGGATCGATGGCGTCGCTCATTTGAGGCCTCCCATTTTGCGGATGGCGCTCCATTCGGCGCTCGTCACCGGCTGCACCGAGAGGCGGGAATTATTGACCAGCACCATGTCGGCGAACTTGGCCTCGGCCTTGATGGCGCTGAGCGTCACCGGCGTCTTCAGCGGCTCGACCGCTTTGAGATCGACGCAGACAAAGGCGCCGGTCTTGTCGGTGGGATCGGGATAGGCCTCTTTCACCACAGTGCTGACGCCGACCACTTCTTTGCCTTCGCCGGAATGGTAGAAGAAGACGAGGTCGCCCTTCTTCATCGCCTTCAGATGCGCCTTGGCTTGGTGGTTGCGGACGCCGCTCCAGACATCGACGCCTTTTTTGACATGGTCGTCCCAAGACCAGGTCGTCGGGTTCGCTCTTGACCAACCAATGCGCGCTCATCGTCATCCCCATTCGACATCGACTGGCGCCCTGAACCCCAAGATTGGGAACAGCCCGAGATTGGGCGACTGCCCAGACCGGACGGCGATTGGCGCGCGAAGGCCCTTTGGGGAGAGGAGCTAACGCGCTCGACGGGGCCCCGGCAAGCGCCCACGCACGCGCCCACGCACGCGCCGGTCTCGAGCGAAAGACCGCGCCCCTGCGTGCGCGGCGTGAAGGGTGGCGGATCGGGTTCGCGTATCCGGCGCAAGCGCCTTGATCTTGACGGCAAGCTCCGCAACGCTCGCAAGGCACTCCGCAACGCTCGCAAGGCCTTATGGACACCGCGCTGGAAGCAGAGGGATTGGTCAAGCGCTTCGGCGCGCGCAACGCCGTCGACACGCTGAGTTTCGCGGTGCCGCGCGGCGCCATCTACGGTTTGCTTGGGCCCAACGGGGCGGGAAAGAGTACGACGCTGCGCATGCTGGTTGGCGTGCTGGCGCCCAGCGCCGGGCGCATCGCCATCGCCGGGGCGCCGTTGACGCGCGAGGGCCTGGCCCATGTCGGCTATCTGCCGGAGGAGCGCGGACTTTACCGCAATATGAGCGCGCGCGCAGCGATTGCGTATCTGGCGCAGCTGAAAGGCGTGCCCGCAAGAACGGCCTATAGGCGCGCCGACCTGCTCTTGGCCGCCCAAGGTTTAGGCTCGGTTCGGCGTAAAAAGATCAAGACCTATTCCAAAGGCATGGCCCAGAAGGTGCAGGTGCTGGCGGCGATCGCCCACGAGCCCGATCTCATCATTCTCGACGAGCCCTTCTCCGGTCTCGACCCGGTCAATCAGCGCGGTCTTGAAGACACCATTCGAGCCCAAGCCGGCGCCGGACGCACGGTGCTCTTCTCGACCCATGTGATGGAGCATGCCGAGCGGCTGTGCGACCGCATCTTGCTCATCAATGGCGGGCGCCAGGCGTTTGAGGGCACGGTGCAGGAAGCGCTGGCGCTCGCGCCCAGCGTGGCGATGCTGGAGACGGAGGGCGATTTCGATCTCGCCGCGGTCTTGCGCGAGCGCGGCTTCAACATTGTCAGCGACGGCCAGGAGCATGGCGGCAGGCGCTGGCGCGCGCGGCTGGAGAATGGCAAGGGCTCGCGCCAATTGTTGTCGGCCTGCGTGGAGGCGGGCGCGCCGCTGAGCTCATTTGAGCCGGCGCGCGCCAGTTTGCATGAGGCGTTCGTGGCGCTGGTCGGCGAAGAAGCCGCCCAGAAAGCGGCGGAGTAGGTCGCGTGGGCGCCATCCTGCTCGTCGCCCGGCGCGATTATTTCGCCTATGTCGGGGCCTGGGGCTTTTGGCTGTCGCTGCTGGCCGGTCCGCTGATCATCGCGGCGTTGATCGTTGGACCGCTCTTTCTCTCGCGCGCCGAGCCCCCGCGCTTGCTCGCCATCGTCGCCGAACGGGCTTCGGATGCGGCGATCGTTATGCAGGCGTTCGCAGACGATGGGCGCGCGCGCGCGCGCGGCGAGATCGGCAGCTATCTCGATGCGGCCGCCCCCGAACAGAAGGCCGCGGCGCTTGCAGCCTTCGATGCGGCGCCGAATACCAGTGCGGCTGTCGCCGCGGCGCGCAATGTGGTGGCCGCGGGCGCGGGCCAAGCGCTACGCGCGTTTCCATCGCCGTCGCCGCGTTACATCGTGGCGGCCTCGCCCGCCGCCAGCATCGATGGGCTGAAGCCTTATCTCGACGGTCAGCGCGCGCTCGGCGATGGGCGCATGCTTTATGGCGCGCTCAACATCCGCCGCACCCAATCAGGCCCGGCGATCGAATATTGGAGCACCAATCTTTCGCACCAGGAGCCCTCGGTCATCGCCCGCGAGGCGTTACGAACCGCGATGCGCCATGACGCCCTGGCGTTGCATGGGGTCGGCGCCGCCGAGGCCGATCGCCTCGATGCGCTGGAGCCTGCCGCGCAGCAATTCGACCCCCGCCCGAGCGCCTCGCATGGGCGCATCACCCTGCGCCAGCGCGCGCCCTTCTATGCGGCGCTGCTGCTCTCGTTCGTGCTCTGGAGCGTGGTGTTCTCCACCGCCAACATGCTGCTTTCGAGCGTGATCGAAGAGAAATCCAATAAGATCCTCGACACCTTGCTGACCAGTCTCACGCCGCTCGAACTGCTGATCGGCAAGCTCCTGGCCGTGGCCGGCGTCAGCGCCACCTTGTTTCTCTTCTGGGGCGCGCTGGGCGGGGCGCTGTTGAACGCCGCGGCCTCGCATATGAGCGATTCCATTTTCGGGCAAATCGCCGGGGGCTTTCTCGACCCCAATTTGCTGGCGGCTTTTCTGATCGGCTTCATCGCCGGCTATCTCATGTACGGGGCGATCTTCCTGGCGCTGGGGGCGCTTTGCGAATCGATCCAGGACGCCCAGACGCTGCTCGGGTTTGTGACCCTGGTGATGGCGATCCCGATGATGCTGATCGCGCCGGCGCTCGACAATCCGAATGCGCCGATGATCGAGGCGGCGTCCTGGGTGCCGCTGTTTACGCCCTTCCTGCTAGCTGATGCGCGCGCCCGCCGGCTTGAGCTGGGTGGAGATCGCCGGACTTGGCGCGGTGATGCTTGCGTTTCTGGGCGTCGTGCTCGCGCTCGCTTCGCGGGTCTTCCACGCCGGCGTCGTCAATCAGATAAGCTTAGCCGGCGGACGCCGCAGACGCGCGTGAAGCCTCGCGCCAGCCGAACATCGCCAAAGTATGGCCGTCGGGGTCCTTGAACGCGCGCAGGCAAAGCTCGCAGCCTTCGGCGCGCTGCAGCACGATCGCGCCGTCGTTTAGCCAAGCCACCTTGGCCTTGCTGAGCGCCGCCTCGGTCGCGCCCCAAGCGGTGGGCTCGAAATAGAGAGTGGCGTCGCCGCCAATCGTCATCTGCGGGTATTTGGGCCCGATCATCACCATGGCGCCGCCAATTTCGAGGAAATGCATGCCGGCGGTCTCGAACGCGTACCGGAAGCCGAGAACGTCGCGATAGAAGCCGACGAGCTTGCCGGGGTCTTCGCTGGCCATGGCGATTTGCGAAAGCCGCGTGAACAACGGGGTTGGCGGCGTGGTTGTCGGTGTGGTTGTGTCGATGTGGCTGTCGATGTGGCCATGCGGGGACACCCTCTTTTCGCCTGCTGAACAGGATCGGCGAATATAATTAGTTTGACTAACTAACTAAGTCAAGCGATTATCGCCCAGAGATGCCGAAGAACGATCCGCTCGAAATCGCTGAGCGCCTGCATAGCGCCGCCATCCGGCTGCTCCGCCGCGTGCGCGTGGCTGACGATGAGACTGGACTTTCCGCGCCCAAGCTCTCGGCGCTCGCCGTGCTGGTGTTTGGCGGGCCGATGAACCTCAAGGATCTGGCGCGGGCCGAACAAGTGACGCCGCCGACGATGTCGAAATTGGTGGCCGACCTGCAAGCGCAGGGGCTCGCCGCCAAGCGCGCCGATCGCCAAGACAAGCGCGGCGTCCGCATCGAAGTGACGCAAAAGGGCGCAGCTCTCATGGAGGAGGGGCGCGCGCGGCGATTGCAGCTGTTGCGAAAGAAACTGGCCCAGCTGCCAAAGGCGGAACTGGAGCTTCTGGGATCGGCGGCGGCCTTGATGCTGCGGATCGCCGGTGAGCCCTGAAACCCGGCGAGCCCTGAAACAAAGACGCCGCCCGGGCGGACCCGAGCGGCGTTTTGACCCCTCAAAACTCTCAATTCCCGAAATTTGGCCAAAACAACTTGGGGAAGCGCGCTTTAACGCGGCTTGGCCACCGGCTTCGGCAACAGGCCTTCGCGCTGGGCGCGCTTGCGGGCGAGTTTGCGGGCCCGGCGCACGGCCTCGGCGCGCTCGCGCGCACGCTTTTCGGACGGCTTTTCATAATGGTTGCGGCGCTTCATTTCGCGGAAAGTGCCTTCCCGCTGCATCTTCTTTTTGAGCGCCTTCAACGCCTGGTCGACGTTGTTATCGCGAACGAAAATCTGTACCAGGACCAGTCCTCCAGAACGTTTCAAACGCGCAAGCGGTCGGCCAAGCGCGTTCACGCACCTTGAAGCCCGCTTTCTCGCGAAGGCGGCGAGATAGCAAAACGCGACCGTCCTGTCCATGCCGCAGGCGTCGACGGGGGCCCGGGAAAGGCTTAAGTTTTCAAGCATGGCAGAAGCCCCCTCCGCCCGGTTCCGCGCCCGCATCCTGGACGCCTTCTGCGATCACGCCGCCGCCCTGGGCTGGACCCGAGGCGGCTTTCCAGGCGGCGGTGAAGGATGCGGGGCTGGCGCCCGGAGAGGCGGCTTTGGCGTGTCCGCACGGGGCGGGCGATCTCTTCGACGCCTTCGCGCAGCGCGCCGACGCGGCCATGCTGGCCGCGCTCGAGGATCTCGATCTGGCCAGCATGCGCTACAGCCAGCGCGTCAAGGCCGCGGTGCAGCTGCGCCTGGAGGCGCAGGCGCCCTACAAGCAAGCCGCCCGGGCGATGACCCGGGCGCTGGCGGCGCGAGCCCCGGAAGCGGGGCGGCTCTTGTGGCGCACCGCCGACCTTATTTGGCGCGCGCTCGGCGACACCTCGACCGATGAGAATTATTATTCCAAGCGCGCCATTCTCTGCGCCGTGCTGGGCTCGACCTATGCGCGCTGGTTTTCCGACGAAAGCCCCGGCTCAGAAGACACCTGGGCTTTCCTCGACGCCCGCATCGCCAATGTGATGCAGTTCGAGAAATTCAAAGCCCGCCTGAAGCCGCTGAGCGAAGGCGTGCAAAACGCGGTCGGCGTCGCCGCGCGCTTGCGCTACGGGCGCTAGCGCTCAAAGCTCAGCTCTTATTCTTCAGCGGATGCGAGCCAGGATCGAATTGCCCTCGCTGTCTCGAATGACGCGCATAGGGCGCACCGGGCGCACCGGGCTATGAATGACGTCGCTGTTGATTGCGCGAGCCTTTGGGGCGCGCGCCATCAGGCGCCACGCCCATCACGCCCTCGCTTCGGCGGCGATGTTCTCGAGGCGTTGGTAACTCGCCTCCATGCCGTTCGTCATGCCGGTGGCGAAGGCGGCGTCACGCGCCGCCTTTGAAGCATAGCGGATGTTGAGCGTCATCGTGGTTTTGCCGCCGGCCTCGGCGAGGCGCAGGGTGACTTCCGATTCCGCATCGCCGAAGCGTTCGCTGTGAACGATGCGCTCGATCGGCGCGATCTCCTTGAAGACGCCGCCCATCTCAAATGCGCGCCCATCGCCTGGATGGGCCCAGCCGTAGCGATATTTTCCGCCGACGCGGAAATCGATTTCGCAGATCGGCATGGTCCAGCCCTCGGGTCCGAGCAGCCAGCGTTGCACCAGGTGAGGCTGGGTGTGCGCATCCCACACCAATTGGCGTGGCGCGTTGAAGACGCGCGTGACTTCGATTTCAGCGTCGCTGGGCAGTGTGACGGTGAGTGCGTCTGGCATTTGGAGACCCTTCCATAGGTTAGCCCTTGCGGCGCTTCTTTTTCGCCGGCGCTCTTGTTCGGGCGGCTTTGAGTTCGTCGAGCAGCGCGTCGAGGCGCTGATAATTGCGCCGCCAAATTTCACGATGCTTCTCGATCCAGGCGACCGCGTCATTGAGCGGCGCGGCTTCGAGCTTTCGCGGCCGGCGCTGGGCGTCCTGGCCGATCGAAATGAGACCGGCGCGCTCAAGCACCTTCAAATGCTTGGAGATCGCCGGCTGGCTCATCGCAAACGGCTGCGCCAGCTCCATGACCGAGGCTTCGCCTTCCGCCAGCCGCGCCAGGATGGCCCGGCGCGTGGGGTCGGCGAGTGCGGCGAAAGTGGCGTCGAGCTGGATGGCGGGCATGGGGGATAACCGTATAGATATATAACTATATAGTTATGATAATCGAAAGTCAACGGCCTTGCTCAGATTACTAAAAAGAACAGGCTGGATTCGCGTGTCTTGGGCGTAGGGTTCCGGCCATGAACGGGAGGCGCTTTCATGCAAGCCGCTCCAATACGGTTGGCCAATGCCGCACTGTGGCCGCTGACGGTCTGGACCACGCTCGGCCGCTTTGAAGACCATTCCGCCGACGATTATGTCGAGCGCACCAGCCCCATCGTCGCCACCGCGGTTGCGTTTTGGGTGTGTCTCATTGCGCTCGTAATCTTCGCCAATCCCGCCGCAATCGGCGTTGGCGGAGGTCTTGAGGGCGAAGAGGGCGTGTTCGAGTTCGTGCGCCGCACCCCGATCGTGGTGGTGAACGTGCTCTGGCTTTTCACCCCGGTTCTTTATCTGATCGGCTTTTGGCTCTTCACCTGGCGTGATCAAGCGTATCCGCGCTGAGCGCGGACGCGATCAATCGCCGAGCGCACTAAGCCGCGTCAAATGCCCCATCTTGCGCCCGTCGCGGGCATCGCGCTTGCCGTAGAGATGGAGGCGCACGTGTGGGTCGGCGGCGAACTCGGCCCAGCGATCGGCGTCGGCGCCGATAAGGTTCAGCATTTCGATATCGCCAAGGCGGGTGGTCGGTCCGAGCGGCCAGCCGGCGACGGCGCGGATGTGTTGCTCGAATTGCGAGGTCAGGGCGCCTTCTATCGTCCAGTGGCCTGAATTGTGGACGCGCGGGGCCATTTCGTTGGCGATGAGGGCGCCATCGGCCATCACGAAGAACTCGATCGTCAAGACGCCGACATAGCCGAAGGCGTCGAGCACCCGCTGGGCGGCTTGACGCGCGGCGACATTGGTCGCCGCGTTGGCGTGGGCGGGCGCGATTGTGCGGGAAAGAATGCCTTTGTCGTGCTCGTTTTCGCAGAGATCGTAGAAGGCGACGGCGCCTTCGGCGCTGCGCGCGCAAATGATCGAGACTTCACGTTCGAACGGGCAGAAGGCTTCAAGAATGCCCGGCGCGCCGAGGCGCTCATAGGCGCCGTCGGCGTCGGCTTGCGAGGCCAGGCGTATCTGGCCGCGGCCGTCATAGCCGAAGCGGCGCGTCTTCAGGATCGCCGGCGCGCCGATGCTGGCGATGGCGGCGTTGAGATCGTCCTGGCTGGCGATGGCGGCGAAGGCGGGAGTGGCGATGCCGGTCGAGGCGAAGAAGCTCTTTTCATCGAAGCGGTCTTGGGCCACCGCGAGTGCGTGATGATGCGGGCGCACCACTGCTCCCGCATCCATCAGCGCCTTGGCGGTCGGCGCCGGCACGTTCTCGAACTCGGTGGTGATGACGTGAACATGGCGCGCGAATTCCTCGAGCGCGCCGCGGTCGTCAAACGGCGCAACCAAGGTGCGCGCCGACACCCGGCTTGCGGGGCTATCGTGCTCGTCGGTGAAAATGCAGACATCGAAGCCGAGCTCAGAGGCGGCGTTCGCAAGCATGCGGCCCAATTGTCCCCCGCCCAGGATGCCGATCGTGCTTCCCGGCGCGAGCGGCTTCATGTTGGGTTTTCGCTCACGGCTTCGGTTTGGGCGGCGCGGTAGGCGTCGAGGCGCTGGGCCAGCTCTTCATCTTTGAGGGCGAGGATCGCGGCGGCCAACAAAGCGGCGTTGACCGCCCCGGCCTCGCCAATCGCCAGCGTGCCGACGGGCACGCCCTTGGGCATCTGCACGATCGACAGGAGGCTATCGAGGCCTCTGAGGGCGCGGCTCTTGATCGGCACGCCCAGCACCGGCAGCGGCGTCATCGCCGCACTCATGCCGGGGAGGTGTGCGGCGCCGCCGGCCGCGGCGACGATCACTTGCAGGCCCCGCGCCTTGGCCCCGGCGGCGTAGTCATAGAGCCGTTTGGGGGTGCGGTGGGCGGATACGACCTTGGCTTCATAAGGGATCGCCAGCGCATCCAGCGTCTGGGCCGCGGCCGCCATGGTTTGCCAATCGGATTTCGAGCCCATGATCAGACCGACCAAGGGGTGAGCGGAGGCCATCGGGCGGAAGCTCCTAAAAACAGGCGCACTAAAGGAAGCCGCCCGACCCGTCCAGTCCGGCTGCATGAGGACGATTGGGGACGACGGGGCGATGGGGGCGCGGGGGCTGCAATTAAGCGGGCCTTTACCAGAGGAGCGCATCCCATGGCGGAGACCCGGAAGACTCACTCCAATCGCATGGCCTTCGGCTTGCCCTCGCTCAACACCGAAACGACCCAGCTTCTGGAAGCTTTGGGGCTGAAGCGGCGCGAGGTGTCCGAGCCAGCTTTGGCGGCCCTCAAGCGGCTCGCCGCCGAGCGCGACGAGCTCAAGGAAAAACTGGCCGCGGCCGAGGCGCTCGCCGATCGCGATACGCTGACGCCGACCTTCAACCGCCGCGCTTTTTTGCGCGAGCTCCACCGCACCATGTCGGAAGTGGAGCGCTATAAAACCCCGGCGGCGGTGCTCTATGTCGACCTCGACGGCTTTAAGGCGCTCAACGATTGTTATGGCCACGCCGCCGGCGATGCGGTGCTCGCCCATGTCGCGCGGCTCCTGGTCGAGTGCGTGCGTTCCTCCGACATTGTCGGGCGGCTCGGCGGCGACGAATTCGGCGTCATCTTAAATCACGCCAACGCCGATGAGGCGGCGGCCAAGGCGCAGACCTTGGGGACATTCCTCAACAGCAACACCATTGTTCACGCCGGCCAAGCGCACCGCGTGTCGGTTTCGATCGGCGTGCATGCGCTGTCGATGGCCGAAGACCCAGAAACCGCCATCGCCCGCGCCGACGAGGCCATGTACGCGGACAAGTTTGCGCGCCGCAACGAAACCCTGGCGTTCGCGGCGTTCTAAACTTCAGATACGGCGCTTTCCGATAAACGCGCGAACGCCGCCTCCATTTGCGCTGGCGTGCGCGCAAAGCCGTTCGCCATCCACCAGCGCAAGAGCCCGATCAGGCCGGCGGCGACATAGACGGCGGTTTCCCGCCGACGCGGGGCGTCCCAATTTGACATCCGGCGCTTCAAATTGTCGTCGACGATGGCGCGCAGCTTGGCCTCGCCCGCGGCCAGCATCGGCGCGCTGATCGCCGACTTGGCGAATTGGGCGGCGAAATCCTTGGCTGTGTAAATGTGGCCGAAGAGATGGTGGGCCGGCGCAAGCGACGTCCGCTCGGCGAACTTCTCATCTTCCATGCGTTCGCAAGCGGCGATCATGGAAAGGAAGGAGCGGATGAGAAAATCCTCCTTGCTGGAATAATGGCTGTAGAAGGTCGAGCGCCCGACCCCGGCGGCCACCACCAGATCGCTCACGTCGATCTCATCGACGCCCCGTTCCGCGCCCAGATCGACCAGCGCCTGGTTCAGGAGTTCGCGCGTTCGCGCGGCGCGGCGATCGATTTGGGAATTGCTGGACACGCCTCGCCTTTCTGTCCGGGAACGCTGCGCGACGGGCGCCGCGGGCAAGTGTAGCACCGCGCCTGAAGCAAAGGGGAGTGCGATGAACGACAGTGCAAGCCCGCGCGCGGGGGCTTTGGCGATCATAGCCGGCGTGATCGCAAGCGTGGCGCTGATGGCCGCCCATCCCACCAGCGTCGGGACGATGCAGATTGGGCCTTGGGACATCAACGTCATCGTCCACGCCGTGGCGGTGCTGGCGACGCCGCTTCTGGGCTACGGCGCCTTTGCTTTGACCAAGCTGATCGCTCGTCCGCTCGCCGGCCTGGCGCTGGCCTTCTACCTGTTTGGCTGCGCGGCGATCATGTCGGCGGCGATCATGAGCGGGTTTGTGATGACCGAGCTTGTGGGCGCGGCCCACACGCCGGGCGCCTCGCGCACGGGAATTGACTTCCAAAGCCTCGCCAATCTCACCCATTGGCAAAACCAAGCCTATGCCAATGTCTATACCGGCCTTGCCGCAATCGCTGTCCTGATGTGGTCGATCGCCTGGCGCGGGCGGGCCGTTGAGCGCGTGCTTGGCATTATTGTCGGAGCAGGAACGCTTGCTTGGATGGCGACCGGGACGCTGGTTCTCAACATCCACGGCATGCTGGCGGTCACGCTTGGGCAGGCGGTGTGGTGGCTCTTCGCCGCGCGCGCGATGATGCAAGACGAAAAAATCGTCCCCGCGGGCGCTTCTAAAAGCGCCGGCTAAACGAAAGCGAGCCGAAATCCTGACGGCCGTGCTGGGTGGTGAATTCGTCGGTGCGCCAGACGAAGGTGTAGGTCATCCGCCATTCGTGCAGGCTCATCGAGAAGCCGGCCTGGAAATCGCCGACGAGAGGGATGCGCTCAACGTGGGCGCTGTCGCGAAAGGTGTTGCCATCCAGAAAAAGATCGCGCGCCACGGCGCGCCCCTCGGCGCCGACGAAAATGCTCCACGCGAAGCTCTCGTCGTAGAAGTGCTCGACGCCGGCGAGCGAGGGGCGCACGCGCGGCGGGCCGTAATCGCCGGTGAGCTTATTGCCGATGCGCGCGATCACCCCAAGCGCGGGCCTCGTCGCGCAGGGTGCCGACGGTGAAGCCCGCTTGCGGCGTTAGGTCGAAGACAAGGGCGTGGCCGATTGGCAGGTCGCGCGGGCGCCAGCGCCAGCGGCGGTCGAACGAGCCGGCGAACGCGAATTCGTCATGCAATTGGCTGGCCCAGCCCTTGGGGTGGGGGGCGCCGAGGATCTGATGGATGCCCTCTTGCGATTGTTCGCCGAGGGCGGAAGGCCCAACCATGCCGAATTCAAGTTCATAAGTGTCGAGATGGCCGCCGACATCGCCGATTGGACGCTGCTCGGCGGCGACCATCAGCTGCATGTAGAGCCAGCCGGCGTAAGGATGCTGATCGGGCGGCGCCGGCGAGGCTTGGATGTCGTTGGGCGTAAACAGCGATTGCCCGAGCGACACGCCCCAGAAGGCCGGTTCGGCGTTGGAGAAGAATTGCGTGAACGGTCTTGCCGCATTGTCGAGCCAGGGCGGTATGCGGGCATTGGTGGGCGAGGTGTACGAAAGCTCGATGCCGGACGTGTAGTTGCGGTCGGCGCCGGAGGAGAGGCTGTCGTTTTCCACAACCAGGGAGACCACGCCTTGCTGGTCGGGGCGGTCGGAGACATCGCGCGGCGTTTGCGCCAGCGCCGCTTGCGGCGCCAGTCCCAACGCAACGCCGGTCATCAACGCCCTCAGGCGATGATGTCTGGCGTCAGCCGGTCTTCGATCCATTGGATTTGGTCCCTCAGCACCAGCTTGCGCTTCTTCAGCCGCGCCAATTGCAGCGTGTCCCCGCCGGACTTTTCCTGTAGCGCATCGATAGCGCTATCGAGTTCGCGATGCTCTTCCTTGAGTTCGATCAGCCGAGCTTTCAGCGCACGCTTTTCCGGCGTGTCGGCGATATCGAAGCCGTCTCCATCGTCAAAGTCCATGCGGCGATCGCCCCTAGGATTTCTAAGCGGATCATGTGCACGGCAGCCCCCGCCGCCCGCAGCCAAGCGAGCTAATCCCTCTCTTCAGGCGCTGTAAAGACGGCGCATTCCCCAGAATACTGCGCCGGGGTTATGGCGCGGATGTGAAAAGATTAATTCTGTAAGACGATGTTAGGAGACAAGCCGTTGAAACGGCGCCACACTTAGTTCCGCCCTAGCTAGAGGAGGCGCCTCAATGGCCATCGAGCAGCGGCTGCGTGAACTTGACGCCCGCCACCGGGAACTTGATTTTATAATCGAAAATGAAGCTAGACGCCGTCGTCCGACGATATGCGACTGACGGCGATGAAGCGCCAGAAACTGAAGCTCAAAGAAGAAATCGAAACGCTCCGACAGAGTCTCGAACACCACTGACAAAAGTCAGTCGGCCCGAGAAAAGGCGACAAGCGGCGCCTCAAAGCGCGCCGCACCGGGCGCCTTGCAATCTCAATCTCGAAATCGCCTCAACGTCCTAATCCGGCGCGCGCCGAATAGCGTCCGCTCTTTCGCGTTTAGCGCGACGAAGGCGCGACGTTAGTGCGCGGTGTCGTCGCCTTCAGCGCTGCGGTCATAGGTTTCCGGCGGGACGGTTTCCTGTGCGGTCTTGAGGGTCTTTGACTCAGCCTTGCGCGCGCGCGCTTCGGCGCGGGCCTTGGCGGCGGCGGCTTCGGAGACGACCGCATCGAGTTCGATCTGCGAGCAAAGGCCGATGGTCACCGGATCGACCGGCTTGATCTGGCTCGAATTCCAGTGCGTGCGATTGCGCACTTGCTCGATCGTCGACTTGGTGGTGCCGATCAGTTTCACAATCTTTGAGTCCGGCACTTCCGGGTGGTTCTTCAAGAACCAGGCGATGGCGTCGGGGCGGTCCTGGCGGCGGGCGATCGGGGTGTAGCGCGCGCCGCGCTTCTTCACTTGCGGCAGGTCGATGCGCTTTTGCTCCAGGGCATGGAGCTTATGGGCTGCGTCGGCTTCGCCCTTGTGGATCTCCTCGCGCGAGAGGAAGCCCCCGGCGATCGGGTCGACGCCGCGAATGCCCTTGGCCACATCCTCGTTGGCGATGCCTTGCACTTCGAGGGGGTGGAGGCCGCAAAAGGCGGCGATCTGGTCAAACGACAGCGAGGTATTCTCGATCAGCCACACGGCGGTGGCCTTCGGCATCAGGACGTTTTGGGTCATCGGCGGGCTCCAGATATGCAACAGCGCCCGGCGTCGTCGCCAGGCGCTAGCCATCTGGTGCAACGGGCTGACAAATCCGGGCGCGGACCAAGTCAGTTGCAGGCGATATAGCCTCACTCGTCGGTCAAGAAAACCGCGACCGACAATTATTTCAGTGAACTGCAATTCGCCCGTTTGCGGGGGGCGCGCGCGCTTTGGGCGGGCGCGCCGGCTTTTAGACGACCAGCACGATCTTTCCGGCGTGGGCGCTCGTTTGCAGGCGCGCATGCGCGGCTTCGGCGTCGGCGAGGGGGAAGGTGGAATCGATGACCGGCTTGAATGCGCCGGCGGCGATCCAGGGCCAGACATGAGCCTCCACCGCCCGGGCGATGCGGGCCTTTTCCTCGATTGGGCGCGAACGCAGCGTCGAACCCGTGAGCGTCAGGCGCTTCAGCATAATCAGCATGAGGTTGATCTCGGCCTGCGCGCCGTGCAGCTGGGCGATCATCACGATGCGGCCAAGCGGCTTCGCCGCGCTCAAATTCTTGGCCAGATAAGGGGCCCCGACCATGTCGAGGATGACATCGGCGCCGCCGGCTTCGCGAACTAAGGCTTCAAAATCCTCTTGGCGATAATTGACGCCGCGCTCGGCGCCCAGCCGCTCGCAAAGTCTGCATTTTGCATCCTCGCCGGCGGTGGCGAACACGCGCGCGCCGTGCGCCTTGGCCATCTGGATCGCGGTGGTGCCGATGCCGGAGGCGCCGCCATGCACGAGGAGGGTTTCGCCGGGCTTCAAACCGCCGGCTTCGAACACATTGGCCCAGACCGTGAAGACCGTCTCCGGCAACGCGGCGGCTTCAATCAGGCTCAAGCCCTTTGGGATCGGCAGCGCCGAGCCTTCGTGCGCCAGCGCGTATTGCGCATAGCCTCCGCCGGCGATGAGGGCGCAGACTTGATCGCCTACCTTCCAGCGGCTGACGCCCGAACCAATTTCGGCGACCTCGCCTGCGACCTCCAATCCCAGCGTCGGCGAGGCGCCGGGAGGCGGCGGATACAATCCCGCGCGCTGCGCAAGGTCGGGACGATTAACGCCCGCGGCGGCGACGCGGATGAGGATCTCGCCGGCGGCTGGCGCGGGCGCTGGAGCCTCAGCCAGCGAAAGCGGCGCGTCCTTCGCGTGAACGATATGTTGCATCGTCGCGTTCATCGCCGTTCGCGCGCCTCCACTTAAACTGGGCGAACTTTTAGGGTAGAGTGCTGCTTGGAGGTAGGCCTGATGTTCGACGACGATCCCTTCGCTCCGCCGGTGAAGAAGCCGGTTTCACTCGAAGCGCAGCTTGAAAACGCTTCGATTGGCGACTTGGAGAGCCGGATTGAGCGACTTAAGGCTGAGATCATCCAGTGCGAACGGGCGATTGCCGCCAAGCGCGCGCAACGCGAAGCTGCGGATTCCGTGTTCGGGGCGGGGTCGTCTTAAGCTTGACGGCCACTTCGGCCCGTCGCTTGCGAGCCTTGTGCGGCTATGACCGATACGACCCAACCTTCGCCAAATACAAGTTTTGACGCCCGTCGCGCCGTCGATTTCGCGCGATCGGAGCTGTTCGAACGCACCTTCAAGGAAGGCATGGCGCTGGTTGAGGAGACCGCCGCCTATCTCGACGGTCCCGGGCGCGCCGCATCCAAGCGCCTCTCGCGCGCCGCCGCGCTCGCCTATGCCGGCGAGAGCATGCGTCTGACCACGCGTTTGATGCAGGTGGCGTCGTGGCTTTTGGTGCAACGCGCCGTGCGCGACGGTGAAATCCCGCTGCTCGAGGCGGGCAGCGAAAAGTATCGCCTCATCTCCCGCGAACCCCTGGGCGCGCCGGGCTTTGCCGGCTCGGACGAATTGCCGGAAGCGCTGAAGACGCTGATCATCCGCGGCGCGGCGATTTATGATCGCGTGCGGCGTCTCGACGAAACCATGTATGGCGACACGCCCGAGGCCGCGAACGCGGTCTCCGATCAGATGGCGAAGCTCGCGGCGGTGTTTGGCCGCTAGGCCTTCGCCGGCGATCATGTTTGCGGCTCGCCCGGTCATGGGCGTCCAAACTCCGATGGCCTAGACCTAGAAGTCCATGAAAGCCGCCTGCTATTCGCGCTACGGGCCTCCCGAGGTGCTTGAAATCAAGGACGCGCCGAGGCCATCGCCGGGGCCCGACGAGGTGTTGTGCGTGTGCGCGCTTCAACCGTGAGCGCGCCGGACTGGCGGTTTCGCAGCGCCAAGCCGTTCGTGATCCGCATCATGACGGGCTTGCTGGGCCCCAAGCCCAATTTCATTCCCGGCTTGGAATTGGCCGGCGATATCGCCGCGGTCGGCGCCAACGTAACCCGCTTTGCCCTCGGCGATCGCGTGTTTGGCTCGGCTGGCTTCAAGTTCGGCGCTTGCGCCGAATACGTGGCGCTGCCGGCGGATCGGCGGCTGGAGGCGATGCCCGTCATGGCCAGCTACGAGGAGGCCGCCGCCATTCCGTTCGGGGCGATCTCGGCGCTCTCTTTTCTACGCCGGGCCAATATCGAGCCCAAGCAGCGCGTCCTTATCTACGGCGCCTCAAGCAGTGTCGGAACCGCGGCGGTGCAACTCGCCAAGCATTTCGGCGCCCACGTCACCGCCGTTTGCAGCGGGGCCAACGCCGAACTCGCCCGATCGATTGGCGCAGATGAGGTGATCGATTATACGCGCGACGATTTCTCCAAGTTCGCGACCCAGCCCGGGGCCCAGTCCGCGACCCAGTCCGCGACCCAGTCCGCGACCCAGCCCGGAACCCAGTCCGTGACCCAGTCCGTGACCCAGTCGGGGACCCAGTCCGAGCGCAGCTACGATGTCATCCTCGATGCTGTCGGCAAGAGCGGCTATTCGCGCAGTCTGCGCGCACTCAAGCGTGGGGGATCTTATTTGCTCGTCGCCGCCAAGCCCTCTGACATGCTGCGCGCGCCGTTCACGCGCCGGGCCAAGGTCAGCTGCGGTATGGCCAATATGGCCGATGGCGACTTGGCGTTGATGAAGCGGCTGGTGGAGGAAGGCGCCTATAAGCCGGTGATCGGGCGCCGTTTTCCGCTGCAGGAGATTAGAGCGGCCCACCTTTATGCGGAGTTGGGGCGCAAGGTCGGCGCCGCGGTGGTGACAATCGGCTGACAGCAAAAGAGCGCCCCTGTCGCCCCCCGGCGCTCTTTGGCGATTGGTGTTGAAAAACGATGCCTTCGTCTGGCCTTTAGTCCTTCTTCTTCATGAAGCCGCCGAACTTGTCGTTGAAGCGCGAGACGCGGCCGCCGCGATCGAGCAGGGTCTGATTGCCGCCGGTCCAGGCCGGATGCGACTTGGGGTCGATTTCCAGCGCCAACGTCGAGCCTTCCTCGCCATAAGTGGAGCGGGTCTTGAACGTCGTCCCGTCGGTCATCTGGACCGTGATAAAGTGGTAGTCGGGATGGCCTTCGGCTTTCATGACCTGGATCCTAATCGGAAGAATCGGGCGGGACAAAATTGGAAGCGGGGCTGATAGCGGAAAGGGGCGCTCGAGCGCAAGCTGAACGGCCATGGATCTCAGGGATGATTTTCGCCCCATCATACCGGCGCTTAAGTCCAAATCCGGGCCCCAAAACGAGGCCGGTTAAATTCGCCGACGGGATATTCACGGACGCCGCTCGCCAAAAAGCTGGGCTTTGGGGATGGCGTCTCGGTTTACGCCGTGAACATGCCGGCCGCGGTGAAGGCCGAGATCAATAAGACAGCCAAGCCCAAATTCGCGGCGAGGCCGGCCAAGGGCCAGCCGGCGGCGCACTTATTTGCAACCAAGGCCAAAGCCCTCGAAACCGAACTGAAGAAGCTGCGCCCGCTCTTGGCCGCGGATGGCATGGTCTGGGCGTCGTGGCCGAAGCAGGCGGCCAAGGTCGAGACCGACATCACCGAAGACACGATCCGCAAAATCGCGCTGCCGATGGGCTATGTCGACGTAAAGGTCTGCGCCGTCGACGAGACCTGGTCGGGTCTGAAACTGGTGATCCGCAAACGCGAGCGCTGACGCAAAGCGAGGAGCGCGCGGCCGTTCAAGCCGCTTTCGGTTGCGCGCTGCGGCGGCGGGCGCAAGGCGCAGCAGGAACGGATTGACCGCAATCGAAATCAGCGCCGCGGCCAGGATCAGATTGTAGGTCTCCTGGCTCATGACATGGAGCTGCATGCCCATGCCGGCCAGCACGAACGAGAATTCGCCGATCTGGGCGGTGCCCAGCGCCACCAGCAATCGGGTGTGCATGGGTTGGCGCATCGCCCGCAGAGGGACGTAGGCCAGCAGCGCTTTGCCGACGATCACCACGGCGACGATCGCCGCCACCGCCAAGGGCTGACGCAGCAGAATCTGCGGATCGAACAGCATGCCGACGGCGACGAAGAACAGCACCGCAAAGGTGTCGCGCAGCGGCAGCGAATCCTCGGCCACCTTGTGGCTGAATTTCGAGCCGTTGAGCGCCAGGCCGCCCAGAAAAGCGCCGAGCGCGAAGCTCGCATCGAACCAGTAAAACGCCGCCCACGCCACGCCCAGCGCCAGCGCCAAGGTTCCCAGCGACAAGAGCTCACGCGATTTGGTGTGGGCGATCTGGACGATGAGCCACGGGAAAAACCGGCCGCCCACCGCCAGCATCACGGCCACGAAGCCGGCGATCTTGGCGAGGGTGACGCCAAGCGCTGCGGCGATGGCGAGGAGAGACGCGCCCTGCCCCTGGCTGGCCAGCACCAGCGCCGGCATCACCACGATGGCGATGATGATGAGCAGGTCTTCGATCAGCAGCCACGAAACGCTGATGCGGCCTTCCTCGGTCTTCATCAGCTTGCGGTCTTCAAGCGCGCGCAGGAACACGATTGTGCTGGCGACCGAAAGGGCGGCGCCCAGCACGACCGCTTCCGCCATCGGCATATGAAACGCCAAGCCCGACGCCTAGACCGAGCGCGCCGACCAGCAGCGTCTGCAGCACCGAGCCCGGCACGCTGATCCAGCGCACCGACCAGATGTCGTCGATCGAGATTTTGAGCCCGACCCCGAACATCAGCAGGATGACGCCGACTTCCGAAAGCTGCAGCGCCAAATGGACGTCGGCGGTGAAACCGGGCGAATGCGGGCCGACCGCCACGCCCGCCAACAGATAGCCGACGACCGGAGAGAGCCGCAGCCGCTGGGCGATGAAGCCAAACACGAAGGCGAGCACGATCGCGGCGACCAGCGTCGTGATCAGTCCTTGCTCCTCCATCCGCTCATCCCTCGGCTCGCTCGCCGCCGCTTCGTGTCTTGTTTGCGCCAAACCATCCCAAATCCACCACGAAATTGGAACATCGGCCGATCCGTCGCCGTTGACGCCGCAAGACACGTCGAGACCCGAACTTATGGGCCCCGCGTGGGAGAGGGCTGATGACAGTGGTTTACGATGCTTCCGCCATCCTTGGTGAGCGCGATACCGGCGTGAGCCGCGCACACGCCTTATGTGGGGCGCTTGGAGTTTCGCCGTCTCGAACGCTTGGTGATTTTGGCGGGCGGGGTGGCTCTGGGCTTGTCTATTGGGCTTCGCCACCGCCATCGGCGTCGGGCGTCCTTCCTTGACCGCGCTCATCGTGTCCGGCGCCGTATTGGTGGCGTTTGGGCTTTATCTATCATCGCAAACGCTGCGCGAATGTTTGCTCAAGCGCGCCCATGGCTGCGCCGCTGCGGCGATCGCCCAGGCGGCGGCGCTGCTGGCGTGGCCGCTGACCGGCCTCTTCGCGCCGGTGAGCGCGCCCGCGTTTTGGGCCGCGCCGGCGCTTGCGATCTCCGCTCTTGTGCTTTTCGCATCGTGTTGGAACGGCCCGTCGCGGGCGGTCTATCGGCTCGGTCTGCAAGGCGCCCTTGTGGCCGCGCTCGCCGCCTATCAAGGCGCGCTGGTGATCATGTCGGGATGAAGCCGCGTTAACGTCTCGCCATGAGAATCAGTGCAGCGTTCGTGTCGCTCCCGGTATCAGAGCGGAGCTGCTCATGGCGTTTGTATCGACCTTTGTCGCCGGTGCGTCCGAGCTTCGCCCGACAGCCAAGTCTGTCGCTCCGGCGCAAAACGACTTCTTCATCGTCGATCGGCTGGTTCTGCTCGGCGGTGGTTTGGCTATCGGAACAATCCTTGGCTTCCTCACGCTCATTGCGCTTGGCCGCCAGCCGATGATCGATCTCGTCGTCGTCGGCGCCATGCTGGTGATGATCGCGCTCAATCTGGCCAGCCAGACGCTGCGCGAGAGCCTCGTCGCCGAGACGCCGCCTTTGCACCATCGCAATCGCGGTCAATTGCGGCGGCGCTTTTGTGTTGGCCGCTGGTCATGGTTCCCGTGCTTCAGCGCGTGCTCTGGATCGCGCCGGCGCTGGCGGTGCTGAGCTTATTGGTTCTCACTTCATCGTGGCGCGGTTCGCCGCGCGCGATTTACCGCGTCGGTCTGCAGGGCGCCGTCGTCGCCGCCTTGGGCGCTTATATGGGCGGGCTCAGCTTTGATGAGCTGAGGCCGACGCGTTTGCAACGCTTCGGCTTGCCGGCGGCCCAAGGCGTCGACTGAAAAATCGCCGATACTGTCTTCGAACATGCGCCCGTAATTGAGCTCGGCGCGCAAATGCAGGAATGCCGCGCCCAATCCGATGGCGGCGCGGTCCATGAACACGAATTCGCGCGGCACCAGCACAGGCCCCAGCGTCTTCAGCCTCTTGCGCACTTCGAACGCTTCGCGCCGCCCATATTCAGCCGGCGGCACGTCGTCGGCGATGGTGCGCACGCGATCGTCGATGAGGGGGCCATAGATAAAGCGCGCCCACAGCGTCAGCGCCTCGATCAGCTCGGCATTCAAATTCTTGAAGCCCCAGATCTCGTAGGCGTGCGCGACTTGGTCCATGTCGTCGGCCTTCAGACCGCGATAGAGGCCGACAACGCCCTCCAGGAAGCGCGGCGGGAAGATGCGCACGCAGCCGAAATCCAACAGGTGCAGGCGCTCGGCGTTTTCGGTGAGCGCGTAATTGCCGAGATGGGGGTCGCCATGGATGACGCCGTAATGCGTCATCGGCCCCCACCAGGCTTTGAACAAAAGCTCGGCGATGCGGTTGCGGATCTCTTGGCTCTCGCCCAGCCAGCTCATCAGTCCGCGGCCCTCAAGCCAGGTCATCGTCAGCAGGCGCTTGGTTGAAAGCTCTTCCAGCGGCGCCGGCGTCTTGATCCGCGCTTCGCCCGCCAGCATCAGCGCAAACAGGCGCATGTGCTTCAGCTCGCGCTCATAATCCAATTCCTCGCGCAGCCGTTCGCCGACTTCGACGATCGCCTCGGAGGAGTCGATGGTGCCGTCCATGCTCTTGAAGAGGTTCAAGCAGGGTGCGGAGCTGGCCGAGGTCGGCCTCCACCGCGCTCGCCATGTCGGGATATTGAAGCTTGCAGGCGAGCGCTGCGGCCGTCATGGGCGACGGCGCGATGGACTTGGCCCAGCGAAGCGGCGGCGGCCGCTTCATGCTCGAACCGCGCGAACTTGGTTTCCCAATTCTCACCAAGCTCGGCGCGCATGCGGCGCTGCACGAACGGCCAGCCCATGGCCGGGGCGTGCGCCTGCAGTTTGCGAAACTCTTCGGCGTAGGCCTGCGGCAGCAGGTCGGGGATGGTGGAAAGCAGCTGCGCCACTTTCATCAGCGGCCCTTTGGAATGGCCGAGGGCCTGGCGCACCGCGCGCGCCAAGGCGGCCTGGTCGGCGCCCATGACGCCGGGCGCCCACGCGCCAGGACATATTGGCGCCGACGCGCGCCACGCGGCCGATGCGGGCGCTCAAGCGATTGCGTTCTGGATCGGGCGTGTCGTCGCTCATGAGCCTCCGGATGTGGTGAACACATGTTCAGATAGCCACACCATTCGCTTACGAAAATTGCATTTCAGTGTGCCATTTTAACGCGACCTGAACCTCCCTTGCCTATGGTCGCCGGTAACGAACAGCGTTTCCGGCAGATGAAACGCGTCGATAAGATGGTGGGACATGGGCAAGACGATCCTGATCGTCGATGACGATCCAGCGCAGCGCCGCCTGTTGCAGGCGGCTGTAGAGCGCAATGGTTTTCTGACACGCACGGCCGAAAACGGCCAGCAAGCGGTCGACGCCGTCGACACCCATGCCGACATCGACATCGTCATGCTCGATCTCGTCATGCCGGGCATGTCGGGCCAGGAAGCGCTCAAGGAAATCCGTCAGCGCCGCGGCGATCTGCCGTGCATCGTGCTCACCGCCTCCGGCGGCATCGACACCGTCGTGCAGGCCATGCAGGCGGGCGCGAGCGACTTCTTCGTCAAGCCGGCGAGCCCTGAACGCATTCTCGTCTCGATCCGCAATGCGCTCGAGATGACCAATTTGAAGACCGAAGTCGGGCGCCTGAAAAAGCGCGCCGCCGGACAGCTTTCGTTTGACGACATGGTCGCCAACGCGCCGGCGATGCGGCCGGTCGTGCGCATGGGCAAGCGCGCCGCGGGCTCCAACATCCCGGTGCTGATCACCGGTGAAAGCGGCGTCGGCAAGGAATTGCTGGCGCGCGCCATTCAGGGCGCGAGCGATCGCGCCGGGCGTCCGTTCGTCACCGTGAATTGCGGCGCAATTCCGGAAAACCTGGTGGAGTCGATCCTGTTCGGCCACGCCAAGGGCTCGTTCACCGGCGCCACCGACAATCACGCTCGGCAAGTTCGTCGAAGCCAATGGCGGCACGCTTTTCCTCGACGAGGTCGGCGAACTGCCGCTCGACATGCAGGTGAAGCTGCTTGCGCGTGCTGCAAGAAGGCGAAGTCGATCCCGTCGGCGCCAAGCGCCCGGTGAAGGTCGATGTCCGCATCATCAGCGCGACCAACAAGGATCTCGCCAAGCTCGTCGCCGACGGCGCCTTCCGCGAAGATCTGTATCTATCGCTTGAACGTCTTCCCCATCGAAGCGCCGCCGCTGCGCGAGCGCAAGGAAGACCTCGTCACCCTGGTTCAGCGCTTCGTCGCGCGCTTCAACGCCGAAGAGGGCCGCAATGTGCGCGGCGCTTCGGAAGCGACGATGCAAATGCTGCTCGGCTTCGATTGGCCGGGCAATGTGCGCCAGCTCGAAAACTCGGTCTTCCGCGCCGTGATCCTTTGCGAAGGCGATCTGTTGCAGCCGGAGGACTTCCCGCAAATCTCCGGCCTGAAGCCGCTCTCGGCCGCCAACGACGCGCACGCGCTCGATCTGCCGATCGCGGCCAACGATCATCATGCGCTCGCCGCGCAGGTCCAATATGCCGCCGCCATGGCGGCGGTTTCGGATGCGCCCGCAGCCGGTGCAAGTGTTCGACGGCGAGGGCCATCTGCGCCAGCTCGAACAAATCGAGCGCGACCTCATCGAACTCGCGATCGACCATTATGCCGGCCACATGTCGGAAGTGGCTCGCCGCCTGGGCATCGGCCGCTCGACGCTCTACCGCAAACTGCGCGAGTACGGCCTGGAAGAGCGGGCGGTGGCGGAGGGCTGATCGTCGCGCAGGCCTAAGGGTTTTCCGCCGAGGCGTTCTTGCGCGGCTACCTCATCTGACGCAGACTCGACCCCAAACAGGGGTGATGCATGCGTATCCGGATATTGGTTTTGGCCTCCATGGCGGCGATGTCGCTGGCGGGCGCGGTTTGGGCCCAGTCGGCGCGCGACACCGCCGGCGACTATTTTGTCGCCGCCGCCATGAGCACGCCCCACGACAGCGTCTTGGTCGCCGGTGAGTCGCGCGGTCAGGCCGGGCATGCCTTTCTGCTCCCCAACAATGGCGCGCGCCTCGGCGTTTGTGGTCGGTTGCGAGGAGGCGTGCACCGGGGTGCAGGCCGACTTGCGCGCCGCCGGACTAGGGCCGATCTCGGCGTCGAGCTCATCCAGCAACCCCCACGTGGCGGTTCTGCACATTCCGTCGAATTACGCGCGCACGCTCTCGAATTTGGAGGTGCGGATCGTACTTGAGCTGCCCGCGCCCGCAAGGCTGCTATTATCGCTGGGCGCTGTTGGGCGCCGGGCCGGTTCCCACATTGGCGCAAAGAGGCATGCGCGCGGCGCCCACGGATCAGGAATGGGCCGCCGGCGCGCCGCCAGCGGGGGCGCTGCACTGGGTGTCGCGCCCAAACGGCGATGACCTTCGCTTCTTCTATCCGATGCAGGCCTACGCCAACAATCGGTCCGGCTCGGCTCAGCTGCAGTGTCTGGTGGCCGCCGACGGCGCGCTGCGTTGTCGTGCGCGCAACGAGACCCCGGCCGGCGCCGGCTTCGGCGACGCCGCCCGGCGCCTCTCGAGCATGCTGCGCGTTGAACCCACCGATGCGACAGGACAGTCCACGGCGAACCGGCAGGTGGTCATCCCGGTGCAGTTCTCACGCACCAGCTGAGAGCGCGCGCTGGCGCCGCATTGACGTTGCAACGGGCTCGGGATCTGGCGCCTTAGTCGAGAGCCCATGATGCGCCTGGCCTTCAACGTCGAAGCGATCGCCGAACTCAAGATCGAGGCGGATCAGCCGATCAAGGACCGCGATCTGATGAGCCCTTATGTCTGGAAGGACGAGGGCGGGTTCAAAATGCTGGTGCGATCGGCGCCGCGCACGCTGACCGAGACCGGCAATACCGGCGCCATCCATTATGGCGAAAGCGATGACGGGCTCGCGTTCCGCCTGCATGCAAAGCCGGTGATGGCGCCCGACGGCGGCGATCTCGATATCGGCGGCTGCGAAGATCCGACCGTCATCATCTGGCGAGGACGAGTACATCGTCTATTACACCGGCGTCGATAGAACCCGCTCGTCGGGGCAGATGCTCTACGCCACCGGCAAGCGGCTCGATCAATTGCAAAAGCGCGGCGTCGCGCTGGCCTCGTCGAAGACCGAAGGCAACACCAAGGAAGCGACGATCGAGCGACGCCGAAGATGGCAGGTGGCGCTTGTTTTACGAATATGCGCGCAACGAAGCCTCGCTGATTGGGCTTGGCGCTCGGCGAGGGCGTCGCCGGGCCGTGGGCCGAGCAGAAGGCGCCGTTCGCGCCGCGCGACGACAATTGGGACAATTGGCATCTCTCGACCGGGGCCGCTGCTGACCAGCGACAAGAATACGCCGGTCATGTTTTATAACGGCGCGACGCGCGATGCGCGCTGGCGCATCGGCTGGATCGCCTTCAATCACGATTACACCCAGGTCGTCGATCGCTGCATCGAGCCGCTGATCGTGCCGCCGCCGCCGAAAGATCGCGACGACACCGACATCGCCTTCGCCGCTTCATGCATCGCCGTCGACGATGTCACCTCGCATCTCTATTTCTCGCGCGCCGACAAAATGCTGTTCCGGGCCGATGATCAGGCGGAGCTAGTCGCGCCCGCGTCTTTTCCAGCCGAGCGGCTTTTTCGTCGTCAGCCGCTTTTTGGTCGAGAGCCCCTTTGCGCTTCTTGCCGGGGCCTTGGCCGCGATTTCCTTCAGCTTCAGGGTTTGCAGCATCGACAAGGCTTCGTCGCTTCTGCCTTTGCTCAGATTGTGGAAGGCGGAGCCGTATTTCTGGAGCCGCTGATCGACTTCGCTCAGAAAGGCGTTTTCCCAATGCGAATAATCGACTTCGCCCGCGCCCGGTCTGATCTCGCCGGTTTCCGGGTCGATGGTTTCGGATGCGGCGGCCTTGGCCGCGAGTTTACGCACGATCTTGAGCGCTTTGCGCGTTCGCTTGGGATCGACCTTGCGCGCCATCCGCCCCTTCGACTCTCTTTCTCACCAGACTTGTAGCACGAGCAATCGTTGCGCGAGGGCTCACTGCTTGGCCGATCTCGGGGGTTCTTGTTGACGCTGGCGTGGCGGCCAACAAGAGAGAGTTGACCGGAGCGGGGGATAGCGGCTTGCCTGGCGCCTGCGCCCGACGCGGGGTTAGTGAGGAAATCAGATGAGCGGCAAAGCGCTTGAAGATTTTAAAGTCCCGGTGAAACTCCAGCTGGCGCTCTTATGGACGTCGCTGATGTTTCTCTACATCTATAACGACTATTTTAGCCTCTACCTGCCTGGGAGGATCGAGCGCATCGCAGGCGGTCACATGGGGCCGCTCGGTCAGGCGACCGCCCCGGTGCTTGTTGGGGTGTCGATCATGCTGGCGGTCCCAGCGCTGATGGTCTTTCTGTCCGTAGCGTTGGCGCCAATCGCCAGCCGGTGGTCAAACGTTGTGATGGGGCTCGCTTACACGGCGATTGAAGCAGCGACGTTCGCGGGTCCCGCGCTCTTCTACAAAATCATCGTCGGTCTGGAGATCGTCTTGACCGTGCTCATTGTTTGGTGCGCGCTGCGTTGGCCGAGAATGACGGTCGCCGACAACAGCAGATCTGGCGCTTGAGAGAGTTCCCGGCGGGCGCTTGCGTCTCCTCGCCAACGCGTTGGAAAAAGCGGCGCTCGATTGCGCAGAATTGCAAGGGACTTATTGGCGCCCGCGCCCATTGCAAACGGCCGAGCCAGGGCCACGTGGCCCATGTCAGAGTGCTCTGACGTTTTTCATGAGATTTTCAGATGGCGGATCATGCCAAAGTGGGGCCTGCGCCAGTCGCTCCCAATTCAGGTCACCAGCCGAATAAGACGATGACGGATACGATAAAGGATACCAAGCCCGCCGCCGCCCCGATCGCTGCGGCCAAAGCCGCAGTCGAGCCGAAAAAGAGCTAATCGCCGAAAGTCGCCGGGAAGCGCGCTTCTCGGCGGCTTCGGGCTCGCGGGGATGGACGCCAATGCAAAAACCGGTAAATGGATTTCTGCAATCGGTCTTCTGGCCGATCGCGGTGTGGCCCAGTTTTCTGCACATCGCCGAGCATTCCAATGACGACTATGTCGAGCGCACAACGCCGATCATCGGCACGGCCATCGGCTTTTGGGCTTGTGTCGCGGGATTGGTGCTGGCCCAACTTGCAACCGCCAGCCGCGCCATTCAGGTCGACGGGGTTGTCTTCAACTCGCTTCGTTCGTGGGCCGGCGCTGATACGATATTCGCCGTGCTCTTCTTCTTTTTGCCTCTACTCTACATCGCCGGCTTCTGGATGTTCGGCGAACGCGAGCAAAAATATCCAAACTGAGACAAACGCCTCGAGATCAGAGATCCTCGACGCTGCTGAAGGTGAATTCCGGCGAGCCAAAGACATGATCGCCGTACTTGACGATGTAGCCCTCGCCCAAGCGCCGTGCGAGGTCTTCAGCATCGAGGCTCGAGACGAAGACGCCAGCCAAATGCCAAGGGCTGAGACGCACCACGCCCCAGCCTTTTTTTAACGCGTCCCCCTGAATAGCCATGGATGGCTTCCTCTCAATCTTCGCGCTTTTCAGACCAAAGCCAGCACTTCGAGACGGCTCGCGTCGACGACGCGTTCAAAACTCTCGGCATCGCTTTTGATGCGATATTGCAGCGGCCGACCCTCCGCCGGCAGCGCCCGAACGATCCGGTAGACGCCGGGCGTCATCGCGCCGCCAAAACTGGAGACGCTCACGCGCTGACCTGCTGCAAGTAGTTCAACCGCCATCAGGCAGCTCCGGAATAAGATTGTGGAGTAGGCGCCAGGTTTGCACGCGAAAGCATAATAAAGAGACAATCCGACCCGCCGGCCGGGGGCCGCGAGCCCCTCAAGGCTCGCGGGCCTTAAGGGGCCATAAGGGCAGACCGTCGGTTGCAATGATCGCTTAATTACCTGCTGGCGAGCATGCGTTGGCCGATTTCGGATTGCTGTTGCTGGACGCTGTGAGCGTTTCGGGTGGCGTGATAGAGGCCGTCGAGATAGCCCACGTCCCATTCGGTCATCGCCGTCGGCGCCGGCTCGCCGACGGCTCGTGCGGCGAAGAGGCTCATGATCGTGGGGTAATTGCGCACTTGCGCGTTCGGGTTGATCTGGGCGAGCGCCACCATGGAAATATAATCGGCCAACGCTGCGAGCGGCGCCGATCCGACGCGCCGTGCATCGACGATGATGATGACGCGGTTGAGATCCTGGCGCGTGTCGCTCTGCAGGCGAGAGCCCGTCGAGCGAGCCGACGGCGCGTTCGTGACGCCGCCTTGCGAAGCGTCCCCGCTTAACGCCATGCCGTCAGCGCTCAGCCGTTCGGCGACATGCCACCAGCGCACTGGGCGCGGCGTTTGCAGGAAGTCATTGAGGCTGGCTTGATCGAGCGTTGTGATGTTGCTCGATTGTTGGAAGGCGAATAAGGCGCGGTTATTGGCGTACATACGCTGCGCCACCGCATCGGATTGCCCGGTGACGATCACCGACACATTCGGCGCGCACCCGGGCGCGCCCGGCGTCAGGCCGAGAGCATTGGCGCGTTGGGCGATGCGGTTGGCGATGAACTCCGCCTGGCGCTGCGGCGCGCCGGCTATGCCGGTGCAAATGGAATGATCCCAGCGCGCAAGCTGCTCCGCAGTCGCCGGCGCCACCGACATTTGCTCGATGAAGGCTCGCGTCGCCTCCGGCGTGCGGCCGGTGACAATGATGGAGGCGTCTTGGGCCGCCGCGACCTTCGTCGCCGCGCCAAACGCCAGAGCAACGCAAAGTGCGCCGACCGCTATCAGCGGACTGCGCAAGCCGCTGCCGAGACTGACGTGAAGCATCTTTTCCTCCCTGACCTGTCCCGCCAAGGGAGATGCCGTCAAGGCGCCGTGTAGACGCCGCGCCGGTCGATGATTGGCGTCCGTTCGTCGCTCAAACCGCAAACGCCGCTCTTGGCGAAACGATGCTGACGCTTGCGCGAGCGGCGAGGCGTGAGCCGGCTGACGCAGCTGTCGACCCATCGCTGAAGGAAAATCGCGCTCCGACCGCGTCGGTCTGGATTTTTTCCAATTTGCCGCCCAGAAGAAGAGCGGGAACCAACAAGGGTGGGATTGCGCCGTGGCCAATGACAATCGGGATCCGATCAACTCAATCCAGCATGTCGTGCGCTCGCATTACGAACGCGTCGTGGAAGTCGGCGCCTGGGGGATCGTCTTGATCGTCGAGACAGACTTGGATCTCGGGCCCGGCCTCGACCATCAGGCCAAGATGCGCATTGAGAACCTCATTGCGGCCTGCCAGGCGCGTCTCAAGAAAGATGAAGTCGGCGTGCAGCGCATTCGAGTGATCAAGGCGTCACGCTAAAGCCGGCTAACCTGGGCGCGCTTAGATTTCGCCCAGCGCATGCAGGTAGAGGTCGCGCACGGGCTCCTGTTCTTCGCGCTCCTGGCGGTCTTGCTTGCGGAAGCGGATCACTTGGCGAAGCACCTTGGTGTCGTAGCCCATGCCTTTGGCTTCGCCGTAGGTCTCCTTGATGTCGTCGGCGATGCCTTTTTTCTCTTCTTCCAGCTTCTCGATGCGGGCGACGAGCTGGCGCAATTTCTCACGCGCCGATTGGGTCAATGCTTGCGGCGAAGCCGTCGCCGTTTCCGTGCCGCCGAAATCCGCCATGCGCCTTGACCCCTGAACGTTCGAATCGTTGGCGAAAGCTAACGGCCGTTCGACGTCCTCGTCACGGCGTTGACGCACGCGAATCAACAGCTCTTAAGCGTCGCGGCCTTCGACGCGCGATTCCAGCCGCCGCACGCCTTGGCGTGCGATCTCATAATGGGGGTGGATGGCCAGCGCCGCGCGGAAGGCGTCGAGCGCCGCGCGCGGCTGGTTGAGCTCTTCGTAGATGAGGCCAAGCCCCGCGAGCGCGCCGAAATGGCGCGGCTCGCGTTTCAGCGTTTCCTGAATGGCGGCGATGGCGCCGGAATAATCGTGCGCGCGGTAGGCGATGTTGGCGCGCCGGTTCCAGGGTTCGGCGAAATTGGGCGCAAGGTCGCTGGCTTGTTCCAAGAAGCGCTCGGCGAGTTCGGAATTGCCTTCGCCCTCGGCGGCGGCGGCGCGCTCGACCAGGATGTTGACGGTGGGCGAGCCGGAATCGGCCCAATGCGTCCAGATCTGGCTTTCGACGCGCGCGGCGGCGGCATCATCGGGAGCTTGTTCCAGTTGCGTAAAGAGCGCGTCGAGCTGGGGGTCGGGCCGCGCCGGCGCGCGCCCGGCCACGCCGCAGGCGGCGAGGGAGAGCGTCAAAAGGAGAGTTGCAAAGATGTTGCGCATCGCTGAACTTGAAATCGCGGCGAAGTCTGAGCCGAAGTTGCGGCCTAATTCAGCCCTGTTTGGCCTTATAGCGCGGATCAACTTTGTTGATCACATAGACCCGGCCCTTGCGCCGCACCACCCGGCAGGCCCGGTGGCGGGCCTTGAGCGACTTGAGTGACGATTTGACTTTCATGGCCGAATTGGTCCGGGGTCGATTGGGAAGCGGGGTGAATAAGGGCCACCCCCGCCGAAGTCAATGTTGGGGGAGCGGTTGATGCGGGCAGTGGGGATGGGACCGAAGGCGGACGCCAAGCGCCAAGATCACAGGCGCCGGGAGCGCCGACGCCAGGGCAAGGGACACCGGCGCAAGGGACAATGGATGCGACGTGCGCTTTTCGCCATTGCGGCGACCTCGATGGCCATGGCCTGCGGGCAGGGCTTGGCCCAGGTGCAGCCGCCGAGCTTCACCTCCTCCGGCAATAGCCGATTTCGACGCTTGGCGCGACGATTTCGCCCGCCGCGCGGTGGCGCAGGGCAGGGATCCCGCGGTGCTGCGGCAATTGCTCTCGGGGATCGCTCCCGATGACAGCATCGTCACGCTCGATCAGCAGCAGCCGGAATTCGTGTCCCCGGTCTGGGATTACGTGAACAACCGCTTCACCGACCGCCGCATCGCCGCCGGCATCCAGATGAAAGCGACGCTGGGGGCGACGCTGACGCAGATCGAGCAGCGGTACGGCGTCGATAGCGACATCGTGCTGGGGATTTGGGCGCTGGAAAGCAATTTCGGCCAGGCGCCGCTCAATTACACCGCGCCCGAAGCGCTGGCGACGCTCGCCTTCGAGGGCCGCCGCCGCGCTCAGTTCGAGAATTATTTGTTGGCCTTGTGTCAGATGGTCGAGCGCGGCTTGGCCACCGCCGATCAATTGCGTTCCTCTTGGGCCGGCGCTTTGGGCCAGCCGCAATTCATGCCGGATGTGTATTTGTCGCTCGCCGTCGACTGGGACGGCGACGGCAAGCGCGACATCTGGAGCGACAATGCCGATGTCGCGGCCTCGATCTCCAATTATTTGCAGAATCGCGGCTGGCAGGCGGGCCAGCCTGTGTTCGACGAGGTGCGCCTGCCGAGCGGCTTCAATTTCGGTTTGGCCGACGGTTCGACGCGCAGCGTCTCGGATTGGGAAGGCATCGGCGTGCGGCGCATCGACGGCAGCCCGTGGACGGCGAGCGATCGCATCCTGCAATCGCAATTGTTCTTGCCCGCAGGCGCCAGCGGTCCGGCGCTGTTGCTGCATCCGAACTTCGCGGTGATCCGCCGCTACAATAATTCCGATCGCTATGCGCTGGTCGTGGCGCTGCTTGCGCGCGCATTCGAAGGCAGGGGCGGGCTTGTCGCCCCTTGGCCCCAGCAAATCGGCTCGCTCAACCGCGATCAGACGCTGGAGCTGCAAACCCTGCTGAACAGCCTGGGCTACAATGCCGGCACGCCGGACGGGCTCTTCGGCTCGGGCACGCGCCGGGCGGTGCGGGCGTTTCAGACCGATCAGCACTTGGCCGCGGACGGCTTTCCGACCACGGACTTGCTCTCCCGCGTGCGCACGCGCGCCGGCGTCAGCGTCGATCCGCCGCCCGCGGCGCCGCGAGCGCTCGATACGACGCGGCGTGCGCGAATTGCAGCGTTTGCTGAAGCGGCTGGGCTATCGCATTGGCCGCGCCGACGGGACCCTTGGCGCTGCGACCCGCACCGCGATCCGCTCGTTTCAGCGCCGCCGTCACATGGATGTCACCGGCCGCGCCACCAGCGACGTGCTCGCCGCCGCGCGCGGGGCGTCGCGCTAAGGCGAGGCCGGCTCCACGGCGGGCGCCGCGATCATGACATTGCGCAAGCGTCGGCTGATCAGCGCAAAGGTCACCATGCCGAGGATGAGAGCAATGGCGACGATGAGCGGGGCGGTCATGCCGAGATGTTCGTAGGCGACGCCGCCCAGCACGGGTGAGAAGACAAAGCCCGCGCCATTGACGGCGACGACCAGGCCCGCGGCCGCGCCTTGTTCATGCGGTTCGACGGCGACCGAGGCGCCGCCGGTGAAGCCCGAACGCGCAAGCCCGCCGCCCAGGCCCTGCAAGGCTTGTGAAACCAGCAGCGCCTCGAGATTGGGCGCGAACAATTGGGCGATGACGCCGGCGGCGAGAAAGCACGCGCCCCAGACGATCAGCAAACGCGGTCCGGCGTTGAGGCGCGGCAGGATCACAAGCTGGGTCGTCAGCAACGCAAGCGCATTGGCCATGAAGCCCCACGATGTCAGTTCGGTGCCGTGGCTTCCGGCGACCCCCAGCCGATCCATGGTGAAGAGGCCGTACACTTGCTGGGTGACGCCGGCGATGATCGACAGCGCCAAGCCGCAAATCAGAAAGCCGGAGAGGCGCCTATCGGCGACGAGCGCCAGCGATTGTTTGAGATCGCGGCGTTGGCGCAGCATTTGCGGCGCGGTGCGCTCGGGCAAGAAGGTGAGGATTGAAAGCGATGCGCTGAGCGCCAGTCCAGCCACCAGCCAGATCGGAAACACCAAGCCGAGTTTTGACGCCAGCCACGCGCAAATGCCCGGTCCAAAGGCTTGGCCGACGGCGAAAGCGGAGCTGAGGCCGGCAAGCTGGGTGGTGCGTTCGAAGGTCGAGGTGCGGTCGGCGATATAGGCTTGCGCCGAGGGGCTCGAGGCCGAGCCGAAGGCGCCGAAAATGGCGCGCGCGAGCACCAGAGAAATGAAGAGCTGGCCGCCGGCCAACGCCCCCGAGAGGCCCAAATTCACCACCGCCCCGAACGAGGTCATCGAGACGGCGTAGGCGGCGAGCCCGAAGGCGATGGCGGGTTTGCGCCCAAGACTGTCCGAGAGGCGGCCCCAATAGGGGCTGGAGAACACCCAAAGCAGAGCTGAGAACGAAAAAATCCAGCCGACGGTTGAATCGCCCAGATGCAGTTGCCGCACCAAGGGCGGCGCAACCGACAAGAGCATGGAATTGCCGGCGCCGATCACCAGCATGCAGGCCCATAACAGGCGGAATTGTCGATTGCGCCCAATCGGCGCATTCGGAGCCGCCGGCGGCGCGGCGAGCGGCTCAGGGGCTGGAGAATCCGCCATCGCCATGGCGCGAGGGCTTACGTCGCCCAAGTGGCTGCGCCAAGACGTTGACGACCGGGAAACCTCTCAAATGCGTTGAAAAAACAGGGCCCGAAACGGCGCGTTAAGCGCGCTCGTTCATAACGCGATGACCTTCAAGAGCTTTCGGTAAACGCGCGTTATCCATGTTTCCAATAATCGGCATCGTCACCGTCTTTACGATGGTGTTCGGCGTCTTCCTGATGGAAGGCGGCAGCTTCGAAGTGCTCGCCGAAGCCGCGCCGATGGAATTCCTGATGATTTTCGGCTCCGCCATCGGCGCTTTGACCATTGGCCAAGAAGTGAGCGTGCTGAAAGGGATCGCCGGCGGCTTGGGTCAAGTGATGTCCGGCCCGAAGTGGAAGAAGCAGGATTATCAGGATCTGCTGGCGCTGCTTTTCCAGCTGACCAAGTTGATGAAGACCAAAGGCGTCGTCGCCATCGAGCCGCACATCGAAAGGCCGGAAGAGAGCGCGATCTTCCAAAAGTACCCGAAGATCCTCAAAGACCATCACGTCACGCACTTCATCTGCGACACGATGCGGATGATGACGATGAACCTCGACGATCCCCACCAAGTCGAGGACGCGATGGAAAAGCAGCTCGAGAAGCACCATCACGAGGCGCTCGCCCCGCCGCACGCAATGCAAGGGATGGCGGACGGCTTGCCGGCGCTCGGCATCGTCGCGGCGGTGCTGGGCATCGTGAAGACCATGGGATCGATCAACGAGCCGCCGGAAGTGCTCGGATTAATGATCGGCAAGGCGCTGGTGGGTACGTTTCTCGGCGTGTTCTTGGCCTACGGCCTGGTCGGCCCGATGGCGTCGCGCTTGAACGGCATCGTCGAGCACGATTCCCAATTCTATAAGATTATCCGCGACGTGCTGGTCGCGCACTTGCACGGCAACGCCGCGCAAGTGTCGGTCGAAATCGGCCGCGGCTCGGTTCCCTCGACCCTGCAGCCGACGTTCACGCAGCTCGAAGAAGCGCTCGCGGCGGCGACCGAGGCCTGACACTCCTGACTCTTGGCTATGCGAAATTGCATATCCCCTGAGAGGGGTGGCGCTTGCCAATAGGGTTAAAGCGCGGCTATTGAGTCGCCTTCACGCGTTGGGGCAAACCTGACGCTGAGACGAGGGGTATAGAACCTATGACGAAGTTCAAGTTGGGCGCAGCGGCTGCTGCCGCGGCCATTCTCGCCTTCGGCGTCGCGGCTTGCGGCCAAACCACGACGACGACGGAAACGACGACTGAAGCCACCACGACGGATACGTCCATGGCGACCTCGACGGATACGTCGATGGCTCCGTCGACGGACACGTCCACGGCTACGTCGACGGCGACCACGTCTTCGACGACTTCTCCGTAATCGTCATACGGAATTTAGTGCGATGGGCCGCTCGAAAGAGCGGCCCATTTGCTTTGAGCGCCGCTCGAAAGAGCGGCCCATTTGCTTTGAGCGCCGCTCGAAAGCGCGGCGCATTTGTTTTTGGCGCCGCTGGTGAGGAGCGGCGCATTTGCTTTTGTGGCATGAGTGAGCGCGCGATGTCGCGTTTGCCGCCACGCCCTGAGATCGATTGGAGCGATGCGAGCGCCCCGCGCGCGGTCGCGTTCGACGACATCTACTTCTCGCGCGAAGGGGGTTTGCGCAGAATCCGACGCGGTTTTTCTCGCCGGCTGCGATCTGCCCGACGCCTGGCGCGGGCGCGAACGCTTCGCGATTTGCGAACTTGGCTTCGGCGCCGGCGTTAATGTTTTGGCGGTATGGCGCGCGTGGCGGCGTACGCGATTGCCTCATGCGCAATTGCATATCTCAAGCATCGAGGCATTCCCGCTTGAGCGGCAAGATGCTGCGCGAGCGTTGGCGCGCTTCCCTGAAGTCGCCGATTTGGCAGCAAGCGTTACTCGAGTGCTGGCCGGTGCGGGCTTACGCGCCGCAGCGGCTCTGGTTTGCAGACGATGGCTTGTCGCTGACGCTGCATACGGGCGAGGCCGAAACGATCCTTGCGGGACTCGATGGCGCATTCGACGCGTGGTTTCTCGATGGCTTCGCGCCAGCGCGCAATGCGGGCATGTGGAGTGAGGAGGTTTTTCGCAATATTGCGCAGGCTTTCCGCGGCTGATGCGCGCGCGGCGACGTTTCACCGTCGCAGGCGCGGTGCGGCGCGCCCTGGAAGCGGCCGGCTTCGCCGTGGAGAAGAAGCCGGGCTTTGGCGCCAAGCGCGAACGTCTGCAGGCGAAACGAAAAGCTGCGACGCTCGCCACGGCTGTTTCGCGGCCAGACGCCGGCGCAGGCGAGCGCCCCATCGTCCAAAGCGCGTTGCGGTGCTGGGCGCCGGCATCGCCGGGGCGTCGGTCGCGCGCGCGCTGGTGCGGCGCGGCGTCGAGGTGATTGTGCTTGAAGCGGGCGGCGAGCTTGGCGCCGGCGCGAGCGGCAATCCCGCCGGCCTGGTGATGCCGCGCTTGGATCGCGATGGGCCGCTCAGGGAAGTTTTTCTCGCCGCCTACCTCGAAGCGGTGCGCGCCTACGCAGCCTTGGGCGAGGACGTGTTTGTCGCGTGCGGCGTCGAGCAGCGAGCGGACGCGCGCAATGCCGAGGCGCTGAGCGACGTCTTGAACGATCCGCCCTTGCCGCACGATTGGATGCGAGCGCTTCCGAACGGGGCGGCCTTGCATGCGCGCGCTGGACTGGTGCGGCCGCTGCCGGCGCTGCGCGCATTTCTAAGCGGCGCCCAAGTGATGTGCGATGCGCCGGTCGCCGCGCTTGAGTTTAACCGCCAGGCTTGGCGGCTCATTGCAGCCGATGGTCGCGCTTTATTGAAAGCGGATGCGGTCGTGCTGGCATGCGGTGCGGCGCTGAAAGGTTTTGCGGCGAGCAAGTTTTTGCCAATCGAGCTTTCACGCGGGCAGCTCGAATGGGGCCAGGGGCGGGCGCCCCAACACGCCTTGGCGCAAGGCAATTATCTGGCGCCTTGAACAGTGGGATGGACGGTGGGGTGGACGGTGGGATGGACGGCGGGCGTGCTGTTTGGCGCGACATTCGACAAGATTGCCGAGGCCGACATTGCTCGCGTCGTCAGCGAGACGGGCGTCCTTCAGGGTGAAGACGGCCAAGCGCTCCATCAGGCGCTCCATCAGGCGCTCCATCAGGCGTCCCATCAGGCGCTCCATCAGGCGCTCCGGGATGGGGCGTCTCGGGCGCGAAATATCGCAGCACTCGCCAAGCTTGCGCCGGAGATCGCAGCCAGCCTTGATCCGTCCGAAGCTCAATTCGCGCGCCTCATTGCGCGCCGCGACGCCGGACCGGGCCCCGATCATGGGCGCGCTCCCCGATGAGACCGCCTGGCGCGCTCAAAATGCAGCGGCGCGCACGGGCTTGAAGCCGGTGGATCGCCCGCTTTTGCCCAACCTTTACGTGATCGGCGGTCTGGGCGCGCGGGGGCTCACGCTTGCGCCGTTGCTTGGCGAATGCATCGCCGGCGAAATTTGCGGCGAGCCGGCGCTCCTCTCGAAGGCTGCGCGCGCGGCCATTGATCCGGAGCGCTTCTTGAAGCGTGCGCTGCGGCGAGGACGCTAGGCTCTCGCTGGCGTGGCGGGCAATGATGGCCGCGGCCAGCTCGGCTTGGCGTTTTTCATCGAGTGGGTATTTGCGCAGCGAAATCGCGGCCAGAAGATAAAGCAGCATCGGCCCGCCAATGAACAACATGGTCAGCATGTCGATGGCGTGAGGCGTGTTTTGCGCGCCTTCGCCGGGACGAAAGCCGGCGAGGTCGAGCGCCACATAGGTCAAGGGACCAAGCGCCACGCCGACTTTCGACGTGGTGAGCAGAATTCCGAAATAAATGCCGGAGCGGCGCGCGCCTGTCCTCACTTCGTCCTCGTCGACGACGTCGGCCATCAGCGCGCGCGTGAGCAATGTGCCGCCGCCTTGCGCCAGCCCCGCCAAGAACATGTAAGGGCCGACGATGCCGAAGGCGCCGGCCGGCAACAGCGGCAACAAAGCGGTTGTGAGCACCCCGTAAACCAAAGCCAGCTGCAAAGTGCGATGCTTGCCGAGCTTGCGGGCGATGAACCACCAGATCGGCACGCCCGCCAGGCCCGAGAGAAAATAGATCGCCAGCAACGTTTGCGATTGGTGGGCGAAGCCCAGCACGAACTGGAAATAGAAGAGGAAGAGGCCCGCCGGAAATGCCTTGCGCGAAGCCGAGCAGCAAATCGGGCAACAGCACGCGCTGCGCCAGTTTGTTGCGCGCCAAAGTGGCGAGCGTCTGGCCGATGCTGAGATGGGGCTGCGGCGGCCGCGGCGCTTCGCCCACAAAGACGACGCAGGCGAGCACGGTGATCGGCATGAGCGCGATGATGGTCCAACCCATGGCGTAGACGGCGAGTAGATTGGAGCCCTGGCGTTTGGGCCACATAGCCCGCAACGATCAGCATCAGGCTTGAGCCGATCATGCTTGCGCTCTGCACCGCGCCTAAAACATGGGTGCGGCCATGATAGGTGGGGATGAGTTCGCCCGACCATGCCAGATGGGCGATCGCCATCACCGCGTAGGTGACGAAAAGGAACACGATTGCGGCCGCGGCGATCCAAATCGGCACGTCGGGCCAAAGCCCGATATAGGAAAACCAAATCGCCGCCATGATGAAGGGCAAGCCCGACAGCATCCAGAAGCGGCGCCGTCCCAGGGGCACGTGGGTGCGATCCTGAAAATTGCCGATGCCGGGATCGACGATGATGTCGAGCATGCGCACGCCGATGAAGATCGCCGAGACGATGGAGAGCGGGATGTGCAGATGCGTGGCGAAGTGCGGCGGCAGGAAGATCACGCTGGGCAGCGTCATCGCCGTCAGCGGCGCGGCGGGCGCGGCGAAGGCGGCGAGCTCCCACCAGGTGATCCTTGCGGCTGCCTTGCGCCATGGTGGTCCCCCGGGGCCCGATCGCGTCAGGCTTCGCGTAGAATTTTGGTGAGCTGCGGCAGCAGCCGTTCGTTGGCGGCGACTATGGCGCCGGTTTTTAAGAAGTCGCCGCCGTCGATTTCCTTGGCGAAGCCGCCGGCCTCGCGGACCATGACGGCGCCCGCCGCGACATCCCAAGCGCTGAGATTGCGCTCCCAGAAACCGTCGAAGCGGCCGGCGGCGACGTAAGCGAGGTCGAGCGCGGCGGCGCCCATGCGGCGAACGCCGGCGCTCTCGGCGACCACGCGTCCGATTTCCCTGAGGAATTGCTCCTGGCCGGGGCGGCCCAGATAGGGCGCGCCGGCGCCGAACAAGGCGTCGCGCATTTCGCCGCGCCCAGAGACGCGCAAACGCTTGTCATTGAGATAAGCGCCGGCGCCTTTTTCGGCCCAGAACAATTCATCGCGCGCGACATTGTAGATGACGCCGGCGACGATCACGGCTTCGCGCTCGAGTGCGATCGAGATCGCGAAATGGGGAATGCCGTGCAGGAAGTTCGTGGTGCCGTCGAGCGGATCGACGATCCAGCGATGGGTCTTGTCGGAGCCCTCAACCGCGCCGCGCTCCTCCATCAGGAAGCCGTAGCCGGGACGACCCTTGGAGAGTTCTTCAAACAGCGTCTTCTCCGCTTTCAGATCGGCGGAAGTCACGAAGTCCGACGGGCCTTTGCGGGAAATCTGCAAATTCTCGACTTCGCCGAAATCGCGCGCCAGCGCACGCCCAGCCTTGCGCGCAGCGGCGATCATCACATTCATGGTGGGCGAGGTTTGCGGCATGGGAGGCGGCGGTGCTAGCAGCGAGGCGCTAGCGGCGCAACTTTACTCATGCGTGTGGCTACAGGCCTCGATCTTGTTGCCGTCGGGGTCGCGGACGAAGGCGCCGTAATAATCGGGATGATATTCGGTGCGCAGGCCCGGGCGCCCGTCTTCGGCTCCGCCTTGTTCGAGCGCGGCCAGGAAGAAGGCGTCGACCGCCTCGCGCTTGTCGGCTCGGAAGGCGATATGCACGCCGTTGCCCATGCTGGCGGCCTTGCCGTTGATCGGCAGCTGAATCCAGAACGAGGGCTTGTTTGCAACGCCGTATCCAACGCCCACCAGCTGGCCCTGGATCTCGACGGGATAAACCGGCGCCATGCCAAGCGGGGCGAGCGCTGCGTCATAGAAGGCCTTCGAGCGCTTCATGTTGGTGACGCCGACAGACACGTGATCGATGGCCATGGCTTTTCTCTCCTCAACGCCAGCGCGCGAACCAATCGAAGGTGCGCTTTAGCGAAAGCTCGCGCGCTTGCGCGTTATAATCGCTGCTTCCCGGCCGACAGAAACCGTGGCCGGCGTCGTATAGATAGAGAGGCGAGTCCGGCGTTGCAGCCCGCACCTTCTCGACATTTTCCGGCGGGATGGCGGGATCCCTGGCGCCATAGTGCAGCATCACCGGGATTTTCGGCTTCTCGTTCAGCAAATCGGCGATCAAGCGCCCGTAAAAGCACGACGCCGCTTTAAGGCCGGTGCAGCGCGCGGCCGCCACCCATGACACCGCCCCGCCATAGCAGAAGCCGGTGACGTAGCAGGGCTGCGGCAAGGCATCGATGGAGGCTTGCACGTCCGAGGCCACTTGCTCCCAGCGGCACGACATCACCGCTTGGCGCGCCTTGGCGAAGCCTTCTTCGTTGTGCTCGGCGTAGAAATCCTTCTCGAAGCGATCGAACAGGCCAGGCGCGATCGCAGCATATCCTTGGGCCGCAAACGTATCGCACATCTCGGCGATATGATCGGTTAGGCCGAACACTTCTTGGATCACCACCACGCCGCCAATGGGATCGTGCTGCGGCTTGGCGTGCAGGGCCGACAAGTCGACGCCGTCGATCTTGCTTGTGATGGAAATGCGCTCGGTCATGAGCGCTCCCTCGCACAAGCGTGGGCCATTCGTCCAGGCTCGCAGGAAATTGAGCAGCTTGTCACTGGCGGCCAGGGGATGGCCGGCGCATGCTCGCCCCGGGATGGACACGCTTCGATTTGGCGCATTGGCGGCGTTGGGGCTTTGGCTCGCCGCAATCGGACTTGCCCGCGCCGACTGTGTTGCGGCGCCGCAATTGGGGCTTTACCAGACACCGCAAGTCGCGGCTCCGGCCCAGCAGCCCGGACAAACCCAGGTCGCAAGCCCGCCCGAGAGCGCCGCCGGCGCCGCCGGCGCCGATCGATTGGGCAGGGTTGTCGCCCCCGTCAGCATCAACGATCAGGGCCCTTTCCGTTTCATTGTCGACACCGGCGCCAATCGTTCGGTGGTGTCGCGCGATTTGGCCGAGCATTTGGGTCTGGTGGCGGACGGCACCGGCGAAGTGCACTCGGTGCACGGCGTCAGCATTGCGCCCTTGGTGCCGGTGCGCTCGCTGCAATACCGAAATCTCTCGCTTGAAACCGCGCCAATGCCGATCCTGGAAAGCGCCGTGCTGGCGGGCGAGCAGGGTCTCCTCGGCGTCGACGGCATGTCGGGGCGCCGGCTGAAGATGGATTTCGAGCACCGCTGCATCGAAATCACACCCTCACGCGGCGCCCCGCGTTTAGCCGGCTGGGAGGTCATTCACGGCGATTTGCGTTTCGGCTCGCTCATCGTCATCCGCGGAAGCATTCGCGGTCTGCGCGTCAATCTCATGCTCGACACCGGCTCCGACACCTCGCTCGCCAACGAGGCGCTGCGCGATGCGCTGAACGCGCGCGTCCGTCGCGATCGCGCGCGCGTGGACTTCGCGGTCGGCTTCAATCACGACACGCCGATTGTGCTGGAAGACGCCATCGGCTTGCCAAGCATAAGCATTGGCGGGGGCACCTTGGAGGTGCGCGACGTCACCGCCTATGTCGGCAATTTTCATATTTTCCAGCTGTGGGATCTGATCGATCAGCCGGCGCTGCTCTTAGGTATGGACGTGCTTTCGCAGACGCGCGGCGTGGCCATCGATTATGAGCGCCACACGGTGGCGATCCGTATCCGCTCAGCGCCGGCGACAGGCACGCGGCTTGAAGATGTGCGGCGCGCATTCAGCTCCTCAGTGGGCGTGCGCAACTGAGCGGCCTTTAGGTCGCGCCATTCGCTTTAGAAGGCTGCGATCGCGAAGACGAAGACGCCTATGCGTTGAAGCGGAAGTGCATCACGTCGCCCTCGCGCACGACATAGTCCTTGCCTTCCAAGCGCATCTTGCCGGCGTCCTTGGCGCCGTTTTCGCCGTTACAGGCGATGAAGTCGTCATAGGAGATGGTTTCGGCGCGAATGAAGCCCTTTTCGAAATCGGTATGGATGACGCCGGCGGCCTGCGGCGCCGTCCAGCCGCGAGGGATCGTCCACGCGCGCGCCTCCTTCGGGCCGACGGTGAAGAAGGTCTGTAGGTCCAAGAGATCGTAGCCGGCGTGGATGAGCTTGGTGAGGCCAGGCTCCTCAAGGCCGACATTGGCCAGGAATTCGGCTTGTTCGGCTTCCGAAAGCGCGGCGATCTCGGCTTCGAGCTGTGCGCAAATGATGACGCAGGCGGCGCGCTCTTGCTTGGCGCGTTCTTCGACGCGTTTGGTGTGGGCGTTGCCGGGCGCGGCGTCCGCTTCGCTGACATTGCAGACGTAGAGCACTGGCAGGGCGGTCAGAAGCTGCAGCATCTCGAAGGCTTTGCGTTCTTCGCTCGCGTGCTTGACCAGGCGCGCGGGCTCGCCCTTCTCCAGCACCGTCTTCGCACGCAGCACCAGATCGAGCGTGAGCCTGGCCTCCTTGTCGCCGGTCTTGGCCTTCTTCTCCAAATTGACGACGCGCTTTTCCAGGCTCTCGAGGTCAGCCAGCATCAGTTCGGTTTCCACCGTCTCCAAATCGCGGATCGGGTCGATGTCGCCTTCGACATGGGTGATGTCGTCATTCTCAAAGCACCGCAACACGTAGGCGATGGCGTCGCATTCGCGGATATTGGCGAGAAACTGATTGCCCAACCCTTCGCCCTTCGAGGCGCCGCGCACCAGCCCGGCGATGTCGACGAAATTCATCCGGGTCGGAATGATTTCCTTCGATTTGGCGATCGCGGCCAGTTTATCGAGCCTGGGTTCGGGCATCGCCACTTCGCCGACATTGGGCTCGATCGTGCAAAACGGATAGTTCGCCGCTTGCGCGGAGGCGGTCTTGGTCAGCGCATTAAAGAGCGTCGACTTGCCGACATTCGGCAGCCCGACGATGCCGCACTTAAAGCCCATGTTCGCTTCCTTGAGTTCACATTCGCGCCACGGCGCTTGCAGCGAGGTCGCGCCATTGCCGCGCTTCCGGGCGCAGGGGCGGAGCGATCTTCTGCAGGCGGCGATCGAGCTCGGCCAAGCCGAGTTCGGCGTCGGTCTTGCGGCCAACCTTGGCAAGATAGGCGACATAACGTCCGCCCGCCTCAAGACCAGGCACGCGATCGACGCATGCCCGGTATGCAGCATCGGCTTCGGCGTCGCGGCCGAGGCCGTCATAGGCGCGCGCGAACGCCAGCGACGCTTGCGCCGTTCCGCCTTCGCGCCCGAGCGCCTTCAATTGTTCGAGCCGCTTCAGCGCCTCGTCAAAGCGGGTGAGTTCGATCAGGGAGCGCGCGTGTCCCATGAGCACGGTTGGGTCTTCGGCCCACGGGCCTTCGATGCATTGGGCCCATTGCGCTTCGGCTTCCGGCCAGCGGTTCAAGGCCTCGGCCGCTTGGGCAAAACGCATGCGATTGCCGATGGTCGGGGTCTCATCGAGAAGAAGCTTGGCGCGGCGATAGTCGCGTTCGGGATCGAGCGCTTGCCGCGCCGCCTGGCCGACGCCGCGCGCCGTGCGTCCGCCGGCGAATTCCGGAACCAGAACGGCGAAGAAATAGATGAGCGGCCCCAAGAGCGGGGCGATGACCAGGATCCAGAGCCAATACATTTGCTGGCCGCTGCGCACGGCGTGGATGGCGCACAAGACCGACGGCAAATAGGTGAGGATGAGGGCCAGCATCAAACTTCCGAGAGCGTTCTCTTAGGCACAATCGTTGCGCTTGCGAAGCGACACGGGTCGTGTCCTTGGCGCAAAGCGCGAATGCATGTACCGCGAATTGTTGGGGCTTATCCACACGACGGGCGGGCGTCATGTCGCACTATGGCTGGAATCGTCGCTTCTACGACCTCATCGACGATCCCTACGACAGCATCTATATGGGCGAGCCCGCGCTCGCACGCCGTCGCCGTCTCGCCGCGGAGGCGAAAGAGAGCAAGCGGGCGCAGGAATGGGACCGCACCGGCTCCGACAAAAGCCTGGAGCGCGCCGCCAAGAGATTGAAGCATGTGAAGGCCGAAGACCGCGTCCTTTACGTCCCGCAATGGGATATGGCGCGCGCCGAGATGGCGATGCGCAAGGCCGGCGTCAATGGCGCGGTCAGCAATCTCTGCGGTTCGCAGCGCAAGCGCGTGAAGAGCGGCAAGGGCTAAAAGCGGAGATCGGCGAGCGAAGGTTTCGCGTTCATCTCATAATCAGTGCGCGAAGAGGGCGCGCGTCATCCGGGCAGCGTGTGCGCGGTCTCGGCGGCGTCCGGCTCGCTTCTCTGCTCGGGCGCGGAGATCGCGGCGCCGAATGCGGCGCTGACTTGCGTAAACAGCGGCTCGTAATCGCGCGCCGAACCCAGCGCGGCCACCCAGGCCGGCGTTTCCGGCAAATGCCGGATGCGCACGCCCAACATGTTGGTGAGGCCCATCCAACGCGGCTTTGCGATCGCGTTTCGGATCGCGGGAAGGCGGGCGCCGCCGCCGGCGAGCACCACGCCTATACTGGTTACGCCTTCGCGCCGGCCCGCCTGGATCAGTTCTGACAGACAGTCTTGGTAGAGGCGGCTGATTTCGGCGAGCGCGGTCTTGAACGCCGGGCGACGTTCCAATTCCTTTGGCGTGCAGGCGAATATGCGGCCTCGAAAAGAAACCCGGAGTTCGCCGTTCAAGAACAATTCTTCTTTGAAATCTCGAATGACAGGCATGACCCTGTTTCTGAGCGCGGCGCGATCTTCTTCCGATTTGAGCTTCGCCTTGGCGATCAAGAGATCGATGAGCGCCGCATCGAAATGATCGCCGGCGACTTCGATGGTGCGCCGCCCGGCGCGGACGATGCAAATCTCGTTTCCAAACGGCGCCCGCACCAGGGCGGCCGCATCAGTGGTGCCGGCGCCCACATCCAGGATCAGCAAATAATTCGGCGTTTTTGGATCGCTATAGTGGCAGAGGCCGACGGCGCTGGCTTCATAAATGCCGCCGTCGAGGCTGGCGAAGGCTGAGTGATCCTCGCGCGCCCGGTCCAACGCCGCGCGCACGACCGAATAGTCGACGCCATCGGGATCCAACAGCGCCGCGCCCAAGGTCCGGTGCACGAAATTGGCTTGGTTGAAGAGGAGCGTCATCACTTCGTGGGCGGCGGCGATGCGGTCGGGGATCCAGCCCGGACGCGTGAAGCGCACGCGCGATCTTTCAATTGCGCCCGCGACCGTGGCGTCGACGAGAGCCAGGAGATAAGCGAGGTAAAGAACGATGAGCTCGCCCAATCTAAACAGGCGGTCTGGATCCACGGATGCGCGCGGAAACCGATTGAGCGCGTCGTCGAAGTCGCCGGCGCCAAGCACCCGTTTGAACGAACGCACCAATTCGCGGTCTTCGAGATTAGCCGCCACCAGGCGCTCGATCGCCCTTGGCCCAAAATGGATGCGCGAGCGATCGAGAAACATCGAGGAGGGGACAAGATAGGGCCGGTTGCCGCCGGCCGTCGCGCCGATGCGCAACGGCCTCACCTGGGCGAGCGTGGCGCTTTCCGAAGACATGATTCTAGCGCCCGCCGCCTTTGAGAACGCCGTCCCAAAGTCGAGCCCTATCGACAATTCCGCGGCCCGTTTGCGCGGGCCGCCGAAATCTAAGACGCCATCTTCCATGGCGCGAACCTGCCTCCGCGCCTCCCCAGCGGCGCCAACCTAGGCTGGAAGCGCTCAAGGTGGAAGGACGCCGCTGTCACAAGCGCGTGGGGTCGCGCGATCACGGCGTCAGGCCGGGGACTTAATCCTCGGCGTTCGGCTTGGCGCGGCCGCCGGATTTTTCCGCCGGCGCCAGGCGCATCACTTCGGCCTGATATTTATCGTCCTCGCCGTGCGCGAGCATGGGCGCTGCTTTGGTGAGCGCGTCGATGAGCTTTTCGACCCAAGCCGCGTCGGCTTTGGCGAAGTCGCTCAGCACATGGCCTTGCACCATGTCTTTGTCGCCGGGATGGCCTGTTCCCAAGCGCGCGCGGCGGAAATTGTCGTCGTCGAGCCAAGCGGCGATCGAGCGGATGCCGTTATTGCCGGCGGCGCCGCCGCCGGTCTTCATCCGGAAGCGTCCCGGCGCCAAATCGATCTCGTCATAGAAGACGACGATATCGCTTGAGCCGATCTTGTAGAAACGCGCGGCTTCGGCGACCGCATGGCCGCTATCATTGTAAAAAGTCTGCGGCTTCATCGCCAGCACGCGCACGCCGTCGATATTGCCTTCGGCGACTTCGCTGCGGAATTTCTTCTTCCAAGGACCAAGCTTATAGGCGCGCGCGAGCGCCTCCACGGCCTTGAAGCCGATATTGTGCCGGTTGCCCGCGTATTTCGCGCCCGGATTGCCGAGGCCGACCAGAAGCAGCATGCGCCTTTGCTTATGCTTCGGCGCGAACCGAAGCGAAAGCGGCTTACTTCTTCTCGTCCTTCTTCTCGCCCGCCGCCGCGGCGGCTGCCGGTGCGGCGCCCTCGGCGCCTTCTTCGCCCTCGACCGCCTCGCCCTCGACAGGCGCGGCCGCGGTCGTGGTGACTTCTTCTTCGGCCTTGCGTCCGGCGACGGTGGCGACGGTGAAGTCGCGATCGCGGATCACCGGGCGCGCGCCTTCCGGCAATTTGACGTGCGAGATGTGGATGAAGTCGCCGATATCGAGGCCGGTCAGGTCAACCACCAATTCTTCGGGAATGCTGTTGGCCTTGCATTTGAGGCGGATGGTGTGGCGCACGATGTTCAAGACGCCGCCGCGCTTCAAGCCGGGCGAGGCGTCGTGATTGCGGAAGTGAACGACGACGTCGATGGCGATTTCGGCGTTTTCCTCGACCCGATAGAGGTCGACGTGCAGCGGCTTGTCGGTGACCGGGTGGAATTGCACGGCGCGCGGGATCACCGGCTGGCGTTCGCCGCGATGGTCGATCTCGACCAGGTGCGACAAGAACTTGCCGGACTTGATGGCCAGTTCGACGTCCTTGGCCTTGATCTCGATCGGGATGGCGCCGCGGGCGCCGCCATAAAGGACGCCTGGCACCAGGTCCGCATTGCGGGTGGCCCGGGCCGCGCCGGTGCCAAGTTTTTCCCGCTTTTCAACGTTCAATACGATGCCCGCCATTGGCGCAGCCCCTTGAAATCCGACCGATCCGGAAAAAGAAGCGGGGCTTCTAGCGGAACGGCGGCGTCAGGGCAAGGCGGGGGCCTCGGGGGCCTTCCCGGGGAAAGCCCCGCGCGCCCCGTCTCAGCGCCCCGTCTCAGCGCCCGTCTCAGCGCCCGTCTCAGCGCCCGTCTCAGCGTTGGGGAGGGCGACGCCTTCCGCGGGCGGGGCGGTGTCGGAGAGGCTGATTTCCTCGACCTCGAGCGCGGCCTTTACCGCCGGTCGCGCCCTCACGCGCGCCACCCGAGGCGCGCCCGGGCGGATCGAGGCGCATGTCGAAGCCGATCCGTCCTCCCCGCATTGGCTTATTCGAACAGCGAACTGACGCTCTGTTCGTTGGCGATGCGCCAGATGGCGTCGCCGATCAGCGGGGCGACGGAAACCGCGCGCAATTTCTTGCATTTGGCTTTAACGCCGTTGGGGTCGATGGAATTGGTCACCACCAATTCCTTCAGCATGCTGTCATCGACGCGCTTGGCGGCGCCGTTCGACAAGACGCCGTGGGTGACATAGGCCGAAACCGATTTGGCCTTTTCCTTGAGGAGCGCGGCGGCGGCGTTGCAGAGCGTGCCGGCGCTATCGACAATGTCGTCGATCAGGATGCAGTCGCGGCCTTCGACGTCGCCGATAATGTGCATCACTTCGCTGACGCCGGCCCTTTCGCGACGTTTGTCGACAATGGCGAGATCGGCGCCCAGGCGATTGGCCAAAGCTCGGGCCCGCACCACGCCGCCGACGTCGGGCGACACGATCATCAATTTCGCGGCGTCCTTGTATTGCTCGCGGATGTCGCGCTCGAGCACTGGGGTGGAGAAGAGATTGTCGGTGGGGATGTCGAAGAAGCCCTGGATCTGGCCGGCGTGCAGTTCAAGCGTCAGCACCCGATTGGCGCCGGCGGTGACGATCAGGTTCGCCACCAGCTTCGCCGAGATCGGCGTGCGGCCGCCGACTTTGCGATCCTGGCGCCCGTAACCGTAATAGGGGATGACCGCGGTGATGCGGCGGGCTGACGCGCGGCGCAGCGCATCAATGCCGATCAGCAATTCCATTAGATGGTCGTTGGCCGGATAGGAGGTCGACTGGATGAGGAAGACATCCTCGCCGCGCACATTCTCCTGGATCTCGACGAAGATCTCATTGTCCTTGAAGCGCTTGAATTCGGCGCCCGCCAGCGGCGTGTCCAAATGGTCGGCGATCGCCTGGGCGAGCGTCCGGTTGGAATTGGCGGCGATAAGCTTCATTGGATGCGGGGCCCCACGCGATCCGGTTTCGCCTGTCCTCTAGCGCCTAAGTCGCGGCGCCGCGGAAAAGCTTTTGCTGCTGTTTTATGACAGCGCTGGCTGACGTGGCGCCCGCGCAACGATTACGCGCCCAGCGCAGATGGCCGCGCAATTGCGTCCGTAATCGCCGGCTTTTTCGTGCAGAGCGCGCCGGTTGCAGTGGAAGCGGCCCGCCAGCGCAAGGTGTCGAGCGGCAGGATGTCGAGTCTGCGACACCGAGCGCTTTGCAGCCGGCTGGCACAAAAACCGGGCAGATCGAAGTGGCGGCGATCGCTTTTCGCAGCGCGGGCGGGCGCAAAGAAGCGCGCATTGGCGGGGTCGTCGTGCAAAAAGCGCGCTTCGAATTCCGGCCCGACTTCGTAGGAGGCCTGGTGAATGCAGGGTCCGATCGCGGCGGCGATGTCGCGCGCGCCGCGCTGGCGGCATCAGCGCAATCGTCGCCTCCAGAACGCCGCCAAGTCGCGCCTTTCCAACCAGCGTGCGCGGCGGCGATAACGCCGGCGCGCTTGATCGGCGAAAAGCACCGGTGCGCAATCGGCGGTGAGCACGGAAAGGGCGAGGCCGGGCGTGGTCGTGACCAGCGCATCGGCGTGCGGGCGCTCGGCCGCGCTCCACGGGCTGCCTCGACGAACACGGCGTTCGGCGAATGCACTTGGTGGACGCCAACTAAATGCGATGGTCGGCGGCCGAACGCCGCAGCGATGCGGCGGCGGTTTTCCTTCACCGCGTCGGGATCGTCATTCGATCCCGTCCCGGCGTTCAAGCTCGCATAGACGCCGCTGCGAAACCCCGCCTTTGCGTCCAAAGAAAGCGTGGCGCACGCTCGGCCAGAGCGCATCGGAAAAATCCGCTGGCGGCGGCGGCTTGCGCTTAAAAGCCCGCGGGCGTGGGAAGGTTGGGGCTCGACAGACATATGACTTTGAACAGATGCGCCCATTTCGTCGGCATGGGTCAAGCGGCGCACCTCCCGCCCCAGCCGCTGCGCATGGCCGGGATTGGCCTTGGCGAGCGTGTCGGCGCGATAATCGAGGCCAAGCGCGCGCAGAAAGTGCGCTTGGGTGATCGGCCCTGCAACGGCGAGGTTGGCGTCCTCGCGCGAGCCGCGCCAAGCGCGCGAAATCCACATGCGCTGTCAGATCGGCTTCGCCGGGGCTTCGAGGGGATCGACTTTGTTGTGGCTCTTCAGCGCCTGCAGCGTGTCGGCGCCGTCAGCGGCGAGAGTAGCCGTAATCGATGAAGAGCGCCCGGCCAGGCGCGGCGTGCAAGCGGCGTTTCGATCTCGTAGATCAAGGCCTTCCAGCGCCGGGCGCGATCTCGCGCACCGTGCCTGGTTCGCTCTCGTCGTCGTCCGGCGCGGGCAAGGGCGGCGCTCAGCCCGAACAGTCAGGGCGCCGGTCCTCGTCGACGCCGACGAGCTTTTCGCGCCAGCCGTCTTCGTCGCGCACGAATTGGCGGATCGGGCAAGCAATCCAGAAACTCGTTGGCGATGATGAGCGACGGCCCGGGCGGGGCGTCGTCCAGACGTAGCGCCCAATCGGCGTCTTCCACCGCGATGGCTTGCTCTTCGCGCAGCGGGCCGCTCATTTCCACCAACACGAATTGGCGCGCGTCGTGAAAGCCTTCGATGCGCTGTGTTGCGCGCAGCATGTCTTGCATCAGCACGCCGCGCCCGGGCCCAAGTTCGATCAGAATGAAACGCGGGCTTGCCGAGCACGTCCCATTCGTGCGCGCACCAGAGCCCGATGAGTTCGCCGAACATTTGGCTGGCTTCCGGGCGCGGTGAGAAAATCGGCGTCGTCGCCGCCGATGCGAGGGCGCGTCGCGTAATAGCCCTCGCTCGGATCGTAGAGCGCCGCGGCCATGAAATCCGCGACCGTCATCGGCCCGTTTTCGCGGATGTGTTCGATGAGCTTTTGCTTGAGGCTCATGGATTTCAGCCGCCGCCAGCTGTGGACGTTTGAGCGCGCGGTTGATGAGCCAAGGCGCCGATCAGCGATCATCGGGAATCGAGAGCAGCATGCCCATGGTGATGTAGCCGCGCAGGAATTCCGGCATTTGCGAGTCCGGTTCGCGCACCGTCTCCAGCACCGCGCGCGAAAGGCCGTAGAACACCAGAAAGAGACCGTAGTTCAGGCCAGGCCGGCGCAAGCTGTCGAATTTGAGCGTCGCGACAGTCAGGTATGGCGAACAAGCACCAAGCCTTCGAGCGTCGCTTCGTAGAGCTGGCTTGGATGGCGCGGTTCGATTCGCCGCGGGGCAGACGCCGTTCTCGGCGTCCCGCAGGCGCTCGTTGCAGAACACCATGCCCCAGGGCAGATTGGTGTGACGGCCCCAAAGCTCGCCATTGATGAAATTGGCGATGCGGCCGAAGAACAAGCCGATCGGCGTCGCCGCCGCGGCGATATCGCCCAAGGCGCAGCAGATCGATTTTCTCGGTGCGGGTTTTGGTGCGCAGCTCTTCGACGTCGCGCTTCTTCAGCCAGCCGATGTCTGGACACGCGCGCGTAGTCGCTGCGCATGATCGCGCGGCGGCTCAGCAACGGCGCGCTTCTTGGCAAGCGTCGCGAAATCAACTTCGTTCACGTGTGTTTTGGCGCGTGAAGAAGATAGGCCGCGAGCAACACGCCGATGAAGCCGCCGTGAAAACTCATGCCGCCTTGCCAGATCTCGAAGATCGCCCAGCGGGTGCTCCCAGATCATGCTGGTGTTGTAGAAGAGGATGTAGCCGATGCGGCCGCCGAGGATGACGCCGAGCGTCGCCCAGAACAGAAAGTCGTCGGCTTGCGTGACGCTCAGCGCCGGCTTGTCCGGCGTCCACAGCCGATCCTTGCCGGATCAGCCACACCATCCAGCGCCAGCCGAGCACCAGGCCGACGATGTAGGCGAGCGCATACCAGCGCAGGTGGAACGGCCCCAAATGCATGCTGCCGATATCGAAAGCCCGGAATGGTCAAGGCCGAGGGGTCGATATTGGGGAATTGAAGTGCGCTCCAGATCACCGCCGCTCACCCTCAGCTGATCAGCCGCATTGCGCGGCCGCGGCCGGGTTCTTAAACACCCGTGCAGGGCGCAATCCACATGCAAACGCAAAGTTCGGTGTTCGACGACCTGGCCAGGCTGATGACGGGCGCGATGGGCATGGCCCAAGGCATGAGCGACGAAGCCAAGGGCTTTCATGCGCGCCCAGGCTGACCGTTTCGTCGCCGAGATGGATCTTGTCGGCGCGCGACGAGTTCGAGGCGATGAAGCAGATGGCCTCGCAAGCCCGCGCCGAAGCCGAGGCTTTGCGCGAGCGGGTGGCCGCGCTCGAGGCCGCGCTGCAAGAGTTGAAGCGCACGCCCTGAAGCGCTCTGCGCTCCCCAAGCCCCATAAGCCCCCAAGCCCCCTAAGTCCGGAGTGCGCGGTCTCCGGATAACCAGCGCCGTTAATCTTCCCGAAGTATTCGAAGCGCTTTCCTATTGAGCGGGGCATGATTCGAAGCGCGCCGCTGAAAAGCGCGCCCAAGGTGAAGAGATCACGTCGGTCGTCGCGCGAAGCGGCGGCCCCGAGCTCGGAGGGGACGCTCTTGGATCTCTATCTCGACGACGAAGCCGACATTGCTTCCGATCCGATGGACACGGTTGAGGCCGTCATCGCTTCCGACGACCGCTTCCAATCCGAGCGCGCCGAAGACGGCGACGTTCATTTCAGTTTCAAATGCTCCTGGGGCGAGAGCGTTGGCTATTTCAGTTTTCGCCACGAATTGCCGGCGTTGCTCTTCACGCTGGGCTTCGATCTGCAGGCGCCGAAGTCGCGCTACGACGAAGCGATGAAGCTGGCCTGCGCAGATCAACGAAAATCTTTGGCTCGGCCATTTCGACGTTTGGTCCGACGACGGCACCATCATTTTCCGTCACGCCATGCCGATGATCGGCCGCGACGAAATCTCGGTCGGCGAAGTGCAAGCGATGCTCGCCGCAGCCCTCGACGCCGCCGAGCGCTTCCAGCCGGCGTTCCATTTCCTCATTCTCGCTGGCATGCCCGCTGGCGACGCGGCGGGTGCGGCGTTGTTCGAGACTATCGGAGAAGCGTGAGCGGCCTTGACGCCCCATCCATCGCCCTGGTCGGCGCGGGCGCCATGGGCGGCGCGCTGGTGCGCGGCTGGATTGAAGCGGTGCGCAAGGGCGGCGGGCTGACGCTCACGGTCGTCGAGCCGAATTTCGATCCGGCCTTGGAACGTGACCTCGACGCGGTGGGCGCCAGTCTCAATCCGCCCGAGCCCGGACCGGTCGACATGATCGTCTTGGCGGTGAAGCCGCAGACATTTCCGAGCGCCGTTGAGGCCACGCGGCGGTTCGTGGGGCCCGATACGCGCGTCATGTCGATCATGGCGGGCATTCCCATCGACGATGCTCGCAGCGCGAACTGGGCGTGCAGCGCGTCATCCGCTGCGTGCCGAACACGCCGGCGCGCATCGGCCGCGGCGTAACCGCCTATGTATGCGCGCCCGAATGCACGCCGGACGATCGCCAGCTGGTCGAGCAATTGCTGGAGCCGCTCGGCACGGTCGAGCCGATCGCGCAGGAGCGCTTGCTGGATGTGGTGACCGCAGTTTCGGGATCGGGGCCGGCTTATGTGTTTCTGCTCGCCGAAGTGCTCGCGGCGGCCGCCGAGCAAGAAGGATTGGACCAGCGACGCCGCCATGCGCCTCGCCAGCCGCACCGTCGCCGGCGCTGGCGCGCTGATGTTGGAAACCGGCGAGAGCCCAAGCGATCTGCGCAAGCAAGTCACCTCGCCCGGCGGCACGACCGAAGCGGCGCTCGATGTGCTGGGCGGCAATGCGGGGTTGGGTCCGCTGCTACGCCAAGCCGTGTCTGCGGCCGCCGCGCGTTCGCGCGAACTCGGCAAGGGCTAGTCCGCCGCCGCGAGGGTTTCTCCCTTTGAGCTGACCGGGGGCGAGCAAGTCGGCTCGATGGAACAACATTAACGTCTTGGCGAGCGGTTCGGCTCAAGCATGGCCAGCAATGACGCAGCATTTCGACCTCATCGTCATCGGCTCCGGGCCTGCGGGGCGGCGCGCGGCGGTGCAAGCCGCGAAGCTGAAGAAATCCGTGCTGGTGATCGAGAAGGGCCGCCGCGTCGGGGGCGTCTGCGTGCACACCGGCACTATACCCTCGAAGACCTTGCGCGAGACGGTGCTCAATCTTTCCGGCTGGCGCGAGCGCGGCTTTTACGGCGCGCGCCCACCGCAACAAGGAAAACATCACCGCCGAGGATCTGCGCCGCAGCGCTTGCCATCACGCTCAACCACGAAGTCGAGGTGCTGGAGCATCAGTTCGCGCGCAACAAGGTGAGCTGCGTGGTGCGGCGAAGCACGCTTCATCGATGCGCATACGGTCGAGATCACCGGCGAGCGCGGCGATGTGCGTCATGCGCGGCGGCGAACGCATTCATCATCGCGGTCGGCACGGCGCCGTACCGGCCGGCGCACATTCCGTTCGACGGCGAGACAGTTGTCGACGCCGACGAAATTCTCGAGCTGAAGCGCCTGCCGCGCTCGCTTGGCGGTGATCGGCGCCAGCGTCATCGGCATCGAGTATGCGACGATCTTCTCAGCGCTCGATGTCAAGGTCACGGTGATCGAGCCCGGTCCGAGCTTGCTGCGGCTTCATCGACCGTGAATTGGTCGACGAGTTCATCCACGATCTGCGCGATCGCGGCATGTCGCTGCGCTTCCAGAGCAAGGTAAAAGCGTCGAAGCGCGTCGGGCCCGAAAGCTGCGTTGTCGCGGCTGGAGGATCAGCGCCAGATCGTCGCCGACATGGTGTTGTTCGCCGCCGGACGCAAAGGCGCGACCGACACGCTCAATCTCGACGCCGCCGGCCTGGCCGCCGACGAACGCGGCCGCATCAGCGTCGACAAGGCGACATTCCGGACCGCCGCGGCGCACATCTACGCCGTCGGCGACGTCATCGGCTTTCCGAGCCTCGCCTCGACCTCGATGGAGCAGGGCCGCATCGCCGCCTGCCACGCCTTCGACGAACCCGCGCACGCGCCGCCGGAATTTTTTCCGTACGGCATCTATTCGGTGCCGGAGATCTCGACCGTCGGCATGACCGAAGAGCAAGTGCGCGAGCGCGGCATCCCCTATGAGAGCGGCATCGCCCGTTTTCGCGAGACCTCGCGCGGCCACATCATGGGGCTGAATTCCGGCTTCATGAAGATGATCTTCGCGCTGGAGACGCGAGCGCCTGCTCGGCGTGCACATCGTCGGCGAAGGCGCGACCGAGCTCATCCATATCGGCCAAGCCGTGCTCAATCTCGGCGGCGGCTTGGACTATTTCGTCGAGAACACCTTCAACTATCCGACCCTGGCCGAAGCCTACAAGATCGCCGCGCTCGACGCCTTCAACCGCATGCCTGGGCGCCAGCCGAGCGTGGACTTGATTGCGACGCTTCGCCAAGCCGCCGCCCGCGCTTGACACGCAAGCGCGCTTAGGCGCTCGTTTTCAGCCCATGACGCAATCGCTTCCGATCGTCGATGTGTCGGCGCTGTTAAGCGGCGGCGATGGCGCGTCCGCCGCGCGCGCGATCGGCGAGGCTTGCCGCGATATGGGCTTCTTCTACGCCACCGGCCATGGCGTCAGCAGAGAGACGCTTGCTTAGCTCGACGCCGCCAGCCGGCGTTTCTTCGCCTTGCCGCAGGCCAGCAAAATGAAGATCGCCATGGCCCAGGGCGGCCGCGCGTGGCGCGGCTATTTTCCGGTCGGCGGCGAACTCACGTCCGGCGAGCCGGATCTGAAGCAGGGGCTCTATTTCGGCGAGGAGCTCGAGGAAAGCGATGCGCGGGTGGCCAGGGGTTTGCCGCTGCACGGGCGCAATCTCTTTCCAGCCGAGATCCCCGAACTCAAGCGCGCGGTCATCGCCTTCATGGCCGAAGCGACACGCGCCGCGCACGCCATCATGGAAGGGGTGGCGCTCAGCCTTGGGCTCGACGCGCAGTATTTTCGCCGCACCTATACGGCGCGCCCAACCTTGCTCTTCCGCGATCTTCGAATATCCCGCCAATTGCCGGCGAAGGCTGGGGCGTCGGCGAGCACACCGATTACGGCCTGCTGACCTTGCTCGCGCAGGACGACAATGGCGGCCTGCAAGTGAAGACGCCGAACGGCTGGATCGAGGCGCCGCCGATCGCCGGCACCATCGTCTGCAATATCGGCGACATGCTCGATCGTCTGACCGGCGGCCTTTATCGCTCGACGCCGCATCGCGTCCGCAATGTCAGCGGCCGTTCGCGGCTCTCGTTTCCGTTCTTCTTCGATCCCGCCTTCGACGCCGAGATCGTGCCGTTGCCGCGCCCCGCCGCCCGCGACGACAGTCAGCGAACGTTGGGACCACGCCAACGTCCACGATTTTTCGGGTCCCTATGGCGATTATCTTCTGGGCAAGATCTCGAAGGTCTTTCCAGAACTCGCGCGCAAAATCTAACGCCGTCTGGGGCCGCTCACCTGGGGCCGCTCACTGGGGCCGCTCAAGATCTAACGATCGCCGGCCGCTCAAGATCTAACGATCGCCGCCGTCGCGTCTCATGTAGACGCCGGTCAGGCCGCCGGCATCATTTCGACCAGCGCCCCGCCGACCGACATGGCGATCTGGGGAAAGGCGCCGCCGAGGGAGGGGTCGACGCCCTCATAGAGCTTGCTGGTCGGCGAGAGCGGACTGACGCGCAGCCCCACGCTGCGCGGGGCTTGCGCGGCGGCCGCGCGCACGAGATCGGGCAGGAACGGCAAGTGCGAGCCCCCGCCCGCGAGCACCACATCGATCACCTGCGCGCCCATCATCTGCGCCCGGTGCGTCACCGGCGCCAAGCTGGTGGCGATGATCCGCCGTCAGCGCCGTTTGATATTCGCGGAATTGCGGATCCTCGGTCAGATCGCTGAGCTTGAGCGTGGTCGTATTCCAGCCGGTGCGCAGGATGACCTTGCCGTGGGCGAAAAGCTGATGCTTGAGGTCGCGCGCGTTCAGCCTGAACATGCGCAGTACGCGCTGCTCTTCGGCCTGGCTCTGATCGCCGCCGCGTTTGCGGAAATAGAGTTCAATCAGGATGCGGTCGATCTCATCGCCGGCGAGCCCGCTGCATTGGCGCGCTTCGGTGATCTCGGTCAGCGCCGGAGGGTTGGTGCGCTCGTCGAATTCGAACGCGGCCACGTCGGTGGTGCCCGCGCCGATGTCGAACACCAGCACGAAATTGGTCGGCGCGGTGGAGAAGGCGAGGCTGGCGGCGGCCGCGGCGTGGGGTTCGAACACGCCGGTCTCGAGCCGGCCATTGCCGGGCAGCTGCTTGGCCTTGTCGAGCGCGTCCTTGCACTGGGCGATGGAAATGCCTTCGTTGGAGAGAAAAAGCCGCCCAAGCTTTTGCGACACCGCGGCGGACTCGTTGAAGATGGCTTCGAAAACGCGATCGGGGCCGTTGCCCACCTTCCAAGCGGGGCTGGTATAGCGGCGCCGGACTTCGGCGACGCCGGGCGGCAGGCCTTGGGTCACCGCCAGCGCTTCGCGGATGAGCTGATCGAGATAAGCCAGGTAGAGCACCAAGGCATCGCGATGGGTGAGCGTGCCGGTTGGATCGACCGACGGGCGCATCTTGTGCGCAAGGATCGCGGCGGCGTCCTTGGCGCCGAGCACGGTCTTGAAGGAGAGCAGCGGATCGCGTCCTTGCGAGGCGCCGCGCTGCGCGTACTCCAGCGCCAACGGTCCAAAGAAGATGCGCCCAGTGTCGACGAAGAGGACGCTCGGCGTCAGCAATGCATGCTGGGCGCGCGAGACCGCTCCAATCGGCAACGGCTTGACGCCGACTTCCAGCGGCAAGGTGGGATCAAGACACAAGCTCGCCTTGGAAAGCGCGGTGCCGAAATCGATGCAGATGCGCGCGCGTGAAAGGTTCACGTTGTCGCCGGTATCGGCCATGTCCCCTGCCTCTTTTCGCCGCCGCGAAAGACTCGGTTCGACAATGAACCATTGGAAGGCCTGTTCATAGCGTGGCGGTTCCGTTGCTTGTGGATAGTCGAGACGCTGCTTCGCCCCGGCCGGTCAATTCAGGGCGCTGCCAATTACCGGATCTTTAGGCAGGTCGCGGGATGCGCAAAGTGGCGCGCAAGCCGCCCAGCGGGCTGGGCGAGAGGATGATGTCGCCGCCATGGCTGCGGGCGACATCGCGGGCGATGGCGAGCCCCAGGCCGACGCCTTTCTGGTTGCGCGAGCGGGTTTGATCGAGACGCGAGAAGGGGCGAAAGGCCTCTTCGTATTGATCGGGCGGGATGCCGGGGCCGTTATCATCGACGATGACGGTGACGGCGCGCTCTTCGCCATTGACGCCGACCCGCACGTGGTCGCCGTGGGCGGCGGCGTTGTCGATCAAATTGGCGACGCAGCGTTTAAGGCCGCGCGCGCGCCCGGGCGTGGTGACATTGCCGGTCGCTCTCCACTTCGACTTCCGCGCCGGCGCGCTTGGTGTCGGCGGCGACTTCCAGGGCGAGGGCTGCGACATCGACTTGCGCGGGGGCCTCTTCGGCCTGGCCCTTGGCGAACGCCAGATATTCGTCGAGCGTCTCCTCCATCTCCTTCAGATCGCGCTTGGCGTCCTCCACCTCCGCCGAGGGCGGCATCAGCGCAAACTGCAGCTTCAGGCGCGTCAGCGGCGTGCGCAGATCGTGACTGACGCCGGCGAGCAATTGCGAGCGCTGCTCGATCGATTTCGTCATGCCGTTCGCGCATGGCGAAGAAAGCGTGCGCGGCGCCGCGCACTTCGCGCGCGCCGCGCGCGCGGAAATGGCCGACCTCCTCGCCGCGCCCGAACCTTTCCATGGCCGCCGCCAGGAGTTCGATCGGGCGCACTTGGTTGCGGATGAAGATGATCGAGACGACGATGATGAAAAGCGTCGCGCCGGCGATCCAGGTCACGAAGAGCGGCCCCGAGCGCGCCTGCACGCGGTCGCGGAAGGCCCGAATTGCAGCACGCCCTCAGCGATCGGCACGCGGATGATCACCTGGTTTCCGGGGCAGGTGGAATCGTACCAGATGTGCGGCCGAATTGCCTTCGAACGCCCGGTGAAATAGCCGTCCAGCACCGAGCCGTTGCGCGGCAGCGCTGCATCGCTAAGCGGCGCATGCGGCTGCAGCTCGATCTCGAGCCGTAGCGGGCGCTGCGCATAACGCTGCAAATCCGCGAAATTCTGCGGCGTCGGATTGCGCTCATAGAGCTGAATGATGAGCGCCACATCCGCCGCCACGCCCTGGCTCATGCGTTTGGAGGTGGCCTGCCAATGGTCATCGAGGAAGACCAGCGTGATGATCAGCTGCAGCACCGCCGCCGGCGCGACGATAATGAGCAGCGTGCGCCAATAGAGGCCCTTCGGCATGATGTCGCGAAGGCGGAAGCGAGGCGATGGACGTCATCAGTCCGCCGCAAGCTATAGCCGACGCCACGCACAGTTTGCAGATACACGGGCGCGCGCGGGTCTGGCCTCGACTTTGCGCCGGAGCCGGTGACCTGCACATCGACGGAGCGCTCGAGCCCGGCGCCGGTGCGTTTGGCAAGATCTTCGCGGCTCACACTTCGCCCGGGCGTGCGGCGAGATGCGCAGGAGCGCAACTTCTGCTTCGGTCAGCCGCACCAGCGCGCCCTCGCGCTGAAAGTTCGCCGCGCGCGCTGTTGAAAGTGAAGGGGCCAAACTGACGATCTCCAGCGCTTCGCCGCGATTGGCTATGGTGCGGCGCAGGATGGCGTTGATGCGCAGCGCCAGTTCGGCCGGTTCGAACGGTTTGGCGACATAATCGTCGGCGCCGATGGAAAGCCCGCGGATGCGGTCTTCCGGCATGCCGCGCGCGGTCAAGAGCACGATCGGCACTTTCGAGCCCTTGCGCACGCTTTCGGCCAGCGAGAAGCCGTCTTCGACCGGCATCATCACGTCGAGGATGAGGAGGTCGAAATCCATCGACGCCAAGAGCTTGCGCGCGCCAAGGGCGTCGGCCGCCGCCGACACGCGCGCGCCGGCCTGGGCGAGGTAGCGTTTGAGCAGTTCGCGGATGCGGTCATCGTCATCGACCAGCAGCAAGTGCGGCGGGCGGTCGAGCGCGTCGAAGGCGGGCGCGGCAGTCATCTCCGCAACGCCCCGCCGATTTGGCATGGGCGCGCACAATCCATCCGCATTTTGCCGTCTATAATGGGCAAGTCTTTGCCGGACTTTGGTGAATTGATTGACAGCCATGTCGCTCGTCACAGATTACGCTCAAAAACCATCCCATCGGCGCGGCGGCTTCGCAAGGCCCTGCCCATCATAGGAGGAAATCCATGGCCGCTCAGCCCTTCGACGATCGCGACGGCTGGGTCTGGATGGATGGAGAGTTCGTCCCGCATCGCGAAGCCAAAGTTCATGTGCTGACCCATGCCCTTCACTACGCCTCGGCGGTGTTCGAAGGCGAGCGCGCTTATGGCGGCGTCGTCTTCAAGGGTCACGAGCACAGCCAACGTTTGCACAAATCGGCGAAGATCCTGGGCTTCAAAGTGCCGGCGAGCGTGGAAGAGATCGACCGGGCCAAGAGCGAGCTCATCGAAAAGCTCGGTTTCGAGAATTGCTATCTGCGCGTCATCGCCTGGCGCGGCTCCGAGCAAATGGGCGTGGCCGCCAAACGCGACGACGTGCACGTGGCGGTTTCGGCTTGGGAGTGGGGCGATTATTTCGCCGATAAGATGAAGGGCGTGCGCCTGATGATCGCGCCTTGGCGGCGGCCCGCGCCCGACACCTCGCCCTGGAATTCCAAGGCCGCCGGGCTTTACATGATCTGCACGCTTTCGCGCCACGCCGCCAACGATGCGGGCTTCGACGACGCCATCATGATGGATTGGCGCGGCCAAGTCGCCGAAGGCACCGGCGCCAACATCTTCTTCGTGCGTGACGGGGTTCTCCACACGCCGTTCCCGGATTGCTTCTTGAACGGCATCACCCGCCAGACCGTGATCGCGCTCGCCGGGGCCAATGGCGTAAGAGTTGAGGAACGGGCGATCTGGCCCAGCGAATTGGCGACGTTCGAGGAAGCCTTCCTCACCGGTTCGGCCGCTGAGATCACGCCGATCCGCGAAATCGCCGGGCTTTCGTTCAAGCCCGGCAAAATGAGCGAGCAGCTGATGCACCAATTCAGCGCGCTGACGCGGCGGAAGAACTCGGCCTGATCGCGCCCCTGATGCGCGCGCCCCTGATCGCGCTCAAGGCGCAATCGCTCGCCCGGGATCTGCCCCCGCGCGGCGAGATGGCGTAAGAGGCTTTCCCATGCAACTGGCTCGTTTTCCCCGCCGCCGCTACACGCCCTCGTTCACACCTTTGGAGCGCGCGCCCAATCTGAGCGCGGCTCTTGGCGGTCCCGAAATTTGGATCAAGCGCGACGACCTCTTGGGACTAGCGGGCGGCGGCAACAAGACGCGCAAGCTCGAATTTCTCGTCGCCGACGCCTTAGCGCTCGGCTGCGACACCCTCATCACCGTGGGCGCGCCGCAATCGAACCATTGCCGGCTGACGCTCGCGGCCGCCAACAAGGAAGGGCTGAAGTGCCGGCTGGTGCTCGAGCAGCGCGTGCCCGGCTCCTACGATCGGCACGCCTCGGGCAACAATTTTCTCTACAACCTGCTCGGCGTCGAAGCGGTCAGCGTCGTCAACGCCGGCGATGACCTCAACGCGGCGATGCAGACAATCGCCGGCGACCTCGAAGCCCAGGGCCGCAAAGGCTACATCATCCCCGGCGGCGGCTCCAATCCGCTGGGCGCGCTAGGCTATGTCGCCTGCGCCCACGAAATCGCGGCGCAAGGCTTTGAATTGGGCGTCTCATTCGACGCCATCGTGCTGCGCCTCCGGCTCGTGCGGCACGCATTCGGGCCTGCTTGCCGGCGCCCGTCACGCCAATCTCGATGCGCCGATCACCGGCATCAATGTGCGCCGCCCACGCGCCGAGCAGGAGGGCAATGTCTTGAAGCTCGCGGTGGAGACCGCAAAGCTCCTCGCAATCGAGGCGCCGAAGGCAAACGAGGTGACCGCGCTCGATGAATGGGTCGGCCCAGGCTATTCGCTGCCGACGGATGAGATGGTCGAGGCGGTGCGGATGACGGCGCGCACAGAGAGCGTGCTGCTCGATCCGGTCTATTCCGGCAAGGCCATGGCCGGTCTCATTGGCTTGACCCGCCGCGGCCGCTTCAAGCGCGGCGAGCGCGTGCTCTTCTTGCATACGGGCGGCTCGCCTGCGCTCTACGCCTATCAAAGCGTGCTGCAACAGGCATGAGCAAGACGATCGGCATTATCGGCGGCATGGGGCCGGCGGCGACGGCGGATCTGTTTTCGAAGTTGCTGGCGGCGACCGCCGGCCGAGCGCGATCAAGATCATTTCCGCATTCTGATCGACAACAATCCGCTTTTGCCGGACCGCAACGCCGCAATCGCCGGCCGCGGACCCTCGCCCGGTCCAGAGCTCGCGCAAGGCGCGCGCGGATCTGGAGCGCGCCGGCGCCGATTTCCTGATCATGGCCTGCAACACCGCCCACGCCTTCGCCGCCGATATCGAAGCGGCCGTCTCGATCCCGCTTATCAGCATGATCGAGGCCACCGCCGACGCGGCCGTTGCGGGCAGACCCTTGCGCGTCGGGGTTCTCGCCGCCGACGGCTGCCGCCGGGCCGGCCTCTATCAGCGCGCTTTCGCCGAGCGCGATGTCGAGGCGCTGTTCTTGAACGACGACGCGCAAGGCGACTTCATGCAGCTCATCTATCGCATCAAGGCGGGCGACGTCGGCGATGCGACCTCCCGCGCCATGGAGCGCCTCGCCGGCAATCTCGACTGCGCGCGGCGCCCAAGCCGTGGTCGCGGCCTGCACCGAAGTGCCGCTGGTGCTTAACGCCGACGCGCTGGCGACGCCGGTGATCAACTCGACGGCGGCGCTGGTGGATCGCGCCATCGCCTTCGCGCGCGAGGATTAGCCCAGCGCTTCGGCGATGAAGTGGATGGTGTGATTGAGAACCGCCGCGCCAATACGAAAGCCGATCCAAGCGACGGCCAGCGACGCCGCCGCCATCGGCACGGTCAGCAGCGCCAGGCGCCCGTCGCGCTGAGCGAGCGCCAGACCGGTCGCGGCGACGGTGATCCCGGGGGGCCAATTGCCGCCGGGGATCGGCAACATCAGCACCAGCGCCATCAAAAGCGTCTGCAAGCCAAGCAATTGCTCGGCCGGCGGCAGCACGAATATCGTCCAGCGCGTGCCGATCAGCCGTTCGATGCGGCGAAGCGTGGGCGCGGCGCGGTGAAGCGCGCCATTGAGCGCCGCGCGCGGCACCGTCCAGGCGCGCACCCGAGCGGGCAACCACAATTGTTCGCGCGCCAGCACCAATTGCATGGCGGGCGCCAGCATCAGCGCGCCGAAAATGGTGGAAATGCCCGGAACGTTGGGAATGCACATGGGCAGCGCCAGCATCACCAGCAGCAAGCCCGGGGCGCGGTCGCCCAAGCGCGAGACGATCTCGCCCACGCTGATGCGTTCCTCGCCTTCAACCTCGGCGAGCTCCATCAGCAAGGCTGAGGTCGGGGCTTTGATCTCCGGCGAGGCGCTGCGCGATGTCATGAATTGAGGTCCGAGATCTAAAGAGGCGCGCGCCCGTTTTCCAGGGAACCGCTTTGAAGCGGAACATTCGCGCCTGCGTCAATCGTTTGTTTGGCGCTTGTTTGTCCGACCCGGAACCTAAATCAGCGGCGCCTCGTTACCGGGCTAAAGCAACCCTGATGGAGGGAAGCGATGATTTCTTATCAATTCGAGCCCGATTACACCATCGAAGGGCGACACTACGCGCATCCGCTGATTTCCTGGCCAACGGTGATCGCCGGCGCCGTCGCCGCCATCGCCATCGGCTTCTTGCTGGAAGTGTTGGGTCTGGCGCTGGGCGCCAGCGTCTTCAATCCCTATCAGACCGCCGCCCACACCGAGACGATCACCGTCATGGGCGGGCTCTATATGATGTTTTCGCAATTCGTGGCGCTGCAGGCGGGGGGCTATATCGCTTCGCGCAGCGCCCGCTATCCCGATCATTTCGGCGGGGCGCTCAACGGCTTCATGGTGTGGGCGTTGTCGATTGTCGCGGCCATCCTGATCGCATCCTTCGCCGGCGCGGTTCTGGCGAGCGGGCCCGAGGCCAGCGCCAGCTTGGCGAACACGGTCGACGCCGTCGGCGACGCAGCAAGGCGTCGCGGCGAGAGCGGCAGCGATCTCGCCACCGCCGAAGGGGCCGCAAGCATGCTGCGCGGCGCGTCATGGTGGGCGCTTGGCGCGGTCGGTCTTGGCCTTTGCGGCGCCATCGCCGGGGGCTGGCTTGGCGCCCATCATCCGAGCTGGGAAACGCGTCCGCGTCTCGACGATCGCGCCTCCTACAAGCTTAGCCCGGAAATCTGAGGAGCACGTTCGTGGGTGATCTTGGCAAAGGGTGCATTCTCTGGGCAGTCGGGGTGCCGCTGCCCATCATCATCCTGCTTTATATGTTTGGGCTCTTGCATAGCCATTAGCGGGCCAAAAGCGGCCCAAAAGCGCTTCAAGAGCGGCGCGCGGCGCCGTTAAAGCGCCTCGCTCTCATCGGCAAGCATGAAATGGCCGTGCATGGCCGCGATCGCGTTATTGTGCTCGGCTTGCCAAGCTTGCGCCTGCACATTGGCGATGCGGCGGCCGATTTTCACCACGCGCGCGCGGGCGTAGGTGTCGGTGGGTTTGCCCGAGCGCAGAAAATCGACGCTGATGTCGATGGTTTTCGGAAATGCTTGGCTTTTTGAGGCGATGGCGAGCTGGGTCAGCGCCGTCAGCTCCATCAGCGCCCCGACCACGCCGCCGTGCAGGGCCGGCAAGAGCGGATTGCCGATCAAATGACCGGCGAACGGCAGCGTCAGCGTGAGTTCATCGCCCTTGAGTTCGGCGCGCACGCCGAGGAATTGCGCGTAAGGGATGCGCGCCAGCGCCGCCGCCAGACGTTCTTGCGGGCTCATCTTTTGCTTGGCCTTGCCGGTGATGGCGAAGGCGGCCGAGACATGGGCGATGGGATTGTCGGGGCTCGCCTCATAGGCGGTGGCGCGCACGAAGGCGATGTTCTTGCCGAGCTTGGTGCAATGGGCTTCAGCCAGCACATCTTGGCCAGGCTGGGCGGCGCGCATGTAATCGATGCGCAGATCGATGGTGGCGACGATGGTCGGCTCGTCCATCGCCAGAATGGCGGCTGCGCCGCAGAGCTGATCCAGGAATGTCGTCAAGACGCCCCCGGCGATGACGCCGGTATTGGGATCGCCGACCAGTTCGGCGCGGTAGGGCACGCGGCCCCAAGCGGCGCCCTTGGCCACTTTGGTCACTTCGACGCCCAAGCGCTTGGGCCTGCGGCGTGAAGCGGATCATGGCGTTGACGCGGTCAACGGCGCTCTCGCCTGAACCATAAGCGGCGGGGGTTTGGGACATGGGCAGCGTGGGTTAGCAAGCGTTTGCCCTTTGGGGAAATTGACGCGCCGTCACAATTGTGGGCGTATGGGTTGGGGTTAGTCTTACGGGAGCTTCATGACCAACGCGGCCACGATCGAGCCGATCGGCAAGCGCGAGCGCACCAAGGCGGCCAACCGGCTGGCGATCCTGGCGGCGGCGCGGCGGGTGTTCGCTCAGCTCGGCTACGAAGCCGCGACCGTGCGCGACATTATCCGCGGCACCGATTTGGCGTCGGGGACCTTCTACAATTACTTCCGCTCCAAGGAGGAGGTGTTTGAAGCGCTCGCCGATGACGGCGCGCTTCGCTTCAAGCCGATCCTGCGCGCGGCGCGAGAGCACGCGACGAGCTTTGAGGATTATCTGCGCAGCGCGTTTGGCGCCTATTTCCGTTTTGTCGTCGAGGAAAATCGCATCGAGGGCCGCCCGCTCGATGAACGCCAGCCGCACGTGCGCACCGATACCCCGGAGATGATCGCAATCTACGAGGAAGTGCGACAAGGTCTGGAAGCTGCGATCGCGCGCGGACTGGCGCCGAAAGTGGATGCGGACTATCTGGCGTTTGCATGCATCGGCATGGCCCAGGAGGTCGGGCGCGCGATGATGCGCCGCCGCCCCGTCGATGCGGAGGCGGCGACTGAGTTTGCAGTGGCGCTTGTCCTGCGCGGCCTGTCGCGCAAGACTTGAAAAGAGGGGAAGCGGCTTTGTCCTTCTTGCGCAAAGCGCTCGTGCATTTGGCGCTCTCGCGATCGGACGGGGCGTTGGTCCAGGCTTCGGGCGGCGCGGCGCGCACGGTGCGCGGCATGACTTTGGATCCGCGCTTTCAGTTTCTCGAAGCGCAGGCGCGCGCGCGCGCCATTCCCTGGGAAAATCAGACGCCGGCGGCGCTGCGCGCCGCCAGCGCTGTCGGCGACGATCTCTTCGGCGGCGGCGCCGTCAGCGGCGTGCGCACGCAGCGGATCTATATTCCCGGCCGCTCTCATTCGGTGCCGGCCCGGCTCTACCTGCCGACGGTGCGCAACAATTCCTCGGCGATGCTGGTCTATTTCCACTTCGGCGGCGGCGTCATCGGATCGCTGGAGAGCTGCGATCGGCTCTGCGGGCTGATCGCAAAAGCGTCGGGCGCGCCGGTGCTGTCGGTGGAATATCGCCTGGCGCCCGAGCACAAGTTTCCAGCCGGTCTCGAGGACTGCACCCAAGCTTACAATTGGGGTCTTGATAACGCCGCGCGCTACGGAGCGCCGGTGAGCAAGGCCGCCATCGGGGGCGATTCCATGGGCGGCAATTTCGCCGCCGCGATCGCCCAGGAGCTGCGCGGCAAACGCACGCCGGTGCTGCAGCTCTTGATCTATCCCGGGCTCGATCTCGTCAGCGACACCCCCTCGATGCACGATTTCGCCGATGCTTGGCCGCTCACGGCCGAGACCGTCGATTTCTTCATGAAACACTATCTTCCCGCCAACGCCGACCCGAGCAATCCGCGGGTGTCGCCGGGACGGATGCAGGATCTGCGCGGACTGGCGCCGGCGCTTGTCTACACTGCTGGCTTTGACATGCTGCTGGACCAGGGCGCGGCGTATGCGCAGCGACTCCAGGAAGCGGGCGTGAAGGCGACCTATCATTGCTTTGAATCGCTGCCGCACGGGTTCGTCGCCTTTCCCGGAGCCGCGCGTGCGGCCGAAGAGGCGATCCGGCGCATCGCGCGCGAGACGGCGCTTGCGCTGCGCGTGCAGTCCTGACGGCGGTTGCAGCGAGCGCCCCGCGTGAGCGTGTAGGGCTGGGCGCGATCAGCTGGGCGCTGTTTGAATGGGCGCGCAATCCGTACGTCATTTTGATGGTGATCTACGTCTTTGCGCCCTATCTCACCCATGTCGTGCTCGGGGGCGGGGCGCGCGGGCAGACGATCTTCTCAAGCTGGCAGACGATGTCGGGCGCGATCGTGGCGCTCACCTCGCCGTTTCTAGGCGCGGCCGCCGATCGCATGGGCCATCGCAAGCCTTTGCTTGCAATCGTCGTTGCGATCATGGCCCCGGCTTTGTTCATCCAATATTGGGCGCTGCCCCATGAAGCGGCGCTGCCGCTTTGGGGCATTCAAGCTGCGGTCATCGCCGCAGGGGTCGCCTATACCTGGACCGAGGTCCTGCACAATTCGATGCTGACGCTGACGGCCAAGCCCTCGCAGGTGTCGCAAGTGTCGGGGCTGGGGCTGGCGGCCGGCAATGCCGGCGGCCTGGTTGTGCTGATCTTTGTGCTGTTCGCGTTCGCGTTGCCGGGACAATTGCCAATTCCCGGCTTGCCGGCGCAGCCCTTGTTTGGGCTCAATCCGGCGGCGTTCGAGCCGCAGCGCATCGTCACCCCGATCGTCGCCTGTTGGCTGGTGGTGTTTTCGATCCCGCTTTTTCTCTTCACGCCGGACCGCAATCCGAGCGGGGAAAAGCTCTTCACCGCCATGTATCACGGCGCCGGCAATGTGGCGCGCACCCTCGCCAAGCTGTTTCGCGAATATCGCAATGTCGCGCTCTTCCTGTTGGCGCGCATGATCTATGTCGACGGCACCACCGGCGTCATCATATTCGGCGGCATTTACGCCTCCGGCGCGCTGCACTGGAATCTCATCGAGATGCTGGCGTTTGGCGTCATTCTCTCGATCTTTGCGGTGATGGGCGGCTTCGTCAGCGCCTGGCTCGACACTTGGCTCGGCGCCAAGCGCGCGGTGGCGATCGAGATCATCGTGACCTTGATCTGCTTGGCGATTGAAGTGTCGATCTCGCCGACGCAGATGCTGTTTGTCATTGCCGCCGATCCGACCCATCACGTTTGGAGCGGGCCGATTTTCCAAACCGCGCCGGAACTGCTTTATTTGGCGGCCTCGATCGTCATCGCGATTTCGATTACCGCGGCCTACGCGTCAAGCCGGGCGCTGATGGCGCATCTTTCGCCGCGCGGCATGGAGGGCGAATTGTTCGGCCTCTATGCGCTCTCGGGCTCGGCCAGCGCCTGGCTCGCGCCGCTCATCGTGACGATATTCACCGCGCTCTATCAGAGCCCGCGCGTGGGCTTTGGCGCGATCGGCTTGCTGCTGATTGTCGGCTTCGTGCTGCTGATATTCGTCAAGCCGCCGCCCAAGCCGGTTTGAGCGGCCCGGTTTGAGCGGCCCGGTTTGAGCGGACTTGTCGGCGAAAACAGCGGCTTACCCGCAAATGCGAACGAGCGCGTGAGCGAAACCGAGGGCTTGTCTCGCCAAAGACTTGTCTCGCCAAAGAGAAGTGGGGCCCTGGCGAACCAATTCGCCTTTCAAGCGTTTCTAATCGCGGGGATGTCAAGGGAGGAAAACTCCATGCCCCTGCGCTCCGTCCTGATTTCATGCACGACCGCAATGTTCGCCTTGGCGGCGCCTGCAACGATTGCGCAGGCGCGCCAACCGGCGTTGGCTTTGCGCTGCGAAGCGACCAATGTGCGGATCTATTTCCAACACGGCTCGGCGGCGATCGACGATACTGCGAGACAATTGCTGGCCGCGGCCGAGCGTCATGTCGGCGCCTGCCATTATAGCGAATTGCACGTCATGCTCGATCCCGCCAACGGGAGCGCCGCCGAACGCGGTCAAGCCATTCGCGCGGCGGCGAACGGGCGCGCCTGGAACGTGGTGCGCATCGAGCGGCGACCAGCGCTCGACCGCGCCGCCTATCGAGCGGGTCCGGACTTCGCCGAAGTGACGATGACGCCAAACCGGCTGCCGGCGAGGAATGCGCTGATCGCGCCTAATGTCGGCGTCTGAGCGCATCGGCGTTTCAAGACGGGCTTAATTGTCGAGGAAGCTCCGGAGCTTTCGGCTCCGGCTCGGGTGCTTCAGTTTGCGCAGCGCCTTGGCTTCGATCTGGCGAATGCGTTCGCGGGTGACGCTGAACTGCTGGCCCACTTCTTCGAGCGTATGGTCGGTGTTCATGCCGATGCCGAAGCGCATGCGCAGCACCCGCTCTTCGCGCGGGGTGAGCGAGGCCAGCACCCGTGTGGTGGTTTCGCGCAGATTGGATTGGATGGCGGCGTCGACCGGCAGGATGGCGGATTTGTCTTCGATGAAGTCGCCGAGGTGTGAATCTTCTTCATCCCCGATCGGGGTTTCGAGCGAGATCGGCTCCTTGGCGATCTTCATCACCTTGCGCACTTTTTCGAGCGGCAGGCCCAGCTTCTCGGCCAGTTCTTCCGGGGTCGGCTCGCGGCCGATTTCATGCAGCATCTGGCGAGACGTGCGCACCAGCTTGTTGATCGTCTCGATCATGTGGACCGGAATGCGGATGGTGCGCGCCTGGTCGGCGATCGAGCGGGTGATGGCTTGCCGGATCCACCAGGTTGCGTAGGTGCTGAACTTGTAGCCGCGGCGATATTCGAATTTATCGACGGCCTTCATCAGCCCGATATTGCCTTCCTGGATCAGGTCAAGGAATTGCAGGCCGCGATTGGTGTACTTCTTGGCGATGGAGATGACGAGGCGGAGGTTGGCCTCGACCATTTCCTTCTTGGCTTGCCGCGCTTCGCGCTCGCCTTTCTGCACGGCGTGGACGATGCGGCGGTATTCGTCGATCGGCACGCCGGTTTCTTGAGCGAGCACGCCGATTTCGGAGCGCAAATCGGCGATATCCTCGGCTTCGCTCGATACGAACTTGGCCCAGTGCTTCGATTTCGCCGAAATCTTATCGGCCCATTTCGGGTCGAGTTCGTGGCCATGATAGGCGTTGAGGAAGTCCAGGCGCGACACGCCGTTGGATTCGGCCAGCCGCATCAGCTTGCCTTCGAGCTGAATGAGCTTGCGATTGATGGCGTAGAGCTGCTCGACCAGGCTCTCGATGCGGGCATTGTTGAGCTTCAGCTTCTTGAGCTGTTCGATGATGGTGTTCTGGGCGGTGTCATAGGCTTCCGCTTGCGCGCCCGGCAGCGACTTGCCCTTGAGGCGAAGATCGATGCGCTTGTCCTGCAATTTGCGGAATTGGCCGAAGGCCTCGGCGATGGCGTCGAGGGTGGCCATGACGCCTTCCTTGAGCTCGGCCTCCATGGCGGACATGGAAATGGCTTGCTCGTCGTCGAACTCGGCGTCGGCGTCGGCTTCCGCGGCGGCTTCGCCCGGATCCTTCTCTTCTTCCTCGGGGCCGAGGGCGATGTCTTCGTCGTCGTCGACGTCGTCCTCGTCATCGCTCGCCTTGCGCGCGGGCTTGGCGGCGGCTTTGGCGGCGGCGGCGGCTTTGACCGCGGCGGCCTTCTCGGCGGCCGCCTTTTCAGCGGCGGCCTTGGCGGCCATCGCATCGGCCTTGCGCTTGACTTCGGCTTCGAGCGGCCGCTTGGGCGGCGGCGATCTGGATTTTCGCGGCTTCCGGATCGACGAGCCCGTCGGGGCCCACGCCAGGCGCCGATTGCGGGACGATGCCCATTTCCGCAGAATAAGTGCCTTCCAGATCGATGATGTCGCGCAGCAGGATCTTCTGCTCCCGCAATTCGTCGCGCCACACCATGATGGCTTCGAAGGTGAGCGGGCTTTCGCAGAGGCCCGCGGATCATCGCGTCGCGGCCGGCTTCGATGCGCTTGGCGATGGCGATTTCGCCTTCGCGTGAGAGCAATTCGACCGAGCCCATTTCACGCAGATACATGCGCACCGGATCGTCGGTGCGGTCGGCGTCTTCGCGGGTGTTGGTGACGGCGGGCTTGGCGGTTTCTTCGCGAACGGCGACGGCGCTGGTCTTGGTCTCGTCCTCGGCGGCTTCGCCTTCTTCTTCATTATCGACGACGTTGATGCCCATTTCGTTGAGCTGGGCCATGACGTTTTCGATCGCCTCGGAATCGAACTCGTCGCTGGGCAGAACCTTGTTGAGCTCTTCGTGGGTGACAAAGCCGCGCGCCTTGGCGGCTTTGATCATCTTCTTCACCGCGGCGTCGGAGAGGTCGAGGATCGGACCCTCCGGGGTTTCTTCCTTTTCCGGCGCTTGGTCTTCGGTGGTGGACTTGCTCATGATGCTCCCAGATCGGCGGCCGTCGGCGGCGCCTCGTCTTCGTTCAGTTTCACTTCACGGGCGCGCGCTTCGATGTCGCGCGCCTCGCGGCTCAGGGCTTGGAACCGGGCGAAAGCGGCGTCGTCGCCGCGGCCTGCCTGTGCGCGCAGTTCGTCCAACTCCTCCCGGATCGCCGGCAGCACCACTTCGCGCGTCGCCAAGGCAAGCCATTCCGCTTCTACATCAGCGTCTGCCCCGGAAAGGGGCCGTGGCTTCGGCCAGCGCGAGAGGCGCGCCGCGGCGCGCTCCTGACCCGATCGGGTCAAATGGAGGCTCAAGGTGTTGCGGTCAATGGTTGGCGGGCCTTCCTCGCTTTCAAAAAGGGCGATGAGAGCAGCGCGAATGGCGCCCAGTTCGGGGTCGGGAATGGCGAGGCGCTCGATCCAATCGGAAAAACGCGCCAGGACGTTGGGGTAATCGGCGGCCGCACAGAGGAAGGCCTCCGCCGCCGGGCGCCCGGTAGCGATGGCGCTGAAGGCCTTGAGTTCGGCCGTCGGCGGCGCCGGGGGCTTCGGGCCGCGGCGGAAATCGCCGCCCCGCTGGGGCTCGAAGGGCGGGCGATCGATGCGGATGGCGGCGTCGGCGCGCGCCATGAGGTCGGAGAAATAGAGCCGCTTGGTGTCGGCGTCGGCGATTTTGTTGGCGGCGTCGCGGAGGGCGCTCTTGAAGGCGGCGCGCGCTTCCGGCGTCGTCAGCGGGCGGCGGTTCTTCTCGCGCTCGAACAATGCCGTGGAGGCGGGTGCGGCCGCGTCGATGAGCGCGCTCAGCGCATCGGCCCCGCCGCGACGGAAAATGTCGTCGGGATCTTCGCCGTTTGCCGCATAGGCGATTTTGATGGTGCGGCCGGGGCCCAGATGCGGCAGCGCCAGATCGAGCGCCCGATCGGCGGCGCGTTTGCCGGCGTCGTCGCCATCGAAGCAGAGCGTGGGTTCGCCGCCCGAGCGCCAGACCAGTTGCAATTGCTCTTCGGTGAGCGCGGTGCCCATGGGCGCGACCGCGCCAATGCCGGCGCGCTCGAAGGCGATGACGTCGAGATAGCCTTCGGCGACGACGAGGCCCGGCGCCTTGCGTTTCGATGCGATCTCGCGCGCTTGCTTTAAGCGATAGAGCGTGCGGCCCTTGGAGAAGAGCGCGCTTTCGGGCGAGTTGATGTATTTGGCTTTCTCGTCCGGTTTGAGCGCGCGGCCGCCGAAAGCGATGACTTTGCCGCTGGCGTCGGCGATTTCGAAAGTGACGCGATCGCGGAAAGTGTCGATGGCGCGCCGGCCGTCTTCACCCTCGCGCGCGATCCCGGCGGCGACGATTTCCTCCAGCGTGAAGCCGTCGGCTTTGAGCTTGTCGATGGTCCAGGTGTAGCCGCCAGGCGCGTAGCCGATGCCGAAGCGGCCGCAGAGTTCGCCGTCAAAGCCGCGGCTCTTCAGATAATCGCGCGCTTGCTTGCCTTCGCGAGCCGCCAGCGCTTCGCCATAGAGACGCGCGGTGCGCGCGGCGAGTTGGATCAAGCGCTTGCGGCGGGCGTCTTCGCCGCGATCGGCGAAATCGTCTTGCGGCAATTCCATGCCCGCCAATTCGGCGATGCGTTCGACCGCTTCGGGAAAATTGAGGCCCTCAAGCTTCATGGCCAGGGTGAAGACATCGCCTTTTTCACCGCAACCGAAGCAATTGAAGATGCCCTTCTGATCGAGGACGTGGAACGAGGCGCTCTTCTCTTGATGGAAAGGACAGCACGCCCAGTAGTCGCCGGCGGCGGCTCGGGTCTTGCGCGCGTTCCAGGAAAGCTTCTTGCCGGCGTACTCGGCAATGGAAACCCGGTCGCGCACCTGTCTGAGAAAGGTGTCGGAAAAGCGCATTCGGCCCTGATGATGGCGGCCCTGATGGTGGGAACCTGCCTATTATAAAGCGATTCGGCGAAACGATTCGGCCGCGATTCGGCCAGGGACCGCCCATCTCTCAACAAACGGCTGTCCGCAATAAAAGCGCGCCCGCACTACACGGTCCCGATCAAGGTCCCCAACAAACGGTAGAGGCGTGTGCGGCGTAAAATACGTCGTTGCGTCATTTTTATCAGAGTCCGCTGGAACGAAAAGACGCTTTTGGCGGTTTTCCAAAATCGGGGGGAGCGTAGCCTGATGACAGGGGACGATAAAATGCCCGAGGCTGAAATCAGGGCCTGGGTCGGTTGGGCCCTATCACGGGACGCTGAGCGAGGGTCTCGACCGCGCCGTGAAGCTGGCGCGAGAAGTGCTCAAGGAGCGCGGCCTCTCCGAGGAGGAAATAGACCTCGAGCTTGGCAAGGTTCCCCAACCCAATCCGAAACAAGATCCCCCGCTTTGAAGGCGCTTTGAAACGCCGCTGATTTAGCGGCTTGGCGCATTTGCAGGGGTTTGCAGGGGTTTTAGGTGAAGCGCTTGCCGGGCGGAGGCGGGGCGTCCGACGCTGGGAACAATTCATCGGAGGTTTCATCGACATCGTCCCATTCCTCGGGCGGATCGGGCATCGCCTCGGGGCCGGCGTCTCGGATTTCCTGCGGCTTGGGTGGCTTCTGCATGCTTTGAATTTGGACCTGGGCGGGCGCCCAAACAAGTGTAGAGGCAAGCGTGGGGCCAAGCGTGGGCGCGCGCGCGGCTGCGCTTCAATGCAGCGTTTCGAGTTCAGCCTCTTCCTCGTCGAAGCGCGGCATGAAGCTTTCAAACGTCCGCCCGCAAGGATTGGGCGCAGCCATCATGGCGGCGCCGATGTCTTCGAGGCGAGGCAGACCCATTCGCGCAAGGCGCGTGGCGAGGATGTCGAGGCGCATCGGTTTTTCGCCTTAATATTTCGAGGGCGGGTCAGACGCAGGGAAGCTTTCGTCGGACGCCTGGTCGGTTTCGTCCCACTTCCCCGGCGGATTCTTCATCGCGTCGGGACCGGCGTCGCGCACCGGTTTCTTCGGCGTCGATTGCTGGGCGGCCGGGGATTTGACCTCGGGCGCAGGTTTCTTTTTCACCTCATGGGTGTCTGCGTGGCGTTGCATGGAAATGCTCCTTCAAGGGAGACAACGCGGAACTTGGAACCGGGTTGCTTTGGTCACAGCTTAGGTCACATCTGTTGGCGCACGCCGAAATGACGTGACCGCGCCGTAATTTGGCCGTGGCGAGCGGCGGAGGCTCGAGCGCGACGAGGGTGGAGGATTGGCGAATGAAGACGTTGAGGTTGGCGGCCGCGTTCGCGGTCATGGTGACGCTGGCGGCGCCGCAGGCAAGCGTCGCGCAGCAAGCGCAAATGCCGATGCCGGCGATCCAGGGGACGCTCTTAAGCGTGAGCGCCGAGGGCAAAGTCGAAGGCCGCCCTGACATGGCGACGATCAATCTGGGTGTGCAGACCCAAGCGCCGAGCGCGCAAGCCGCGGTGCAGGCCAATGCGCAACGCATGACCGCGCTCATCGCAGCGTTGCGCCGCGCCGGCATCGCCGAGCGCGATATTCAAACCTCGAACGTGTCGGTCAATCCCCAACAGCAATATCGCGAAAACCAGCCGCCGCTCACTCTCGGCTATCAAGCCAACAACACCGTGACTGCAAAGATCCGCAGCATCGACACGGTCGGACGCGTGATCGACGCTTGCGTCGCCGCCGGCGGCAACACCGTGAACGGGGTCTATTTCTCTTATCAAAATCCCGACACGCAGATGGATGCGGCGCGGCGCAATGCGATCCAGGAAGCGACCCGGCGCGCGCGGGTTTACGCCGACGCCCTGCACATGAGCGTCGCGCGCGTGGTGGCGGTGCAAGAGGGAGGCGGATATTCGCCGCCCGTGCCGATGCCGATGATGCGCATGGCGGCGCAGGCCGATGCGGCGCCGACGCCGGTCGAGCCTGGGCAGATCGAAACCACCGCCAACGTGACGATGACGTTCGAACTGCGTTAGCAGCGGCGCGTTTCTCAAGGCGAATGCGAACGCAACGAAAAAGCGCTGGTCATCGGCGAGATGGCCAGCGCTTTGTTCATGCCAGCGCGTTGTTCGTGGAAGCCAGCTTGCCAAGCTGGGTTCTTAGCCTGGTGTGTTGCTCGGGGCCTGAGGCGGCGTCGTCGGCGCCGGCGGCGGCGACGGCAAATGCACATCGGGCGGATTGATCTTCACGTTGGGCATGTTGAGCTCAAGCTGCGCTTGTTGCTGCGGGCGCCCAGCGCCTGCGTAGACGTAAATGGCGACGCCGATCAGCGCCACGACGATAATGCCGGCGAGAAATCCCAGCCAACCTGATCCGCCGCCGCCGCCTTCATTGTCTGCCATGGTTCCATCTCCGTGAGCGTCTCGGATATGAAACTGGGCCGCGCGCGATTGTGTTCCCTCACCGCGGCGAGGAGATGGCGTAGCTGATCAAGTTCAGATCGGTGCGCTTTTCGACATACCAGATGCTGGCCGCTAGCAGCGCCATGAGGGCGGCGGTGAGACGCAACGTGCCCGGTTGCGGGGGCGCTCGCTTGGCGCGCGGCTTGGCTTCAAGTTGGCGGCGTGAAAGCGGACGCGGACGCCGCCGCGCCGGCGCCGGCTCACGCGCCGCCATTGGCTTGCGCGGCTCACGCGGCTCATGCGGCTCATGCCGCTCACGCAACTCACGTGGCTCGGAGGGCGCGAGCTCGGGCGCTTGCGCGCGTTCGGCGTTTTTGTCGGGCGCGTATTCGGACAGCGCTGTGGGTTGATGCTGCGCTTCCACAAAGGCGTCCTGCGAGGGGGTCCGTGCAGGCGCCGCGTCGAGGGACAAAGGCTCTTCTTGTTGGGCTTCCGGTTGTTGCGCTTCTGGTTGTTGGGCTTGTGGTTGTCGCGCCGGCGGTTGCGGTTCGGCCTTTAATGAGCGCTTGCGGCGCTTGACGATTTTGCGCCCGGTGAGGAGGACACAAAGATCGTCGAACTGACGCGCGATGGGCGATTGCGGCGCCGCTTCGCCCAGCATCTGGCGCTTGAGCGCGCTGCCGGCGACGAGCGCGGGATCGAATTCGAAAGCCACGACCGGCTTTGCCCCGATCGCGCCGGCGAAATCCTTTTCCGATATTTCCGAGGCTTTCGACGCCCCCACCATGGAGAGCAAGACCATCGGTTCGTGCCCGCCAGGGCGCAAGCCCTTGAGGACATCGAGCAGGTTCTTGGTGTTGCGCAGGCTGGCGAGATCGGGCGTGGCGACGATCAGCACGTCATTGGCGCGTTCGAGCACGTCCTTGATGCAGGCGTCCCAATGATGGGGCACGTCGAGGACGACGACCTTGCTCATGCGGCGCGCATTGCGGATGAGGGCGCCGACGGCGGGGCGTTCGAGCGCGACCATATCGCCCAAGCTCGCCGGCGCTGCGATCAGGCGCAGGCGCTCGGTCTGCATGGCGCCGACGCGATCGAGGAAGGCTTCGTTGATCGATTGCGGATCGCGCACGCCCTCGGCGAGCGAGTGGGCCGGACGCTGATCGAAACCGAAGGCGGTCGCGCCGAAGGCGATGTCGAGTTCAATCAAGGTCGTGCTGGCGTCGGTGCGCTCGGCCAGCGACCAGGCGAGATTGTGGGCGACGGTGGATGCGCCAACCCCGCCGCGCGAACCGACCACGGCGACGACGCGCGATTTGTCGGCTTCGGCGTGCATTTCGCAAATGGCGCGCGCGAGCTCGCCGGGATCGGCGGGGGCGAGGAAATAATGGATGATGCCGCGCCGCGCCAGCTCGCGCAGCAGCGTGACGTCGTTCACATCGCCGACGATGATGAGCCTCGCGCCGGCGGGAAGCGCGCCCAACAGCGCATCGACGGCTGCGAGCAGCGGCTCGGCCTTGAGCGTGGTTTCGAGGATCAACAGATCCGGCGCATTGATCTTGGCCAGGTGAGCGGCGGCGCCGCCAACGCCGCCGCGCGCATCGCTGATATCGGCGCGCGCCAGCAGGGGTTCGCAGGCGAGCTGCTGGGCGAGTGTCGCGCCGGCGGTGCGATCCCAGTTCACATGAATGCTGATCCCGGGCGCGGGACGCGCCGGTGGACGGATCTCGGTCGGTTCGTGGGGAAAGCTCGGCGGCGCGGGCGTGTGCAGTTCAAGCACATCGGCGGGATCGCTCCAGCGGCGCGCATGCGGGGCCGGGCGGAAAATATCGTCGTCTTCGTCGGGGGCGTCGAACGGGGGCTCTTCTTCGGCGGCGAGTTCGAGTTCAGGGGCGCGGGGTTGGGGGGAGGGTGTTTGCGGCAGCGCGTTGCGTGCGGGCGTTTGCGATGGGGCGTTTGGGAGCGCGTTTGCGATGAATGCGTTTGGGTTGGCGTAACCTCGACGACTTGAGCGGGCGCTGCGGGCGAGACCTGTTCGCGCTTGAGATCGTCCTCAGCCTCGCAGGCCGCCTCGACATCGACCGCGACCGCGAGCGCGCGCGCCAGCGGCGAATGCATGCGCCGGGGCGCTTGCGGCTCAAACTCCAGGTCTTCTTCTTTCAGGTCGTCTTCGGGATCGGGCTCGAAAATGTCGGGGGTTTCGAGCTCCGGCTCGGCTTCCTCGACTTCGACGCTGGCCAAGAGTTCGCGCACCGATGGCGGCGCGCGCTCGCTTGGCTGCGCGCAGCGTCGCCCAGCGCGCTGCCTTGCGCGCATTCTGCTGCTTCCGGCGTGTCCCATACCCTGCCTGTGCTTTTGGCGCACTTGCCCGGATTTATGGCGCGGACGCGTTACGATGCCATTAGTAAGTAGCGCTAACGCCTGGTTTACTGACGTCGCGCCGGCGGTCGAAACCTCTTATAGGCGCTTACCGGCTCGGTTATTGGCGCGCGCTAACCGGGGTCAGCAGCGTTTCGCCGGCAAGCGCGCGGCGGAGATTTTCCAGGACGTTTTGGGAGCCGGCGTAGAGCGCCTCGCGCGTGGCGCCGCCAAGATGGGGCGTTAGCGTCGTGTTAGGCACATCGCGCCAGCGATCGGCGGGCGTCGGCTCTTCGGCGAAAACATCAAGGCCCGCGCCGCCGAGCTTGCCGGCCTTGAGTGCGGCGATGAGGGCGTCTTCGTCGATGACGCCGCCGCGGGAAATGTTGACCAAAATGCCGTCGGACCCCAGCGCATCGATGATGCGGGCGTCGATGAGCTTCTCGGTTGATTTATCCCCGCGCGCGCAGACGCAAAGAATGTCGGCCCAGGCGGCGAGGGCGGCGAGGTCGGCCTCATAAGGGTAGGCGATGTCGGGCTTGGCGCGCGGCCCGAACCATTTGATCTCAAGTCCGAAGGCGCGCGCGCGGTGCGCGAGCGCCTTGCCGATCGCGCCCATGCCGACGACGCCCAGTTTCTTGCCGCTCAAGCGGCGCTGCGGCGGCACCGCCAGCGGCGGGCGCCATTGTCCTTCGCGCAGCACGCGCTCGCCCTGGGTGAAGGCGCGCGCCACCGCCACGATCAGGCCCATGGCGACATCGGCCACGTCTTCATTATTGATGTTAGGGCCGTTGGAGACAGCGATGCCGCGCTCGCTGCAATAAGCGAGATCGACGCCATCAACGCCGACGCCGAAACAGATAATGGCCTTGAGCGCGGGCAGCGCGTCGATCATCGCCCGCGAGAGCCCGACCGAGCCGATGGTGACGGCGGCCTCGATGTCGCGCCGGTCGGTCGGCCAATGCGCGACCTCATAAAGATTTGCGAGCTGCATCTCAAACAGCCCGAGCGGGGGATGGATCAGGATCGCTGGTCTAGTCGTCGGTGTCGTGGCCGCCAAATTCGTACTCCAGCTTGACGCGGAAAATGCCGTCGGCTTCCGCTTGGCCGAAGCCTGCCAGATAGCCGAGCTGGAGTTCGAGTTCACCATCATTGAAGCGGCCGGCTTCGATTTGTGCGAACGGGCCCCAATACTGGGCCTGGTCGTTAAGGCCAAAATTGTCGTTCGCGCCGGCATCGCCGAAGCCTTGGACGCCGAGCGCGAAATCGTCGTTGAAGGCAAAGGCGGCTTCCGCGGCGTAGCCGAATTCCCAATTGTCGTCGGGGCTGGCGGGGCTTGCGCCCAGGAGGCGCGTCCCGATCAGGTTGAGGCGCAGATCGAACGGCCCCCGCCGATGCTCCATCAGCAGCTTCAATTCGAGTTGGTCGGGGCCGCTTTGCGCCCATTCGTATTCGACATAACCGCCGAAATGCACCGGCCAGGCGCGCGTGGCGGTGAAGTCGAAGACGCTTTCAACCGCGAAGGCGGTGAAGTCGACGGCGCCTCCTTGGCTTTCCCATTCGGCCACGAGCGCGGGACGCCACCAATCAGTGAGCCCGCGGCTGGCTTCGGCCTTCACTTGCCAATCGCCGCTCGACGCTGGCGCCGCGGAGGAAACCGCTGCGAAGCTCAAGTTCGGTGAGGCCGCGCGTGACGGTGGGGGAATAGACTTCCGAGGCGGGGTCGGGATCGGCCTGGGCGAGACCGGGCCAGAGCGCAGCGCCCGCCACGGCCAACAATAGACCCGTCCGAACCATTGGAAACGTCCCCCAAGGATTTCAATCGCTTGAGGAATTAGCTTGCGGCTTTCATATTTGCAAGTGCCTCGCAGAAACATTCGCATGTGGACAAATTGGATGCGGGCGTGGGTCCCCAGGCGCGCCGGATTTAGGCCGCCTTCTTTTTCTTGGCTTCCATCAGCTTGGCGAAGCGCTCGAAGAGGTAGTGGCTGTCTTGCGGGCCGGGCGAGGCTTCGGGGTGATATTGCACGCTGAAGACCGGCTTGCCTTCGATCTCGATGCCGCAATTGGAGCCGTCGAAGAGCGAGACGTGGGTTTCGCTTCACGCCTTTCGGCAGCGAGGCGCGGTCGATGGCGAAGCCGTGGTTCATCGAGACGATTTCAACTTTGCCGGTCGATTTGTCTTGGACCGGGTGATTTGCGCCGTGATGGCCTTGCGCCATCTTCATCGTCTTGGCGCCGAGCGCCAGACCCAGCATTTGGTGGCCCAAGCACACGCCCATCACCGGGGTGCCGCTGTCGACCAGCTTTTTGATTTGCGGCGCGGCGTAAAGGCCAGTGGCGGCGGGATCGCCGGGGCCGTTTGAGAGCAGCACGCCATCGGGTTTGTGCGCCATCACCTCATCGGCGGTGGCGCTCGCGGGCAGCACGATGGTCTTTGCGCCGATGTCGCCGAGGGCGCGCAGAATGTTGCGTTTCACGCCATAATCGATGACGACGACGGTGAAGCGCGGCTTGGCGAGTTGCTTGAAAGCCCTTGCCCAGCACCCATCGTTTTTCGCTGACGACATAGCTTTGCGCGCACGTCACCTCCTTGGCGAGATCGAGACCGTCAAGGCCCGGCCATTCCTTTGCGCGTTGCTTCAGCGCTTCGAGATCGAAGCCGCCGTCGCTGCGCATGCGCGATGATCGCGTTCGGCATGCCGTGTTCGCGGATGCGCTTGGTGAGCGCGCGCGTATCGAGCCCGGCGAGGCCGATGACGTTGCGCTTCTTCAGCCAAGACGAAAGATCGTCGGTCGCGCGCCAGTTCGAGGGCGCGGTCGGAAGGGTGCGGAAGACGGCGCCGCGCGCGGCCGCGGCCGCGGCCGGGGAGGAGGATTCGATGTCCTCGACGTTGACCCCGACATTGCCGATGTGGGGGAAGGTGAAGGCGATGATCTGAGCGGCGTAGGAAGGATCGGTGAGGATCTCCTGGTAGCCGGTCATTGAGGTGTTGAAGCAAACCTCGCCGCAAGCCTCGCCCTCGGCGCCCACGCCTTGGCCAAGAAAAATCGCGCCATCGGCGAGCACGAGGGCGCCGGTGGCGGCGGGGGGATGAGTTGGTTTGTCCAAACCGCAGTCAGATAGGGGGCGTGGGCGTGGGTGTCAAAAATCGCCCCAGGTGACGCCTCGTTGCGGCGCCGCGTCAAAGTCGGTCTCACCAGCCAGGTGCAGCGGCGCCCCATCCCTGCCGCAAAGGTGAACTCCTTGTCAGCCATCCGCGTTGGCCCGGGGATGACAGGGCTGTAAGGTTTCCACGTGGGGACAAAGAAGTTGACCCTCCTGGCAGGCGCCATGGCGGCGCTTTGCCTCTTTCTCGCTGGCTGCGGCCGGCCGAACGCGCACGCCCCGGCAGCGCCGGCGCCGCGAGGCGGCGCTGATTGCGCGGGCGGCGCTCTTTGGCATGGCCCCGCGTTCGGGCGCGCAGCTGTCGCCCCGCGGCGACCGAGTGGCGTTCCTCGCCCCGCGCGATGGGGCCAGCAACATCTGGCTGATGTCGGTGGGGGCCATGGATGAGGCGCGCCCGGTGACCGACGACGCCAATCGCGGCATCGCCGCTTTTGTCTGGGCGCAGGATAATGCGACGCTGCTTTATGTTGAGGATGCGCAAGGCGACGGCGATCGCCGGCTCTTCGCCGTCAATGCGGCCGGGGGAGCGCCGCGCGCGCTGACGCCGGCCGGCGACGCGCGTCGAAATCCTGGGCCTGGCGGCGAGCGATCCAACCGGGATCATCGTCTCGCTCAATCAGCGCGACCCCGCTTGGCCGGATGTGTTTCGCATCGATGCGGTGAGCGGGGCGCGCACGCTGATCGAGCGCAATCCGGGCGGTGAGCGCGGCATGGCGCGCTATTTCGTCGACCACGACAATCGCGTGCGCCTGGGGCTGCACCCGACTTCCGACGGCGGCGCCGAGATGATGGCGCGCGGCGTCGATGGGCGCTGGGCGCGGCTCTTTGCGGTGGCGCCCGAAGATGCGCTTTCAGCGACGCCGCTTGGGTTTGCCGCCGATGGGCGTTCGTTCTTGATGTTGGATTCCACCGGCGATCGCGCCGCGCTGACCCGTGTCGATGCGGCGACCGGGGCAAAGACGGTGATCGGTGAAAGCGCCCGCGCCGATGTCTCCGACGTCTGGCTCGATCCCGCCACGCATACGCCGCATGCTTTTGCGGCCGAGTATTTGCGCCCCGAATGGCGCGCGCTCGATCCCGACGCGCAGGCCGACATCGATTTTCTCGATCGCCAGCTCACCGGCGATTTCCGCGTCACCTCGCGCAGCAATGACGATGCGCGCTGGATCGTGGTGGAAGCAGGACCGACGACCTCGGCGCGCACCTATTTGTACGATCGCGGCGATCGCGCGCATCGGCGCTTGTCGCTCTTGTTCCGCGACCGGCCGACCTTGGAGCAGGCGCCCTTGCAGGCGATGACGCCGGTTGAAATCAACGCGCGCGACGGCTTGACCCTGGTTTCGTATCTGACGCTGCCGCCGGGATCGGATGCGAACGGCGATGGGCGCCCCGATCAGCCCGAGCCGCTCGTGCTCATTCCCCATGACGGGCCATGGCTGCGCAATTCCTACGGCTTCAATGCGCTGCATCAGTGGCTGGCCAATCGCGGCTATGCGGTGCTGTCGGTGAATTTCCGCGGCTCGGCCGGCTTTGGCAAAGCCTTCCTCAACGCCGGCAACCGCGAATGGGGCGGGCGCATGCAGGATGATCTCCTCGACGCCGTGCAATGGGCGATCCGCTCCCGCATCGCGCAGAGCGACCGCATCGCCATCGCTGGGGCGGGTTTTGGCGGCTATGCGGCGCTCCTCGCCTTGGCGACCAGCCAGCAATTTCGGTGCGGCGTCGAGCCTGGGCGGGCCGGCAAGCCTCAATTCGATGCTCGACACCTTGCCGGCCCCGCTCGCCCCCGCGCGCAATCAAATCTATTTTCGCGTCGGCGATCCGCGCACCGCGGAAGGCCGGCAGATGCTGCGCGACCGTTCGCCCTTGTCGCGCGCGGGGCAAATCCGCTCGCCGCTGTTACTGGCGCTCGGCGCCCACGACGCCACCGCCTCGCGCGCGGAAGCCGATCAGATCGCCTTCGCCTTGCGCGCGCGCGGCACCGGGCTGACCTATGTCGTCTTTCCCGATGAGGGCGCCGAGCTTGCGCGCCCGCAGGATCGCTTGGCGTTTCTAGCGATTGTCGAACATTTCCTGGGCGACTGTTTGGGCGGTCGGGTGGAGGCTGTCGGCGCGGCCTTCGAGGGCGCTTCGCTCATCGCCTACGACGGCGCTTATAATGTGCCGGGACTGTCGGCGTTCGCCCGTCGCTTATCGCCGCCCGCGCCAAGCCAAGGCCAGCCCGCCGAGAACAGTGCGGTTGACTCAAATCTTGAGCTCTCACCCAGTCCACAGCCGGCGCCGCCCGACACCGAGCCCACGCGTCCGGCGCCGTCCACGCCGTAAAGTCAGCCGCCTGAAATCAGTCCTGAAATCAGGCAATGGTGAGCAGATCGGCGCAGATGGCTTCAAGACCAAGTTGATCGATCTCGTCGAAAGCATTGAACCGGGTGGAATCGACATCGAGCACGGCGGCGAGCGCGCCGGCGCGGTCAAACACCGGCGTCACGATTTCGGAATTGGAGCGGGCGTCGCAGGCGATGTGGCCGGGAAAGGCGTGCACATCTGGAACGATGATGGATTGAAGCTGGGCCGCGCAGGCGCCGCACACGCCCTTGCCGAAGGCGATGCGCAAGCACCCAAGGCTGCCTTGATAGGGGCCAATCACAAGTTCGTTTTCCTTGTCGGGATCGACCACATAAAAGCCGGTCCAGAAGAAGCGCTCGCCGAAGGTTTGCGCGAGGAGCGATGCGGCGGAGGCGAAGCGGGCGATGCGGTTTGGCTCGCCGGCGATGACCGCGGCGATCTCGGCGCGGAGTTGAGCGTAGCGTTCGGCCTTATCGGCCGGCGGCTCGGCGTCGGCCACGTTTTCCATCTGGCGTTCCATCTGGCGTTCCATCTGGCGTTCCATCTGCGCCGCATCGAGAGTTCATCGGGCTCGTTCTATCGCTCGTTGATGTCGGTGACCGCTCGCCGCCGGGCAAGTGGGCTAACGCTTTCGCTGGTATGTTTCCGGCGCCGGGCGCCGGCTGCAAGCCCGGCGCGGGTTGGGGCGTCCCCGCGGCGACTCTCAAACGGGATGACGCCCGACCAGACGGCGTGCGGCGGCTCGCCGGGGATCTCTTCCGGACGCGAGGTGTTGATCTTGGCCACGCATTCCTCGAGCGGAAGGATCAGCACCTTCATCTGCGCCAGATAATCGTCGCTCACCGGGGCCAGGGTCTCCCAGCGTTTTTTGATGATGTGGTTGAAGACGTGGGCCATGCGCCGGCGTTTCTCCCCGGCGTCGGTGACCGGATGGGCGATGCCATGAATGCTGACGGCGCGATATTGGAAGGAATGATCTGGCACGCTGCGGCCCAACAGCAAGCCGTCGATGATCGAGACGCTGAGGCAGGCGCGGGCGCCGGCTTCGAGGGCGGCGAGCATGCGATTGGCGCCGCTCCCGTGCAGAATGATCTCCTCGCTGTCGCGGGCATGGATCATCGGCTGCACGAAGGGTTCGCCATCGATGATGACGGCGAGCGAGCCGATCATCGCTTCGTCGAGAATGGCGTGGATGAGCGCGCGATCGTAGCTCGCGCGCTGCGGACGGCGACGCACGCGCGTGCGCGGCGTGGAGGCGTATGGCGACGCGCCGTCTTGCTTCAATTTTGCTTTCCTAGTTCCGGCTCTCTTTGCGCACCGGGAAGGCGCCGGCGAGCTTGGCGGCCTGGAGCTGCTCTCGCTGCGTCATCGGGCGGCGGCCGCGAACGATGGCGCGCTTGTTGATGACGCTGCCCGCAAGCCAGGACACGCAGCCGATGATGGCGAAGAGTATGAGGATGATGGCGAAGAACATCGGCGTCTCCCAATCGAGAACGCCGAGCATAGCCCCTTGCGCCGGGCTTGCGAAGGCGGTTGAGCCGCGCTTTTTTGACGGCGATGAAGCCGCCTTTCAAAGGAACCTTCGCCCCGGCGATGCGAGCAACCGCGCTTCGCCTTCGCCTCAGGGCCGTGACATGCGGCGGGCCATTTCGACGCGTTCTTGCTGCAGATTTCGCGCGTCCCTGGTCATGTGATAGAGCGCATCCAAGTAGGCGACATCCCACGATGTCATCTGCGTCGGGCGCGCCTGGCCGGGCGCGCTGGCGAAGAGATTGAGAATGGTGGGGTAGCCGGCCGCGCTGGCGTTCGGATTGATCTGCGCCAGTGCGACGAATGCGACATAGTCGGCGATTGTCCCCAGCGGCACGCCTGCTGTGCGGGTGCTATCGATAATGATCACGGCGCGGTTGAAGTCTTGCCTGGTCGCGCCGCTCAGGCGCGATCCTCGAGCGCGCGTCGCGTTGACGCCGGACAATCCTTCCGCGCTCGCCCCGCCCATGCCGGAGCCCGAGGCGGCTGCCTGATTGGCGGCGGCGGAGGCGGCGCCGCTGCCTTGCAGCGCCCGCACTTCGGTATCCGCCAACACTTGACCGTCCCCCATCACGGTTTGCGAAACATGCCACCAGCGGATCGGTCGCGGCGTGTTGACGAAATCCTGCAGCGCCTGGGATCCGAGACTTGTGCTTTCCACGCCATTGGCGCCGATCAGCATTTCGCGTCGCTGCGCGTAGAGCTGTTGAGCGAACCGGTCCGAATTGGGCGCGACCACAATAATGATGTTCTCCGAGCAGCCGCTCGCGCCCGTTCGCAGGCCGGCGCCTTGGGCGCGGCGCGCGATCTGGTCGATGATGAATTGGGCGTCGGATTGAGAGGCGCCGACGACGCCGGGGCAAATGCGTTGGTCCCAGCGCCCGAGCACGCCGGCCCTCGGCGAGGTGATGGACACGGTGTCGACATAGGTGCGCACCAATTCAGGTTGCCGGGGCGCCTCGACCACGATTTGAGTGTCGGGTTGTTCGGCCATCGCCGTTGCAGCCGAGAACGCCAATAGGAAAGCTGTTGGCATCGCCTTCATCGCGCACTTCTCCTCGATCCAAGCGGCGAAAAATGCCTGAAGCGGCCGCAGCGCCAAGTCCATTGCGACGAGAGAACGAGCGCGCCGCATTGGGCTTCTGCTTGTGGCTTCGGCAGTTCGCCCTGAAACTATTCGCCCTGAAACTATTATTACGTTTTGGCGCCTTGCCAATTTCGGCGAACACGTTTGGGGATTTTTGCTCAGAGTAGAGTTCGAGGCTCTTGAACGGCGTCTTGCCGGTAAGAGAGGTGGAGACGGAGATGGCGCCGCTGCAATCTTCGCTTTGGAACGCGGGGATGGGAACGCGCGCGCCGAGCCTGACGGAGGGCGGGTCATCGTGAATTCAGCCAATACGAAACTCCTGCACGCCTTTGTCTTCCTGCTCTTGCTTGCGGGATGCGGCGGGGGAGGCGGGGGCGGCGGCGGCTCACCGCCGCCCCCGCCCCCGCCGCCGCCGCCGCCAGGGGTGTTGGTCCCGCAAGTCTTCATCGAGCACGATCCCAACGGCGCCCTTACGTTCGCGTGCTCGAGCAAATCTACGATGCGTTTGCGCCGGGCGCTCCGCAGCGCACTTTTGGCAATTTGACCTCGAGCCCCGGCGACATCGACGGAAGTCAGTCGACTCTGGTCACCAATGTTCATGTCAGCAACGAAAAATACGGCCTTCACGTCATCGGCGCAGGCGCCGTCTCGATCTACGATTATTCGTCCGTGGGCTTTGATGGCGGCGGCAGCATTCATGGCGCTTCGATCAAGCTCGAGCGATCGGCGCCGGGTCCGACTTATATCCAACGCGCGTTCGGCGACGAACAACAGACGCCCGATCCCACCTATAATGTGGCCAATGTCGATTTTCTCGGCGTCGAGCTCACAAGTCAGCCGATCTATATGCGGGGAGCGACGGGAAGGAATTTGGGCGACGCCGGCGTCGACACCAAATCCGCTCCCGTCTATCTCATGAACGTCACCATCGACAACGCCAACCGCGCCTTGCGCGCCTGGGACGGCGTCGACATCACCGTGGTGAATTCGATCATGAATGTGCAGCCGACGTTTGAGCAGGCTTGGGTCTACGACAACACGTCGAGCATCCATTATTACAACACGCTCTGGTGCGTCGGCTCCGCCGATCCCAATCCGACCGATCCCAATTGCACCCACGACCCGACAATCGTGTCGGGCGAGACCATATCGAGCTCGGCGGCGATGGCGCGCATGATCGCCTTGTCGTCCAATCCGCTGCCGGCGGTCAGTCCCTTCTTCGCCACCCAAATCGATCAGATCGTGGTCGAATATTCGAGCAACAATGGCGCGACTTGGCAGACCATGACCTTGCCCAATGCCGGCGGCGGCGGTTTGCCAGAACCAGTCGGCGACACGCGCTATCGCATTCCGTTCGACCTCAACACCGGCAATTACGTGTTCAGGGCCTCGTTCCGGAAGAATGGCGCGATGGTTGGAAGTTATTCCTCAATCATCAACGAGGCCGGGCAGGTGGTCGGCTGAAAACGTTCGCCGCGCCGATCGGGCGCCAGTGTCCGGCGAGGTCGGCTAATCGCACCGGTCCCCAATAGCGGCTGTCGAAACTGTCGGCGGTGTCGCCCACAAGAAAGACTTGGGCCTCGCCAAGCACGCCGCATCCGTCCCAGGACGGCAAGGCTCGGCCAAATCGATCGCTGGCTTGCCGGTGCAAACGGCGGCCATCGACAAAGACTTGATCGCCGCGGGCGCAGACCCGCGCGCCGGCGATCGCCGCCACCCGCTTCATGAACCAGTTGCGCGGACCGCTAAAGCCGCGAGAAGCTGCGTAACGAGGCGCAACCTCGCCCGCGCGCACGCTCACGTAGGCGCCGACGCCGATCGGACGGGTGTCGCGCACAAAGAAACCGATCGGCGCACTCGGCGAGCCGTTATAAAGGAGCGCGGGGCCGGGGATCGGCGCCAGAGCCGCGGCGGTTGCGCAGATTGCCGCCAATGCAAGCACGGGCAACGCAAGCGAGGGGATGTGGACGCATGGGCGCTCATCATGGGCGGGCGATGTCGCGGCGTGCGAGCAGTCTCAATTCCTCGGATCGGCGCAGGCGCCGGTCTCGCTCATGAGAAGAGTTCGCGAGCACATGAGAAGAGTTCGCGAGCACAAAGCGCCGGCTTGCCGCTCGTAGCGCAAAGGTCGAGCAATATTTTGAAAGATATTTTGCTCCGGATTTCGTGAATGGACTTGCGAGGCGCCGCCATCCGGGTGCAATTGGAGGTTGGGGGGATGAATGAGGTGCCGGAGGCGGCCAATGCAGGCCTCGATCAATTGGGCGTTTGCCGAAGTATGTGATCAAACGGAAGAGCTTGGAGACATCGCGGCCGCGTTCAGACGTGAAATTCGCGCTCTTGGTTTCAGCTACGCAGCCTGTGCTTCCCATGTCGATCCATTGAAGCCGCCGGCTGGCGCGGTGATGATGGTCGACTATCCCCGCGATTGGCTGGAGCGCTTCAGCGGTCGCAATTACGCGCTGCGCGATCCGGTGTTTTTGACGGCGCGCTGTCAGGCGCTTCCGTTTCAGTGGAGCGATCCGAGATTTCGCCGCGATCTCGCCCCCGATCAGCTCGATATTCTCGATGAAGCCGCAGAGATGGGGCTAAGCGACGGCTTCACCATTCCCATCCATGCCCCGGAAGCGCTGCCGGCATCGTGTTCTTTGGTGATCGGTCCAGACGGGGTCGATCCGCTGAGCGTGCGCCAGGCGCATTGGTATGCGGTCTACGCCCACGAATCGGCGCGTCGCCTGCTTGGCGGGCCAAATCCTCCAGGCCGCGGACGCTTAAGCCCACGCGAGCGCCAGTGCCTGGAGCTCATCGCCCAAGGCAAGGACGATTTCGCCGTCAGCGTGATCCTAGGGGTGAGCGAACACACCGCCCACAACACTATTCGCCGCGCCATGCGCAAATACGGCGTCGCCACCCGAATGCAGGCTTTCGTGCGCGCCTTGCGGGACGGGGAGATTCGCCTCGAGGACGTCGCGCGCTGAGCGCGCCTCGCTGTCAATAGGCCTGATCAGGCCCGTTTCGCCAAGCTCGCGAAAGTTCTTAGCGTCCCCCGCATTCGCCAGAGCCGGGAGCGCAAGCATCGTGATCCATATTGTCAACGCCGAGAACCGCCACCTTTTTCATCACGCGCTGACGGAGATGCATCGCCAGCGCAAGCGCATCTTCATCGATGAACTGAACTGGCGTCTGCATGAGACGGCCGGCATCGAAGTCGACGCGTTCGACTGCCTTGAAGCGATCTATCTGATCGAGACCGACACGCCGCGCGGCGTCGTCACCGGTTCTGTGCGTTTGCTGCCGACGGATCGTCCGCATTTGCTGGGCGAGGTGTTTTCCCATCTCTGCAGCGGGGCCCCGCCGGCGGGCGCACAGATCTGGGAGGCGACGCGCTTTTGTCCCGCCCCCGCCACACCCAAAGGCGAGGAGCGCAGGCGACTGCTTGTGCGCATGATCGCGGCGATCATGGAAACCTCGCTCCTGTTCGGGATCGAGCGCGTCACCTATGTCGCCAACGCCGCGCTTGCGCCTTTAGCCGCCGCGGCCGGCTGGCGGGTTGAGCCTTTGGGCGGCGCCCAACGCGGCGGCCGCGATCGCCTGGCGGCGTTCGTCGCCGAGATCGACGCTGAGGGTCTGCGCCTCGTGCGCGAACGCCACCGCATCACCGCGCCGCTGACGCGTTTCATGTCCGGCCAACTCGCTCAAGCCGCTTGAAGGAGCGCCCCATGACCCCGCCGCCAAACCCGCGAGAGCTTGCGCCCGAGACCGACATCGCCGCCTTGCGGCGTCACGGCTATGTGGTGTTGCGCGATCTCTTGAACGCCCGTCAAATCGCCATGCTCGCCGACGAACTCGATTTTTGGCTGAAGCGAACGCCGCGGTGCGAAGGCGATTTCTATGGCTGGAAGACAACCCGGGTCGGGGGGCTTCTGGCCAAGGCGCCGACAGTGCAGCAAATGGCGCTCCATTGGCGCGTGCTGGCCATCGCCGACGCTCTCCTCAAACCGGCCTGCGATTGCATCCAGCTCAATCTGACGCAGGCCGCGCGCGTGCATCCCGGCGAGCGTGCGCAGGTCCCCCATCGCGACGAGGAAATGTGGCCTTGTCCGACGCAAGGGCGCGACTGGCTTGTCAATGTGATGTGGGCGGTCGACGATTTCACCGCCGACAATGGCGCAACCCGGGTTTGGCCCGGCAGTCATCGTCTGCGGCTCGATCGCGACATCGATCCCCAAGCGAGCGTTGCGGTCGAGATGCCGCGTGGCTCGGCGCTGGTGTTTCTGGGCTCGCTCACGCACGGCGCCGGCGCCAACCTCACCGAGGCGCCGCGCACCGGCGTCATCGTCAGCTATTGCCTGGGCTGGCTCAAAACCTACGAAAATCAGTTTCTGGCTTATCCCAGGGACGTGGCGCGCTTCTTTTCCGAACCCTTGCAGCGTCTCATCGGCTATCAGATGCATCGACCCAATCTCGGCGGCTGGGAAGGCCGCGATCCGATCGAATGTCTGAGCGGCGATAAGAGCTTTCGGCCGCACGCCGACGCGCTCACCCCCGAGATCGCCGCGGAATTGGCCGCCCACTACGCGTCGGCGTCGCGAGGCGAGGATGGCGGGTGATCCGCGCACCGGCGAGCGCGTCTATGCGGCGATCAAGCAAGCGATACTGGCGGGCGAGCTGAAGCTGCGCCAACGTCTCGATATTGAGAGCCTGGCCGAGCGGGTGAGCGCGAGCGCAACGCCGGTGAGGCAAGCCCTCGCCATCCTTTCCGCCGAACGCCTGGTCATAGCCCATGCCTCGCGCGGCTATTATGTGGCGTTCTGGTCGGAGCGCGAACTGCAGGCGCTCTATGAATGGCGCAAACAATTGGCGCTGCTGGCGAGCGAGAGTTTTGAGGGCGCAACGGCGGAACTGCGTCCCAAGGGCGCCGCGCTCGATCTCTATCAGGCTTTGATGCGGCGCCTGGAGCGCAACGCCAATACGGAGGTCAAACGCGCCGCCAACAATGCCGATGAGCGGCTGGCCGCCGCGCACCTGGCCGAAGCGGAAGTGATCCCCGACATGCTCGAAGAATTGAGCGAGCTTTCCACGCTCATGGGCGCGGGCGAGCGGCGCGCGATCGCGCACTGTCTCGCTGCGTTCTTCCAGCGACGCGTCCTGGCCGCGCCCGCCATTCGTGCGCGCGCCAGCATCGCGGCGCTGCCGCACAATGGCGACGTCTAAGCCGATACCGCAATTAATCTTCACCAAGATAACCACCCAAATCATGCGCGCACGGCGCAGGCTCTCCTTGGCCGAGACCATCGGTCAGTTCGAAGGAGAGAAACCATGTGTGAAGAACAAATCCGCGAAACCGAAGACGCGACGATCGAATTGGGCGCGGTGACGCAAGCGACCAAGGGCGGCGAGAAGGCGCAATTCGAAGACCGCGATCCGCTGACCAATTAAGCAAGCGGCAAAGCGCGGCGCTTGCAAAACCAAAGCGCCGCGCAACCCCTCATTTTCAAACCCGAATGCGAAGGAGACCTCAATGACTGAGCATGAAATCCATGGAGACCCATGACACCCATGACACCCATGACACCAATGGCGCCACGCTATCCTCTGCGACCGTTGTGATCGAATTGGGTGTTGTCTCGATCCAAACCAAAGGCGGCGTCGAACACATGATCGAAGATCGCGACCCGTTGGTCTAGACCGCCCATGTCGCCCTTGAGATTGCGCGAGAACGTCTTCATGGCGAAAGCCGACGGTCTGTTGATCTTTCTGGACCTCGGCGGCGACCGCTATTTCGCCCTGAACAGTGGGCTTTCCTCGCGTCTGCACGCGGCGATCGAAGCAAACGGCGAAGGCGCGGACGAAGACATCGTCCGTCGCCTTCGCGACGCGGGCGCCATAGCCGAGCCTCAAGCGGGCGGGCGCCTCTTTGCGCCCACGCAGACGCAGGCGCCTCGCCGCGAACTCGAAAGCGGCGCCGCGGGATGGGCGGGCGCGCTATGGGGCGCCGCTTGCAGGTGGGCCGCGGAACGTGCGCTCCATCGCCAGCCTCTGGCCGAAATCGTCTGGAGGCGCGGCCAAGAGCGCTTGCGCGCAATCGGACGCGGCGCGGACGATCACGAGCTCATCCATGCTGCGTGCGCATTCGCAGCCGCTCGCGGGTTGCGCGGGGCGCGCGAGGCCTGCCTCAAGGAAGCGCTCGCCTTGCTTTATTATCTGGGCCGAGGGGGAGGCGCCGCCGATTGGGTGTTTGCAGTCAAAGGAGCGCCCTTCGCCGCCCATTGTTGGATCCAACTCGGCGATCTCGTGCTCAATGACAGCCTCGAGAATGTCTCCGCCTACACGCCCATCATGGTGGCGTGATGAACAGGTTTGTGGCGATCGCCTGGAATGAGCGCTCGGAGAAAGGCGCGGTCGATGCGGTTGCGCTGATGGCGGGGATAAAGACTGACGAGAGCTGGCGCCGCGCCTGGGAGAAACCCGGCTTGCAGGTCTTCGAGGCCCCGCCGCAGAGCAGCGCCGATACCTGTCTTGAAGCGGACAATTGTTTTTTCGTCGGCGCCGTGTTCGACGCCGCCGGCGCCAAGGCGCGCCCCGCAGCCATCGACGTCAAGGCCGCTGCAAAGAGCGCTGGCGGATCCATCCTCGGCCAAGTGTGGGGCCGCTATGTCGCTTTCATCCGCGATGAGGAGGAGGCCTGTCTTTACGTGCTGCGCGATCCGTCGGGCGCGCTCCCATGTTTCATCGCTAAAAGCGGCTGGGCCTACGCCTTCTTCTCCAATCCTTGCGACGTCGGTTTGCTCGATCTCGAATGCAAAACCATCGAGTGGGTCTATGTCGCCCAGCGCCTCTGCAACAATCGCGCCCAATCCGAGCGCACCGGGCTCGTCGGCGTCTCAAGCTTGGCGCCGGGTTGGGTCGCCCGTTTCGGTCAGGGACGTCTGACAAAAAGCGCGCTTTGGCGCCCAGCGCGCATCGCCGCCAACACCGACGCCTGCGGCGTCGAGGAGGCGACAGCGCGGCTGAAGGCGGCGGTCGATCTCAGTTGCAGCGCCTGGGCGCGCTCCTGCGAGCGCGCCGCTTTGAGACTTTCGGGCGGTCTCGATTCAGCGATCGTCTTGGGCGCCATCCGTGCGCACACTTTCGTCGAGGCGCTCAACTTCGCCACCCCGAACGCCGAGGGCGATGAACGACGTTTCGCGCGCGCGGCCGCCGCCTTCGCGCAGACGCCGCTCAGCGAAGTGCGCCGCGACCCCGAGAGTGTCGATCTCCGAGCCGCCATGGCGCCGGCGGTTTCGCTCAATCCGCCGCTCTGGGTGGCCGATGGCGAGACCGACAGGGTCGAGGCGGCGTTTGCGCGCGCGAAGGGGATTAAAGCCTTCTTCTCCGGACGCGGCGGCGACAACGCGTTTTTTCGAAGCGAGCAGCCGCATGTTCTGGCCGATTGGCTTTCCGCCAAGGGGGTCGGCCCGGAATTCTGGCGACGGGCTTGGATCTATGCCAGCGCCAGCGGCGAACCTCTCACGGGGGCCATCGGCAAAGCTTTTGCGCTTGCGTTCGCACGCCACGAAGCGAGCCCGCGCCTGGAGCCGGCATTGCTTACACGGAAGGCGCGCGATCTCGCCGGCGAGGACGAGACGCCGGAGAGGGGAGAAGAGCTTTCTCCTGGAAAACGGTTGCACGTTCGCGCCCTCGAAGACCGGCTCAACTATTTCGATTACCGGCCGCACGCAGATTACATCTACCCGCTGGTTTCACAGCCGGTGATCGAGACTTGCCTTCGTTTGCCGACCTTTGTGCTTTCTCCCGCCGGCGGCGATCGGGCGCTTGCGCGCTTGGCGTTTTCGCAACAAGTCGCGCCGCAAATTCTGGCGCGTCAGTCGAAGGGGCGCACCAATGCTTATCTCGCTCGCATATTGATGCGGCACTTGCCGTTTCTGCGGCCGACATTGCTTGACGGTGAATTGGCGGGCCAGGGCCTTGTGGACCGGGATGCATTGTCGGCGGCGCTGACCGAGGGCGCGCTGATGCGGAGCATGGATGCGATGGCGGCGCTTGTCGGCTTGTTGGGCGTCGAGGCGTGGCTTCGAAGTCCCCCAATCGTCACGCACGCCAACGAGGCGCGGAAAGGTTGCGCAGACACCCGGCTCGAAGCGCGCGATTGACCAAATCGTCTGGCGTCCGCTTGGCTCATCGCCTGTGTGCTCGCAACAACAGCGCTGATTGCGCTGGTTGACGATCTGATTGCGGCAATCGCTGCGAGGCTGCGCAGTCGCGGCGGTTCTGCTAGGTGAGGTGGGTGACCCGCCCCCCTTGGACAGGCGCTGCCTTCGGCCTTGCATCGGCCGCGCTCTTCGGCGCCAGCACGCCGATCGCCAAAGTGCTGCTAGGCGCCATCGATCCATGGCTGCTGGCGGGCTTGCTCTATCTGGGATCGGGCGCTGGCTTATGGCTCTTCCGCTTCATCGACCGCCGCCGTGCGGAGGCGCCCTTGCGCAGCGCCGACATGCCTTGGCTTGTCGCGGCAATCGTCGCTGGCGGCGTCATCGGTCCGGTCCTGCTGATGACTGGCCTTGTCAGCACGGCGTCATCGCAGGCAGCGCTCCTTCTCAATCTCGAAGTCGTGGCGACGATGGCGATCGCTTGGGTGGTCTTCCGCGAGAACTTCGATCGCCGCATCTTGATTGGCGCAGGCGCAATCCTTGGGGGCGCGTTTGCGTTGACCTGGCGGGGCGGCGCCGGCGGCGTCGGTCCCGGCGCCTTTGCGATAGCGGGCGCCTGCGTTGCGTGGGGCATCGACAACAATCTGACGCGCAAAGTCTCGAGCGCCGATCCCTTTGAGATCGCCATGCTGAAGGGGCTGGCTGCAGGCTCGACCAATCTCATCCTGGCGTTTGCGCTTGGCGCGCATGCGCCTTCGCTCGCTTTGGTCGCCGCGGCGGGGCTCGTTGGTTTTTTCGGCTATGGCGTCAGCCTCGTTCTGTTTGTCATGGCGTTGCGTCATGTCGGGGCGGCGCGCACGGGCGCCTATTTTTCTGTCGCGCCCTTTTTCGGCGCGGTCCTCGGCGTCGCCTTGCTTGGCGATCCCATCTCTTGGACTTTGCTGGTCGCCGGCGCGCTCATGGGCTTCGGGGTCACCCTGCATTTGACTGAGCGGCACGAACATGAACACGTGCATGAGCCGATCGAGCATGAACACGCCCATGTCCATGACGAGCACCATCGCCATGCTCACGCTCCAGACGCACCGCTAGGCGAGCCCCACACCCATCGCCACCAACATGTGCGTCTCGTCCATCGCCATCCGCATTTTCCAGACTTGCATCACCGGCATGAGCATGAGTGAGGCGCTGAGAGCCTCGCCTCGATCCAGCGCCGGGATCGTTGCGTCGATCCGAACTGCCGGCCGATCCGATCGCGCTTGCGCGCTTCCTGATCGGGGTCACCTTGGTTCGGCGTCACCGTCAGCAAGTGATGTCGGGGCGGATTGTGGAGACGGAGGCCTATTTGCCCGGCGATCCGGCAAGCCATGGCTTCAATGGAAGAACCAAGCGCAATGCTTCGATCTTCACCGCGCGTGGACATGCTTATGTCTATCGCATCTACGGCGCTTGGTGGTGTTTCAATGTTTCAGCGGGCGAGGCCGAAGAGGGAGCGGCCGTCCTCATTCGTGCGCTTGAACCGGTGTCGGGTTTGGCCGCCATGCAAAGGCGCCGACCAGGGGCGACGACGCGAGACTTGCTGCGCGGTCCCGGGCGGCTCTGCCAGGCGCTGGCGATCGATCGAAGTCTCGATGGCGTCGATCTCACGCGCAGCGATGCGCTCTGGCTCTCGACGCGGCGGCCGCCGCGAAAGATCGGCAGAAGTGTCCGTATCGGCTTGAGCAAGGCTGAAGAGGCGGTGTTGCGCTTCTATGAGCGGGGCAGCACGTTCTTGAGTGGTCCAGGGCGCCTCAACCCGTGAAACTTTCACGGACGCGGCCATGGCGGCCATGATGAGGCGGTCGGGCGCGTCCATGGACGCAAACCGGCCTCGCGGCTGGCGAGGCGAGGCGCAACACACTAATCTCCATTCCATGTGCAACCGCTACGCCTCAGACATCCGCAAAGCCGGCATGGAAAAAGACTATTACGGCTTCGACGAATGGAGCGAGACGCGCATCAATCCGGTGCTCGGCAACGCGGTGCTGGAAGTGTTTCCCAAGAGCTTCGGCCCGGTCATCAAAGCCGCTGACAACGGCGAACTCTAATGGACCAAGATGCGATGGGGCCTGCCCGGTCCTCCGCAATTCGGGGCTGCGCCCGTCACCAATATCCGCAACATTAAGAGCCCGCATTGGCGTCCGCTATTGGGAAATCAGCACCGCTGCCTTGTCCCGTTCACCGCCTTCAGCGAATACGAAGATAGCTCACCCAAGGGCAAAAAAGTCATCCGCTGGTTTGCGCCGCCTGATCGGCGCATGCTCTTCTTCGCTGGGCTCTGGCGCGATTGGGAGGGCGATTATGGCTCGAAGAAAGAGCCCAATGTCGGCGCCCACAAGCTTTTCAGCTTTCTCACCACCGAAGCCAACGATCTCGTGGCGCCCGTTCACGCCAAGGCGATGCCGGTGATCCTGACCAATGTGGCCGAGTGCAAAAGCTGGCTAGACGCCCCGGCCGATCAAATCGAGGCGATCCAGTCGCGCGTGCTGGCGAAGGATGCGCTGGAAATCGTGCCTGACGAAGAGGCCGCCCAATATGTCGGCGGCTATCTGAAGTGAGGCTCACTGCGGCCAGAGGCGAGAGGAATAGCGTCTGGTTGGAGGCACGTTGACGACGGGAATGTCGCGCTCCTTGCGATAGATCTCGGATCGCAGCCAGGCGATCTCGGCGTCGGCATCGCTGGTCATGATCCACCATGCCTTGGTTCGTTTGCCTTTGCCTTCATCCCAGCGATAGCCGCGTCCTTTCAACGCCGCGCGCTGCTCGAAGGCGGTTTCTTCGGCGCGCACGGCGCGCAACGGCGTCCGCGCGCAACGCAAGAGCGAGGCCAGCGCCAAGTCTTTTGATCGCGGCAGCGGCAGGGTGAGGAGGAAGAGTGTGGCCAAAGCATCCGACAAGGCGCGGTGGCCATCGTGAAACCAGCCTTGCGCATAAAGCAAATAATCGAGTTTGGCCGAGCTCACGCCCTCGGCTTTCCAATCGATGTCGACGAAAGAGCAGGCCCAGTGCTTGTCTTGAAAGATCGGCCAGTGTTTTTCGACCATTGGCCGGTCGAAGCCGGCGTTATGGGCGATGATGAGGTGGGCGCCTTCGACGATTCGCCTTACGCGCTCGGCGTCGATCGCGGCGCCTTTCACCATCTCATTGGTGATGCCGTGAAGTTTCGTCGCCTCGGGGGGTATTGGCGACGATGGTTGGCGAAACGCCGAAAGCGCGTCTGCTTCATGCACGGCGACGATGCGTCCACTGTCGCGCTCATAGTCGAAAGGCAAGAGCGCCAGTTCGATGACTTCGTCGGCGTCAGAATCGAGCCCAGTCGTTTCGGTGTCGACAAGGATGGCGCGACGGGTTTCACTCTGTGCCCTGGCAAGGGGCCATTGCGACGATGGGGGCACGCGGCGCAGCACGCGATAGTCGGAGCTTGCCGATAACAGCCGTTCAGCCTCGGTTAGATCCATGGACGACATCCAGCGACGGATTTTACTCGGGCGCCTCGGGCGCTGGCGGCGGTAAGAGACGCCAAGCAGTTGGAGGCGGCTCATTTGTAGCGAAATAGATGATTCAAGTAATTGGGTTTGAAGCTAGCTAAAACCAATACCTTACGGCGTTTCCGGGAACAGCGACGCTGTCCGTGCACGCCCACTTGCTGAGGACTTGCGCGAGGCGAGCGTTCGTTTCGCAACCACCGGCCACTCCGCAACGACTACGACCTGCAAATGGCGAGCTGCGAAGTGCGGACTAGGCTTAGTGGCGGTCGTGGGCGAGAGCGCGCCGGTCGGACCAAGCGCGCCAGCGCGCGTATTGCCCCGCCTTGGCGGGGCTGGGATCGACTTCGCCCAGAAGCCAAAACGCGAACCAATCGAGACTGCGCTCATAGATGGCGGCGCGATGCCTTGGCTGCCATTTGACGTGAAATTCATTTGGAAAGATGTAGAGGTCAAAGGCTCGGCCGAGATCGGCGAAGGTGCGCTGCGCTTCCAGCATGAAGACAGTTTCGCGATCGGCGGCTTGGGCGAGGATGGGCGCTGTCACTCTGACGGCGTTGCGCGAAAGCGAGAGTTCGCTCCAGGTCGCGCCTTGAGCGCCGCTTTCGGGTCCGCGTCCGCCGGCTCGCATGGCCGCGCGTTCAGCGTCGGATGAGAAGAAATACGAGATGGGGTCGTGCACGCCGCTCGAGATCGCCGCCGCGGCGATGCAGCCGCAATGAATGAGCCCAAACACCGTGGTCTCGGCGCCATCGCTTAAGCCTGTGACGCCGACGCGGGCGCGGTCAATGACGCCGGCGCTAGCCAGGAGGTCGATGCCTGAGGTCAGCGCCGCAAGCGTGCGCCAGCGTTCGCTCAGGCCCTGCCATTCGCGCCGATCGATCTCCTCGCCGTCATTGCTTGCGGCAAGGAGGGCATTGGGGTCGGGACGCTCCAACACCAGCACGGCAAAGCCGCGATGGGCGAAGGCTTGCACGGGATATTCGTCGCCGACGCCGCCGCGTAGAAAGCCGGTGGCGCGATATTGCACCACGATCAAAGGCAGGCCGTGCGCCAAGCGTCCCGGCGGCAGCACTAAATATCCAAAGACGGCGTCGCCGCGCGCCGTTCGCCATTCGAGTTTGCGCGCCGGCGCAAAGGCGGAACGCGGCAGCTCGGCATTGGGGTCGATGACGACGTGAACGGCGCCTGTCGCATAATCGATGCTGACGATCTGGCGCGGCTGGGTCGGGCCCTCGCGCAGGCAGAGAGCATCGTTTGCGCGCGGCCAACAGACGCGCACGACATCCTCGCCCGCCCAGATCCTTCGAACCCGATTGGCTGCGACATCCCAGAGATAAAGAGCGTGGCGACTGAAATCCCAGCCTTCGCGCTTGATGAAGAGAATGCGGGTTTGGTCGGGGGTCGCCGCCATTTCGACGATGCGCCCGATGCAGGCGCCCTGCGCGCAGCGGACGGCGTCTCCGCTTGCGCCGGCGATGGCGAAGAGCGTAAGCGGCGGCTCGGCGCCGGCGAGGTTGGGAAAAGCGGGCGCAGTCCAGGCGAAACCCGAGCCAAGGCGGACGAAGTCGCGGGCATCGCGGCCATTGAGAAGGGCGGGCGTGGTGACCGGCGCGTCGGAGAGGAGAGAAAGGCTTCGCGCTGCGCCCATGGTCGTCGAAAGCGGCGCGCGGCGTTCGTTGTTGAAGGCATCGCGCTCCTGGCTTGACGCCGGCCGCTCTTGGCCGGTCGCCAGATCAAGCGCCAAGATCAAGTCGGGCGTCTCGTGCAACCGAAGCGGCGCGAGCGCGTGAAAGACATCGAAGCGATCGTCGAGATGGAAGCCCGCATCGCCCTCGCTTTGCAGCAGCTCCCGCCGATATTCACGCGAAGGCCGCGCCTCATAAATCAGCGCCGCGCCATTGTGCGTCCAGATGAAGTCGCGAACGTCGCCGGCGCTGTGCGTGGCTTGGAGGCAGTGCGAAGGCGAAAGCGTGCAGACCTCGATCTGGCTTTCACCATTGCGCCTGGCGATGAAAGCGATGGCGCCGGCATCCGGCCGCCAGCGTGCGGCGAGCGTGTTCCACATGCCGGTGGGGCGCCCAAGCCGGCGAGGAGCGGCATCAGAATATCGCCGCCATCGCCCACCAGATGCGCACCCGTGCGGCCGTCGATGGGCGCCACGCACCAGACGGAGCGATAGGAATTGGTCGCGAGATCGGCCTCCTGCAGCTGGTAGGCGATCTCGCGGCCATTCGGGGAGAGGCTCAGACCCGAGACATCACGAAGCGCCAGCAGGGCTTCGGCGTCGACGACCATGTGTGGATGAGGAGATGGCGGCGGCGCGCAAGTTAGCGCCGCCGCCATCAGTGCGCCCGTGAGCATCAAAAGCGGGTTCGGACCTCGACGCTCACGAAGCGTCCGAGCGGATCGGCATTGGAAGGGTCATAGCCGACGCCCAGAGCGTTGTTCACAAACGGCGGATCGGTATCGAAGAGATTGAGCACTGAGAGCGCGATCTCGGAGGGATGATCCGGACGGATGGCGAAGGCGGAGGGCAAATTGGCGCTCAAGGTGAGGTCGACCGTCGTCCAGCTGCCGATGTGGCGATTGGGCGAACTCAGATTGTCGCGATAGCCGTCGGCGTAATTGACGAAGAGCGAAGCCGAGCCCGCATTGTTGCGCCAGGTGGCGCCGAGCCGCGCCCTCAAATCGATAGGATTGCCGACCGTATCCACGACATCCACCGGCGTTGCGGTCGGCGAGGCGCCGCGCAGGAATTCAAACAAATAGGTGGCGTTGGCGGAGAGCTCGAGATCGCCGCCAGCGAGCGGCAAGGAATAGGTAAGACCCGCATCGAGGCCGGTGACGTCGGTGACGGCCAAGTTCTGCGAGCGGGCGTCGACGATGACGCTGATGTCGGAGGCGCTGAAGCCGCCGCTGGCGCCGAGCGCCTGCGCTTCCGCAAGCAGGGCCGCGACCTTCGCGGGGTCGGGACTGCGATCGATCAACGAGGCGAATTCAGAACTCGGATTAAGGGCGGCGGCGATGTTGTTGATGCTGGAAATGCGATCCGAAAAGCGCACGTCGAAATAGGTTGCGTCGAACCGCAAATGCGTGTCGGGCGGCGCGTAAGTGAAGCCCGCCGACCAGCTCTCGGCGCGTTGTTCTTTCAAATCCGGATTGGCGCCCAGGATCAGCAGAATATTGCTGCGTCCGGTCGGCGATCCAACGTCGGTGATGTTGAGGCCGCGCACTTGGCGGCGGCTCAATGTGCCGGAGGGATCGAGGTCGGCTAGGTTAGGCGCGCGGAACGATGTGCCCCATGAGCCGCGGAAGGAGAGGGCGTCGGTGAGCGCCCAATTGAAGCCGACCTTGGGATTGAAAGTGTCGCCGAAATCGCTGTAGCGCTCGAAGCGCCCGGCGAGCGAGAGGTCGAACGAACGCCCCAGAGGCGCAGGCGCACTAGGTCCAAACACCGGAATGAGCAGTTCGGCATAAGCCGCATCGACATCTCGGTCGTTGGACGTGGTCGTCGAGCGCGTCGCCGCAAGCGAAGTCAGATTGTCGGTGTCGCCGATCTCGAAGAATTCGTGGCGATGGTTGACGCCAACGGCGAGGCGCGCGGCGCCTGCCGGCAATTGCAGAAGTTCGCCATCGGCCTTTGCATCGAGGCTCCAGCTTTCGGAGCTGAGCGCATTGAGCGCAAAGCCGCGAATGCTATTGAGCACGCTTGCATTGGTGAAGGAGCCGTCGCCGAACGGATTGAAGGCGGTGGTGGGGTCGCCGCTGGCGAGTGCGACCGCAAGTGCGGCGGTGTTGACCATGTTGCGCTGGTAATGGTCGCTGGTGACGCGTCCGTATGAGACGCTCGGTTCGAAGCGCCAAGTCTCGGAGAAGTCCCAGTCGAGCGCGGCTGAGAGGTCGAGCGTCTCGGTTTCGCCTTGCTCAAGACGCGGACCCAGATCGCGATAGAAATCATAGTCCGCCGTCACGGTGCGGCCGGTGAAGAGATGGTTGACGGCGCGAAAGGCGTTGCTTGCCGGAATGGTCAGGCGGCGAGTGTTATGGGCGTCGTTTTGCTCGAAGGTCTTGTCGGCGTAACGCGCATCGGCGGTGAAGCGCAGCGTGTCGCTCAAGCGCCAATCGGCCGATAGAAAAAGCGCGTTTTGGGTCTCGTCGGGCAGGGCGTCGAGACCCGCATTGGCGTTGGCGCGGTTGACGACGCCGGGCAGAAGCTGCGCTTCCGTCAGGTTGCGCCCGTCCTGGCCGGTGGGAATTCCAAATTGACCGAGGCCCGACACATTGAGCGTCGCTGGATTGGCGCGCGTCAGATCGAAATTGCCGCCGCCGAGCGCGGTTAAATCGCTGTCGGCCATGTAGCGCCGGTCGGCCATCGCGAGCGCCGTGCGGTCGAGATATTCATAAGCCGCGAAGAGCGAAAGATCGCCCAGCGAGCCGCCGATTGCGGCGGTGACGCGGTTTTCGCGCAAGTCCCCGTCAGTGACGGCGCCCGTGCGCACGCCCAATTCGGCGCCGTCGAGTTGGCGGCGGAGGATGAAATTGACGACCCCGCCCACGGCGTCGGAGCCATAGATCGCCGAGGCGCTGTCGGGCAGCACTTCGACGCGCTCGATGGCGCTTGTGGGGATGCTGGAAATGTCCGCGAAGTTCGCCTGCAAGCCCATCACCGGCAAGCGATGGCCGTCGACCAGCGCCAAAGTGGCGTCAGGGCCCAGGCCGCGCAGATTGACGCTTGAGCCGCCGCCAATATTGCCGCCTTGGAACGAGATATGTTGGGCAAAGCCGCCGGTGAACACTTGCGGCAGCGTGCGCATCAAGTCTTCGGTGGTGGCGACGCCGCTGGCTTGGATGGCGTCGCGATCGATGGTGACGAGTTCGGATCCGACCGGCGCGCGCCCACGAATGCGGGTGCCGGTGACGACAATTTCTTCGTCGGCGGCTTGCGCGCCCGCTTGCGCTTGTGTGTTTGCGTTGGTGTCGGCGGCGCCCGACATCGATGCTGGATTTTGGGTCGCATCAATGCCGTCGCTGCTGACGTGCTGGGGGCGCGGCAGCTCTTCCAGCCGCACGCTGTCGCCTTCGATATGAGCGGCGAACCCGGAATTGGCGAGCAGGCGCGTCAGCGCTTCCTCGCGCGAGAAGCGGCCGAGCACGGCTTGGCCGTTCACGCGCGCAAGCTGATCGTAACGATAGAGCACCCGCACCCCGGATTGGCGCGCAAACTCGCTGAGCGCCGAAGAGAGCGGCTGCGCCGCGATGTTGTAATCGATGCGTATCGCCGTCGCTTGCGCCGCCTGCGCCTCAGCGCGTGGGGGCGCACCGAGCGCCGATAATGAAGCCAAAGTGGCGGCAAGGAGCGCGTGCGCGCTCGTTCCGGCCAGAAGTCGCCTGCCCATGAACCTCCCCCGTTCCGCCTCGTGCCGAGCGGTTCAGGAGAGAAAGACAATCGAGTTTGAAAAACCCCGCAGGCCTCGACGCGAGGTCGAAGCCTTAGCGGCTAATGAGGATGGCGCTCGGCGATTGTCTTTGCGCGTGCAGATGCAGATCAGTCTCGACCAGTTCGATGAACGCGTCGACGTCGACGGCGCTGATATAGCCCCCGACCCGCATCGCGGCGATCTCGGGATCTGCGAATTGGAAACGAACGCCAGTTTGGCGTTCAATTTCGAGCGCCGCGTCGGCCAGCGTGTCGCCGTCGAAAGCGAGCATGCCCTCGCGCCAGGAAAGCCGATGAGCCAGAGCCTGCGGCGCCACCGCCGTCTGGGCGATGCGCGTGCGGTCGAGAACCAGTTCCTGATTTGCGGCGGCGCTTGCCGAAGCGGGCGCCGAGAAGAAGCCTCCATCGCGTACGCCTTCGACGACGCCTTGAAAGACGGTGGCGCGCGCGCTGGCGACGCCCAACTTGACCAGGAACGTTGTGCCGTGGACGCGCAATTCCCCGAACGATGTCTCAACCACGAAGGGTCGCTCCGCATCAGGGCGGACGGTGAAGAGGACTTCTCCTTGGATGAGCCGCACGCGCCGCTTGGCCGCGGAGATGGAAACGCGCAGGGCGCTGTCGGCGTTGAGTTCAGCCGTGGAGCCGTCGGCGAATGTCACCGATTTTCGTTCACCCACGCGCGTTGCATAGGGCGTGGCGCTGGCCGCCTCGATGCTCGAGAAGATGGCCACCCCCGTAACCGCGGCGGCCGCCGCCGCGCCGCCGAGCAGCAGCCAACGCCGACTTTGAGGCTGGGATGGAGTGTCGGCGTTCGGCGTGATGAAGCGAAGGGCGTCGAGCTTGTCCCAGGTGCGTGCGAGGCCTTCATAGGCGAGCCGGTTCTCAGGCGAGCGCGCCAGCCAGGCGCGAAAACGCTGGTGGTCGCGGAGCGTGACATCGTGCGCTTCCAAGCGCGCAATCCAACGGCTCGCATCGCGCTCGGCGTCGCTCAACGATCGCTTCATCCGCCGTCCGGTCCGTTTCGCTATTCTTCGCGCAGATCGCGAAGCTCTTCAAAGCAATGGGCAAGTGCGTCCGCGACATATCGTTCGACGGTGCGGGGCGAGACGCCGAGGCGCGCGCCGATGTCTCTATACGAGTGCTTCTCGAGCTTGAAGAGAATTAGCGCCTTGCGCTTGTGGTCGGGGAGGGCTGCAAGCGCGCAATCGAGGCGCTGGACCGCTTCGCTCAGAATGAGATGTTCTTCCGGATCAGGTTCGGTCGAGGTTCCTTCCAGCTCATAGGGATCGGCGCTGCGCACTGGCGCTCGCGCTTGGCGGATCACGGAATTGATGGCGAGGTTGCGCGCGGTGCGGAAAAGGAACGCTCGCGGCGAGATCACGCTCCCCGGCTCCGCCGCACAGAGTCGCTCAAAGCTGTCTTGCGCAATGTCCTCAGCCGAGACGGCGGGCCCGAAGCGGCGGAGGAAGCGCTGCAGCCTTGGCGCCTCGGCTGCAAACAACCGGGTGAACTCGGCAAGCCGGCTCATGCGCTGCTATCCCGAGCCAGAGAGCGGGCAAGTTCATTGAACCGCGAGATCGGCCAGCTCTCGATCGCGTCGGAAAGATGGGGTTGTTCGCTGTCGCAATAGACCAGGATCGCCCGGTCGAAGTCGCCATCCATAAGCATCGTTGCTAAAACGCAATAGTCAGCAGGTGAGCATTCGGCGACGCAGCGGATGACCAGCGAGCGCGCTGAACCCAGGTTGATCGCGATGTCGATCGCCCTGTCGGAATCAACAATGCGGGCCATCGAATAAAGGCCCATCGAGGAGAGATGTCCCTCGGCCCCGACTGCTTGCTCTGCGAGATCCACCTTGGGTCCTCTCAGGACTGCAACGACTTAGGCCGCAATATAGGGACTATAGTCCCTGGTGACTATAGTCATTGTCTCGTTCAGTCTGTTTATGAACTGGCGGGCCATCGTCGGCGCCAATATTCTTAAGCTTAGGAAGCGACGCGGTCTGAGTCAGGAAGACCTCGCCGGCGATGCCGAGATCGATGTCACCTATCTCCGCGGAATTGAACGTGGCAGGCGCAATCCAAGTCTGCTGGTTATGGTGCGTCTTGCTGATCAGCTAGGCGTGCATCCATCGAAACTGCTTCAGGATTGACGCCCGGAATTGCGACCACACTCCCCGTCATCAACGTGGAGAAGCAGGCCGCCGCGCTCGGTATAGAGGCATCGCTGGTGCAACTATCGAGTCAGAGTGCGTAGCGCCTGGGCGAGATGCAGGCCGCAATGCGAGTCGTACTGAAGCCCAATCGCCGTGATCAAAATCGCCCAGAGGATGCTCGTCAGCGACCCGATCAAGAAATACTCGGCGGCAATTTGCTTATCGAGCTCGTTGTAGCGAGCGACAGTCTTAAGGGCGATCACGGCAATGAGCACTTCCCAGCTGTTGGAGGCGAGCCCCAGCATAATGAGAATGCGTTCGAGACGACCGATCATGCGTCCGGCTCGCAGCCTTGGATTGGACTCCGCGATCGCCGTAGGCGTTCCAGGCGCCGCGCCCGCGGCCGGTGGGGATTGCTGCGGCGTCGGAACAACCTGAGTGAGCGCGAGAATTCCGCGACAGACCCAGTTCCCTCCCGTGGTCAGCAACCAAAGGATTGCGGTGTAAACAAAGATCGAAAGCGCGAGATGCTGTGTCATGCCAGCTTGTAACGTTTGTCCAGATCGGCGGCCGCAATCTTCAGCGCGTTCCACTGATTCTCATAGAATTCGATGCGCGCCGCGCGCCGAATTTTGTAGTACGTCCTTGGTGCAAGGTTGAGTTCAGCGGCTACTGCAGTTGGATGTTCGTGGTTGCGGCGTACGGCCCGCGCCAGTTCGAACTGTCTGTCGGTCCAGTCTTCTTCGACCTCCGTCAACGAATAGCCTATTGCGTCTAAGAGAGTTTGAAGCACGGCGTCGCGCGGGAAGGAGAAGCGGTAGGCGCTCGGAAGTCGCTTTTCGCCAAGCCGCTCGCGAGCCCTTGCAAGACCGGGACCCATCATATTCCAGGCGATGCTGGGATTGAGCTCGGTGTCGATACGGACCAAGCCCAGTACAAAACGACATTCCGCACCGTCGACGAGCAAGCGTTCGCGAACGTCGCGCATAATCGTCAAGCCGGCGCCCAGCGAGCGGACGAGACCTTGGAATTCGTCGCCAAGGGTGATGGTGAGTCGAGAGGCGATCGTACGTCGATGAGTTGCGTTCGCGGCTTTGACGGCGGCATTGAACACCCGGTGCAGGCGCATGGGCGCGTTTGCAGCCTCGCTACGGACGAGATCACCCATAATGACTGCATGGGTGAAGGGAGGGCGGCGGGAGGCCATTTGTTTAATCCTAGGGCCATGACGATTAGCGGTTCGCTAACACCGCACCTTTATGACCCAATAATAGGGCGCAAAACCCAACTGTCCCACTATAGGGGCATTGCGCGCGAATGTCCCGAAAGAGGGGCGCATACGTAGGTAGTCATGTTTTTGGTCTCTTGGTCTAGACCACGGCGCCGTTTCTGGCGTCGACGAGTTCGGCGACGATGCGCACTTCGCTTCCCTCTCGCCGCACCGAACCGTCCACGACGTGGGTGGCGCTCATGGCTAGACGCACATGCGCGGGCTCTTTCTGCGCGCCGCGAAACTGGAAGCTTGTGGCAAGGCCCGCAACGCGAACGCCTTGTTGATATTGCGCCAGCGTGGCCTGTATTTCGGTGGAGACGCCGTCGCTGAAGTAGGCGAGGCTCGGATCGACGCTATGTAGGCGCGAACGTCCGCTGCGCGATTGTGTACTAACTCGCCCTTGGGGGAGTGTGTTGGACCAATGCTGACGCCGGCGACGAAGACCCGCTATCTCGCAGGCTGCGCGCCATTGATGAGAGCAACGCCCTGGTCCAGCCGGTCGGCGTAAGCGTTGAGCGCTCTCGCCGCGAGCGCTGCATAAATATCGACGTCGGCCCAGCGCTCGTCTTCGATCGCCTCGCGCACGCCAGGCAGGGTCTTTGCGCCATAGCCGGTGAAGCGCCCTGGCGCATAGATCATATTCCTGTACCAACCGCGCCCGCCGGGCAGGCCCGGCTCCTGTGTGAGCGCCTGTTCGGTAAGACCCGCCAGCGCGACCAAGCGTCCTCTCGTGGCCTCCGGCAAGGATGCGCCGTGCTGAGCGAGCGCGGTGTCATACGCCGTCGCGCTGGCTTTAAGGCGCGTCACCGCGTTTTCGAGTGGCGAGAAATTGAAGAAGGGGACGGGTCGCAGCGGTGTTGGCGGACCGCTGCTTAATGTCGGATCGTCGGCCAAATGAAACGCGTTTGTGGTGATCATGCGAGCTTGCGCGATCTGCGCTTCGCGTCTGTCGTTGGCGAGCTTCTTCACCTCATCGACATAAGTGGAAACGGTGTCGGCGAAGTCGCTGTATCGTTGCAAGGGCGCGTTGGCTTGCGCCATGCGAAGCACAAGCCGGCCAGTGGTTTGCGCCATGACGCGCGCATAAGCGAAACCAGGGTCCACAAATCTCGAATGGTGCTCCCAGGTGTCGTAAGCCGAATGATACACCCCGCCGGATTCGCCTTCGCCGCCATAGCTGACATTAAGCGAGGCGATGCCTAGGTGCTGGAGGAAGCTCGAATAGTCCGAGCCTGAACCGAGCGGATCGAGCGGCACATCCTGGCTTGCGTCGGCTGCCGCTCTCGCGACGGCCTTCACGCGCTCGCTTGCGCCGGATGCGCTGCCAGCGACCATCGCGGCGGCGCGTCTGCGTGCATCGACCGACACATGCGTTTCCGGGTCGATGACGTCCGCCGCCACGCTCGCGACCAAATGCTGCAGGGAATGACTTCCCTCGACGCTTAGCGTTCCGCGGGCGTTGGTGTCGGTGTTGATGTAGACGAGCGCCTTCTGCCGCAGCTCCGCGGCGTGTGTCTCGGCCCACTCGGTAGAGCCGAGCAGCATCGGTTCTTCGCCATCCCAGCTCAGGTAAACGAGAGTGCGCCGCGGGCGCCAGCCGGTCCTGGCGAGTTGGCCGATCGCCTTGGCTTCGGCCATCATGGCGATGTGGCCGCTCATCGGATCGGAGGCGCCGAAAACCCAACCATCGTGGTGATTACCGCGCAGGATCCATTGATCGGGGTACTCAGATCCCGTCATCGTGGCCACGACATCGTAGATTGTCTTCAGCGACCACTCCGATTGGACCACGAGATGGGCCGTCGCCGCATTCGTGCCTCCCACATGATAAGTGATCGGCAAACCCCCGCGCCAATCCGGCGGCGCGACCCGCCCGCCCAGCGCTTCCAGAAAATGGCGCGCGTCGGCGTAGGAAATCGGGAGCACCGGGATCCTCAGAATGGTCGGCGCGGTTGCGCGCGTGAGGCGATGCACGTTGCCCGTTGCGCCAACGCCTGGCGTCAATGGATCGCCGGGATAGAGCGGCATGTCGGCGACGGAGCCGCGCTGAAAGCCCTGCGGAGGCCGCGCCGGGCCGGCGGGATAGGTTTCCTCCGTTGAGTAACCGTCGTCGCGGGGATCGGAATAAATGATGCAGCCGATGGCGCCGTGATCCTGCGCAAGCCTTGGCTTCAGACCGCGCCAGCCCCGGCCATACCGGGCGATAACGATCTTGCCGCGCACATCCACGCCCATGCGCTCCAGCGCTTTGTAGTCGTCCTGCATGCCGTAATTCACGTAGACGAGCGGCGCTGTGACGTCGCCATCGCCCTGATAGGCGACATAAGCTGGCAATTCGTGTTCTGTGCGCGAGGAAGTGGCGTCGCCGGGGATAGGCCGCCTCGGTCAAAGTCGCGGAGAAACTGTTTGGGCTGACGAGATCAAGAGCGACGCGGATCGGAGTGGGGTAGAGCACCTCGAATGTTTCGATCCTGGCATCCCAACCCCAGCTTCTGAATTGCGCCATCACCCACTCGGCGTTTGCTCGATCGTGCGGGGAGCCGACATGGTTGGGCTCCGCCGCCATAGTCCTCATCCACTCGCCCATTTCGGTGGGATTGATGGCGGCGTCGAATTGATGCTCGAGGTCAGCGGCGGTGGGCGCGGTCTGCGCCGGCGCCTGCGGCGAGCCAAAACTCATGCAGGCGGCGATGGCGAGAAGGAAGATGAAACGGCGCATGAGGGCCCCCGCTAAACAGCGGGTTCAGCTAACGCCATCACGTTGCGCCTCGACAAGGGACTAACCGGAGAGGCTTGATGGATTGACCCGGCGTCGTGGCGTCGGTGTGATCAATGTTCTCGCCAATCGCGAGAATTCATCGGATGTCGGGTTTTGAGCGCATTCACGCCCGTGTCTGGAATTGGATTTCTGCGACTGGCGTCTTGGCGGTTTAGGCGCCGTGTCGCGAAGCATCGGATTGAGGGTCGATAGGCGCCAGATCGGTTCGCACGAGCTCTTGCCACGCCGCGAACAAATCGGGGGCCGGTTGACGCGACGCCGCCTCCGCAATCTCGGTCATATGCCGACGAAAGTCCTCGCCGTATTGCGAAGCCATGATGCGCCACAGAGCGCGAAGGCCTGGCCACATGCTCATCATTCGGCGCACGCCCGTAATGTGTGAATCGAACGCAACGGCGCCAAGCATTCCTTGCTCGTTCTGTAGAAAAGAATCCTCGGCGCTGACGAAGATGGCGCGCCCAATAAGCAGGAATTGTCCGAACTCTTCGCGAGACAGTTTTTGCGGTTGAAACATGCCTGTGTCGAACACACGCCCCAATTCGCTATTCGCCGCGACGTCCAAGGCCTGGAAACCGATACGGTCGGCGCGGCCTTGTTGCATCAGAGCGCGCTGATTGCGCTCGGCCTGACGAACCTGGAGTCCAACAAACAACAAGGTGATGACGAGTGTGATGTTCCCGAGCAGCGTCGCTGCCGCAACCCAGTGCTCAAGGTTCATAAGTCGCTCCCGCTCAATGCCTGGCCTGCGCCTCCCGGCATGATCTCTGACCCAGACGCCCAAGTCGACGAGCGTTGCCGAATCGGAAATATTATGGCAAATCCATCAGAAGTGATGCATAGAACATGATAACAAGCGCACAACTTCGCGCCGCGAGGGCTCTGGCCGCACTTGATCAGCGCACCTTGGCTCTGCGCGCCGGCCTCTCATTGCCGACCATCCAGCGCATGGAAGCGAGCGAAGGCGTCATACGCGGCAATGTGGACTTGCTCACCAAGCTCATCGGCGCGCTCGACGCAGTGGGGATCGAACTCATTGGCGAGGGGCGGCAAGTCAGGGCGGAGGCCGCGGCGTGCGGCTCAAGACCAAGCCGGCGCGCAAGTCGTGACGAGCGCACCCTTAAGCCTTGCCGAGTTCGCCGCGCCGCCATTGCAGGCCTGCCTCTTCGGTGTTGGCGCACTGCTTGCGCTTGGCCCGCTCGCGCTCCTGACCTTCAAGGCAAAGGCGTCCAACGCGTTCATCTATCTCCTCAGCTTCGCCGCCGCGGCGACCGTGCTTGTTTCAGCAGCCACCCACCTCCTGCGCGGCGATGGCGCCGCGGAAATAACATTGCCGCTCGGTTTACCGTGGGTCGGCGCGCATTTTAGGCTCGACGCGCTTTCGGCGGCGTTCCTCGGCATCGTCAATCTTGGTGCGGCGGGGGCTTGCATTTTCGCTGTCGGCCACGGGCGCCATGAACCAGCGCGCGGGCGCGTCTTGCCCTTCGTTCCGCTCTTCCTCGCCGCCATGAACATCGTCGTGCTCGCGGCGGATGCGTTTTCATTTCTCCTCGGCTGGGAGTTTATGTCTCTTGCATCATGGGCGCTGGTGATGGCGCATCATCGCCAAGGCGAGAACGCGCGCGCAGGCCTGATCTACATTGTGATGGCGAGCCTCGGCACGCTGGCCTTGCTCTTCTGTTTCGGCGTGCTGGCCGGCGTTGGCGGCGCCTACGATTTCGCGGCGATGCGCGCGCATCCCCCGCCGGCCCTGATGGCGGCGGCGATCCTGGCGCTCGCCGTCGTCGGCGCAGGGTCAAAGGCGGGAATTGCGCCGCTGCACGTTTGGCTGCCGCTCGCTCATCCGGCGGCGCCGAGCCATGTCTCGGCGCTGATGAGCGGCGTCATGACCAAGGTCGCCGTCTACGGCTTTATTCGCATCGTCTTCGATCTGGCCGGCGCCCCGCAATGGTGGTGGGGCCTCGTTGTCGTCTGTATCGGCGGCTTCAGCGCCGTGCTGGGTGTGTTGTTCGCCGTGATCGAGACGGATCTAAAGCGCGTGCTCGCCTACAGCACGATCGAAAATATCGGCATCGTATTCGTAGGCTTAGGCCTGGCTCTCGCCTTCGAAGCCAATGGCATGCACGCGCCAGCCGCGCTCGCCTTCACCGCCGCCATCTTTCACGCCTTCAATCACAGTCTGTTCAAGAGCGTCTTGTTCTTCGGCGCCGGGGCCGTGCTTGAAGCGACGGGTGCGCGTGACATGGACAAGCAGGGCGGCCTCATCCACCGAATGCCCGCCACCGCGCTCGCCTTCCTGGGCGCAAGCGTGGCCATCTCCGCGCTGCCGCCCTTCAACGGCTTCGCCTCCGAATGGCTGACGCTGCAGGCGATTTTGCTTAGTCCGGAGCTTCCGCAATGGCCTCTCAAGATCCTCGTGCCGGGGGTCGGGGTGATGTTGGCGCTCGCCGCCGCACTCGCCGGCGCCTGCTTCGTCCGTGCGTTCGGTGTGACCTTCCTCGGTCGGCCGCGCAGTGAGGCCGCTGCGCAGGCCAAGGAAACAGATGTCTGGTCGTTGAGCGCGATGCTCGCGCTCACAGGCGCGTGCCTGCTTGTGGGTGTCTTGCCTGGCTTCGTCATGGATGGCTTCGCCGCGGTGGCGAACTTGGCGGTCGGCGCGCACATGCCCCGGCAGGCAAGCGATCCCTGGCTCTCGATCGTGCCGATCGCCGAGAGCCGTTCTTCCTATAACGGCTTACTCGTTTTTGCGTTCGCCCTCGCCTCGATGCTCATGACGATGATCGCCATCCACACGTTCGCATCGCGGGCGCTGCGCCGCACGCCCGCCTGGGATTGCGGCTATCCAGAGCCGGCGGCGAATGCTCAATATGGCGCAGGCAGTGTCGCGCAGCCCATTCGCCGTGTTTTTGGCAATTTTGTATTTCGAGCAAAAGAACAGGTGGAGATGCCCGCGCCGGGTGCGATGGATGCTGCGCGCTTTCGCGTCGAGATCAAAGACCGGGCTTGGGATGCGTTCTACGCGCCAATCGCCGGTCTGGTGGGGTTCGTGGCCGACAAGCTCAACTACCTCCAATTTCTGACCATTCGCCGTTATCTCAGTCTCGTCTTTGTTTCGCTCATCGTCCTGTTGCTGGCGCTTGCGCTATGGCCCTGATCATCCGCGATCTCTTCGTGCAGGGCGCGCAAATGGCGCTGGTGCTGGTGGCGGCGCCCTTCCTGACGGGCGTTGTACGCGCATTCAAAGCGCGTCTCGTGCGCAGGCGAGGGCCATCGCTCATCCAGCCTTATCGCGATCTCTTTCGCCTGCTGCGCAAGGAAGCGACCATGGCGGAGAACGCGTCCTGGCTCTTCCGCGCGGCGCCGTATCTCATCTTCGCCGCCACCTGGATCGCCGCAGCGCTCATCCCAACGTTCGCCGCCGGCCTTATGTTCTCCTGGACAGCCGACCTCATCGCCATCGTCGCCCTTCTGGGCGGGGCGCGCTTTTTCTTGGCGCTTGCGGGCATGGATGTGGGCACCGCCTTTGGCGGCATCGGCACGAGCCGCGAAGTGATGATTGCAGCGCTCGCGGAGCCCGCGCTCATCATGATCGTGTTCACGTTAGCGCTGATAGCGGGATCGACGCAGCTCTCGACCATTGCCGACTTCATGCAGTCGTCGGCGGTGGGTTTGCGCGTATCGCTAGGACTTGCACTCATCGCGCTCATCATGGTCGCGCTTGCGGAAAACGCGCGCATGCCGATCGACAATCCCGCCACCCACCTCGAACTCACCATGGTGCACGAAGCGATGGTGCTTGAATATTCTGGGCGTCACTTGGCGCTGATCGAACTGGCGTCTTCTTTGAAGCTGCTCGTCTATATCTCCCTCATCGCTTGCGTCTTCGCGCCCTGGGGCATCGCGCCCGCCGCCAGCGCTGGCCGTGATCTGGCGATCGGGGCGGCGATTTATCTCCTCAAGATCATCGTCTGCGGCGCAGCGCTCGCAGTGTTCGAAACTTCGCTCGCTAAGCTGCGCGTCTTCCGCGCTCCTGACTTCATTGGCGCCGCCCTCATGCTTGGCCTGCTCGCCGTGTTGTTGCGCTTCGTGTCGCAGGGGCTGTGAACATGCACGGCGCAGCCTTCGACATCGCCCATCTCCTCGCCGGCGGGCTGGTGCTGGTCAGTTTCATGCTGCTTTACCAGGATCGGCTCTATGCGCTTCTCAATGTGTTTGCGCTCCACGCCATCGTTTTGTCGCTCTCGGTGGCGTGGCAAGCTTACGTGCAGAATGCGCCACACCTTTACGTGACGGTTGCGATCGCGCTCATCCTCAAAGCCGGCATCATTCCTTTGGCTCTGCACAACATGGTGCGGCGCATGGGCATCCATCGCGAAGTCGAGACGGTCGTGGGCATCGGGCCGACCATGCTCGCCGGCATTGGTCTTGTCGCGCTCTCGATGATGGTGATGTTGCGGGTCACCGCGAACGCCGATCCGCTCGCTCGGGAAGATCTGGCCTTTGCGCTCGCAGTCATCCTGCTTGGGCTCCTCATCATGGTGACGCGCCGCAACGCCGTCAGTCAGATCGTCGGCTTCATGTCGCTGGAGAACGGTCTTATCCTCGCCGCCACCGGCGCCAAAGGCATGCCGCTCGTCGTGGAGATCAGCATCGCTTTTTCGGTGCTGATTGCGCTCATCGTCATCGGCGTATTCCTCTTCCGCATCCGCGAGCGGTTCGACACCGTCGATGTGCATGCGCTCGATCGTTTTCGTGGAGAGCGGCTGTGAATTGGGCGGCTTATCTCGGATCCTTCGATCCAGTCCTGGCGATGCTGATATGTCCGGCGATGGCCGCGGCCTTGTTGGCGATCATTCCGTCTTATCGCTTCTCGGCTTGGCTTAATGTGGCGGCGAGCTTAGTTACGCTCGCCTCGGCCGCCGCTCTGTTTGTCCAACCCGAACGCGCCGGCGCTTATCTGCTCGTCGACAATCTCAACATCGTCTTCATTGTGTTAAACGCCTTTGTCGGCTTCACCACCAGCATCTTCAGCGCCAGTTATATCGGCCACGAGATCGAGACGGGGCGGCTGACGCCGACCTACCTCCGCTTCTACCACGCGCTCTACCAAGTCATGATGTTCGGCATGAATCTGGCGCTCGTGGCCAACAATATCGGCTTGATGTGGGTGGCGATTGAATTGGCGACCCTGACGACGGTGGTGATGGTGGGCATCTATCGCACGCCTGAGGCGATCGAAGCGGCGTGGAAATACTTCATCCTCGGCAGTGTCGGCATCGCACTTGCGCTCTTCGGCACCATTCTCGTCTACATGGCGGCGCGACCAGTGGTCGGGGAGGGCCTCGACGGCATGATCTGGACGGTGCTCATCCGCCGTGTCGCCGAATTCGATCCCGCACTGCTCAATGTCGCCTTTGTGTTTCTCCTGCTCGGCTACGGGACCAAAGTGGGGCTTGCGCCGCTGCATGCATGGCTCCCCGACGCGCACGCGGAAGGTCCAACACCGATTTCAGCCGTGCTTTCGGGCCTCTTGCTCAACGTCGCGCTCTACGCGGTTTTGCGCTTCAAACTTCTCCTAGCCGCCAACGCCCACGCCATCGCGCCGGGGCCGCTGATGGCGCTCTTAGGGCTTGTGTCGCTCATCTTTGCGGCCTTTATGCTTTACCGCCGCCGCGACATAAAACGTTTCTTCGCCTATTCCTCGATCGAGCATATGGGCATCATCGCGTTCGCCTTCGGCATGGGTGGCGCGCTCGCCAATTTCGCCGGGCTGCTGCACATGACCATGCATAGTTTGACCAAGTCGGCGATCTTTTATTCGGTCGGCCATGTCGCGCAGGTGAAGGGCACGCAAAAGATCGCCGACATCAAGGGGCTCACTGAAACCCATCCCGTACTCGGTTGGACGCTCATCTTTGGCGTTGTTGCGATCGCCGGGCTGCCGCCTTCAGGGTTGTTCATGAGCGAATTCTTGGTGGTGAGCTCCACCTTCGCGCGCGCGCCTCTGTTGGCGATCCCGTTGGCGATCGGCTTGCTCGTCGCTTTCGGTGCGCTGATGTGGCGCCTGCATGGCTTTGCCTTTGGTGAGCCCTCCGGCAGCCGCGCGCCGGTGAAGGCCTCCTATCTGCCGATGTTCGCCCATCTCGCCTTGGTGTTTGCAGCAGGCGTGTTCTTGCCGCCTGTGCTGGTTGCGTGGTTTCAAGCCGTCGCGCGGGGGTTGGGATGATGCTCGCGGGTTTGATCGCCGGCGCCGCGCCGATCGCAGGCCACAAACCCTGGCCGCGCTATGGGGTCACTGCAGCGCAGTGGCGCGAAGCAAGCGTGGCGCTTGCCGATGGCAAACTGACGCTGTTTGGCTTGTGGGGCGACGCCAACGACGTGCATCTGGCGCTTCTCGATGAGGCCGCGCACGAAATCGCCGTGCTAAGCATCGCAAGCAGCGGCGGGACTTATCCTTCGATCGGGGCGCTGCACCCGCCCGCAATCAGGTTTGAACGCACTATCAAGGACCTGTTCGGCCTCGACGCTGAAGGCGCCGTCGACCAAAGGCCATGGCTCGATCATGGCCGGTGGGGGAGGCAAGACGTCCACGCCCCATACGCGTTCCTGCCTGTCGAGGGCGAAAGCCTGCATCAGATTCCGGTCGGTCCCGTCCATGCCGGCATTATCGAGCCTGGTCATTTTCGCTTCACCGCCAATGGCGACACGGTGGTGAGGCTCGAAGAACGCCTGGGCTATGTGCATAAGGGGGTCGAGCGTCTCATGGCTGGGGCGGGCCTCGAACGCGGCGCTAAACTCGCGGGCCGCGTCTCCGGCGACAGCACCGTCGCCTACGCCTTTGCCTTCGCCCGCGCCGCCGAAGCTGCACTGGGCGTCGAAGCGCCGGAGCGCGCGCAGGTGCTGCGCGGCCTGATGGCCGAGCTCGAGCGCCTGGCCAATCATTTCGGCGACATCGGCGCGATCTGCAACGACGCCGCCTTTGTCATGCTGCACGCTCATTGCGCCGTCCTGCGTGAGCAAGTGCTGCGCGCTGCCGATGGGTGTTTCGGTCACCGCCTGATGCGCGATGTGATCGAGCCGGGTGGCGTTGCGCGCGATATCGACGCCGGCGGCGCAAGCCGCTTGCGCAAGGGGCTTCGCGATTGGCGCCGCCGCTTCCGCGGACTGATTACGCTCTACGACGAGACCCCGTCTCTGGAAGACCGCACGGTTGGAACGGGGATCGTCAAGGCTGAACTGGTGCGCCAGTTCGGCGCCGGCGGCTTCGTTGGCCGCGCCTCAGGGCGCGCCTTCGACGCGCGCACGGCGTTTCCATATCCGCCTTACGACAAGATCGTCCCGGTCGCGCCGGTGCTCAACGAGGGCGATGTCGATGCGCGCGTCTGGATTCGCATTCGCGAGGCCGAGCAGAGCATGACACTCATCGCCCAGATGCTAGACGCCTTGCCAGAGGGCGATCTGCGTACCGAGATTGAGCCCCGCGCCGGAGAGGGCATGGGTCTCGTCGAGGGTTTCCGCGGCGATGTGCTGGTGTGGCTACGGCTCAATGGCGACGGCGCCATCGCCCGTTGCCATTTGCGCGATCCCTCCTGGATGCAATGGCCGCTGCTTGAAGCTGCGATCGAAGGCAACATCGTCGGCGACTTCCCGCTCTGCAATAAGAGCTTCAACTGCTCTTATTCCGGTCACGATCTCTGATGTGGAAGTATCTTCTCTCCGGGCTCGCTCTGCCGCCTCTGACTGAGCGAAAGCCGAAGCTGGAGAATAGCGAACTTGCCGATCTCTCGCGCCGGCTCAACAAGGCCGCGCGCCGGAGATTGGGACGTTCGCTTTCGATCCGCCAGATCGACGCCGGCTCCTGCAATGGCTGCGAACTCGAAATCCACGCGCTCAACAATGCTTTCTACGATCTCGAACGCTTCGGCATGCGTTTTGTCGCGTCGCCCAGACATGCCGATGTGCTCTTGGTGACGGGTCCCGTCACCAAGAACATGCGCGAGGCGCTCGAGCGCACCTACGCCGTCACGCCGACGCCGAAATGGGTGGTGGCTGTCGGTGATTGCGCCATCGACGGGGGCCTCTTCGCTGAAAGCTATGCGGTCATCGGCGCGGTGTCGAAGGTCGTTCCCGTCGATCTTCATATCCGCGGCTGCCCGCCGCGGCCCATTCAATTGCTGGAAGGCCTGCTTCACCTCCTGGAGCCGCCAAAGCGAGAGGGTCCGGCCGCGCGATAATTGAGCGCGTTTCGCCAGCGAGGCGGACCTCCCGCCGCTTGTGGGCTCACCGGTGTCACAATGGGCTCATGGGCGGCCGCATCGTTCAGAGCGCATCGAAATCAAATGCGGCCCCGGCCCCGCGTTAGGCGACCTCCAACGTCTTTGCGATAGAGCCGGGCGATATCCTTTTGTGGGGATGTGGAGGAAAGGGCGCTTCGGTGCGTTGCGCCCAGCCGCGCAACCTAGCGACGGCCGCCGCGCCCAAATCGCTCCCGGTATTCACCGGGCGTGACGCCAACGCGCTTTTGAAACGCGCGGTGCAGAGCATCAAGACTATTGAGGCCGGCGCGTTCGGCGACACGCGCCAAGGGCCAAGACGAAGTTTCCAACAAAGCCTTGGCGCGATCGACACGGGCGATCTCGACGAACGCAGCGGGCGTGACGCCAGTCTCTTTGTGAAACACTCTCGAAAACGTGCGCTCGCTCATGCCGGCCCGCTCGGCAAGTGTGGGCAAGCTCAGATCGCCAGTGGGATCGCCGCTTATTTGACTGACAAGCTTGCGAATGGCGGGTGTTGCCGCCGCTTGCACGTTCAAGGCGGCGCTATATTGGGTTTGCCCGCCTGGGCGGCGCATGAACAGCACCAGATTGCGCGCCACCGCCAGCGCAACATCAGCGCCGCAATCGACTTCAACGAACGACAGGCACAGATCAAACCCAGCAGTCACGCCGGCGGAGGTGTAGAATGGCGGGTCGGAGACGTAGATCGCGTCGGGCTCGAGACGCACCGCCGGGCGCTGTCGACGCAACTCATCACAGGCCTCCCAATGCGTTGTTGCGCGCCGTCCGTCGAGCAGGCCCGCAGCAGCCAGCACAAAGGCGCCTGAGCAGACGCTGCCAATGCGCGCTGTTGTCTTGGCCCGGGCGCGCACCCAACCGACGATCTCGCTGCTGGCCGCGCCGCGGACGCCGCGTTCGTCGCCCCCCGCCACCAGGATCGTATCGAGATCGCGCGGCAGCGACTTGAGGCTGACAGACCCCGCTAAACGCAGGCCGGAATTGGTGACGATGTCGCCTCCCTCGGGCGAAGCCAGCACCACGTCGTAGGCTTTCACGCCTCCGTAAAAATTGGCCATTCGAAACACTTCGAACGGGCCGACCAAATCGAGCGATTCGGCGCCCTCATAACCAACGAGGGCGATCTTGCGGGGGCGGGCGGTGGGTGAGGGCATGGCGTAAAATGCGATAAGTCTGACATTTCCGCCAGCGGTTTTTGCGCCTAGTTCTGGTCCGTCAGCCACCTGATGGAGAAAAACCCCATGTCAAACATCTGCAAATGCAACCCATGCAAGTGCGATCCTTGCCGGTGCGCCCCCAAGACCCAAGCGTGCGGCGATAACTGCGCCTGCGGCCAAGCTTGCGCGTGCAATCGCGCCAAGGCGCTTTCCGCCAAGTGACCAGCTCAAGCGCTCGGCGTCCCCGCGACGCCGGGCGTTTGCCCTCAATCCTCAGGAGATGAACATGCGCCGCGCCATCTTGGCTTTTGTGACCTTTGTCGCGACTTTCTTGTTCGCACCGCAGCCGCTTCACGCCCAGGCAATCGCCGTCGACCGGGCTGAGGATCGTCTGGTGTTGCCAGCGCCAAAGCGCGGCCATGCGCGCCCGCTTGTGGTCGTGGTCGCCGACAGCGCCGGCGCGGAAACCACTGATTTCGTTATTCCCTATGCGGTGCTGAAGGAATCCGGCGTAGCCGATGTGCGCAGCGTATCGACGCTGCCGGGCCCGCTGCACTTGATGATGACGCTCCAGATTGAGGCCGATCAGACCGTCGCACAATTCGATGCAGCCACCCCCGAGGGCGCCGATATCGTTATTGTGCCGGCGCAAATGCAGCCGCGTAGCCCCGCCTTGTCGACTTGGCTGCAGGCCCAAGCGCGACGTGGCGCGACCATTGTTTCGATTTGCGAAGGAGCGCGGGTTCTCGCCAACGCCGGTCTGCTGCATGGACGGCGCGCGACCTCGCATTTCAGCTCCTTGTCTGAACTTGAGCGCACTTACCCCGACACGATTTGGGTGCGCGACCGCCGCTACGTGCAAGACGGACCGATCATCTCCACGACGGGCGTCACCGCCTCGATCCCTGTGTCTCTCGCGCTGGTCGAAGCCATCGCTGGACGCGATGTGGCGTTGGCGACCGCGCAAAGACTGGGCGTGTCGAACTTGGAGCACCGCCCACCGCACCGCGGACTTTCAAATCACGGCGGCTGATTACGCCACCGGCATCTTCGCGCTCGCCGCGTTTTGGACGCATGAAACGCTTGAGACCCCGATCGCGGACGGAATTGACGAACTGGCGCTGGCGCTGCGCACCGACGCGTGGGCTCGCAGCTTTCGCACCAACGTCGTCACCACCCGAGCCGGGCTCGGCGTCGTTCATGGGCACTATGGGCTCAGAATTGCGCCGGACGCTGCCCCGCGCCCCGGCGCCGCACATCATGCCGGTGACGAGCGGACCGGCCGCGACCCAACTCGACGCAACGCTCGTCGACATGCGCAATCGTTATGGCGCGGGCGTCGAGCGGATCGCCCGCCTGGGCCTGGAATACGATCCGCCTCACGTGCTGCGGCCTTAGGGTTGTGAGTTCAGCGCTGCTGTTCTTATCGGGCTTGGTTTCAGGGAGGACGTTCTGATGGAATACGTTGTCGGTGTCGCGCTTGCCCTCGGCGCAGGCCTCTTCACAACCATCGCCGGACTTGACCGTGATCGTGCGCTCTATCCTGCGATCCTGATTGTGGTCGCGTCTTATTACGGTCTCTTCGCCGTCGCCGGCGGCGGCGCGGCCCTAGGTTGGGAAACTGGCGTGTCCGCGGCGTTTCTCCTCATCGCCATCGTCGGCTTCAAGACGACCCTTTGGCTCGTGGTTGTCGCGTTGGTTGGACACGGCGTGTTCGATCTATTTCATGGTCAGTTGATCGCGAATGCGGGCGTGCCGACTTGGTGGCCGATGTTCTGCCTAAGCTATGATGTGGCGGCTGGGGCTTATCTCGCTTGGCGGCTCCTTTCCAAGAAGATCGACGCCTCAGACCCTTCAAGCTTTGGCGCCCGCATCCGTGCCGATGTCGAAGCAGAACTCGTCGCCGCCGAAGCGGCCGAAAGAGTTGGCGATGCTTCAACCGGCTTCCGTCACTTGGAGCGCGCCCATGTCCTCAGCCAACGCTCCACGGTGCAACATGTCCGCGTGCACTTGCGGATGTTGCGCTGGGCGCTTCGCCATCACGATATGAGTGAAGCCATTGGCCAGGGTTTGCGCGTGATCGGCGCGGCGACAAAGACCTGGGTCGGCCTCGTCCCAGATGGAAATACCGGCGGCGCCAACGTCAGCGCTTTCAAATCGATGCAGATCCCCGATGACCTCGCCGTCTTGATCGGGACAGCGCGCTCTCCGGCTTCAAGCTCCAACTGACGGGTTGCGACATGCCCCAAACTTTTCACCGCCGTCCGCTGCCAAGCAACGCAATCGCTTTTTCCTCGGCTGAAGGCAGAGGCGTATTCTCAGAAGCCTTGGCGAGCGAGGGTCTGAATGGATACTTTCCGCTCGCCGAGCAGTTCCACACCCAGTCTGATCCCACTTTCTGCGGGCTAGGATCGTTGGTCGTCGCGCTCAACGCCTTGTCAATCGATCCTGGGCGTCTGTGGAAAGGGCCATGGAGGTGGTTTTCGGAGGAATTGCTCGATTGCTGCGTCCCACTCACGGACGTGCGCGAGCGAGGCGTCGACGTCGATGAATTCGCCTGCGTCGCGCGTTGCAATGGCGCTGAAGTCGAAGTTCACCGCAGCAATGCTTCTAGTCTCGAAGATTGGCGCGCCGCACTCGCGATTGCAGCGAGCGGAGAGGCGGTTGTTGTCGCGGCGTACGATCGCGCCGCGATGGGACAAACCGGGAGCGGCCACTTCTCGCCGATCGGCGGCTATCACGCGATGAGGGATCTGGCTCTCATTCTCGACGTTGCGCGTTTCAAGTATCCGCCCCATTGGGTGTCAGCGGAGAGCCTTTGGCGGGCGATGGCGCAGATCGATCCTAGCACGGGTCAAACGCGGGGATGGCTGGTCGTTCGTGGCCATGCCGGATCGCGCCAAGTCGACTTCAGCGCTTGTTGTGTTCGCCCTGGGGCGGAGCAAGCGCGCGTGACGGCCCTCGGCAAATAGATTGGCGCCGCCATTTCCGGGTTCGAGTGATGGGTCGCCATCCCGCCGCTTGTAGCCTCGCCTTGATGGGGTTGAGAATCTGAACGCATCTAGGTCGCAGGCGCGGCGGAAGCGAAGGCCCTGCGGAACGCTCGAAAAGCCGAATACCAACCGCCGCTGATGGCGGCGACGAATACGGCGCCGGCAAACAGAGGCGCCGGTGGCGACGTCACCGCAAATATTCCGGCAAGATACGGTACGGCGAAGACGATGATGATCAACCCGAGCAGAAATCCGACGATGCCCCAATAGGCCGCGCGCGGCGCAAACAAGCGCAACTCCGCCGACATGACGTCACTCAGAGCCAAGGCCAGGTTGGAAAGGACGAGAGCAATGAAGGCGGCTCCGCGCGCTTGCATTTCATCGCCGTTCTGGAGCGCCCACACGTAGAGTCCAAGGACGCCGCCAAGCACAACCAATCCCTGCACCGCCGCGAGCGCCAATTGCGAAGCGCCGAAGAGCGCCTCGTTGCGAGGTCGCGGGGGACGCCTCATCGCCGTGCTTTCGCTGGGCTCGCTTTCGAACACAAGCGCGCAGATCGGGTCGATGGCGAGTTCGAGCAAAACCACATGCATGGGGTAAAGCATTGGCGGCAGGCCGAACAAAATTGGCAACAATGCAAGGCCGGCGATTGGGACGTGGATGGCGGTGATGTAGGTGAGCGCGCGCCGCAGGTTGGCGAAGATGCGCCGTCCCAAGCGCACACCGCCAACAATAGAGGCAAAGCTGTCGTCTAATAAAACGAGATCCGCGGCCTCGCGCGCGACGTCCGTACCCCGTAAGCCCATGGCGATGCCGATATCGGCGGCTTCGAGCGCGGGGGCGTCGTTGATGCCGTCGCCAGTCATCGCCACTACTTCGTTGTTGGCCTTCAGAGCCTCGACGATGATCAGCTTTTGCTCGGGGGATACGCGCGCAAACACGCGTACTTCGCGAAGCCGCGCGCATAAGGCTGGAAACGGCGTCGAAACCACATCGGCGCCAAGCATCACGCCTGCGGCGACATCGATGCCTGCCGCCCGGGCTATCGCACGTGCAGTATCTGGATGGTCGCCGGTGATCATGATCACCTTGATCCCGGCCGACCTGGCCTCACTCAGAGCCGCAGGCGCGTCGGCGCGCAGGGGATCGATGAAGCCGATCAAGCCTTTGAATTCGAACGGCGCCGCGCCGGGGTCATCAAGGCTTCGCTCGTCTTCAGCGTGTCGCTCGGCGACGCCAAGTACGCGAAGGCCGCTCTGAGCAAATGACTGCAATGACGCCGGAAACCCTGGACACATCCGAAGCCGGGAGCTGGCACAATCTGAAGATCGCCTCGGGCGCGCCCTTGGCGGCGGCGACGAAATGGTCGCCAGCACGTCGCCACACTTGGATGACGGCCATCATCTCAGGGCGGAGCGGCCAAGTGCGCAGAAGTTGGTCGTCAGTCCTTGTCTCCTCACCCACAGCGTTGGCGGCAATGGCACGGATCGCACGATCCATCGGATCGATGGGCCGCACCGCTGAAGCGAGCGCAGCCGTTTGCAGCAGCGCCGAAGCGCCGTCGGGCGCCGCGTCGCCATCACCAAACTCAGTGGGGTCGGTCCCACGCCAGAGTCTGGCGACACGCATGCGATTTTCGGTGAGGGTCCCAGTCTTGTCGACGCACAGCACCGTGGCCCCGCCCAGCGCTTCGACGACGGCGCTTCGGCGAACAAGCACTCGATGCGCTGCAAGCCGCCGGGCGCCCAGCGCCAGAAAAACGGCGAGCACCATCGGAAACTCTTCCGGAATGAGGGCGACTGCTATTGTGATTCCCGAAAGCGCGCCGCCCAGCCAGTCATGGCGAATGAGGCCGTAGCTCACGGCGACCAGAAGGCAGAAGCCGACCGCCAGCACGCCAAGCAGTGCAACCAAACGTCCGGCAGTCTGCTGTAGCGGCGTCGATTGATGGGCTATGTCGGCCAACGAACTGCCGATGCGGCCGAGTGCGGAGCGCGCGCCCGTGCGGGTGATGGCGACAATGCCTTGCCCACGGACAACCAACGTGCCGGCGAAGACGTGGGGCGTGGCTTCCTCGGATGGCGCCTCGCCGGCGGAGGCGACGTGGTTCTCCGCGGCGATCACCTTCACGACGGGCGCCGACTCGCCAGTCAGCGCGGACTCATCGACGCTGAGCACTTCACCGGCGACCAGTACGCCATCGGCCGGTAGGCGCTCGCCTTCGCCCGCGAGCAACAAGTCTTCGGGCACAAGTTCCCTCGCAGGGATTTGGAGGTCCTTTCCGTCGCGTATGACGCGGACACGGGGCTGCGACAGCTCTCGCAAGGCCGCGAGCGCGCGTTCACTACGAAGCTCCTGAAAGACGACAAGGGCGACGGCGCCGCCTGCGCCGGCGAGCATGAAGATGCCTTGACCGATGTCGCCGAACAGAAGGTAGAGAAGCGCCGCCCCCAGCAACATGAGAAACATCGGTTCCCGCGTTGTTTCGACCAAGATGCGCGCGAAATCCCGGCGGCGACCTTGCGGCAATTCGTTCGGCCCGCTCTCCGCGAGCTTACGTATCGCCTCTTCAGAAGTGAGCCCGATAAGGCGCATGGCCGCTTTCAGCGTAACCGCTCGTTGGAACTCTGCAGCCAATCACCACTGGCGAGCTTTGAATACGCCGAAAGGGTGCGGCGGTCTTGCGAGAGATCAATTGGCCGACAAGGGGGCGCCATTGCTTCCGTGAATGACTTCGAGTGTGAAGGTTTGGCGTGAAGGTTTGGCCACAACAGCGGCTGCGAAGCGTCGGCATTGATCGAGGTCAAGGCATCCTCACCCATCGCGGCTAGAAGCTAGTCCTTGGAAAAAAGGAGCATGAGCCATGGCCGATGCAGGAAAGAGACTGATGACCGATCTGTCCGATGATTATGATGATGTCGTTCAAGCCTTAGGCAGAATGACGAGGCATCTCGGCGCCCAGGCCGATGACGTTGTTTCGGAATCGGCGAAGTCATTTGTTCATTCGGCCTCCGATCTGGCGGATAAGATCAAGAAGCGGTCGGAAACCCTGGCCAAGAAGGCCGGCGAGGAAGTGAAAGAACACCCCATTGCGACCGCCGCTTTCGCGGCGGCTGCGGTTGGGTTGCTCGGCTACGCGATCACCCAAGCGGGTAAGACCGCGCGACCGAGCTGAGACGAGCTTGAGCTTTCGGACAAGGGTGTCGCCGCGGGCTGCTAGGTCAGTCGACGGCGACACCATCACGTCACCCGGCTTGCAATCCGTCGATACAAGCACATGTTTGGGCCTTAAGGCGCCGTTCCCTTGGGAACATCAGGAAGGATTGCTCTCCGCGAAAAAGTCTCGCGGGGCATGTGCAATTGCAGAGGCCGCTCGGGAGCCAGCCGCTTGCGGGTCGTTCGTCGAGGATGTCTAATCTGCGCAGAATGCGAGCCGTCCAATGAACCGAAGCTGCCCAGAGTGCGCGACTCCACTCAGCACCTTCTTCACCGCTTCGCGGGATCCGGGGTACGCCTGTCCAAAACACGGCAAGTTCATAGTCACTGCGTCGAGCGAGGATTTTGGCTTCTGGAGCGCCCCAATCGAAACCCAACGCAACGCGCTCAGACGTGCGCGCGTGGTCGCCTCGCCCTGGGAAGCGCCGATCGTGATTTTGTACGCCTAGTCGCGCACGAGGAGCGGCGACTTGGTTTTCGGCTTTCGTTGAAAACTCGCCGCCGCTCACCCTCGCTAGCTGCAGCGACATGCGTTCATCCCGCCGGCTTGCCGGGCAGTTCCGCAAACGCTCTCGCCTTTAGCGCCTTGTAATCGAGTTTGCCATTCGGGGCGCGACCCATTAAATCGATAATGACAAGCACGCGCGGCGCTTTGTAGTCGGCGAGGTGCGCCTTCACATGTCCTGCGATCTCCGGCAAATCCGGCGCCAGGGCGCCCTGCTTCAATTCGATGACTGCGCAGATGCGTTCGCCGAAGCGCGGGTCAGGCGCCCCGATCACCGCTGCGTCGCGCACCGCCGGATGCAGCTTTAGGGCTTCCTCCACCTCCTCGGGAAATACCTTCTCGCCGCCTGTATTGATGCACTGGTTGCCTCGGCCAAGCAGGTTGAGCGTGCCGTCGGCGTTGACGGTCGCCCAATCTCCGGGAATGGACCAACGTTTGCCTTCAATGATGGGAAACGTTCGTCGTGTCTTTTCCTCGTCCTTGTAATAGCCGATCGGCAATTGCCCCGAGACCGCCGCCATCCCGCTTTCGCCGGAGCCTGGTTCAACGCGGCGGTGATCCTCTGTGAAGACCGCGCAATTGGGACCCACGACGAATTTCGCGGTTTGCGCTTCCTCGCCTCGCTGCGAGAAGGAGGCGCCCATGCCGATCGCTTCAGAGGAGGCGAAGGCATCCGCCAGAATCGCCTGCGGCATATGTTTGAGAAGGCCCTGCTTGTTCTCAAGGCTCCACATCGCGCCAGACGATCCGATCAACTGCACGCTGGAAATATCCCATCGTCCAGGATTGCTCTCCAGCGCTTCGAGCATGGGCGCGGCGAACGGCAGCCCAACGATCACGATACGCGTGACGCGATGGCGCGCGACCTCTGTCCATAGCGTGTCCGGATCGAATTTGCCCGCCGGCAGCAGCACGACCGCGCCCCCTTGCAGGAGCGTGCCGAGCGCGCCGAAAAGCCCCGTCCCATGCATAAGCGGGCTGGCGACGAGCGTGATCGGCGAGGGATAGCGACCAAGACGCGTCGCCGCCTCTTCCGGAGTGCTGAGCGGCGGGATGCCTAGAACCGGGGTGGCGCCAAGGCCGGCGACGCCGATCTGATCCTCGATGCGCCACATCACGCCCTTAGGGATGCCGGTCGTGCCGCCTGTATAGAGAATGAGAAGGTCGTCATTCGATCGTCCCCACGGCGCCAGAACCGGCCGTTGCGAGGGCGGTCGTTTCGCGATTTCGTCATAGTCGGTCGCCCAGTCCGGAACATCGAAGCCGGGCTCACGCACAGCGATCCAGGTTTGCACCAGCGGCAGGCGTGCTCGAATTTCCTCGATGCGCGCGCCATAGCCTGTGTGAAAGAACACTGCCTCCGCATCGGCGTTATCGAAGAGGTAGAAAAGCTCCTCAGCGCCGTAGCGATAATTGACATTGAACGGCGCCAAGCCTGCTTTGAACGCGGCATGGGTGGCGACCAGATAGTGGGGGCTATTGTGCAGAAAGGCGCCGACCTTCGCGTTTCGCGTCAGTCCTGAAGCAAGCAGATGCGCCGCCACGGCGTCGGCTTCGCTGTCGAAGTCTCGCCAAGAGAGTTGTGTCTCGCCCTGAACGATAGCGGGGCGATCAGGCTGCTCGGCGGTGATGAGCTCCCAGATCGTTGCGTAAGACCACACAGCCAAGGCGCTTCCCCAAATTGCATTGTCGTGGCGCTGAGAGTCCAGCGACGGAGGCGGTCCGAACCTATCTAGGGACGAGTATGTGGTATCGCATGCGAGCAAAGCCATCCAGCGCAGTCGGCTGGTCGAAGATGTTGTCGTCGCAGCTCAAGCCCACGTAGGTGTCGTCGTGGAGGAAGCGGCTGCGCAGCGGTGATTCACACACTCGAGGCTCGGCAGGTCGCGCTGTCATCATCGCCACAGAGATAAGCTGTGGCCGCGGCGGCGTTGGCGATTGCAGCCAGCTGCTGTTCACCGGCGAGCATTTGCTTGCCAGGGCTAAATGCTGTCCGAACTGGTCGTGCTTCACGTCCTTTTTTAGCGCCGTCCACCGGTGTGGAAGCTGGCAAGCCGCCGGCTTCGCTTCAATGGTTCGCGCCCCAGCCGCGGGCGTCGCACACAATAAGAAGAGCAGCCCTATCGCAGGCGCAAACCAACGCCGGATGGCTGATGCATTCGTTGTCATTCAGCGCGCTCCCCAGAGCTCGCTAGCGCGAGCCTGTGCTCAGTTAAGCGCGATGTTGGCGGGGCCGACAACTCAAAATCGAACCCGCGCGATCTAATTTTGAACGCTAGCAACGCCCTTGGGCGAGTCTGCTGTCGGCTCAGCCTGGCCTCCCAGTGCGCGCGCTTGCTCGGGTCCGGTCAGCGGCTGAACCCAGGCGCGCCACAACATGCGCTCAGGTCTTTTCAAGACACGCAAGACGCCGCCAAGCGCTTAGAAAATGTCCATCCGGCATTCAATTCGTTTTGGGCGGGATGAAGACAAACGGCTGACTAATCCTTGAGAAGACCGGGCTCGCCTCGCACTGTTCGCAGTGGCGGGAGAGGGCCGGCCAATCCGTCAATCGGTAGCGCCCGGCCTGGGTTTCAACCAGATGGCGCAGGCTCGCGGCGACTGCGATATCGGCATGGGTGAGCTGCTCGCCCAGCCACCAGGTCGACGCAAGGCGGGCGCGCTCTCCCTCGAGCATGTCGATGGTGTTGCGGATCTGCGAATGCAGGCGCGCAAGGAATGAGGGCTGCGAGGACTCGTGGAAATTCTGCTCATAGAACAACGCAATGGCTTTATCGGACAATCCGCCGGCGAACGCACTGATGCGCAGCACCTGGCGCCGAGCCGAACCAGAGCGAGCGATCAGCAATCGGTCTTCGGGGGCCTGTTCATCGAGGGCGTCCAAAATCGCCAGCGTCTCCACCAACACAACGCCGTCGTCGAGAACCAGTGTTGGAACCCGGATGAGCGGATTTATTTGCGCAAGCCGTTCGGCGTCTCCAAACACGGCCCATGGGCGATGTTCATAGGCGAAGCCGTAGACCTCAAGGGCGACGCCCACCCTACGTACGAACGGACTGTCGAATTGGCCGATCAGGATCATGCTCTCGCCGCCGGTCCTGACGAAACAGAGCGATTATAGTTGCACATTTCGTACGTGCTCTTCGTAGTCCGGATCCCAGGCCGGCGTTGTTACACAGATCTGCTTCAGCGCGCCACGAAAATAGAACTTCTTTCCGGGTGGGACGATCACGACGTCGGTCGCTTTAACGGGAAAAGCTTCTCCTTCGATGATCCATTCGCCGGCGCCTTCGATGATGAAATAGATAAATGCGCTTCTGGTGTGGCGAAATTCCTCGGCGTGACCAGAGCTCGTCTCTTGATAGACGAGCGCTGCGCTCTCGAAATCGCTCGGCGTTGCATAGATCCACATGTCGACGCCGGATTTTGAAATATGATGTGCGTCTCTCTGGTGGAATATCATTGTGTTGTCCTTTTGGATGGCGAGCTCCCAAAGATTTCGCTTCCCGACAAGACGCATTCAGTTTGGCGGCGGACGCTCGGCCAAAGCGGCGAAACCGCCTCTATGATAGACCAGCGGGTCGGCGTCATACAGAATAGTGCGCGCCACCCGTCCTAGAATGATCGTGTGATCGCCGCCTTCATAGGTCGTTTCCAACTGGCATTCGCCGTGGGCGAGGGCGCCGGCGATAAGCGGACTGCCGCATGCGCCGATCGCGTATTCAACCGAATGAAACTTGTCGCGCTGCTTAGACGCAAACAGCCTGCTCAGGTCTTTCTGTCGGTTGGAGAGCAGGTTTATGCAGAAGCGCCCACTGTCGATGATCGCAGCCAAGGTGCTCGACCTGCGGCTCAGACTGATGAGAAACAGCGGCGGCTCAAGTGAAATCGACGCGATCGCGTTAGCGGTGACGCCGAAACATCGCCCCTGGCGGTCGCGAGTGGTGATCACCGCGACGCCAGTGGGAAATCGCCCCGCGAAAGCGCGCAGGTCGACGCCGTCGTTACAGTTTTCTAGCAACATCTTCAGCGCCTTCTTGATCCACGCGGTCGCTAACGCCAGCCAGAGCGAGGAAGCGGACGCCGCGGCGTGTGGACGTGGGTCCTAGCCGTCAATGTCGGCGCCGAGCGCAAAGCGTCCGGCGTAGACTTGCTGCTGACGATCTTGCAGCGGATGGAAACGTGCGGCCTGCAAGTCCCGAAAGCGTCGCTCCAGTCCGGCTTGCGAAAAAAAGCCGGCGCCGCCCGCGACATCGAGCGCCTTCGATCCGACGTCCATGGCGAAGCGCGCGACCAACCCGCGATGGGTCATGATCCGGTTTGTCGTCTCGGGCGAGGGTGTTGCGCTGGCGCCAGCCTCGACCATCGCCGTGATCGCCAAGTTCATCGCTGCATGCGCGTTTTCCATTTCGCCGACATTGATGAGTGCGACATCGTCACGGATCCGCTTGGCCGCCAAGGCGAGCGCGATCTCCCGTGCGCGATCGGCTACCCCAGCGTAAACCGAGTAGACGAGCGGGAAGGCGATCATGCTGATCAGGTGAAATAGCGGATGCCATTTGCCGCGCGGGCGGATCGCCGCAATGGCGGCGTCGGGAACGAACACACCATCGATATCCACGTCCTGCGAGCCGGTGCCTCGCATGCCGAGCGTATCCCAGTTGGACAGGATCGTGACGCCCGGCGCCTTCATCGGCAGCGAGAAGTGCAGGACAAGCGGGCCGGTCTTCTCGTCTTCATAGACGGCGCTCGTATTCATCACGTCGCCGTCGGGCGCGCCGGAAGCGAAGACCTTGCGCGCGAAAATGCGGTAGCCGCCGTTCACTTTCTCGGCGCGCCCGGAGCCGGGCAACCAGTCGGATCCGCCGCTGGAAACGATCCTCAGCCCTTCGTTGGCGACCTTCTTGAGCAGGCCTTCAGTGGGGGCCGATTGAACGCGCCGTTTCCACTCGGCCACCATCACCTGGTGGGTGTGCATCGAGAGCGCTAGCGCTGTCGATCCGTCGAGCCGCCCAACCGACCGCAGCATCGCCGCAACCTCGGGATAGGGCGCCCCGCCGCCGCCCAGCTCGCTCGGAACGGCCAGGGCGAAGAACCCAAAGTCTTGCAGCAAATCGAGATTGTTCGAGACAAACGTGCCGGTCAGATCGCATTCGCCGCCGGAAGTCTCAATTTCCTGCTCCACACTCTTGAGAAGCTCTCGCCACTCACTCTTGGGCGTTGTCTCGCGTTGGATGTTGATGGCGTTCATGGCTTTAAATCCTTGTTGGCTCTTGGCGACCGACTCGCTTGGGCCGGCTAATCGCAGTAAGTCCTTTCGTGCCGGACCGTTCGCGCACCCGCCATGACAGCAACGCTGGAAACCCTTGCCGATCCGCCGGACCTGCTCTCGGAGCTGCTGCGGGCCATGCGCCTGACGGGCGGCGTCTTCATGGACGGGCAGTTCACGACCCCGTTTGGCATCATCAGTCCGGCGCGCTGGAACGCGCGCCACAAGCTGGCCCGTCTTCGCCATGTGAGCGTCTTTCACCTCGTCGCTGAGGGTGCGTGTTGGCTCGAGACTGCGGACGGTGAGAATTGCCAGCTCCACAAGGGAGACATCGTACTTTTGCCGTTTACGGCGGCGCATCGGCTTTGGAACGGTGAGCCAGAAAGCTTCGCCTTCGCGCCAGACCTTACGCATGAAGGACCGATCAATGGCGTTGGGAGCTTGAGTCTTGGCGGCGGCGGCGCGCCTACTCGGCTTGTCTGCGGTTTCCTGGAATCGGCCGAGCTCTTGGCCGCGCCGCTGTTTCGTTCGCTTCCGCCACTTCTGGTCGAGCGCGCCAGCGCGGATTCGGTTTCCAGCACGCTGGCCGTCACCGCCGCGGAGATTTTGCGCCAAGTTGGAAAGGCGGAGCCGGGCGCTCCCTTCGTGCTTGGACGCCTGATGGAGCTTTTGTTCGTCGAGGCGGTCCGTCGCCATGCCGCGCGGCTGCCGCCGACCGCCGTCGGCATGTTAGCTGCAACGCGCGATCCCATCGTCGCCAAGGCGATTTGGCTTTTGCACCAAGAACCGGCGCGGCGGTGGACGATTGAGGATTTGGCCGCTGCGGTCGGCGCCTCGCGTAGCGTCCTGGCCGAGCGGTTCAATCAGTATGTCGGCAAGCCTCCGATTGAGTACCTCACAGGTTGGCGGATTCAGCTCTCGTGCGAACGCTTGAGGACCAATCGCGATCCACTGGCCCGGATCGCCGAAGCCGTCGGCTATGAGAGCGAGGCGGCGTTTAGCAGAGCGTTCAAACGCGAGATGGGCGTAAGCCCCGGCGCCTGGCGCGCCGAATCCGCATAATCTGCGGGCGCCCGAAGCTTGGACCCTCGCAAGAATTCAATCGCGACTGGCCCGAACGCGTCCTCATCAATTTCAGGCGCATGGGCGGGGGTCGGCGAAAAATCGAGCCCGCTCGGCGTATTTGCTTGCCAAGGTCGGCCTTGTGGTTGTCGGCTTAACCGGTCGCCAGGATAGGTCCTGGTTCTTGCGACGCCGGGAGCGTATTCATCGCCGCGGAGGGAGGCTGATGTCGTATCGCGTTTTCCTGAGCCATTCCCGAAGCGACGAGCGCATCGCCAGATGGCTGCAGCACGAGCTCAATGCCTATCACACTCCGGGCTCTCTGGTTGGGATCCAGGGCGCCCACGGCCCAGTCCCGGCGAAGTTCAAGCTCTCCCGGACCGCGTCCGCGCATTTGGATGATGAACAAGCGCCACAGCATCCCGATCTCGACGAAAGCCAGGTGCTGATTGTCTTGTGCAGCGCGTCCGCGGCCCAAGATCCGCGCGTCAATCACGACGTCGATGCGTTTAGGGCGCTTGGGCGCGCGCGCAACATCCTGCCGGTCATTGTCTCCGACGCGCCCGATACCTCGGACGTCGAACGCGACTATTTTCCTCCTGGGATCTGCGGGCTGGGCTTGTTTCGCGTGGACTTGCGCGAACGAAAGCTTGGCGACGTGCTATCGGGCGATGGACGCGAAGGCGGCAAGCTCAAATTGATCGCGGCGCTCCTGGGCGTCGAAGTCGCACGCGTCGCCGAGCATGAGCGACGCCGCCAGGATCGGCGCGTCGTCGCCTTGGGATTTGTGGCGGTCATCCTCGCGCTGGCCACCGCGGCCACAGCAGCGTCCAATGTGGCGTTGCGGCAGCGCGCTGTGACCGTGGAGGCGCAACGGCTCGTGGCGGCCCGCAATGCGATGCGCGCGGTGCAGTTGCGGCGCGAGGCGCTTGCCGCGGCCGAGCAACAGTCGGCGCAGCGGACACAAGCCAACGGGCAGCTGCAGCGGGCTAAGAACTCTCTGCTGGAGGCGGTGCGCGACATCACGTCGATGTCCGATCTCGCGCTCGATGAGATCGGCGCAAGCCACACGGCAAGCCATGCAAACCTGCGCACGCTCGCCGCCATCGAGCAGACTTATTGGAACCTGGGAGAGATCAGCGCTTACTTCGAGCTCCGCCCGAATTCCATCACCAGCATGCTTGAGAAGATCTCATCGACTTACGCCCAGATCGATCGCGCCGATGAAAGCCGGCGCGTCGGCTCGCGCTTTGCCCGACTGAATGATCTTGTCGCCGGCGACCATGCCGCCAGTCCGGTTTGGCGCAGCGCCTATGCGGCCGGCGTCGCCGTCCTTGCAAATCAGCGCGGCGCCAATGGCGACAATCTCGGGCAGATGAGCGCGCTGCGCCAGGCTGGCCGGATTTACGAAGACGTGTGCCTCGCTACACCGCCGGCGGTCGCGCCGGCGGCCGCCCAGAGCGATGCCCGCGCCGTCGCGTGCCTCCGCTTCGCCAGTGTCGCATTGGCGCGCATGCGCTTGCAGCGTGATGCGCAACAGAATGTCGATCTCCCCGCGCTTGGGCGCGCCCGAGTGGTCGTCGAGGCCGCGATCGCCGCCTACCCGAACAACGCTCAGGTGCAATCGCAGGGTCCCCGGCTTCGCGACCAGCTGACGCGCGTTATCGAACAGGCCCAGAGCGGCGATCTCACGACCGCTGCGGCCCAATGACGGCGAACGTCGCGCGTGTCGGCGACACGCGAACATCCAAGGCCCGCTTCGTGGCGAAGTATGGCCTCCTGCTGATTCTTCTGGCGGCGCCGTTGTGGCACTGAGGTCGTGAAGCCCCAACAACCGTCAACGTTGCGCCGCAACCAACGAGGACTATCGCCGCTTTTTTCGACGATCATCGATGCGAGCGTAAATCACGAATGCCAGTCCTAAGAGCAAGAACCCGGCCAGGATGAAGATCGTGTTGAAGCGCCCATAAGGCGTGCTTACGACAGGAAAGAGGTTTGCAAATTGCGTCACCGTCGCGCGGACAAACTCTACGAGCGCGGCAAGGCCCGCCAGGATGGCGCCCCAAATCGTCCGGCTTTGACTAAGCGGCGGCGTTCCGGGCGGCAGGGTGGATGGCTGGTTCGGCGGCCGCGCGGGGAAGTCCTGACGCGCCGCATGGATCGCGGCTTTGGTGGCTTCATCAACGACGCCCGCGATCGGTAAGCCGTGCTCCTCCTGAAAATTCATGACCGCGCGGCGCGTCTCCGGTCCAAAAACACCGGATTCTGAACCCGTGGTGTAGCCGAGCGCGTGCAAATCGTCCTGCAATTCGCCAACGGTGACCCCAGTGGCGCCAAGCGCAAGGGCGCCTTCAGCAACAGGCGCGTTGAGGGCGGCGTCCTGCAGGATCGCCTGCGGGCTATTGACGAGTTCGAGCGCCTTGGTCGTCCACTGGATGCGTTCGGCCTCACCGATCGCCGGGGTTGGCGATCGTGGATCTCCGCGATTAACGCCTCGCGAGACCGCCGCTATGTTGTTGGCGTCAGCAAACTCGCCAAGCCCCGTTCTGTTGAAATACGCCGCCGCGACTTGCAGCGACGTTTTGAGATCGCGGGAAAGGACATCAGGGTCGCTTACAAGATCGACGCCCGCCAGCTCGCCGTAGCGGCGATAGTTGTCCTTACCTGTAAGTTGGAAGAATCCGCGACCGCGATAGCGCCACCCGTCACCTGATTCCTCGGGCCCATTGCCCAGGCGGTTGGCGTAAACGCGATTGGCGATCTTCTCGGGATTTCTCGCGTACTGGCGAATTTCGTCATCGCTCGCGAATTTGTGGCCGAACGTGCGCTTGAGACCGTCAAAGCTGTAATTTAGATTCTCACCTTTTGCTTGCAGATAATTCGTCTCGACGATGCCCTGGCCGAGAAAGTGCGCCAAACGCTGCGGCGTTGTGATGCCGTTTTCGCGAAACATCGGATAACACTGAAGGATTGCCGATATGTACTGGCCTTGCGTGGATAAGGGATTCCAGGTTGGTCGGTTTGGCAGCTGCCGAGCGAGTTTCGCGAAATCGACTGCACCGGTGTCCGCGATGTCGAAAAAGCGCATTTTAGCCCTCCCCAGAGCGACACTAGCAGAGCTTCTCGACAACGGCCATTTCAGCTGGCTCCAAATCGAATTTTGGGGCCGGACGTGCGGGCGAGAAGCTGCGGCCGCTGGCAAGGCCGCGTACGCGGCTCCCAGCGCGAGCGTTGATGAGGTTGGGCGTCATCGTCTCATTGAGCCGACACGCCCGCGAGCGTCGGGGCCTGCCCCATCCTGTGCTCGGCGTGGACTGGGGTGGAGGGTCGTTACTAGAGCTCACTCGGCGAGATCGGGCCTATGCGCGCAAGCGCCAACTCCATGTTCGGCGACGCCCGACAATGTCACGTTCGATGAAATCGGCGATACGATCCGGTCGCCGCCGCGCACCATCAAACCTGATGTAGCCGGGCGGACTGACCAGTACGCTATAACGCCCGAGGGGAATACCGTGGCCGACGTATTTATCAGCTACAGCCGCGGTCAGCGCGAACGTGTGAAGGTCATCGCCGATAAGCTTTCGGCCTGAAGCTCGACGTTTGGTTCGACGCAGCGTTGCCGCCCGGTGAGAGCTTTGGTGACGAGATTGAGCGCGAGATCAAGGCCGCAAAGTGCGTGCTGGTGTGTTGGACTTAAGGCCGGCATTGATTCCAAATGGGTGCGCGGTGAAGCAAGTCTTGCTGACACGGGCAAGAAACTCGTCACTTGCATGCTTGAGCCTACTGAACTCCAACCCCCATTTAACGAAATACACACTGAAGATCTCACCCATTGGGAAGGCGAGGATAGCTACGCGGCCTGGCTGAAATTAGTCGACCGCATCGGCCATTTCACCGAGCGCCCAGGTCTGGCCGAATATGTGCGCGTCATGGGTGAGGGCGGATCCGCCAAAGCCCTTCGTGAATGGGGCAATCAGTTCGGCGCCGATCCGCTGGCTGCGGAGGCTTGGACCCGGGTAGGGGTGCTCGAGGGCGAAAGCTCCTCGCAACGCATCAAGCGCGAGCAGCACGAGGCGCGCGCCCGCGACGAGCGGCGCCGGCTTGTGCGACGCATTGCCCAGCGCGCGTGCGCCGACCGGAACGAATATCGTGGCTCGCTCGGAACGTTGATTGTGATGGCGGTTGTCGTGGCAGTGGGGCTAGCGAGCTACGGCGGTTATCGCACGATTGAAGCTGGACAACGTCGAGCCGCGGCGAACGCGGTGTTCGGGCAAGCTCATAGTCCGGAGGAATGCGCGTGCTTTTGGTTTCGTATGGCGATCTTCGTTGGCCGCCCGGGCGCGCGTGCAGCTCTCTATGTTTGATGATGCCAGCTGGAACGATGCAGACGAAGCGCGTAAGCGCCGGGCTTATGAAGCGTATCTCGCGGCGTTTCCGTTGAACGCTTGACCGCCTCCCGCGTACGGTGAGGAAGCGCGCCGGCTTCTGATGCGTGCGCGACTTATCCAAAAGGTGCAGCAATTGCTCCTTAGTCTGGGGGATTTCCATGAGACTGATGAAGGACGAATGACGCGTGCGACGACGACCGCGGTCAGCGCCTTCAGACTGCCGCGGGGCGGGCTAACCCGGATATCACGGTACCGGGGGAATCGATGAAGATGGCCTTTTGATCGAAGATCTCACTTTGGCCGCGGCGGAACGTGCGAGGCCAGTGGCGACCGTCGCGGAATTGGCCGCGGACCATCTTCCGCCGTCACATGGAGAGCCCGACCAAGGGGCTGTTTGCGTCGCCCCGAGCCAAGTGAGAACCACCTGGCTACGCTGGTGGCCGAATGCGGTTGGCTTTCGCGAAACGGTTTCCAGCGTCCGCCGTCGTCGGCTACGGGAAGTCCGCCGCTGCCAGCAGAGGTCGAGAGCGGCGCCGCAGGTAGTCTGCATGTTTGGTGGACCGATGGATCTTGTGTCTCTGTGATGTGCGACCGGGCGCCTGTTCTGAAGCCTCGCCACGCGGTGTAACCCGACGGCAGTAGCGGGCGCTGGAACCGATTGCGCGAAGCCTTTGCGCTCGATGCAATGCGGCAATGGGAGCGACATCTGTGAACAATCGAACGCTCGGCCTGAACTATGGCAGCGAAGGCGCGGCTGACGCGTCCATGTTGCTGCTAACATGGCTCATTTCTGAGCGCGGGCAGCTTGGGGCTCTGGTTGGTTAGATACGCAGGAAACGGCCTCGTCGATGCATTGCAGCGTAGAGACTGGGTGCGTTTCGCCACCGGGTATAATGGACCCGGCGAAGCTGCGAACCAATACGATCAAAAAATGGCGGCTGCTTAGCGCGGTTGAAAGCCAATCCGATGCCATGAGCGACATTGGCTCATCGTGTCGTTTTTTCGAACTATGGACGGCGGGAGATTTTACATGCGCTCTTATTCAAGTGTCTTTGCTCGCACTGGTACTCGCGGCTTGTTCGCCGCCAGCTTCCAATACGAGCGGCACTGCCGGACAAACGACTCAAGCTCGATCCGCTTCGGCGCCGATGTCCGCACCGGGCGCGCAAATCCGCCTCGGGCGCTGGAGCAAGGTCATGACTGTGATAGGGGCGGCAAACAACCGAAGTGGAATGCGTAACGACGGCGGATTTGAATCAGCTGGGCCCACCAGCCCAATTCAAGCTGCACCTCGCCAAACGGCTTCCAGAGGACGGCGGAAGGCATGGTCTATGAGGCTGATTGCACCGGCGAGGGCGGCGGCGGTCACATACGCACCGTCATGACCGGCGACTCTGCAAAACCACTACTCGGTCAATTCCACGATGACGGGGACTGGCGAGGCGAGCGCCATGCAAATGCGCATACACATCGATGGCGCATACGAAGGCGCCTGCCGCGGCGACGAATAGCGCCAATCTCCAGCGAAGGTCCACGTGGCCATCGCGTCTGCATTTCCTCCACTCGGAGACGTGTTGCGATGCGACCGGTCTAAACTGACAGGCCAAAGTGCATACCACTCAGTAAATCGCTGCTGGGGTCGTGGCGGTCGCGCTTCTGCCTGCTCATTGCGGCGTCAGTCGGATGAGTTTCCCGTCGTCGTCGTCGGTGACGATCCAAAGCGCGCCGTCCGTCGCCTCCGCAACGTCCCGCACCCGGCCTTGATCGGTGACGACACGCTCCTCGCCGATGACATGCTCGCCGTTGAGCTTGAGACGCACCAATGCCTGCGCGACGAGACCCGCAATCAGCAAGTCGTTGCGCCAACCGGGAAACAACGCGCCGCGATAAAAATGCGCTCCGCTCGGGGCGATGACAGGGTCCCAATAGTAGACCGGCTGCTCCATGCCTTCATGTCGGGTAATGCCGGCGCCGATCGGGTCGCCGCTATAGTCCTCGCCATAAGTGATGATTGGCCAGCCGTAGTTGAGCCCGGGTCGCGCGACATTCACTTCGTCGCCGCCTCTCGGCCCATGCTCAATGGTCCAAAGCACGCCGGTGGCGGGATTGATGTCGGCGCCCTGCATGTTGCGGTGGCCGTAATTCCAGATTTCGGGTCGCGCATTTGGACGCCCCACGAAGGGATTGTCCTGGGGGATGGCGCCGTCAATGTTGACGCGAATAATTTTGCCGAGATCGTTATCGAGCGTTTGCGCCATTTGTTGGGACTGCGGCGTATTGCGTTCGCCCAGTGTTATGAAGAGATGACCGGCGCCGTCGAAAACAAGACGCGATCCAAAGTGCCGGTTCGACCTCCATGCCGGCTGTTGGCGGAAAATGACTTGCGGGTTCTCTAACGAGCGTTCGTCGGCGCTCAGACGGGCGCGGGCCACGCTTGTGCCGTTGATGTCATCGCTCGCGCCGCGCCGTTCAGAAAATGACCAATAAACCCACCGATCATGCGCAAAGTCCGGCGTCACGGCGATGTCCAACAATCCTCCCTGGCCGCCGCGCGCCACCGGCGGCAGGCCCAGAAGCGGCGCCGAGACCGTTCCCTGTTGCGTGATTATGCGGATGCGGCCGTCGCGTTCTGTCACCAGCATGCGTCCGTCCGGCAAGAATGCGATGCCCCACGGATGTGAGAGATGCCTGGCGATCACTTGCTCGCGGATCGCAAAGGGAGAATGCATGACGGGAGCGCGCGTTTGACCAGGAAGAGCCGGGCTTTGGCCAACCGCGTTGGGCGGGGCCGTTTGCCAGTCAGCGCCACGCGCAGTCTTGGTGCACGCATTGCAAGCGGCGGCGGCGGCGAACGCGAGCGCTAGGACAATGATCCGCATGGGCTGAAATTGGCACGACGGCAGGCGAGACGCCTAGTCTTTTTCGCGGCCGCGAGCGTTGCGTGGGCTCTTGCCGGTCCAGCGTTTGTAGGCGCGGCTGAAGGCGCTAGCGTCGGAGAAGCCCAGCCTTCGGGCGGTTTCGCTCACCGGCAAATTGGAGCTTAGGTAATTAGCCGCCAAGCGGCGGCGCAGCGCCTCCAGCACTTTGGCGTAGGTCGCGCCCTCGGCATTGAGGCTGCGATAGAGCGTTTTGCGATTTATGCCGAGCTTGGCGGCGATGATATCGATGCTCGGCGCGCCTTCCTGGAGCAGCGTCTGGAGCACGATCTCGACGCGTCCACGCACCGACTTGGCGGTTTCGAGATCCGACAGAAGCTGCTCAGCGTGCGCGTTGAGTTTCTCCGAGACATATCGGCTGGGCCAAGGCGCATCGCGCGCGCGCCAGGTTTCATCGATCATGAGCGCATTTCGCTTGGTCGCCAAACGCGATGGGCACGCCCAGAACACGATCGTATTCCCCATGATGGGGCGGACGTTGGTGGGTGACCTCGATCGCCTTCACGAACGGCCGGTTTGGCGCGCTGAAGCGTCGCGTCCAGCAGGTGATATGCGCAAACATCGCTTCTGTTTGTTCGGGAAAAGCGTTTGGATCGAGGCGATTGTCCACCAGCCAGACTTTTCCACGCTCCCGCGCAATCGTCAGGCGTTCGCCCTCGCCGTTGAGTTCGATGTCGGCGGTAAGCGGCGCGAGGCGATTGAGCCGCGCCAAGCCTTCGCTGACAGTCTGCATGGCGTCGCCGATATTGCCGGCGATGGAGATCTCGCGCGGATCGACGGCCTCACCGAAATGCAACGCCAGCGCCGGGTCGTTGCACAAGAGCTGGCCTGCCCGCATGAGCGCCACATAGCGCGCCAAGGCGATGCGACTGTCGCCATTCTCAAGATCAGTTTCGCTGAGTCCGGCGCGAATCATGAGCTGGGCGCGGTTTGCGCCGCGCGCTTCGGCGAAATCGGCGAGCGCTCTGGCCACGCTCGCGGCGAACGTCGGGCCAGGGCCGGGGGACATGTTTTTGGCTTTGGCGGTCATGTCTCGTGGGGCCTTACCAGCCATAAAGTCTAACGCGTCAGGCGCCGGCCGCGCACGCGGAAACGGCGGGGAGCAGCCGTGACCCTCATTCTTGTCGTTCATGTTGTCGCAGGCGTGATCGCCTTCGCCTCCGGAGCGGCGGCGCTGGGCGCCGTCAAGGGCGGCCCGCTGCATCGCAACGCCGGGAAGATCTTCGTCGCCTCGATGCTGGTCATGGGCCTGCTGGGCGCTTATCTCGCGGCGCTCTTGCCGCAGCGCGGCGCCATCATTGGCGGCGTCTTCGCTTGCTATCTCGTCGCCACTGCGTGGCTCACGGTGAGGGATTTGAAGCAGCCCGCCGCGTTCGGATGGCTGGCGCTGCTGATCGGCGCCGGATGCGCGGCGGCGGACCTGTCGTGGGGCTGGCGAGCCTTGCAAAGCGGTGTCGGCGTCGATGGGGTGGGATCGGGGCCGTATTTCGTCTTCGGCGCCGTAGCGGGCCTAGCTTCGCTGGCTGACCTCAGAGTCATAACCTTTGGCATAGAAGGTGTTCACCGCATCGCGCGCCACCTCTGGCGCATGTGCGCGGCGCTGCTCATCACCACCGGCTCCTTTTTCGCCAACGGGCTCGCGCGCCTGTTGCCCCCGCACACCCATATCGGGCCGCTCCTGATCGCCGCGATGGGGACGCTCCTGGGGCTCATGCTCTATTGGCTTTGGCGCGTCTATTTCACGGGCCGGTTTCGTGCTGCGCCATCGTCGTGACGGCTGAGGTGTGCGCATGGGCGGTTTCTGGCCGTTCGCGACTTAACCCGCCGAACGCCGCCCTTACTCGTGGAATGGTTGGAAAGGGGAGCCGCTCATCGTAGCGGCGTTACGCGACGCGCCCTTAGGCTAAATGGCCGTGGACGGCGTGAAGAGCGATTAGGCCGCCCATCCAGAAGAACGCGACAAGCTGAACCATCAGAAACGAGAAACGGAAACTGATGGCGGTGTTTGAGCCTGACACGAGGTGGGTGGTGGTCTGAAAGACCCGCGCCACAAAGGCGGCGACCGCCAACATATCGATCATACCCGACTGCGCTGCCGACGCCTGAGCCGCGAGGATGATCGAGGCGAAAACGGGCAAGTTCTCGACGCAATTGGCGTGCGCGCGCGTGGCGCGCCGGTAGAAGGCCGACCCATGCGGCTCGTCGCCGGGGAAGCTCTTCAATTCGGCCTTGCCGGAAAAGATGAGCCGCCAGCGCACAATGCCGATCGTGAAAGCCAGCACGGCGATGGTCCAAATCGCAAAGGCGAGCAGTGCTGCGACCGACAAGCTCATGGCTTCTTCCTCCTCGGGCGCCGATCAAATGAAAGTCGGCGTTGCTTTTTCGATCATTCGGCGCCCGCTTGCGCTGATTTGGCCAAGCGTTTCCAAGAATTTCGGGTGCGACATGCCGGAGCCGATATAGGTCCAGCGGTTGGCTTGATGCTGCACCTCGACAAAGCGCGCCCGCTGATCGCCCGTCAGCGTCCGTGAGGCCGCCTTCTCGAAGGCGGCCAAGTCAAATTGCGTTTGCTGGCGCAAGCCCTGATCGAGGAAGGCGCCCAACGCCACGTAGCCCAGCACGCCCGCCTCGACATCAGACGCGGTCATCTCTTTTGCGATTGACTTCGACCATGAGCGCGTCGAGCTGGGCGTGCTGGAGTTCTTCCATCCAATGGTGAAGCAGGAGGCTCTTGAACTGCGGATCGAGCGAGACGTCTTCCTGGATGCTCTCCTGGAAGTGGCGCTGCACCATCCATTCGATATGCAAGGTCAGGAGCGCAACTGCGAGGACGGGATGAGAGAGCACATGTTTGGCCACCGTTTCAGGGGGGCCGATGACGTCGCATTCGACGCCGAAGCCGGCTCTGAATTCCTCTCGAAAACGGCGGAAGAGATGGATGTGCTTGGCCTCTTCGCCGGCAAACTCAAGCAGCGCCCGCTCGCGATATTCATCACCATGGATGACGTCCCGAGCTCGATCCAAGACGAAGGGAAGGATAAATTCCTCCACCAGGCCGAAGATGCTCAGATAGGCGTGGCCGCGGATCTGGTTGAGGGTGCGCTTTTCCTCGGCGCTCAGAAAGTCGAGGCCGCCGACCCGCGCCAGGGTCTCGGGCAAAAAGGGCTTGGCGAAGTCGAGCTTCTTGTCGCCGCCGATCAGATCCTCGACACGCCAGGTGATGCGCTCTGCGCGCGCGAGCAGGTCTTTATAGGAATAGTGGCGGGTCATTGTCGGTCTCCAGCGATTGTTGCGCCTGAAGGTGGCGATCCAGGCGCTTGGCGTGAATGACAGGCCCGCTTCTTCACTTGACCGAGACGCCGCCATGCACGCGAATGGCGGTATGGATCCGCTTTCGGATGTCTTGCGGCTGGTCGGCTTGACGGGCGGCGTCTTTATGGAGGCGGAATTCAGCGCGCCATGGTCGGTCGCCGGCAAAGTTTCAAAGGAATTCTGCGCCGCGTTCATGGCGCCTTCGGAGCGCATCGTCGCCTTTCACTATGTGGTGGAAGGGGAGGTGACCGTGGTGCTCGCGGACGGGCTCGGGCGGCGGGTTGGCGCTCGCGAAGTCGTGCTCTTGCCGCACAACGACGCCCATATCTTCGCCAGCGCCGAGGGTTTGACGACGGTGAGCGCGGCCGAACTTATTCAGCCGGCCGAGACGCAGGGCGTCGCACGCATCGTTCATGGGGGCGGCGGCGCGCAAACGCGCATGGTCTGTGGGTTTCTCGGCGGCAATGAGGGGCTTCATCCGCTGCTCGCCAATCTGCCGCCGGTCATGACGCTCGACCTCGCCGTCCTGCCGAGCGGCGATTGGATGACGGCTACGTTTGAGTACGCCACGCAAATGCAGAGCGAGGGGGATGCGGGCGCGGCGACGGTGCTGGCGAAGGTCTCCGAATTGATGTTCGTGGAGGCATTGCGGCGCTATCTCGCGGCATTGCCGGCGGAAGAGACCGGCTGGCTCGCAGGTCTCAGGGACGAAGCGGTGGGACGCGCGCTTGCGCTCATTCACGCAAGACCAAACGAAGACTGGACGACCGAGGCGCTTGCAAACGAGGCGTGTCTCTCGCGTTCGGCGTTTGCGGAGCGCTTCTCGAGGCTCATTGGCGCGCCGCCCATGCGCTATCTTCTCAATTGGCGCATGCAGCTTGCAAAGCAAAAGCTGAGGGACTCTCAGCGTATGATCGCCCAGATCGCCTTTGAACTCGGTTATGAGTCCGAGACCTCGTTCACGCGCGCGTTCCGGCGCGAGACCGGGCTTCCGCCGGCCGCATGGCGCGAGCAGAATTCCCTCGATTGAGCGGGCGTTTATTCGTGCTCTTGCCGATCCGAACCTCCGAATGCAGACGGATAGTCGTGAAACTTCGGCAGGCCGTCCTTCATCGGCAGCACCGTCTCGGCGTAATTGGTGTGCAGCCCCGGCGTGAACTTCAGATCTGGCAGAGTGGCGGCATAGACGTCCAACACGCCCCAGAGCGGATGGTTCGCCATCAGGTGGCCGCCGCACTTGCTGCAGTATTTCCGATCGCTGCGAGGCGTCTTGTTGAAGGTCGCGACGTATTCGGCGCCTAACGTGATGCGCACATTTTCAGGCTTCCACAAAATGAAAGCATTGACGGGCTGGCTGACCAGGACCTGCAGGAATTGCAGTGGCAATAGCCCATCCCTTCGGGTTCGCCGGTGACTTCAACCTTCACCGCGCCGCAAAAACATTGGCCTTGGTGCGTCATTGGGAAATCTCCTCGAGATCGTCGCATGGGGCCACACCGGACCAAGGCCGGCGGTGAGCAGCAGCCTCGGTCCGAATATGGTCGTTGTACATTAAGCCTCGTCAGTAATGACGAGAATTGTCGGGGCGCCGCCGGAGCTGATCGACGCCGCGTGGTTGAGGGCCTCCATGCCGCTTGATGCGGCGGTCGCCTTGAGAATTTCGACCGACGGGAAGGTGACGTCCGAGATCAGGTGATAGGGAGGCGGGGCGAAGGCTGGCCCGATTACACGCTTGGTCTCAACGCTGGTCGCGCCCTTCAGCCTTGGGCCGGCGAAGGGAAGGTGTTCCTCGCGATAGGCGCGGTCGAATTCCTTCACATCCTTGGGATGGGGATACATGATCAAAAGATGGGCGGTCATGGGGTTTGTCCTCTTTGGTCGGTGTTCGGCGACGAGAGCCCGATGCTCTGACCGCGCTGACGATGCACTGATCGCCTGCACCGGAAGACCTAGGGATCGCCAAGGGCCGATGACGGTCCGAAATTTGGACCACCATCGTCGGGGCTTTGTGCTAGAAAGCCAAAATGACGAGCTATGGTCAGTTTTGTTCGGTCGCCCGCGCCCACGAGGTGTTGGGCGGGCGCTGGACGCTCCTTGTCGTGCGGGAGCTTCTATGCGGCGCCAGTCGCTTCAATGACATTCGCCGCGGCATTCCCAGGATTTCCCGAACCATGCTCTCGGAACGTTTGCAGGCGCTCACATTCGTAGGGGCCGTTGCGCGCACGGATGGCGAGCATGGTCCCGAATATGCGCTCACAGACGCCGGCAAGGAATTGGCGAACCTGGTGGGAGCGCTGGGCGCCTGGGGCCAGAGATGGTTGCCCAGATCGGCAAAAGACGAAGATAACGATTTGGAGCCTTTGCTCATCGATATGCAAAGGCGCGTTCGGTTTGCCGCGCTTCCGAAGCATCCCCTCGTTGTCCGGTTTCAGATTGATCGTCTTGCGGCCCGTTTCATGTTGCTGAAGGCCGGCGAAGCCTCGCTTTGCACGCAGAACCCAGGCTTTCCAGAACCTTTGATTGTTCGCTCGCGCCTGCACGCGCTGGTGTCGTGGTGGCGCGGCGATGCAACATTCGTCGAAGCGCAACGGATGGGCTTGGAGGTGACAGGACCGAAGCCGCTTGCTCGCGCCTTCCCTGGATGGTTTGAACGCTATCAGTTTGCCGGAATTGACGCAGTGCAGAAGCGCTTCAAGAAAGCCGTTGCCTGATCCGCCGGGCGCCGCCTCGCCAAAGAGAGCTCCGCTATCGGGCGCATGAGCGCCCCCTCGCGCTAGTCGTTCGCGAGCGCAGGTTGGAGATTAAGGTCGGCTTACGGGCCCATGTCACCCACGGACATGCTTTTGGCGTGTCGGATCATTGTGCGGGTCGCTGAAAGTCTATCTGGTTGGTCGCTTTTGCGCTTCCTTTGTGGTTGGCTCATCCGATGGACGCAGACACATCGCAAAACGTCAAATCGCTGGACACGCCTCGCCGCAGAAGAGCAAGCCGCTGAATGAGGGGCCTGGTGCGCCTGCTGCTTTGGGTGGTCGCAGGGATTGCGATCGCCGTCGCGCTCGCAGCAGCGTTTCTGTTCTATTTCCTGTGGGCGCCGGCGCCGACGATGCCGCATCTCTCCGGCGCGCTGACGCGAGGCGCAATCGAGGTCGCGGGCCTGCGTCGGACTTATTCTCTTTATAGGCCGCAACATCTGGCGCCGGGCGCGCCGCTTGTCATCGCCATGCACGGCGCGGACGGAAGCGGCGCTCGCATGCGCACTGCAACCGGCTATGGGTTCGAGCGTCTCGCGGACGAGTTCGGTTTTGCGGTGGTCTATCCCAACGCATTCGAAGGCAATTGGAACGCCTGCAACGTGGAGGGCGGCCATTCCTCCAGCCAACTCAACATCGACGACGTCGCCTTCTTGACTGCCCTTGTCGATGAGCTCGCGCCGGAAATCGGCGTCGATCGAAATCGAGTGTACGCCATGGGCATATCGCTCGGCGGTCAAATGGCCTTTCGCCTTGCGCTTGAAGCGCCATCACGGTTCCGCGCGGTCGCCGCGGTCGCCGCGGGGCTGCCGGCGCCGCACAATTTCAAGTGCAGGCCCTCGGCGCAGGGCGCTTCCTCGATCATGATCATGAACGGCGTCGAAGATCCCCTGAACCCATTTAACGGCGGCGAAATTCAGCTCTTTGGTCTCTATCGACATGGGCTCGTGCTTTCCTCTCGCGCATCGGGCCAATACTTCGCAGACCTCGACCGCATTGTTGGCGCGCCGACAACGACGGAAACGCAATTGGCCGAAGGCGTTCGCGTCGAGGACGTGTCTTGGCGCAACGATGGGCCGGTCGAAGTCGAATTGGTGGCCATCCATGGCGGCGGCCACGGAATCCCGCAGCCTTATGCGCGCGGTCCGCGGCTCCTGGGTCCCTCGCCCCGAGAACCGAACGGACCGGCGCTGATCTGGGCATTCTTCGATCGCCAGAGGCCCCAAAATTGACAGAGCCCAAAATTGACAGAGCCCAAAATGACAGAGCCCAAAATTGACAGAGGAAGTGAACCGAGGAAGTGAGCTTGAGGAAGTGAAATGAAAGAGCTGCAATCAGAGCCGCCTGCAAACGTCACGCCTATGAATTCGGACAAGGCCGTGATGATCCTGGCGCTCCTCATGATCACCTTGCTGACGTTCCATCTGAGCGAGGACATCGTTTACGGCTACGAACCGAGCGGACTCACGAACTTGATCGGCGTACCGATTGCGGGCGCCTGGCTCTACGCCACGCTCGCGCTTGCCGGGCGTCGCGGGGGCTATCTCCTGCTTCTTTTCGGGTCGTTCTTCGTCGCGATCGTTCCGGTCATCCATATGTCTGGGAGAGGCGTCCGCGCGGAAGTCGTCACCTCAAGCGGCGGCCTTTTTTTCATGTGGGCGTTGATCGCGATCGCCATGATCGCCAGCGTCTCGTTTCTGCTCTCGATCCATGGATTATGGCGCCTCCGGCGAAGTCTGCTGGGCTTCGTGCTCTGGTGCGTGATCCCCGTGATCGGCTTGAGCGGGCTGTTCGGTTACGTCGTCTATGCGCGCCCTTAGCCGCCGCAAGCGGTGATTTGCCGGCTCAGAACGCCGCTGTCTCGTTGGCGCGGGCCGCCGGCGGCGCGGCAATCTCTTGTTAATAAAATGCGCGCCAGTTGAAAGGCTTACGTTAAACGGATTCTGCCTCACGAGGTCTTTCAATGTCGAGCGATCAGCGTCTGGCGGGGGTGAAGGACGAATCTCGGTTCCGAACCATCTTCGACAGCGAACCGGAGTGCGTGAAGCTCGTTGGTCCGGATTGCACGCTGATCGACATGAATCCCGCCGGCCTTCGAATGATCGGCGCCGAGGCGATCGATTCGGTGCGCGGTCTCAGTCTCTTGGGTTTGATCGATCCAGCCTATCACGAACTATTTCGCGAGACCGTCGAGGCGGTCTTCAGGGGCGCTACGAGACAAACCCAGTTCGAGATCGTTGGACTCAATGGACGCCGCTTTTGGATGGACCAAAGCGCGGCTCCGCTGTTCGATCCCAATGATCCCACGCGCGTTGTAGAAATGGTGGCGGTCACGCGCGACATTACAGCCCAGCGAGAAGCGGAGGCCGAACTCGCCAGGGCTAAGCTCGCAGGGGAAATCAATCGATCGAAGTCAGAGTTTCTCGCCAATGTCGGCCATGAGCTGATGACGCCGCTCAACCACATCATTGGTTACGCGGAGCTGCTTCAGGAATCGGCGCTTGACCAGGCTCGGCACGCTGACGCCGCCGATGTGCAGCATATTCTTGATGCTGCTATCCGTCTTCTGTCGATGGTCAATCAAATGCTCAGCATTTCCTTGGTCGACGCGAGGGATCAGAAGGTTTCCCTCGACGAATGCGATATCAACGTCCTCGTCCACGATGCGGTCGAAGCGATGAGAGCTGCGGCTGACGCCAACGCCAACGAGATCGTTATCGAGGCGCATGACGAACGAGGCCATTGGATCTGCGATGCGCCGAAGATCGATCAATGCCTCCGCGCCTTGTTGTCGAATGCTGCTAGGTTCACGAAGAGCGGCATCGTAACGGTGCGGGCGCGGCGGGCCGTGGCCGACGGCCGGTCATGGCTCCGTCTGGAAGTGGTCGATAATGGCCCAGGCATCGAAGCTTGTCGCTTGGAGACGCTCTTCCAGCCATTTTCCGCCATACAATCGATGGATCGGACAAGACGTGAGGGAATGGGTCTGGGCCTGGCGTTCACGCGTCAATTGGCGCGACTCATGGGTGGCGACGTCACAGCCGTCAGCGCAATCGGCGCCGGCTCCCACTTCAGTCTAAGCGTGCCCGCGGAATTTCACGCGGCCGGGCTAGAGCAGTTTGCCGAGGGCAGGGCTCAGTCGATGTGATCTGGCGCCCATCGGTGACAAAAAGAGCCCATGCATGGCGCCCTTGAGCCGCAACTGCGGTTAGCCGCCTCATTTGACCATTGCGGGCTCGAGGTCATTGGCTGCGTTTCTGGCGGTGTCCAGGTTTGCTTTGGTTGGCAGCGGACGCTCGAGTTGCCCCCAGTCGATCAGCACGTCGCCGGCGAGATCTTCGTACTTGAGCGCGCCCAGGGCTTCGTATTTGGGGCGGACGGTCTCGGTCAGCAGGCCAACGCGCTTCAGATTGGGCACGAGGCGCTCGAACAGGAGTTCGCGGAAGAGGCCGATCACGGTTGAATCGAGGATGTGCTTGCGCGCAGCTTCCTCATCAAAGCCGTACTCGCGCATGACGTCCATCCCGAAGAGCCGATCGCGCATGATGACGCATGCTTGATAGGCGAACTCGGCCCGATCCTCGATCTCTTGTTGCGGCAACGCCTTGATCCAGTCTTCGAGATAGTTGACGCCAAACGCGACATGGCGGCCCTCGTCGCGCATCACCAATTCCAGTATTTGCTTCAGCAAGGGATCTCTTGTGGTGCGGATCTGAGCCCCGAATGCGGCCAAGGCCAAGCCTTCGATGATCAATTGCATGCCGATGAATTTCAAATCCCAGCGTTCGTCGGCCAAGACCTTATCGATCAGCGCCTTCAGGTTCTTGTTGATGGGATAGACCATCTTGCATCGCCGACGCAGATAGGCGTTGAATACCTCGACATGGCGCGCCTCATCAAAGGTCTGCGAGGCGGCGTAAAGCTTCGCGTCCGCGGTCGGGGCGCATGAAACCAGTTGCGAGGCGACCAACAATGCGCCTTGCTCGCCGTGCAGGAATTGGCTCATGGTCTGCGCGTGGCCCTTCCAGGCGAAGCGCACCTTTTCTTCGCGGCTCAGCTTTTCGAATTCAGGATAGCCGTTGAGCGCGCCAAGCGATGGGTCCATCGGGAAGTCGTTCATGTCGCAGGGCGCGTCCCAATCGACATCAAGCGTCGAATTCCAATTGTGGACCTTGCCCAGCTCATAAAGGCGACGGATCTTGGCGTTGGCGCTGTCATAATCCCAATTGAAGGAGCCGGTGAGCGGGGTGTGGAAGATCTCTCGGATGGTTTCCACATCGGCCATGCTTAGCTTGTCGGCCAGATCGCCTTCTTCGAAGCGTCGCACTGATTGGGGCGGAGTTTGAACCACGGTGACGCGCATTGAGAGCTCCTGAAAATGACGCCGACGTCAGTTTCATGGGGCGCGCGTGAGCGGTATTGATCGAAATCAACAACGACATCCGGTCGCAGGCGTCTTGGGTCCGCACCCGATCGGCGCGGCGTGAACCGATGCAGCATGGTGTTGACGTCACGCCAACCGTCGCCGCAGCCGGCGAAATTCACGCATCGGCTATGCACTCGTAAATTCCGATCAGATTTCTGGACGAAGTCAGCAGCGAGCGCCCACGCCTTGAGCGACATCGCCCGTTGCAGCGTCATCTTCTTCGAAATTGATGAGGTCCAGGCGTATCTGACCCCGGATGCGCCGCCCGATGGGGGAATCAAGGGGCCCGATCGGGTCTATCGACGCGGGCTCAAACCTCGATACTTGAATGGGACCTGGATTGCTGGAGCGCGGTCTTTCGCAACGCACGCGAAGGACGCTCCAGCGGAGGATCGGGTTCATGCGCGCCGCGGCGATCAGCGTGTTTGTGTTTGCAGGTCTGGGCAGCCTAGCGATCGCCACCCAAACCGTTGCCGGCATTTTCCGCGATCAGCCCGCGCTCGGCGCCCCGATTATCCGCCTCCAGGGCGTCGCCGCTTACTGGCCGTGGTCGATTTTAAGCTGGTCGCAGCAATGGCGCGCTCATTATCCGCGTCCCTTCGCGCTTGGGGATTTCATCATGATGTGCGGCTGCGGTCTGGGCGCCATTGCTGCGATCGCGGCTGACGCTGCCGGCATTCCGCGATTGCGCCGGCATGGGCAAAGCGGCTGGGCCGATTTCGCCCGGGTGAGAGAGGCTGGCCTGTTTGCCCGCGCCGGCGCCGTTCTCGGCAAATATGCCGGTGAAATTCTGGCGTTTGACGCGCCTGGCCATTTGCTGCTGATCGGCGCGTCGCGTTCGGGCAAGGGCAGAGGCCATGTCGTGCCGACGTTGCTGGCTTGGCCGCACTCGGCGCTTGTGCTCGACATCAAGGGTGAGCTCGCCAGCGGCGACCCGCGGCACGATTTCCCAGGAACGGCGGGCTTTCGCGAGACCTTGGGGCCGGTTCTCAGATTTGCGCCGACGAATGCGGCGAGTGCGCGTTTCAATCCGCTCTTGGAGGTGCGCAAGGGCGCCAACGAAGTCCGCGACGTTCAGAACATTGTCGAAATCATCGTCGATCCGGCGGGCGACAGCCGCCATGAGGGGTTCTGGGACCGCAGCGCCAAACAAATCCTCGTCGGCGTCATCCTGCACGTTCTCTATTGCGAGCCCGATCACCGCAAAACCCTAGCCGTGGTTCGCGAGCGGCTGCGCGATCTCGATGCGCAAGCCCAGCAGATGCGGCTTGTCCTCCATCGCCGCAATCCCGAAACCGGAAGGCCTGAAACTCATCCAGAAGTGTTGCACGCCGCCGAGAGCTACCTCTCCGGCGAAGAGCGCATGCGCTCGGGCGTCAAAGCGACGGCCGAGAGCTTCTTCGGCATCTTTGCCGATCCCCTGGTGGCGGCCAACACGTCGGCTTCGGATTTCCGCGTCGGCGATCTCATGTGCGGCGAAAAGCCGGTGACGCTCTTCCTGCAGCCGCCTCCCTCCGACGCCGCCCGGCTGATGCCGCTGCATGCGCCTCGTACTCAACCAGATCACCCGCTCGCTGATGGAGGATCAAACCAGCGACGCCTCGGGTCGTTTGAAGCGTCACGAGCTCTTGCTGCTGCTCGATGAATTCCCACAGCTTGGCCGGCTTTCGTTTTTCGAGACGGCGATGGGCGCATTCGCGGGCTATGGCCTCAAAGCCTATCTCGTCTGCCAAAGCCTCAACCACGTGACCCGGCCTTATGGGCGCGACAGCGTCATTATTGACAATTGTCGCGTCGTCACTGCGTTCGCCGCCGCCGATATCGAAACGGCCAAGACCATCGCCGCCATGACCGGCGAGCGTTGGGAGATCGTCGAGCAGGAGAGTGTGGCGCGGCCGCGTCGCTTGCTGACACGTCGCGGCGCCACATCATTCCGCGAAGAACGCCGTCCGCTCATGCTGCCGTCGGATGTGCGGCAATTGCCTGACGACGAGGAAATCATCTTCGTCGCCGGCGCAGAGCCCATTCGCGCCAAGAAGCTTCGTTTCGACGAAGAACCCATGCTTCGCGAACGGCTTCGCCCAGCAACCTGGAGCGCTTCGCGCCTCACAACCGCCCACGATTGGGTGGGCGTGCGCCCGCTCGGCCAATCCAGCAAGGAGAGAAGAGGCGCAAGGCGAGGAACAAGCCAGGACGTCGCTCAAGGCGATCTCTTTCGCGATCGGAAGACTTCCGAGCAAGCGCCTGCGGGCTTCGCCTCCTCAATCCGCGCCGGCATCCCGCGCGGCCTTGGCGTTTGAGGCGCGGGATGCGAACATCACCCACCAGCGTTTATCCGCCAAGCGACCTTAGCGCTAAATTCCGTCGGTTGGCGGTTGCACATTGGCGCTCCACCTCCAGCCTGATCGCCGAGGCGGTGCAACTATGTGGCAGACAAGAGGCCGCTCACAGCGCCATTCTTCGTCGCCTGGATCAGCTTGAAGCGCGCATCGACAGAACCCTCCGCGACGGCGCGGAGATCAAGGAAATCGTGCTCTATTTCGTGCGCGTCTGGCTCGAACACAATCCGCCCGTCGATGAAGATCTTGAAGAGAGTGCGGATCGCCAGCGCCCCGCAGCGGTTTGAGCGTTTTCTCGGCTACGTCGCCGAGAACATCAATTCCGGCCTTTCGGTCGCACCGGGTCGCCCGCCAGCCAAGCGCGACGACGGCAATGGCGCAACGCCATGACCGGCGCGGCTCTCGATCTTGGCTATGCGCGGCGCCGTTCGGCTCTCGAACGGGCGCTCGGGCCCGCCATCGCCGATGCGCTGGCGCGCGCCGATGTCGTCGAGGCGATCATCAACGCCGATGGGCGCGTCTGGCTCGACATTGTCGGTGAAGGCTTGGTCGAGACGGCGATGCAAGTGACGAGAACCGACCGAGAGGCGGCAATTCGGCTTCTGGCGCGAGAAGCCGGTGAAATCGTAGGCGAGGACCGGCCGATCCTGGCGACCACATTGCCAGGCTCGTTGGCGCGCGTGCAGGCGGTGCTGCCGCCGCTCGCGCAAGCGCCGGTGCTCGCCATCCGTAAGCGTCCTTTGCGGATCTTTTCGCTCGACGATTATGTGGCCGATGGCGTCGCAGCGCCCGCCCAGGTGGCGGCGCTGCGCAAAGCCGCGCAGTCGCGGCGCAACATCGTCGTCGCCGGCGGCACGGGGTCGGGCAAGACCACGCTCTTGAATGCATTGCTTGCGGAGCCGGCGTTTCGGCAAGCGCGCGTCGTCATTCTCGAAGACACAGCCGAACTTCAATGCGAAGCGCCAATTGCGTGCAGCTGCTGACCAAGCGCACCGATCCGCAGATCGCCATGCGCGAACTGGTGCAGATGACGCTGCGGCTTCGCGCCCCGACCGCATCGTCGTCGGCGAAGTGCGCGATGGCGCAGCCCTTGAAGTGCTGAAAGCCTGGAATACCGGTCATCCCGGCGGCCTCTTAACGCTGCACGCCAATTCCGCCGCCGACGCGCTGGCGCGGCTTGAGGACCTTTGCATGGAGGCGCGCGCACTCCGCCCGCGCCGCCTGATCGCCAGCGCCGTCGACATCGTCGTGTTCATCGCCCGCGCCGAGACACGGCCGGGCGCATCACCGAAATCGCCGAAGTGATCGGCGTCGAGGACGACGTCTATCGCATTCGAAATTTGGAGGGAGACTGATGTTGGAGACAAAACGCTGTCTTACGCAATGCGAGCGCGCTGGGCGTTGCGCTGCTCATGGCGGCATGCAGCCCCGGCCCACGCCGCGGGCACCGGCATGCCGTGGGAGCAGCCGCTGCAGCAGGTGCTGGATTTGCTCACCGGTCCGGTCGCGCGCGCGGCCGCCGTCATCGCCATCGTCATCGCCGGCATGCGGCATCATGTTTTCCGAAGGCGGCGGCGGGGTCCGCAAGCTCGCCTTCGTCGGCCTGGGCATCGCCATCATGTTCGCGGCGGTGTCGTTCTTCTGCAATTCTTCGGCTTCGCCGGCGGGGCGGTGATCTGATGAGCGCGCGCAGCCGATCTTGACGAGCCCGAAGGTCTATCGCATGCCGCTGCGGACATGCGCTGACGCGTCCGATTCTGATGGGCGGCGTGCCGCGCGGCTTCGCCATCGCCAACGCCACGATCGGCGCAGCGATCGGGCTCGGCCTGCAGCAGCCCTTGATCGGCTTGCCGCTTGTGGATGCTGCTGCAGGGCGCGGCCGCATGGGCCGCTCGCGCGATCCCTGGTTTCTCGAAACCTGGCCGCGTCATCTCGCCAAGCCGCCTTATCTTCGAAGCGTGACGGAGCGCGCGATGATCGATCTCCGTCCCTATAAGCAAACCGGCGCCAAGCTCTCCGATTATCTGCTGTGGGCCGCACTCATCGCGCCGGGCATCGTGCTCAACAAGGACGGCGCCTTCCAGCGCACCTTGCAATTTCGCGGTCCCGATCTCGATTCGGCGACGCCGTCCGAACTGATGGGCGCGCAGCTTGCGGCTCAACAATGCGCTGCGGCGCTTCGGTTCGGGCTGGTGTCTTCCATGTCGAAGCGCGCCGTGCGCCCGCGCCCGGCTATCCCGATGCGGTCTGGCCGGACGCGCTCTCCTGGCTGATCGATGAAGAGCGCCGCGCCGTCTTCGAAACCGCGGGCGCGCGCTTCGAGAGCCGCTACTTCTGACCTTGACCTGGCTCCCGCCGGCCGAGCGTCAAGGCAAAGTCGAAAGCCTCCTGTTCGAGGGCGGCGAGAACGCATCAGGCGCTGCGGTCGATTATCGCCTGCATCTCGAACGCTTCTCGGCAGGAGACCGATCAGCTTCTGGCGCTGTTCGAGACGTTGATGCCGGAAGCGCGTTGGCTCGATGACGAAGAGACGCTGACCTATCTGCACGATTGCATCTCGGACCGCGCCGCACCGCGTCGCCGTTCCGCATGCGCCGTTTCATCTCGACGCGCTGTTGTCCGACGCAAGCCTTGTCGGCGGGCTCGCGCCCAGGCTCGGCGCCAATACGCTCAAGATCATTTCGGTGCGGAGCTTCGTCACCGAGACCGAGCCCGGCCTTCTCGACGCGCTCAATCGCTTGCCGATCTCCTATCGCTGGGTGACGCGCTTCTTGCCGCTCGACCGCGAAGAGGGGCGCAGGCAATTGGAGATCATCCGCAAGCGCTGGTTCTCCAAGCGCAAGGGCCTGCTCACGCTTGCTGCGCGAGGCGCTGTTGCGCGAAGAAACAGCGCTCCTCGACAATGACGCCGGCAATCAGACCGCCGACGCCGATCGCGCCTTGCAGGAATTGGGCGCCGACGCGGTCAGCGCCGGCTACGCCACGCTCACCATCACCATCGCCGAGAGGCCGATGAAGAAGGCGGCCGATGAAGCCGTGCGCCAAATTCAGCAAGTCGCCGATGGCCTGGGTTTCGTCACCCAGGTCGAAAGCGTCAACGCGGTGGAAGCCTGGCTCGGTTCGCTTCCGGGCCAGCGCTACGCCGACGTGCGCCGGCCCATCCTGCTGACGCCCAACCTCGCGCATCTCTTGCCGACCAGCGCGGTCTGGGCGGGCCCCACGCGCAACGCCCATCTCGACGCTGCGCCGCTGATGCTGACCGCAACCGATGGCGCAACGCCGTTTCGGCTCGATCTGCATGTCGGCGATGTCGGCCACACCCTGGTGGTTGGACCAACGGGCGCGGGCAAATCGGTGCTGCTGGCGACACTGGCGGCGCAATGGCTGCGCTACGCCGACGCGCAGGTTTATATGTTCGACAAGGGCCGATCGTGCGCGCGCGACGATCTTAGGACTTGGCGGCGATTTCTTCGATCTGGGCGAGGAGGGTGCGCTCGGTCTGCAGCCGCTCGAAGGCATCGGCGATGCAGGCGAACGCGCCTGGGCGCTCGATTGGCTCGTCGAGCATCATCGCCAGCGCCGCATGTCGACGGTGACGCCGGAGCTGGAGCCGAGTTGTGGCGCGCGCTTGAGATTCTCGGCGACGCGCCAACCGGAGAACGCACGCTGACGCTGCTTCGCCGCTCGTGCAGGACGCGAACTGCGCGCGGCGCTTGGTCCTTTCACCCAAGCCGGGCCTTACGGGCGATTGCTCGATCTCGACTGCAGTTCGCTCAGGCTTCCCGCGTGCAAGCCTTCGAGATGGACGACCTCATGCGCCGGCCCGCCGCGATCGGACCGGTGCTCGGCGCGCTCTTTCACGCACTCGAGCGGCGGTTCGACGGAGAGCCGAGCTTGCTCATTCTCGATGAAGCCTGGCTCTTCTTGAAAGACAGCTTCTTCGCCAGCCAGATCCAGGACTGGCTGAAGACGCTGCGAAAGCGCAACGTCGCGGTCGTGTTTGCAAGCCAGGAGCTTGCCGACATTGAGGCCTCTCCCGATCGCCTCGACCATCATCGAAGCCTGTCTCAACCCGGATTTTCCTGCCCAACGATCGCGCCCGCGAGCCGCGATCGCGCGCTTTCTACGAAGCGCTGGGGCTAAACGCCCGCCAGATCGATCTGATCGCCGAGGCCACGCCTAAGCGCGACTATTATCTGGCCTCGCGCAATGGCTGCCGGCTCTTCGAACTGGGCTTGGGGCCTGCCGCACTCGCTTTCGCCGCCGCTTCACGGCCCGAAGATCACGCGCTCATCGATCATGTCTGGGCGCAAACGAACGGACGCGGCTTCGCCGGGGCCTGGCTTGAAGCGCGCGGCCTCAGCGACGCCGCCGACAGCAATTCGACGCTTCGAGGCGACGGCGAACGAACCCGATCAGCGCAACCAATCTCATCGCCGCGGAATAGGAGAGGACCCGATGAAGAAATCAAATTGGCCAATGGCGGCGGTCATCGCGGCAGCGCTGCATATGGACGCCTCCCGCCGCCAGCATCACCGTCTTCGACCCGACCAATTATGCGCAGAACATCCTGCAGGCGACGCGCGCGCTCGAACAGATCACAATCAAATCCAACAAATCGAGCAGCAGGCCCAGATGCTGGCGCGCAATCCGCTGCAGCTTTCGCCGGAGCTCAGCCAATCCATCGATCAAGCCCGTCAGCTCTTCTCGACCGCGCAGGGACTGGCCTTCAGCGTCGATCATCTGAGCGATCAGCTGAAGACGCTCTATCCAGACACTTGGCGCGACTTCGATCTGGGCGAAATCGGCGCGCGTGAGCGCCAATGGCTGGCCGAAGATCGCAGCGCCCTGGAACGGGCGATGCGGGCGGAGGCCGAGGCCGCTGACGCCTTGGGCGCCGCGCAAGGGCGCATCGACGCGGGCGCTGCAATCATCGAGCGATGCGCAAGGGGAGACCGGCGCGGTGCAGGCCTCCAATCAACTCTTGGGCGTTCAGGCCGCGGAGCTTGCGCAAATCCAGGCGCTGCTCACCGCTCAAGGCCGGGCGCTCAGCCAAGAGCGGATGGAGCGCGTGGCGCGCGAAGAGCGCGCTCAGGAAATCATGCGCCGAGCCTTCCCGCCGCAATCCAATTTAACCCTCGCGCCGGCGCGGTCGGCGTTCGAGCGATAGGACCCCGCGCCATGAATTCGAACTCGGTCAACAGTTTTCTCGATCGCTTCCTCGCCGTCGCCGACACAGGCTTCGGTCTCATCCAGGGCGATGTCAGTGCGGTCTTGAATGCGCTGATCGTGATTTCGATCGTGCTCGCGGGCGCGCAATGGGCGCTCATGGGCGAGGCGCCGCATGGCGCCTTTCTTCCGCAAGGTCCTCTTCGTCGGCTTCTTCGCCTTCCTTGTGAACAATTGGGATCATCTGGCCACCGTCATCAATCAATCAGGCGCAGCAATACGTACGAGTCAAGCGAAAATGACAACATAAC
>CAWJYY010000009.1:0-98317 GCA_963847165.1 uncultured Pseudomonadota bacterium
TCTCGGGACGCCTGCGCTTCTCAAAGCCGGCGATCGAAAGCAAAGGTTTGGCGGCGGGTCCTTTCAAGGACCCGCCGCTTTTCTTTGCCGGGCGCGCCGATTGTTCTTAAGGTTTCTGGTGGTGAAGATCCTGCGCGGAATTTCACCGCATCATCCCAATTTGAACGCCACCCTGCATAGGACCATCCATTGGGGTCTGAAGATTTTCGGCTCGCCCGACGCGAACTTCCTGATCCTTCGCCACTTCCACGTCGGCACCGAATTGCTGGCCTTCATCAAGGCCAATGCCGGGCCGGTGGAGGTGGAGACAGTTCCGCTGCGCCCGCGGACGCTGAAGGATTTGGAGGCCAACGTCTTTCTTCAGCACGACTTCAACGTCTTCAATTTCATCATCCAGCTGAACCGGAGCCTGCGCGCGCAGGGGCGCGATCTGACGCCGGTCGAGAAGCCGGATTTCTCGATGATCACGGACGGGCCGTTCGAGCTCGAGCGCACCAAGAAGGGCTGGCTCAATTTCGCCGACGTGCAGACGGCGGTGGAGGTCTACACGCCGCTTTATGCGCTGCTGCTGCCGCGGGCCGACTTCATCCGGGCCTCCAACTCGCTGCAGCTGGACGAGCCGGTGGCCATCTATATCGGCAAGATCCTGGGGTCCGATTACCACCTCTCCTTCATCAAGAACGGCCATCCCCTGGTTGCGCTCTCGACCCTGCAGGCCGGCTATCGGCTCATGCTCCACGGGCCTCGATTGCGAAGCGCTGCATGGGTGGCTGCGCGTCCTTAAACGCCGCCAGGCCCAAGGGCTGGCGCTCGACCCCCGGGCGCCGACCGTCTAACGCCGATTTTGCCGCCGGACGCCGCCTTGACCTTGAGGGTCCGCCGCCCGTATCTAGGGCGCCTCATTCGGAACGGCTGTGGCCCTCATGTCCGGGCCGCCCCGCCGATTGGACCTAAAATCTAGCGCGCCCATAGGCGGCTCCCGAAGGGGCCGCTCTGGCGCGCTGTTTGAGTTTGAAGCGCGGGAAGGGAAAAAAGGCGAAATGCCGACGATCAACCAACTGATCCGCAAGCCGCGGACGCCCAATGCCGAAGCGCAACAAGTCGCCGGCGCTGAAGGAAAGCCCGCAGCGCCGTGGCGTTTGCACCCGCGTCTACACAACGACCCCGAAGAAGCCGAACTCGGCGCTTCGCAAAGTCGCCAAGGTTCGTCTCGACCACCGGCATCGAAGCCGTGTGCTACATCCCCGGCGAAGGCCATAATCTGCAAGAGCACTCCGTCGTGCTCATTCGCGGCGGCCGCGTGAAGGATTTGCCGGGCGTGCGCTATCACATCCTGCGCGGCGTGCTCGACACGCAAGGCGTGAAGGACCGCAAGAAAGCGCCGTTCGCTCTATGGCGCGAAACGACCGAAGTAAGGAAGAGAAGAGATGTCCCGCCGTCACCGCGCCGAGCCGCGTGAAGTTCTGCCCGATCCCGTTCATGGCGATCTCGTGCTCACCAAGTTCATGAACTACATCATGTACGAGGGCAAAAAGTCGGTCGCCGAGCAGATCGTCTATGGCGCGCTCGACTCGCGTCGAGAAGAAGATGAAGCGGCGCCTCGATCGAAGTGTTCCACGACGCGCTCGGCAACGTGGCGCCGGCGATCGAAGTGCGCTCCCGCCGCGTCGGCGGCGCGACCTACCAGGTTCCGGTCGAAGTCCGCCCCGAGCGCCGCCAAGCGCTGGCGATCCGCTGGCTGGTGGGCGCGGCGCGCGCGCGCAACGAAAACACCATGCAAGAGCGGCTTGCGGGCGAGCTGATCGACGCGTCGAACAATCGCGGCAACGCCGTGAAGAAGCGCGAAGACACCCACCGGATGGCCGAAGCCAACCGCGCATTCTCACACTACCGCTGGTAATCCAAACGGATCGCCGGCGCTCACTGAAGCCGGCTTCAAATCCGGCATCGCACTTGAGCGCCGGTGGGTCCAAGCACACGGACAGAATTGTCATGCCTCGTCAGTACAAAATCGAAGACTACCGCAACTTCGGCATCATGGCCCACATCGATGCGGGCAAGACGACGACGACCGAGCGGATCCTGTTTTACAGCGGCAAGAGCGCACAAGATCGGCGAAGTCCACGATGGCGCGGCCACCATGGACTGGATGGAGCAGGAGCAAGAGCGCGGCATCACCATCACGTCGGCGGCGACGACGACGTTCTGGAACGGCAAGCGGCTGAACATCATCGACACGCCCGGGCACGTCGACTTCACCATCGAAGTCGAGCGTTCGCTGCGCGTGCTCGACGGCGCTGTCGTCGTGCTCGACGGCAACCAAGGCGTTGAGCCGCAGACCGAAACCGTTTGGCGCCAAGGCGACAAGTACAACGGTTCCGCGCATCATCTTCGCCAACAAGATGGATAAGACCGGCGCCGACTTTTACATGTGCGTCGAAGACATCAAGAAGCGTCTGGGCGCGCGGCCGGTGCCGCTGCAACTGCCGATCGGCATCGAATCCGGCTTCAGGGGCCTGGTCGATCTCGTCGAGATGAAAGCGGTCATCTGGAAGGATGAAGCGCTCGGCGCGAAGTTCGACGTCGTCGAAATTCCGGACGATCTGAAAGAGAAGGCGATCGAGTATCGCAGCGCTCTGGTCGAAGCCGCCGTCGAACTGGATGACGAGGTCATGGGCGCCTACCTCGATGGCGAGGAGCCGGACAAGGCGACGCTGAAGCGGCTCATCCGCCTCGCGGTGCTGAAGGCCGCCTGGTATCCGATGCTGCTGGGCTCGGCGTTCAAGAACAAGGGCGTGCAGCCGCTGCTCGACGCCGTCGTCGATTATCTGCCGAGCCCGATCGATCGTCCCGCGATCAAGGGCGTCGACATGGACGATCCGGAAAAGGAACTCGTGCGCAAGAGCGACGACAGCGAGCCGCTGTCGCTGCTGGCGTTCAAGATCATGGACGACCCGTTCGTCGGCACCATCACGTTCTGCCGCATCTATTCGGGCGTGCTGAACGCGGGCGACGCGCTTGCTGAACTCGACGCGCGACAAGAAAGAGCGCGCCGGGCCGCATGCTGCTGATGCACGCCAACAACCGCGAAGACATCAAGGAAGCCTATGCCGGCGACATCGTCGCGCTCGCGGGCCTGAAGGAAGTGCGCACCGGCGACACGCTCTGCGACCCGCAAAAGCCGGTCATCCTCGAGCGCATGGAATTTCCCGAGCCGGTTATCGAAGTCGCGGTCGAGCCGAAGTCGAAGGCCGACCAGGAAAAGCTGGGTGTGGCGCTGGCGAAGCTCGCCGCGGAAGATCCGTCTTTCCGCGTGTCGACCGATCAAGAAAGCGGCCAGACCATCCTCAAGGGGATGGGCGAACTGCACCTCGACATCAAAATCGACATCCTGCGCCGGACCTACAAAGTCGAAGCCAATGTCGGCGCCCCGCAAGTCGCGTATCGCGAAAAGCTCGGCAAGAGCCGCGACCATCGATTACACGCACAAGAAGCAGACCGGCGGTTCAGGCCAGTTCGCGCGCGTCAAGATCGAGTTCGCTCCGGGCGAGCCGGGTACGGGCTTCGTGTTCGAAAACAAGATCGTCGGCGGCGCGGTGCCGAAGGAATACGTGCCGGGCGTCGAAAAGGGCCTGAAGAACCAAAAGGAAAACGGCTTGCTCGCCGGCTTCCCGCTGATCGACTTCTCCGCGCGCTTGATCGACGGCGCCTACCACGACGTCGATTCCAACGTGCTGACCTTCGAAATCGCCGCCGCGCGCTGCGTTCCGCGAACTGAAGGAGCAGGGCGATCCGCGCTTGCTCGAACCGATCATGAAGGTCGAGGTCGACGAGCCCGGAAGAATATGTGGGATCGGTGATCGGCGATCTGAATTCGCGCCGCGGCATGATCCAAGGCCAGGACATGCGCGGCAACGCCACCATCATCAACGCGATGGTGCCGCTCGCCAACATGTTCGGCTACGTGAACACGCTGCGCTCGTTCTCCCAAGGACGCGCTTCCTACGTGATGGAATTCGACCATTACGAAGAAGTGCCGCGCGCCGTGGCGCAGGATGTGCTGACCAAGCTCCGCGCTTGAAGCGGGCTGACCTCAGGGATAAAAGAAGGGCCGTTCGAAGGAGCGGCCCTTTTGCTTTGCCCGCCTTCGGCGGGCTTGACCGCGCAAACAAAAACGCCCCGGTGTGAGCCGGGGCGTTTTCTTCGTGTTGTGGTTCGCCGCTTGGGCTTACCAGCGCGAGAACGTATCAGTCAGCACTTGCGCGCCGTCCCAGCTCGGACCCTTGTTGACATAATCCTGAACCGCGCCGCCATTGAAATGGAAGCGCAGGCCGATGTTCCAAGTGTTGGCGTGATAATCGGCGCTGACGTCAGGATGGAAATCCGATCTCAGATATCCGCCATAGACTTCAAAGCCGTTGCCGAAGCCGTAGGTGGCGCCGATGCCGTATTCGGTTGCTTGATAGTCCTGGCTCGAACTCTGACTGAACCAGGTGCCGGTGACATTGGCGGTGATGGCGAAATCCGGGTTGATGAAGTAGGCGCCCTGGACGTTCACATCCCAGGCGCTGAAAGTGCTGTAATAGTTGAAATTGGCGTAGCCGATCGAGCCTTGCGCCGAGAAATTATCCCAAGATGTGCGGGTTTCGGCGCCGACCTGGTAGCCGCCGTCGCCATAATAATTGCTGAGGCCCGCCCAGCCGCCGAAGTCCCACATGCCGGTGTTGGTGTCGGCGTGAATGGCGGCGTAAGAGTGGGCATAATCAGCTTGATTGTGCCAGGATTGCAGAATGGTTTTGCCATCGACCTGAACCGTCCAGCCAGTCCAGGCATCGGCTTGGAATGCGCCGCCGAGATTGATCGCGTTGAAGTCTGTGCCTGGGTCGAAGTTCGTGTTCTGGTAGTTGACATCGACGACGCCTGTCACTTCAGCGAACGCCGCGGGCGTCGCCGTAGCGGCGATTGCCAGAGCGCCAAAAACAACTCTCTTCATGAATGCACTCTCCGGGAGGGGCTGTGAAATCACAGCAGGTTCCCGATTAGGCGCTGGGCCCTGGAGCTAAACGGTTAACAAATGTTCGCGATGGGCCATGTGTGTCGCTGGCGCCACAAACGTTTCGGATCCGGTCGAAACTTTCGCATCCGCGGCCCGCACGCCGCGCATCTCGACGACAGAGCGGAACGAACAGGGAGTGATTTCGTGCGTCTGATGTTGACCCTTGCCGCGGTAGGCGGCCTTGCGGCGGGCGAGGCCGCGGCCGAGCCTTTCCACGTTTCGAGCGTTGCGGTGAAAAACGCCGCCGCGATGCTGACGGTGACGCCTGAAGAGCGCGCCGACATCGAAGCCAGCGTCGCGCCCGGGGCGGGCCTGCCGGCGCCGACGCTGCGTTTGGAAGGCGACCAGCTTGTCATCGACGGCGGCCTTCGCGTTGAAGGATGCGGCGGCGGCTGGTTTCAGAGCGGTCCGCGTGCATCGGTCCGCGTCGCCGGCCATGGCGCGATCGCGCCGGACAATTTGCAGTGGATCACCTTGCACGTGCCCCGCAGCCTCAATCTCAGCGTCGCCGGGGGAGTGCATGCAACGATTGGCGCCTCCGCGGGCGGACGCGTCGAACTCAATGGCTGCGGCAGGACCCAGATGGGGCAGGCGCAGGGGCCGCTCGCGCTGACTCTGAACGGTTCTGGCGATGTTGGCGTCGGCCAGGTCAGCGGACCGCTTCAAGCCACCCTGAATGGCTCCGGCGACATCGCCGTCGCGGGCGCGGGCGCCGGCGCTGTGCTTCGCTTAACCGGCTCCGGCGATCTTGGCGTCGGCGATGTCGGCGGACTGCTCGATGCGCGTCTCCTGGGTTCTGGCGATGTGCGCGCCGGGGCGGTGGCGGGCGCCCAGCTGGTCGTGAACGGCTCGGGCGACGTCCGCGTCGGCGAGGTGCGCGGCCCGCTCAACGCCAGGCTCGACGGCTCAGGCGACATAGAAGTGCATGCCGCGCAATCGCCGATCATGGATTTGCAGCTGAGCTCCTCAGGCGATGTCAGCGTGCGCGCCGGCCACGCTGAGGCGCTCAACATCGCCAATACCGGCTCGGGCGGGATCAGCTTTGCTGGGCGCGCAGAGATTTCGCGGTTGAGCTTGAGCGGCTCCGGCGATGTCTCCGTCGCCAATGCCGGGCGCATCGATGCGCTGCATGACAGCGGCTCTGGCGCCATTCACGTCGGAAAATAGCGAACCCCAGATCGGCCAAGACGAAAGAGCCCCGCCTTGCGGGCGGGGCTCTACGTTTGAACTCGCGCGGGATGCTTTAGAAGATCGCGTCGAGGAAGCCGTGCGGCGTGCTCAGGCCTGCGCCCGAGCGGTTGCGCTCGAGCAAGGTGCCGCCCCAATTGTAGCGAATGCCGATGGTCCAAGCGCTCGTGCTGGAGCTCGAATCCGGATCGAAGCCCTGCCAGCCCGCAAGGATGCTGATCGGGAAGGAGTCGAGCTTGCCATTCGGCGCCGACGCCATAGGTCCAGAAATTGCCGCTGCCGGCGTCGGCGTCGAGATTGCCCCAGCCCAGATTGCCCTGGAAGCTGAAATTGTCGGTCGCGAAGAAGCGCGCTTCGCCGTCGATTTGGGTCGTGCGCACATCGCCCGCAAACGGCACGTTGTTGATGCTGCTGTAGCTCAAGTTGCCGCTGATCGTGGTGCGCGGCATGTAGAATTGCGTCTGCAACGCCACCGTCCACTCGTTGAGGTCAGAGCCGCTGCCGGACACAGCGTCGTAACCCACGAAACCGCCCCACAGCCACTGGTCGTTGCGGCTAAAAAGGTGCGCGCCGACATTCCACTCGTTGGCGTTGAGGTCGTTGATATTGGTGTAGCCGGCGTCGAACTGGAAATTCTGCGCCGCGAAGGCGCCGTCAATGGTCCAGGAATTGACGCCGGCGTCGTTATTGTCGTTGTACGACAGACCAACATAGCCGCCGTCGGCGTGGGCCACGCCGGCCATCGTCAGCGCAGCCGCCGCCGCGCCCAAAAAGGCGATTTGCTTCTTCATTCTGAAATTCCCCGTACAGCACCGCAACGGCCGGGATTGGCCTTCCCATACCCAATGGAAGTTCAAGCATGGTGTGACCGCGTTCGCGGCTCAAGAGTATGCTGCACCGTTTTCAAACCTGTGGCGTGTGCGGCACACCATTACGTCTTTGAAAATAAAACAAAATGCTCTTGGTCGCTGGCGGTGGTTGATCCGTCGACGCCCCCTCGCGCGCCCTCATCATCGCTACGGTGGCGGGGCGCCGCAAAGAAAATCGCGCCCCGGTTTTCCGGGGCGCGATAATCAGTTTCGAAACTGGTTCGATCAGAACCCGAAGACGGTCCCGAAGTTCACCAGATCGGCTTGGCTTGCACCATTGCGATCGCGTTCGCGCAGCGTGCCGCCCCAATTGTAGCGGAGCGTAACGCCCCACACGTTGGCGCTCTCGTTGGTGTTGTCGTTGAACTCAACATGGTTGTAGTTCGCCCCGATGCTGACCGGGAAATTGTCGAATTGATATTCGGCGCCGACGCCGGCGGCCCAGGCGGTGTCGTTGCCCGGATTGAAGTCGACGCTGGCGTAGCCGACATTGGCTTGAAGGCGGAAGTTTTCGGTCGGGAAAACGCGCGCTTGCACGTTTGCGCCCCAGCCGCTGGCGTTGGCGTCGCTGTTGTTGGCGTAGCCAACCGCGCCCGCGAGCGTCCAGGCTTCGAAGTATTTGTTGGCTTCAAGGCCCACCGACCAGGTGGTGCTGGAATTCACGTGCGAGGCGCCGACGAAGCCGCCGAAGAGGTAGCTGTCGTTGCGCGTGAATACGTGAGCGGCGGCGCTGGTCGGCGGTGTCGGTGTGGTCGCCGTCGCTGATTGCGCCGTCGAGCTCGAACGAGATTTGCGAGCTGCCCGAGAACACAACCGAGCCATCGGCGCCCCAAGTGTTGTTGCTGCCGCCATGGTTGACGTCGGTGTTGCTGTAGTTGAGGCCGACATAGCCGCTCGCTGCGGAGGCCACGCCTGGCGCCGCCGCCGCGGCAAGCAAGGCCGCAGCGCCGATAATCCAAGTACGCATTTGGTTCATACCCCTGTTTGATCACCCATTCTGGGGGCCCAGATCTGGGCGTGGCGGCGGGTGCGGGCAATTGTGCACACTCGCGCGGGTGAGGATTTCACCTCTGCGATGCGGTAAAGACACAGCGCAAACCGCGAATTCTGTTTGCTTTTTCGCCCAATTGGGGAGTGCGACCGGCCGCCGTTCATGGACGCCTCGCTGAGCGCTGTGCTTTTCGCATGCGCAGAATCCGTTCAGGCATGCGAACAGTCGCGAAGAACGGTTCGCGAAGAACGGTCGCGAAGAACGGTCGCGAAGAACGGTCGCGAAGAACGGTCGCGAAGACGGGGGCAAGCCCCCCGGTCGCTTGTGGAGGTGAGGCATGCCTGTCGCGATTTCTTGCGTCACAATTCCGGTGGACGACCTGAAGAAGTCGTTGGCGTTCTACCGGGACGGCTTGGGCCTGACGCTGGAAGAGGCCGACGAAGATCACGCCGCCTTCGACGTCGACGGCGTCTATCTGACGCTGCTCGATCGCAGCGGCTTTGGCGCTTATGTCGAGCAGGTCGGCAATCGCCCGGCGACACGCGGCGCCGCCAGCATGATCATCTCCTACTTCGCCGACAGCAAAGCCGATGTCGACGCGGTGATGGCGAGGGCGGCGAAGGCCGGCGCCGCGATCTCGCCCGCCCATCAAGACGAAGAAGGCTATAGCGGCTATTTCACCGATCCCGACGGGCACACCTGGGAAGTGCTCTACGCCGAATAGCGGCGATTTTTCCGCCTTTTGAGGTCCAATCGGCGGTGGTGGCGAAGCTGGGCCGATGGGCTTAAAGCTTGCCTCCGGGCAGGCCCAACGAGAGGCCCGAGGAGGCGGGGGATGCGTGCGTTCTTTATCGCGGCGCTTGGCGTGGTTTTGACGGCGTGCTCGCCGCCCCAGCCGGCCTCGCAAACGCCCTCGCAGCCCGCCTCGCAATCCCCCGAAGCGGTGGTGCGCGCGGTCTATGACGCCGCCACGGCGCGCAACGCCCATAACCAGGCGACCAACGTCGAGCAGCTGCCGCTGTCGCAATCGCTGGCGAGCCTGGTTCGGCAAGCCGCGGCCGCGGCGCAGGCGAACGATGAACCCTTCCTTGATGGCGATCCCGTTCTCGACTGCCAGGATTGTTCGCCGTTAAGCGCCGTCGTCGTGGCGACGACGGCGCCGGCTGCGAATGGCCGCGCCGCGGTTCAAGCGCGCTTCACCGTCGCCGGCGACGCGCGCGTTGAAACCTGGGACATGGTTGAGACCCCGCAAGGTTGGCGCGCCGACAATATTCGCAGCGGCGACGGTTACGATCTGCGCCAGTCGGCGACCGAGGAAATCCGAAGCGCCGCGCGCAGCTGCGCCGAGGCGCGCGGCGGCGCCGAAGCCCAACGCCTGGCGGCGCAATGCGCGCAGGTGTCTCCGGCGACGCATCCGCCGTGCAATGCGGCCAATTCCTGCGCCGTGATCGAAGCGGAAATCCGTCGCGGTTGCGGTTTCCTGGACGCCGCGCACCAGCCTGCCTTCTGCAACCAAGCCACCGACGAGGACGCGCCTTGAAACCGGCGTTTCCGGCCCCCTTTCTGGCCGGGGACTACATACGTGCTTGACCCATGATCGGATTCTTGCTATAGAATCTGCATGTTGAAGGAATTTGCATCTCTGTACGACCTGTTCGAGGCGATCCCGGACGAACAGGCCGCAATTGACCATTTCCGGGCCATCCGCTGGAAGAACGGCGCCTTCTGCCCGTACTGCGGCAGCACGCGCGTGATGCACTTCTCGGACAAGCGCACCCACAAGTGCAGCGATTGCCGGCAGCGGTTTTCGATCAAGGTCGGGACCGTTTTCGAGGATACTAAAATCCCACTTCGGAAGTGGCTGGCGGCCATTTGGTTGATCACCAACCAGCCCAAAGGCATCGCCAGCACACAACTCGCCAAGGATCTGAAGATCACCCAGAAGTCAGCGTGGTTCGCTTTGCATCGCCTTCGCTACGCGTCGCGCACAAAGGGTTTTGCGCGCCCTTTAGCCGGTGAGGTTGAGGTTGATGAGTTAATGACGGGAGGCTCTGAAGCGAATAAGCACGTCGGCAAGCGCAATCCGAAAAACGTGAATTCTGCCGGAAAACCGTCGTTCTGGGTCTTCTTGAACGTCACGGCGATGCGCGAGCTTATGTCATTCCGAACATGAAGGGGAAGACCCTCAAGGGCGAGATTTCGAAGAATGTTGCATGGGGCTCAACGGTGATGACCGATGAGTTCGCAAGCTACAACGGCCTGTCGCGTCAGTATCGGCACGAAAGCGTCAAGCATGGGCGCGGACAATATGTTCGCGAGGGCGGCATCCATATCAACAGCGTTGAGGGCATGTGGGCGCTATTCAAACGGCAATACCACGGCACCCATCACTGGATTTCGCCGAAGCACATGGACGCCTAATCTCTCCGATATGTGCTACCGTTGGAATCGCCGCGAAATGACTTTGGACGGGCGCGTCAATGATCTGATTGCGCAATCCGCTGGGCGGTTGACGTACAAGGCCCTGATTAAATGACAGGCAAGACGCGCAAGCCCGGCGGCACAGAAGAACCGCTGAAGCTCGATATGGACGCCGATGAGGCTCTAGAGCGGTTTTTGCAGGCCGACCCGAAAGCGGCCGACGCGCTGGCGAAGGAAGCTGGCGCGGCCAATTCGCAGATGAAGAACCGCACGACACTGGCGACCGCTTGCTGCCCTATGTCGGCAAGAGCGGCGTGGAAATCAGCCTTATCATCAACGAAAACACGTTCTGGGCATCGCAAGGCCAGATGGCTGATATGTTCGGTATCCATCGGACGCAGGTTTCCAAGCACATCAAGAGCATCATTACGGATGGGGAATTATCGGAAGGGGGAAATGTGCGTTTAACGCACATATCTCGGACCAAGCCCACGAAGCTCTACAATCTCGATATGGTTATCGCCGTCGGCTACCGCGTCGAATCGAAGCAAGGTACGCTGTTCCGCATCTGGGCAACCGATAAGTTGGTTCAGTATCTGACCAAAGGCTTCGCCATCGACGCGCCCCGGCTCAAAGAGCCGGGCGAGGCCGATCGCGTTGCCGAATTGCGCGAAATCATCCGCGACATTCGTTCGTCGGAAGCCAACATTTACGCCGAACTGCGCCGCATCTGCGCGCTGTGCAGCGACTACGATCCCGACGCCGACGCCGCACGCGTGTTCTATCAGCGCATGCAGGCGAAGCTTTATTGGGCCGTGATTTCGCACACGCCGTCGATGGTGCTCGTGGATCGCGCCGACGCCGAAGAGCCGAACATGGGCCTGCAAACTTGGCCGAAGGCGGACATTCGCCAGCAGGACGCCATTGTTGCAAAGAACTATCTCGCCGGCGCCGAACTTGAAGAATTGAACCGGCTGACGACGATCTTGCTCGACATCTTCGACGATCAACTAAAGATCGGCCAATTGACGCTGATGAGCGAGGCGGAAACGCTGCTGGACAAGCAATTGAAGAACCTCAGCCGCGCCGTGCTCACGCACGGCGGCGGCGTCGGCGCCAAGGTCGCCCAAGACCACGCCAAGGCCGAATACCGAAAATTCGACGAGCAACGCCGCGCTCTCCGCGTCGAGCAAAAACAGAAGGAATTGGCCGCGCTGAAGGCGGCCAACTTGGCCTTGCCAAAGGCGGCAAAGAAGAAAGACGACTAGCGCATGGACCCAATGAACCCCATCGCGCTGGCGCTGCGGTCATTGCCGGTTTTGGAAATAACCCTGCCGCTAGCCGCACTAGTGGGAGTGGTCGTAAACGTCATCGCATGGGCGGTTCTTCGTGATCGCCGCCCTCGCGTTCAATTCGCGCTCACGGCAGCCGCCTTCGGTGGCACCCTCGCCGGAAAAATGCATGATATGGCGACAGGCGTGCTCTATGCGCTCATGCGCGGTAGCAGCCCTAATCCTAATGCCTTCAACGCTGCGGAAATCCTCGGATGGCTAGAGGGCGTCGCCATTGTCGGCGTGATGGTTGGCGCCAGCACGCTCTTCAGTAAGCGACTATCGCTTGCACCGACCTTGCTTGTCCTCGCATGGATCGCTGGCGCGGCGTGCGTGACGATACCGGCGATCACCGTTCGCGGTGGCTGACTTAGAAAATCCTTAAGAAAGGATTTAGAGTTCTGGGTTCATTCTCTGTCACATGACCAAACGATTGAGGGCGCCCCTTGCAAGAGCGCCCTCGGTCGTAGCCCGGCAAATCTTCGCGGATCGCCGCCGGACCTTAGTGACGAGTTGGAGTATAACCGCTCCGGTTTATATGCGGTCAAGGCGATCCACTTTCAGGAAAGAAGTGGAACGAGTTTTGACCAAAACCCCCCCCAACCACAGGAAGCCTTGGACGCCGGCAGACGACCGCCGGCTACGTCGCGAGGCTGATCACAACACCCCGACCCGGTTGATCGGCGTGCACATGGGCCGAACGCCACCTTCGATCTACAGCCACGCCAGCGAAATTGGCGTGCCGCTGAAGCCCGTCAACCAACGGCCGGACAAGACCCGGAAATAACATGCGCGAGCGCGCGCAGAACGCGTCGCGCTCGTCATTGGGTCACACTCCTATATGGTCCCCTTCTGGCCTTGCCGGTCCTGTTTCGTTCAGGCATAAGCCCTTGCCTTGATCGGCCGCCAGTCTGAAGAAGTCAGCGCGGCCGCTGCTCCTCATGCCTGCCCGCATGGAACGGCGGCGGGGCGGTAAAGGAGTTTAGCTCAGCTGGTAGAGCATCGGTCTCCAAAACCGAGGGTCGGGGGTTCGAGTCCCTCAACTCCTGCCACCCGCGCCTTGCGGGCGCGTTGGGCGCACACGACTTGAAGACGACGTGAACGGACGTGAACGGAAAGTTTTAGAATTCAGATGGCGATGGATACGGCCGATCAAGAAATAGAACCGCGGCGCAAAGGCGGACCCTTCCAGTTCTGGCGCGAAGTGCGCGCCGAAGCGCGCAAGGTCACTTGGGCGACGCGCAGCGAAGTCACCGTCTCCGTCATCATGGTGATGATGTTCACGATCGTGGCGGCGCTGTTCTTCTTCCTGGTCGACACTGTCGCCAGCTTTCTCATCCGTTTGATTTTGAGCTTAGGGCACTAAGGCCGCATGACCATGGTTGAAGCGCAGGACCAAGACCAAGCAGCGACGCCGGCCCGCGGCTCAGGCCGCACGCGCTGGTACATTGTGCATGCCTATTCGAATTTTGAAGGCAAGGTCGCCGAGGCGATCCGCGATCAGGCCTCGCGCCAAGGGCTCGAAGAGCAGTTCGAAGACATTCAAGTGCCGACCGAGGAAGTCACTGAGGTCGTGCGCGGCTCGAAGAAGGTGCGTCAGCACCGCCACTTTCCCGGTTACGTGCTGGTGAAGATGGAAATGACCGACGAGGCCTATCACCTGGTGAAGAATACGCCGAAGGTGACGGGCTTCCTCGGCACGCAAAACAAGCCCCAGCCGGTGAGCGACAAGGAAGTCGAGCGCATCCTCGGTCGCGTCGCGGAAGCGGGCGTGGCCAAGCCGCGCCCGGTGATCAATTTCGAGATCGGCGAGAAGGTGAAGGTTTCCGACGGTCCGTTCCAGAGCTTTGAAGGCATGGTCTCGGAAGTGGACGAGGAGCGCGGCCGCCTGAAGGTGGCGGTCATGATCTTCGGCCGCGAAACCCCGGTCGATCTCGAATACGGCCAGGTCGAAAAGATCCGCTGATTTCCTCGGCGCGAAGGCGTCAGTGCGACGGCGCGGCCTGCGCGTGCAGGCCCCCGCTTTCGAGATAACGGACAGCGAACAGAACGTGCGCGCGCACGCCCAGCGGCAAGATGCGCTCATTTGGATTGAAGAGCGGCGAGTGATTGGGCGCTGAAGTCGCGGGATCGACGCCGTCTTGGCTTGCGCCCAGATGCACGAAGAGGCCGGGGATGTGCTCCTGATAATAGGAGAAGTCTTCCGACACCATGGTGCGTGCGTGGGCGGGATCGACATGACCCTCGCCGGCCGCCTCCGTCATCGCCGGCAACGCCCACGCCGTCAGCGCAGGATTGTTATAGGTGACGCGGCCGTGCTCGACGAAGTGAAGTTCAGCCGTGGCGCCATAGCTTGAGGCCAGGCTTTGCACGGTTTGCTCCATGCGATGCTGGACGGCGAGGCGTCCGGCGGGATCGAATGTGCGCAGCGTGCCCGCCATTGCGACGTCTTGCGGGATGATGTTCCAGCGATTGCCGCCATTGATGGTGGTGACTGAAAGCACGGTTGGCGTGTTGGTGACATCGACGGTGCGCGCAGCGATGCGGTTGAATTCCTGGACGATCGACGAACTCAACGAAATCACATCGATGCCCTGCCACGGCCAACCGCCGTGGGTTTGGCGTCCGTGCAAGGCGATCTGGAATTCATCGGCCGCGGCCATGAGGCCTTCGGGGCGGTAGAAAATTGTGCCGGGAACGCCGGGCACGACATGCAGGCCGAAAATCGCCGAGGGGGCGGGATTATCAAGACCGTGCTCGGCGAGAATACGGGCCGCGCCTCCGGTCTCGCCGACTGGGGGGCCTTCCTCGGCCGGTTGGAAGAGAAAAAGCACCGTGCCCGGCAATTGCGCGCGCAGGCCGGTGAGCACTTGCGCTGCGCCCATCAGCATGGCGATGTGCAAATCGTGGCCGCAGGCATGGGCGACGTAGGTGGTTTGCCCGTTAAATTGGGTCTGCACGGTCGAGGCGAACGGAAGCCCTGTCGCTTCATGCACGGGCAGGGCGTCGAGTTCGGAGCGAAGCGCCACCACGGGTCCGGGCCTGCCGCCCCGCAGAATGCCGATCACGCCGGTGCCGGCGATGCCGGTGCGCACTTCCATGCCGAGCCGGCGCAAATGGGCCGCAACCAGCGCCGCCGTACGGGTTTCGCGATTGCCGAGTTCGGGATGCTGGTGGATGTCGCGCCGCCAGGTCACGAGCTGGGGGGCGACAGAATCGATGCGCGCATTGATGTCGGCAAGCGCGATCTGAGCGTGCGCGGGCTCGGCGAACCCAAGCGCGGCGGCGATCAGCCCCGCCCGCAAAAGTGGTGTCATAGGCATGAGACGCTGCTCCCCCGATCCGGGCCGCGAGACTGGAGCAAAGCAGGCGTGCGCTCAAGCGATCGTCGGGGCGGCGCCTCACCCGCTCGTCCATGCGCCGCCCCGCATGCCCTGCATGCGTTATCGGGGCCCGCGCTTTCGAAGCCTTCCCCCAAACCATCGACAAGTCGCCCGTCCTCGGATAGAAGCCCGCGCTTCCCGCGTGGGAGGGTTTTGCCGCCCGCACCACGCACCCTCAGGTCCGGTTCTTTCCGGTCCAAGCCTTGAGAGGACAACATGGCAAAGAAGATTCTGGGGCAGATCAAGCTCCAGGTGCCGGCGGGCGCTGCGAACCCTTCGCCGCCAATCGGCCCCGCGCTCGGTCAGCGCGGCTTGAACATCATGGAATTCTGCAAGGGCTTTAACGCCCGCACGCAGGACATGACCAAGGGCGATCCGTGCCCCGTGGTCATCACCTATTACCAGGACAAGAGCTTCACCTTCGAGATCAAGACGCCGCCGGCGTCGTTCCTGATCAAGAAGGCGGCGAAGCTGGCGACGGTGAAGAAGCCGGGCTCCGGCTCCAAGAAGCCGGGCGTCGATGTGGTCGGAAAGATCACCATGGCGCAGTGCAAGGAAATCGCCAAAGCCAAGCAAAAGGATCTCAACGCCGCCGATCTCGATCAGGCCGCGAAGATGATCGCAGGCACCGCCCGTTCGATGGGCGTGGAAGTGGTGGGGTAACGGACGATGGCGCAAGCTCCCACAAAAACCAAAGGCGTGAAGACGACCAAGCGCATGGCCAAGAGCCATGCCGGCGTCGATCCGCGCAAATTGCACACGCTCGACGAAGCCGTGAAGCTCGTTAAAGCGCGCGCCAACGCCAAGTTCGATGAAACCATCGAGGTGGCGATGAACCTCGGCGTCGACCCGAAATATCCCGATCAACAAGTGCGCGGCGTCGTCTCGCTGCCAAGCGGCACCGGCCGTTCGGCGCGGGTGGCGGTGTTTGCGCGCGGCGCCAAGGCGGACGAAGCCAAGGCCGCGGGCGCAGATATCGTCGGCGCGGAGGATCTGTTCGAAACCGTGAATGGCGGCGCCATCGATTTCGATCGCCTGATCGCCACCCCTGACATGATGGCGCTGGTGGGCCGTCTCGGTAAGGTGCTTGGGCCGCGCGGCCTGATGCCGAACCCGAAGGTCGGCACCGTCACCATGGACGTGAAGAAGGCCGTCGCCGACGCCAAAGGCGGCGCCGTCGAATTCCGCGTCGAGAAAGCCGGCATTCTCCACGCCGGCATCGGCAAGGCGAGCTTCACCGAAGAGCAAATCCTCGCCAACGTGAAGGCGTTCGTGGACGCGGTTGCGAAAGCCAAGCCTCCGGGCGCCAAGGGCACGTTTGTGAAGAAGGTGGCGCTGTCGTCGACGATGGGGCCAGGCGTCCGGGTCGATCCCGCCGCCGCCATCGCCGCCTCGCAAAGCTGACGCGCATCCGCTGCGGCGTCATCGCTCGCGCGTGTCTCAGCGAAGCTCGGGACGCGCGCGCGCTTTTTTTCGCCTTTGGCCTTAAGTCAGCGTGACCCGCCGTTGACCCAAAGGCTCTCGAGGTTCGCCGTTTATGGGATCTGACCAAAAGCCCAGGGGCCGGCTTGCCGGCGTGCTCCTGGTGCTGCTTGCAGGCATCGCCCTGGCTGCGTTCACGCAACAGGCCGCGGCCGCCCATCTCGCAGGTTTGGTGGCGGGTTTATGGGTGTCGGCGATGGCGGTGATCTTCACAATGGTCGGCGCTTTGTTTGGGGCGCACTAACCGCCCTTGCGGGCGGTGGGCCGATCCGCTGGACGCCGAGGCGCGAGGCCCGCCCGGGGGGCGAATTTGACCACCCGATCGAGCCAAAGCGTGCTGTCGTGGAGACAGGCTGAAGTCAGGCCTTGCCAAGCACATGGAATTGTGCCGACCGCCCTTGCGGCGGTGCAATAAAGCGTGCATATCGCCCGATCCGCCGGGGGTTAACCCTCGGCGACCTGTCCGAGACTGCAGGCGCCACGCATATGGTTCGCCCGAGAGGGTCCTGTGCGCGTGGCTTAATCCGTTGAAAGCTTAGGCTTTCTTGGGCCCGCAATAGACAGAAGCTGACGTTTTTCGGGGGTGGCTGTCAAGCCGTCTCCCGCAGGCCGGCCTCTGGGACAGGCTGCGCGTGGTCCGCGCGCCGCTCGGGGGTCATTTCCGCCGGCCGGCTGGTCCGCGTGCGCTTCTGGGCGTCCGGATTGGCCGGGGGCCCAACTGAGGAGACCGCAATGGATCGTGCTCAGAAGGCCGAAACGGTGGAAGCGCTGAAAGGCGTGTTCGCCGGGGCCGGGGTGGTGGTCGTCGGCCATTATTCCGGTTTGTCCGTTGCGGATTTGACGGTGCTGCGCTCCCGCCTGCGCAAAGAAGGCGGCGCGCTGCAAGTGGTGAAGAACCGCCTTGTGCAACGGGCCATCGACGGCACGCCGAAATCGGCCGCCGCCAAACTGTTCACCGGGCCCGCCGCCATCGCCTATTCCGACCGACCCGATCGCGGCCGCCAAGGTCGCCGTCGCCTACGCCAAGGAAAAGGAACAGTTCGTCATTTTCGGCGGCCTGTTCGGCGATCAGCTGCTGGACCTGCAAGGCGTTCACGCTCTGGCGACGCTTGCCTTCGCTCGACGAGCTGCGCGGCAGGATCATCGGCCTCGTGCAGGCGCCCGCGACCAAGATCGCCGGCGTGCTCGCAGCGCCAGGCGGCCAGTTGGCGCGGGTTCTCAACGCTTACGCCACCAAGGACGCCGCTTAACCGTCATTTCCGCATTCACAACGAAACACCAAACGTCAGGAACCAAGATCATGGCAGACCTCAACAAAATCGTAGACGACCTCTCCAAACTGACCGTCATGGAAGCAGCCGAGCTGTCGAAGCTGCTCGAAGAAAAGTGGGGCGTCTCCGCCGCCGCGCCGGTGGCGGTGGCCGCCGCCGCGGCCGGCGCCCGCCGCCGCGGTTGAAGAGAAGACCGAATTCACGGTCCTGCTCACCGCCGCCGGCGACAAGAAGATCGAAGTCATCAAGGAAGTGCGCGCGATCACCGGCCTGGGCCTCAAGGAAGCCAAGGACCTGGTCGAAGGCGCGCCGAAGCCGGTGAAGGAGGGCGTGAACAAGGCCGATGCCGAAAAGTTCAAGGCTCAACTTGAAAAAGCAGGCGCCAAGGTCGATCTGAAGTAACTCGCACAAAACAAGCGGAAGCGGGTCCGGCGACGGGCTCCGCTTCCGCCATTGCGTGTCCGGCGGTTCCGGATGCGCCGAAGCGTTCCCCGCCCGGGACGCTTCGCTGAAGGGTCGGGTTCGCGGGGCGACGTCGCTCGCGAAGTCGGGGCGGAAAGGCGGCTCATGCGCCGCGCTTGGCGAGCCTAGTGGCCGGGGTTCGCGTCAAAGCGCAGCGCGCATTGGGAAGATCAGATGACTCTGTCGTACACCGGTAAGAAGCGTATCCGTAAATCCTTCGGCAAAATCCCGGAAGCCGGGCAAATGCCGAACCTGATCGAGGTGCAAAAGAGCTCCTACGATCAATTCCTGCAGAAGGACGAGCGTTCCTACGAGCGCATCGAAGAGGGCCTGCAGGCTGTCTTCAAGTCGGTGTTCCCGATCCGCGATTTCTCGGACCGCGCCGTGCTCGAATACGTCTCCTACGAATTCGAAGAGCCGAAGTTCGACGTCGAGGAATGCCAGCAGCGCGACATGACCTATGCCGCGCCGCTGAAGGTCAAGCTGCGCCTGATCGTCTTTGAAACCGACGAGGAGACCGGCGCCAAATCGGTCAAGGACATCAAGGAGCAGGACGTCTATCTGGGCGACATCCCGCTGATGACCGACAAGGGCACGTTCGTCGTCAACGGCACCGAGCGCGTGATCGTCTCGCAGATGCACCGTTCGCCGGGCGTCTTCTTCGACCACGACAAGGGCAAGACCCACGCTTCCGGCAAGCTGCTTTTCGCCGCCCGCGTGATCCCGTATCGCGGCTCGTGGCTCGATTTCGAATTCGACGCCAAGGACATCCTGTTCGTCCGCATCGACCGCAAGCGCAAGCTGCCGGCGACGACGCTGCTCTATGCGCTCGGCATGTCGAGCGAACAGATCCTTTCGACTTTCTATCAATCGTCGATCTACAAGCGCACGCGCTCGGGCTGGACGACGAAGTACCGCGCCGAACGCTGGCGCGGCGTGAAGCCGAATTACGATCTCGTCGACGCAAAGACCGGCAAGGTCGTCGCCGAAGCGGGCAAGAAGATCGCCGCGCGCCTGGCCAACAAGCTCGTGGAAGACGGCGTCGTCGACATCCAGGTGCCGTCGGAGGATCTTTCGACCGCTACATCGCCGAAGACATCGTCAATCCGGAAACCGGTGAAATCTACATCGAAGCTGGCGACGCGCTCTCGCGAAGCGCGTGCTGGCGACGCTGATCGAGGCCGGCATCGACGAACTGCCGATCCTCGACATCGATCCGATGACGGTGGGCCCCTACATCCGCAACACCGTGAAGCTCGACAAGAACGAGAACCGCGAACAAGCGCTGTTCGACATCTACCGCGTCATGCGTCCGGGCGAACCGCCGACGATCGACACCGCCGAAGTGCTGTTCAACGGTCTGTTCTCCGACGGCGAGCGCTACGATCTTTCCGCGGTCGGCCGCGTGAAGATGAACATGCGCCTCGGGCCTCGATACCGACGACGACATCCGCACGCTGCGTTTGGAGGACATTATCGAAGTGCTGCGCACGCTGCTCGGATCTGCGCGACGGCCGCGGCGAAGTCGATGACATCGACAATCTCGGCAACCGGCGCGTGCGCTCGGTCGGCGAGCTGATGGAAAATCAGTATCGCATCGGCCTCTTGCGCATGGAGCGGGCGATCAAGGAGCGCATGTCCTCCGTCGATATCGAGACGGTGATGCCGCACGATCTGATCAACGCCAAACCGGCGGCGGCCGCGGTGCGCGAATTCTTCGGCTCCTCGCAGCTCTCGCAGTTCATGGACCAAACCAACCCGCTCTCCGAGATCACCCACAAGCGGCGTCTCTCGGCGCTCGGGCCGGGCGGTCTGACGCGTGAGCGCGCCGGCTTTGAAGTCCGCGACGTGCACCTGACCCATTACGGCCGCATCTGCCCGATCGAAACCCCGGAAGGCCCGAACATCGGCCTCATCAATTCGCTGGCGACCCATGCGCGGGTGAACAAGTACGGCTTCATCGAAAGCCCGTACCGCAAGGTCGTGCACGGCAAGCCGACCGAAGAGATCCATTACCTTTCGGCGATGGAGGAGGCCAAGCACAAGATCGCCCAGGCCAATGCGGCGCTCGACGACAAGGGCAAGCTTTCCGAAGATCTGGTGCAGGCGCGCGAGAACGGCGAAGCCCAGCTCATTCCGCGCGACGAAATCGATCTCATGGACGTGTCGCCGAAACAGGTCGTTTCGGTGGCCGCAGCGCTTATCCCGTTCCTCGAGAACGACGACGCCAATCGCGCGCTGATGGGCTCGAACATGCAACGCCAAGCGGTGCCGCTGCTGCGCGCGGATGCGCCGATCGTCGGCACCGGCATGGAAGGCACGGTGGCGCGCGACTCCGGCGCGGCGATCGCGGCGCGCCGGACCGGCGTCATCGAGCAGGTGGACAGCCAACGCATCGTCGTGCGCGCCACTGAAGAGCGCGATCCCACCAAGCCGGGCGTCGATATCTACCGTCTGCTGAAGTTCCAGCGTTCGAACCAGAACACCTGCATCACCCAGCGCCCGATCGTGAAAGTCGGCGACCTCGTGCGCGAAGGCGACATCGTCGCCGACGGCCCATCGACCGAGCTTGGCGAGTTGGCGCTCGGCCGCAACGTGCTGGTCGCGTTCATGCCGTGGAACGGCTACAACTTCGAAGACTCGATCCTGATCAGCGAACGCATCGTCAAGGACGACGTGTTCACCTCGATCCATATCGAAGAGTTCGAAGTCGCCGCCCGCGACACCAAGCTCGGTCCCGAGGAAATCACCCGCGACATCCCGAACGTCGGCGAGGAGGCGCTGCGCAATCTCGACGAAGCCGGCATCGTGGCTATCGGCGCCGAACTGGAGCCTGGCGACATCCTCGTCGGCAAGGTGACGCCCAAGGGCGAGAGCCCGATGACGCCGGAAGAAAAACTGTTGCGCGCCATCTTCGGGGAAAAAGCCTCCGACGTGCGCGACACCTCGCTGCGCTTGCCGCCGGGCGTCAATGGCACGGTCGTGGAAGTGCGCGTGTTCAACCGCCACGGCGTCGAGAAGGATCAGCGCGCGCTGCAAATCGAGCGCGAAGAAATCGAGCGTCTCTCCAAGGACCGCGACGACGAACTTGCGATCCTTGAGCGCAATATCTTCGGGCGTCTGCAGGAAATCCTCGTCGGCAAAACCGCAGCTTCAGGTCCGAAGGGCTTCAAGAAGGGCGAAGTCACTCAAGAGGCGCTGGACCTGCTCTCGCATGGTCAGTGGTGGCAAATCGGCCTCGAAGACGAAACCGCGATGGTCGAGATCGAAGCGCTGAAGAAGCAGTATGACGACGCCAAGAAGCGCCTCGATGCGCGCTTCGCCGACAAGGTCGACAAGCTGCAGCGCGGCGATGAATTGCCGCCGGGCGTGATGAAGGTGGTCAAAGTGTTCGTCGCGGTGAAGCGCAAGCTGCAACCGGGCGACAAGATGGCCGGCCGTCACGGCAACAAGGGCGTCATTTCGAAGATCGTGCCGGTGGAGGACATGCCGTTCCTCGATGACGGCACCCATGTCGACATCGTGCTCAATCCCTTGGGCGTGCCGTCGCGGATGAACGTCGGCCAAATTCTGGAAACGCACTTGGGCTGGGCCTGCGCGGGTTTGGGCAAGCAAGTGCGCCAAGCGCTCGACGTGCTCGAGCGCGACGGCGACAAGCGCCCGCTCGAGAAGAAGATGAGGGAAGTCTATGGTCCCGGCGTCGAATTGCCGAAGGACCAGGAAGATCTCCGGGTTCTGGCGCACAACATCGAAAAAGGCGTGCCGGTGGCGACGCCGGTGTTCGATGGGGCCAAGGACAGCGACATCCGCGCCATGCTGAAAGAGGCCGGCCTCTCCGAAACCGGCCAGGTGATGCTGCGCGACGGCCAGACCGGGGAGACGTTCAAGCGCCCCGTCACCGTCGGCTATATCTATATGCTGAAGCTGCACCATTTGGTGGACGACAAGATCCACGCACGCTCAATCGGCCCGTACTCTCTCGTCACCCAGCAGCCGCTGGGCGGCAAGGCGCAATTCGGCGGTCAGCGTTTCGGTGAAATGGAAGTGTGGGCGCTCGAAGCTTACGGCGCCGCCTACACGCTGCAGGAAATGCTGACGGTGAAGTCCGACGACGTCGCCGGCCGCACCAAGGTCTACGAAGCGATCACGCGCGGCCACGACACCTTCGAGGCCGGCATCCCGGAAAGCTTCAACGTCCTCGTCAAGGAAATGCGTTCGCTGAGCTTGAACGTCGAACTGGCGGACGGCGCAAAACAGAAGGCGGCCGAATAGCCGCAAAGCAGCAGCCCCGCGCGCTTGGCCGAGAAGCGGGCGCGCGAGGCTTGAGGTGAAAATGCCCCCAAGGCTCCGGCCGCATTACCGGAGCGACGGAAGGTAAAAGAACATGAATGCCATGAACCAAGACCTGATCAACAACACGTTCGGCAACCAGCCGCCGGCGCCGGTGTTCGATCAGATCAAGATTTCGATCGCATCGCCAGAGCAAATCCGCTCCTGGTCTTTCGGCGAAATCAAAAAGCCGGAAACCATCAACTACCGCACGTTCAAGCCCGAACGCGACGGCTTGTTCTGCGCGCGCATCTTTGGGCCGATCAAGGACTACGAGTGCTTGTGCGGCAAGTACAAGCGGATGAAGTATAAGGACATCATCTGCGAAAAGTGCGGCGTGCAAGTGACGCTGCAGCGGGTGCGCCGTGAGCGCATGGGCCACATCGAGCTGGCCGCGCCGGTCGCGCACATCTGGTTCCTGAAGTCGCTGCCGAGCCGCATCGCGCTCATGCTCGACATGGCGCTGAAGGACATCGAGAAGGTCCTCTATTTCGAACAATATATCGTGCTCGAGCCCGGCCTGACGCCGCTCGAAGCCAAGCAGCTGTTGACGGAAGAGGATTATCTCCGCGCTCAGGACGAGTACGGCGAAGACAGCTTCACCGCCGCCATTGGCGCTGAAGCCGTGCGTGAACTGCTGATGGGGCTCAACCTCGAAAAAGAGGCTGAGCAACTGCGCAAGGAAATCGCCGAGTCCACTTCGGAGCTGAAGCCGAAGAAATTGGCGAAGCGTTTGAAGCTCGTCGAAGCTTTCATCCGTTCGGGCAACAAGCCGGAATGGATGATCCTGACGGTCGTGCCGGTGATCCCGCCGGAACTGCGTCCGCTGGTGCCGCTCGACGGCGGCCGCTTTGCGACGTCGGACCTCAACGATCTCTATCGCCGCGTCATCAACCGCAACAACCGCCTGAAGCGGCTGATGGAGTTGCGCGCGCCCGACATCATCATCCGCAACGAAAAGCGGATGCTGCAGGAAGCCGTCGACGCGTTGTTCGACAACGGCCGCCGCGGCCGCGTCATCACCGGCGCCAACAAGCGTCCGCTGAAGTCGCTCGCCGACATGCTGAAGGGCAAGCAAGGCCGCTTCCGTCAGAACCTGCTCGGCAAGCGCGTCGACTATTCGGGCCGTTCGGTGATCGTCGTCGGTCCCGATCTCAAGCTGCACCAGTGCGGCTTGCCGAAGAAGATGGCGCTCGAACTGTTCAAGCCGTTCATCTATGCGCGGCTCGACGTGAAGGGCCTCTCGGGCACCGTAAAGCAATCGCGGCGCATGGTGGAGAAGGAGCGTCCGGAAGTCTGGGACGTGCTCGAAGAAGTCATTCGCGAGCACCCGGTGCTCTTGAACCGCGCGCCGACGCTGCACCGGCTGGGCATCCAAGCGTTCGAGCCGAAACTGATCGAAGGCAAGGCGATCCAGCTTCACCCGCTGGTCTGCGCGGCGTTCAACGCCGACTTCGACGGCGACCAGATGGCCGTGCACGTTCCGCTGTCGCTCGAAGCGCAGCTGGAAGCGCGCGTGCTGATGATGTCGACCAACAACATCCTCATCCCCGCCAACGGCAAGCCGATCATCGTGCCGTCGCAGGACATCGTTCTGGGGCTCTATTATTTGTCGCTGATGAAGGATGGCGAGCCTGGCGAAGGCAAGCTGTTCGCCAACGTCGGCGAAGTTGAAAGCGCGCTCGAAGCCGGCGTCGTCACGCTGCACAGCAAGATCAAAGGCCGCTTCGAAACCGTCGACGAGAACAACAAGCCGGTGCGCAAGACGATCGACACCACGCCTGGCCGGATGAAGCTCGCCGAGCTGCTGCCGCGTCACCCGAAGATCAGCTACGCGCTCTTGGATCAGACGCTGACCAAGAAGGAAATCGGCAATCTGATCGACAAGGTTTATCGTCACTGCGGTCAGAAGGCGACGGTGATCTTCGCCGACCGCATCATGCAGCTGGGCTTCAAGGAAGCGGCGAAGGCCGGCATTTCGTTCGGCATGGCCGACATGGTGGTGCCGGCGGCGAAGGAAAAACTCGTCGAGGACACGCGCAAGCGCGCGGCCGAATACGAGAAGCAATACGCCGACGGCCTCATCACCAAGGGTGAGAAGTACAACAAGGTCGTCGACGCGTGGTCGAAGTGCACCGACAAAGTCGCTGACGCGATGATGGACGAGGCCTCCAAGCCGGCCAAGTTGAAAGACGGCCGCGCCGGCGAACTCAACTCCGTCTTCATGATGGCGCACTCGGGCGCGCGCGGTTCGAAAAACCAGATGAAGCAGCTCGCCGGCATGCGCGGCCTCATGGCCAAGCCGTCGGGCGAAATCATCGAAACGCCGATCATCTCGAACTTCAAGGAGGGCCTTTCGGTTCTCGAATACTTCAACTCGACCCACGGCGCCCGCAAAGGTCTCGCGGACACCGCGTTGAAGACCGCGAACTCCGGCTATTTGACGCGCCGCCTCGTCGATGTCGCGCAAGACTGCATCATCACCGAAGAGGATTGCGGCACCACCGACGGCATCCAAATGACGGCCGTCATCGACGGCGCCGACATCGTCGTCAGCCTGGGCCAGCGCATCCTCGGGCGCACCGCGGCGGTCGCGATCAATGATCCCGGCACCGGCAAGGCGATCGTTCCGGCGGGCGCCTTCCTGGACGAGGACACCGTCGTATTGGTCGAGAAGTCGGCGGTGCAAGCGGTCAAGGTGCGCTCGGTGCTGACGTGCGAAACCCGCAATGGCGTTTGCGCGGCCTGTTACGGGCGCGATCTGGCGCGCGGCACGCCGGTCAATATCGGCGAAGCGGTCGGGGTCATCGCGGCGCAATCGATCGGCGAGCCGGGCACCCAGCTCACCATGCGCACATTCCACATCGGCGGCGCCGCGCAAGTCGCGGAAACCTCGGCGATGGAATCCGCGCATGACGGCAAGGTGCGGTTCGTCAACCGCAACACGGTGAAGAACGCGCAAGGCGAACTCATCGTCATGAGCCGAAACATGCAGGTCGTCGTCGTCGATGACGAAGGCAAGGAGCGGCAATCGTTCAAGCTGCCGTTCGGGGCGCGTCTCAAGGTCGACGAAAAGGGAAAGATCTCGCGCGGCGATCGCATCGCCGAATGGGATCCCTACGCCACGCCGATCCTGACCGAGGCCGCGGGCAAGGTGCGTTTCGAAGATCTGATCGAGGGCGTTTCGGTCCGCGACGAGTTCGACGAAGCGACCGGCATCTCGTCCAAGGTCGTCATCGATTGGCGCTCGACAGCGAAGGGCTCGGAGCTGAAGCCGTCGATCGCGATGCGTCAACGGGCAAGCGGCCAGGCGACCAAGACCTACGCTCTGCCGGTTGGCGCCATTCTCTCGGTGTACGGACGGCGATGACGTCACGCCGGGCCAAGACTTGGCGCGTATCCCAACAGGCGGCGCCAAGACGCGCGACATCACCGGCGGTCTGCCGCGGGTGGCGGAGCTGTTCGAGGCGCGGCGACCGAAGGATCACGCGATCATCTCGGAATCGGATGGCCGCGTGGAGTTCGGCAAGGACTACAAGAACAAGCGCCGCTTGCGCGTCGTGCTCCGAAGACGAAAGCCTTGAGCCGATCGAGTACATGATCCCGAAGGGCAAGCACATTCCGGTGCAAGAAGGCGACTTCGTGAAGAAGGGCGATTACCTGCTCGACGGCAACCCCGCGCCGCAGGACATCCTCTCCATTCTCGGCGTCGAGGCGCTGGCCAATTATCTCGTCGAGGAAATCCAGAAGGTCTACCGCCTGCAAGGCGTGCCGATCAACGACAAGCACATCGAAGTGATCGTCCGGCAAATGCTGCAGAAGGTGGAGATCATGGATGGCGGCGACACCGAGTTCCTGAAAGGGGAGGCGGTCGAAGCGCTCGATCTCGAAGACGAGAACAAGTCGCGTGCAGGAGCTCGGCCTGAAGCCAGCGACGGCCCAGCCGATGCTGCTCGGCATCACCAAGGCGTCGCTGCAAACGCGTTCGTTCATCTCTGCGGCTTCGTTCCAGGAAACCACGCGCGTGCTCACCGAAGCGGCGTCCTACGGCAAATCCGACACCCTTGAGGGGCTGAAGGAAAACGTGATTGTCGGGCGTCTCATCCCGGCGGGCACGGGCGGCCAAGTTGCGCCGCTACCAGAAGCTCGCCGCCGAGCGCGATGCGCAATTGGCGATCGAGCGCGCCGAAGACGCCGCACGGCTGGCCGCGCAAAGGCAGCCGGAAGCGGCTGAATAAAACAACGAGGAAACGCCTAAAGCGAACGGCCCGGCCTCAAACGCCGGGCCGTTTCATTTGTGCGATCTGAAACGATTGGTGAGTTGCTCTAAGCTCCCGCCCATGCAGAATCGGGCGCCCATCATGAGCATTGAACTCTCCGCCGCGCTGAAGCGCGTGAAGCCGCCGGCCACCGCCGAAATGAGCAGAAAAGCCCGGGCGCTCAAGGCCGAAGGCCGCGACGTGATCGCGCTGGCGGCGGGCGAGCCGGATTTCGACACGCCGGACAACATCAAGGAAGCCGCCGCGCGCGCCATGCGCGAGGGCAAGACCAAGTACACCGACGTCGACGGCATCCCGGAATTGAAGGATGCGGTGGTCGCCAAGTTCAAGCGCGAGAACGGACTTGAGTACAAGCGCAGCCAGGTGAACGTGTCGCCCGGCGGCAAGACGGTGATCTTCAACGCGCTGATGGCGACGCTCAATCCGGGCGACGAAGTGGTGATCCCGTCTCCCTATTGGGTGAGCTATCCCGACATCACGCTTTTCTGCGGCGGCGCCCCGGTGTTCGCGCCGACGACGCTTGCGTGTAGTTTCAAGGTGCGTCCGCAAGACTTGGCCGCCGCGCTGACGCCGAAGACGAAGTGGCTGATCCTCAATTCACCCTCAAACCCCTCGGGCGCGGCCTACACGGAGACCGAGCTCAAGGCCTTGGCCGAGGTGCTGCTCGGTTTTCCGAACGTGCACATCCTCACCGACGATATGTACGAGCATCTGACCTACGGCGATTTCAAATTCACCACCATCGCGCAGGTCGAACCGCGCCTCTACGAGCGCACGCTGACGATGAATGGCGTCTCCAAGGCCTACGCCATGACCGGTTGGCGCATCGGCTACGCCGCCGGTCCCGAGACGATCATCAAGGCCATGGCCGGCGTCATGGGGCAGACCACCTCGTGTGCGTCATCGATCGCGCAATGGGCGGCGGTGGAGGCGCTGAACGGACCCCAGGACTTCATCCCGAAGAATAAGCTCGTGTTCCAGGCCCGGCGCGATCTCGTCGTCTCTATGCTCAATCAGGCCAAGGGCATTAGCTGCCCCACGCCGGAAGGCGCTTTCTACGTCTATCCCTCGGTCGCCGCTCTGATCGGCAAGACCGCGCCCAGCGGCAAGACCATCGACAACGACGAAGCGTTCGCCTCGGAACTGCTGGAAGCGGAGGGTGTGGCGATCGTGCACGGCGAAGCCTTCGGCTTGGGCCCATGCTTCCGGGTGTCATACGCGGCTTCGACCGCTGAACTCGAGGACGCCTGCGCCCGCATTCAGCGCTTCTGCGGGAGCTTGCGCTAAAGTCGGCGATTGGCCGCTCCCGCCGGACCATAGTCGACGTTTATTCCGACGTCCCGATAGATCGCAATCGGAATTTGTCGGCGATTTGTCGCCGGTGGTCGAAGCTGTTGTCGCCCGATCCGGTCGCGTTTGCCATCGTGTGCGCGGAGGCGCTTTCGCAATGGATCCGCGCCACGCGGGAATGGCCGCCGCTCGTCAATGCTCCAACGCGAACGTCAGCCCAGCCTTCGCCTGCAAACGCTCGATCAGTTTTGCTCCCATCGCGCTCATCGGCGTCCAGACGCCGCCGGGCGTGTCGTTGCGGTCCACGTCCTGGGCCAAGCACAGCGCGGCTTCGGAAATCATTTTTGAGGTCGAGGCGTAGCCTGGATCCTTATCGCCGCTGACGGCGGCGCGCAGCGTTTGTCCCTGCGCTGTCTCGCCGACATAGAGCACCTCGTAGGATCCGTTCTCGCGCTCTTCCTTTGATGGCCCTTGGCCAGGCTTGGGCAACACCAAGGTCTTGAGGATCGCACGCGTTGGTGCAAAGCCCAGCAAGGCGCGTTGCATCTTGGCGGCCGACACCGCCGCCCTCGCGCGCTTCTCGCCGCCGGGGCCGTCGCCAGTCAGCATCATTTCGTCATAGGCGAAATCGCGGCCGTAGGAATAGTTGAGCAGAGCATTGGTGCGATGCACATTCTTGGTGTTGATCGCAGCCATCACGAACGGCGCTGACCAGGAGGGGATGATCTGGTCATAGACGGCGATCTCGCCATTGGGCTGCGGCGCGCCTTTCTGCGGCGACAGCGCGAACGGATCCATCAGCGCCGCGCCGATGCGCGGATCGCGCTTCACCGCCTGCATGGTGGCCAGCATCGAGGCCATGGTGCCGCCGGAGAAGCCTCCTTTCATCCGCCGCACGCGTCCGCGCACGCGCTGGGCTGGGGCGCCGAAGCTTTTCCGCATTTCCTGTTGCAGGAAGAAGACGCCGCCGTCGAACGGGATCGAATCGAAGCCGCAGGAGAATACGATGCGCGCCCCGGAGGCTCTCGCCGGCGCCTCATGCTTTGCGATCATCTCCGCCATCCAATTCGGCTCGCCGCAAAGGTCGACGTAATCGGTCCCCGTCTTCACGCACGCGGCGACTAAGGGTTCGCCGTAAAGCTGGTAGGGGCCAACCGTGGTCAGAACGACCTTTGTGCGCGGCCGCCATCGCTTCAAGCGAAGCGGGATCGCGCGCATTGGCGCTGATCACCGGCGCGGCAGCGCCGATCTCGGTCTTAATGGCCTTGAGCTTGGCGTCATCGCGCCCAGCCATCGCCCAGGTGACGTTTGAGCCGGCGCCATAGGCGCGCTGCATATAGTCGGCCACCAAGCGGCCGGTGAAGCCGCTGGCGCCATAGACGACGACATCGAATTCGCGCCCGTTATTCATTGTCCGCCCTCGCCTCGAAAGCGACGCATAGCACGCATGCGCGGGCGTGGAATGTCGTCCGTAGCGTCATGCTTGCGCGATTTGACGGGGACGCCCAAACACCAACCCGTGCCGCCGCTCGCCATCGCCGCCGCCATCACCTCGGCAATCATTCATGCGAGCTGGAACGCCGCGCTGAAGGGCGGCCGCGGCGATCGCATCGTCGATGCGTTCTTGATCGCCATAGGCGGCATGGCGACCGCGATCGTGCTCTTTGCTTTCATGGGCGTTCCGGTTGCGGCGGCGTGGCCCTATTTGCTGGCCTCGGTCGTCATTCATCTCATCTATTGGGTGACACTGTTCAAAGCCTACGATCTGGGCGACTTGAGCCACATCTACACGCTCTCCCGCGGCTCGGCGCCGCTTTTGGTGGCGCTGGGCGCAGTCCTCACAGCGCATGAAATTCCCCCGCCGCTCAAGATCGCAGGAATTGCGCTTGTCTCGGTCGGCGTGCTGGCGGTGGGCGCAAGCCCGAACGCGCCCCTCAGGGCCACGCTCTGGGCCTTGGCGATCGGCGTCACAATCGCCTCCTACTCGCTCGTCGATGCGCTCGGCGCGCGCATTTCCGGCAATGCGGCGCTCTATGTCGGCTGGACAAGCGGCGTCATGGGCGCGCCGATGATCGCGTTCTCGGTTTGGCGCAGGGGAGGGCGACAATTGTTAGCCGACGCCAGTGTCGCGCCCTGGCGCGGGGTTTTCATCGGCATCATCAGCTTTGCCGGTTACGGGCTCGTGCTCTGGGCCCAGACCTTTGCGCCGATCGCGCAGGTGACGGCGTTGCGCGAGACTTCCGTGGTCTGGGGCGCGCTGATCGCCTTCACGTTCCTGGGCGAGCAATTGGGGCTTCGCCGCTGGCTGGGGGCCGCGATTGTCGCGCTCGGCGCTGGCCTCATCGCCTTCGGCTGAGCTAAACTCATCCAATGGCTGATCTCCACGTCCTTCGCATCGACGACGCCAAGGCGCTCGTGCGCGTGGGCGTGCCTGAGCCTGAGCGCGCGGCATTGCAGGAGGTGCGCATTTCCGTGGCCATGGCGCTCGACGACCCGCCCGATTATGTAAGGCACGACCGCATTGGCGCGACCGTCGATTACGACCGCATCCTGCATTTCATTCGCGACGATCTGGGTGAGCCCGCCCATCTCATCGAAACGCTCGCCGATCGCGTCGCCATGCATTGCCTTTCGCTCTCACAACGCACGCGTTGGGTGGAAGTGACGGTGAAGAAACCTTCGGTTCTTTCCGGCGACGGCATGGTTGCGGTCACCATCCGGCGAGAGCAGCCGTGAAGTGGACGCTGGTCACCGGCGGCGCGCAGCGGCTGGGGCGCGCGGTCGCGCTTGATCTGGCCCGCCAGGGCTGGGGCGTCGTTGTGCACTATCGTCATTCGGCCAACGAGGCCGAGCTCGTCGCCGCAGAAGCGCGGGCGGCGGCGGGGGCGGCCGCGCACGTGCGCGCCGACCTCGACGATGCAGCCGAGCGCGCCGCCTTGATCGGCGAGGCTGGGCGCGCGGCCGGCGCTTCATTGTCGGCGCTGGTCAATTGCGCCGCGATTTTCGAACATGACACCATCGACACGCTGAGCGCCGAGACGCTTAATCGCCACATCGATGTGAATGCGTTGACGCCGTCGCTGCTGGCGCGCGAATTCGCGGAAGCGCTGCCGGAAGAGGAGCGAGGCGTTGTCGTCAACTTCCTCGATTTTAAGCTGGCGAGCCCATACCCGGACCATTTCTCCTACACGCTCTCGAAATACGCTCTCGCCGGCGCCACCGATCTGCTGGCGCGCGCGCTGGCGCCGCGCGTACGCGTCAATGCGGTTGCGCCGGGTTATGTGCTGGCCGCGCCCGGCCAGAGCGACGCCGATTACCGGCGCCTGCATGACGACACCCCCTTGGCGCGCGGACCGACGCCGCAAGACATCGCCCACGCAGTGCGCTTCCTGATCGAAAACGAAGCCGTCACCGGACAGACGATCTATGTCGACGGGGCCCGGCGCTTCCGCTCTTACGATCGCGACATGGGCTTTATGTAAGCTTGGCGGCCCCGTCGTGATTGTCGAAGACAGTGTCGTAACTTCGACTACTTATGTGGCGGATGGGAACCTGCGCACTGGTCGGGTCTTGATCAGGCATGGCGAGCTTCGGAAACCCATCCATGGCTGAACGCCTTCGCATCGTCGCCGACAATCTAGGCCGCGTGTACGCGCCGGCGCCCTTGGAAGAAGGCGACGATTTGCGCGTGCTGATCAAACATCTCCGCGCCAACAGCGCCAAGCGCCTCGCCAATCTGCGCCAACGCCGCGCCGGCCTTAGTGCTGATGATGAAAAGAGCGTCTGATCTTTTCGCGAGCGTGGGCGAAGCTTGGATTGCCGAGATCTGGCGCAAAGCCAGCAGAAGAGCCGCTAAAATCAGCCGCCAAATACGTGATCAGACGTCGTTGGACGCGGGTTTTGAGGGGCCCCCTCAGCCCCCCAATCAGCGTCGTGCCCGCCGTCACAGCAGCAGGGTCAATTCCCGCTTACCTTCTTCGCATCGGATCGGTGGTCGATCCGGGATGGAGCTGAAAATGACCAAGCTGATCGCGCTCTGTGCGGCTCTCGCGCTCTTTGCGCCGGCTGCCTATGCGGTGCTCAATCAGGCTTCGCAAATGATTGTCTAAAAGGCCGAATAGAGGGGCTACAATCATGAGAGCCAAGTATTTGAGAGCCAAGATTTGAAGGGCGCGGGCGTCGACCGCGCCCTTCGCGATATTGAGACTTCCCGCTTCCCGGTCGGAGACTTCCCTATCCGAGCCCCGCTTCAGAGCCGGCGCCAAAAGAGCAAGCGCCCCGATCGGATAGGCAAATTCGCCAATCGCCAGCCCAGAGATAGCGTCGGCCGCGTGGACTTGTCCCAGGGCGATTGTTCTTGATATGTTCTCTTATCAGGGCTATCCTCCGGCAGCTCATGTCCAAGGACGCGCTTCACGGGCGCGGCGCGCGCACCAATGCGAGCGGCCGCTTCGAACGCTTCGCCCGCGAAGCCTATGATGACGGCTGGACGGGCGAGGAGGCGCGTCCGCTGCAGACGGTGGTGACGCGGGAGCTCGCCAAGTCGATCATCTCCACCAACCAAAGCCCCGACATTTCCTTCGACCAATCGATCAATCCCTATCGCGGCTGCGAGCACGGCTGCATCTATTGTTACGCACGCCCCAACCACGCCTATGTCGGCCTCTCGCCCGGGCTCGACTTCGAAACCAAATTGTTCGTGAAAGCGAACGCAGCGGACTTGCTCGAGAAGGAATTGGCCAAGCCCAGCTACCGGCCGCGCACGATCATGCTGGGCGGCGTCACCGACATCTATCAGCCGATCGAGCGCGGCCATGGGGTGACGCGCTCCATTCTTGAGGTGCTGCAGCGGTGGCGTCATCCGACCGCGCTGATCACCAAGTCGCAACTCGTCATTCGCGACATCGATATTCTCTCACCCATGGCCGGGCGCGGGCTTGCGAAAGCGGCGATTTCGGTGACGACGCTCGAACGCCGCATCGCCCGGGTGATGGAGCCGCGCGCGGCCGCGCCCCACCGGCGCCTTGAAACAATCCGCGCCCTCGCCGAGGCGGGCGTGCCGGTGACGGTGATGGTTGCGCCGATCATCCCCGCGATCAATGACAGCGAGATCGAACAAATCCTGGAGGCGGCCGCCGACGCTGGCGCGACGAGCGCGGGCTATGTGGTTCTGCGGCTGCCGCTGGAGATCAAGGATCTCTTCCAAGAATGGCTGCGCCAATATTTTCCGGATCGCAGCGCGCGGGTGATGGGAATTGTGCGCTCGATGCGCAACGGGCGCGATTACGATCCAGAATGGGGCAAGCGGCAAAAGGGCGAGGGAGCCTATGCCCGCCTGATCGCCGACCGCTTCGCCCGCGCGGCCCGCAAGTTCGGCCTCGACAAGCCGCGCCCGCCGCTCGACCATGGCCAATTCCGCCGGCCGGCCGAAGCGGGCGGACAGCCGGACTTGTTCGGCGACGAGCGCGGAGGATATTTGTCATAATTGACAAATATTATTAGATGTAGCAATTAAGCCCGCGCTTGAGCCGGCAATTGAGCTCGTAAGGAGGCCCGATGCCAAGTCAGCCCGGCCGCCACGCGCTTGTCTTCATCTTCTTCACGGTTCTGATCGATTCGATCGGCTTTGGGGTCATCCTGCCGGTGATGCCGCGCCTGCTGACGGCGCTGACCGGCGCGACGACGGCGGCGGTCACGCCGATCGCCGGTTTCCTGCTGACGACTTACGCGGTGCTGCAATTCGCTTGCGGCCCGATCATGGGAAATCTCGGCGATCGCTATGGGCGCAGGCCCGTGCTTTTGGGTTCGCTGGCCGCCTTCGGCTTCGACTATTTGCTGATGGGCTTTGCGCCGAGCGTCGGCTGGCTCTTCCTGGGGCGCGCCGTCGCCGGGGTCGCGGGCGCGGTCTATTCGCCGGCGATGGCTTATATCGCCGACGTCTCGCCCCCGGAGAAGCGCGCCCAAAGCTTCGGCGTCATGGGCGCGGCCTTCGGCGGCGGCTTCATCCTGGGCCCAGCGATCGGGGGATTGCTGGGCGCGCTGGGTCCGCGGGCGCCGTTTCTGGTCGCCGCCGCGCTCGCCGGCGTCAATTTCCTATACGGCTATTTCGTGTTGCCGGAGAGCTTGACGCGCGAGCGCCGGCGCAAGTTCGAGTGGTCGCGCGCCAATCCATTGGGCACGCTCCTGGCGTTGCGGCGTTATCCCGCCGTGATCGCCATCGCCGGGGCGGTCTTCCTCTGGCAGCTGGCCCATCAAGTGTACCCCAGCACATGGGCGTTCTTCGCCAAGATCCGCTTTCAATGGTCGGAGATCGAAATCGGCGCCTCGCTGGCCTTCGTCGGCGTGTTGATGGCGTTCACACAAGGCTTTCTCACCGGCAAAATCGTGCCGCGCATCGGCGAATACCGCGCCATGGTGCTGGGCGTCGGCTCAGGCGTGGTGAGCATGCTGATGCTCGCGTTCGCGACAACAGAGCTGGTTCGCCTATCGTCGCCATGACGGCCGGCGCGCTGCAGGGTCTCGCTTATCCGTCGATGAACGCGATCATGTCGAAGCAAATGCCAGCCAACGAGCAGGGGGAATTGCAAGGCGGCGTTGCATCGATGATGAGCCTGACCACCATTCTCGGCCCGTTGATCATGACGCAAACTCTCGGCCGTTTCTCAGCGCGCCGGCGCGCCGGTTTATTTCCCCGGCGCGGCTTTTATTCTGGCGTCGGCGCTCGCCTTGCTTTCGCTGATGATCGTGTTGCGGGCGCTTTCGCGGCCAAGCGCGTTGCCCATTGCACGACGCGCGGGCTAAGCTCGCCCGGCGGCCCCCGCGGAGGACAAACGCATGCGCATCGAAAATCAGCGCCCATCCGACAATTTCCAGGATCGCGGCTCGGGTAGCGGTGGCGGCGGCGGCGGCGCTCTGGCGCTGTTCGGCTTGTTCCGTCTGCTCGGGTTTCGCGGCATACTGATCGCGATCGTCGTGCTGGGCGCGGTCTATCTGTTCAATCCGTTCGGCATTCGCGACGCGATCTTTGGCACCTCGCCGGAAACATGCCGGGACAATCGCAAAGCGCGGGCGGCGGCAGCACCTGCGCCTCGTCACCGAATGCACGCAGGCGTGCGATTTCTCGCGCCGCATTCTTGGGCTCGACCGAAGACGGTGTGGGGCCAGCAATTCCGCGAGGGCGGCTTGCCGAATTATGGCGCAGCAGGTCAGCGCCTATCAGCGATCCGACCCTGGTCGTTTATTCGAATTCGGTCGAAACCGGCTGCGGCGCGGCGACCGCGGCGAGTGGGGCCGTTCTATTGCCCGCAATGACGGCAATCTCTACATCGATCCGAGCTTCTATCAGATGATGGCGCAGCGCCTGCAGGCGCCGGGCGACTTCGCGCAAGCTTACGTGATCGCCCACGAAGTCGGCCATCATGTGCAAAAGCTGATCGGCGCCATGGATCATCCGATCGCCGGCGAAAGCCAGAACCAAACCTCGGTGCGCACCGAATTGCAGGCCGATTGCTTCGCCGGCGTCTGGGGCCACACCGCCCAAGCGTCGCTGGCGATCGACGACGCCGACTTGCGCGAAGCGCTCAATGCCGCCCACCAGATCGGCGACGACACGCTCTGCCGCGGCGGCGATCCGCGCGAATACACGCACGGCACCAGCGAACAGCGCATGCGCTGGTTCCGCCGCGGCTTTGATTCAGGCGACGCGCGCCAATGCGATACCTGGGGCGTGGCGAACTACAATCAGCTCTAAGGCTGCCAGCCGGCGGCTTGATCGATCAGGAATTGCCGGAACGCGGCGATGCGCTTGGAGCGTTTCAGGTCGCTTGGATAGATGAAATAGACCTCGAAGCTCGGGCCCGGCAGATCCGGCAGCACTTTCACCAGGTCGGGATTTTCGCGCGCCATGTAGTCGGGGACGCTGGCGATGCCGAAGCCGGATTCGACCGCGCGCAGCATGCCGTAGACATTGTTGATCTCCAAGAGCGGCGCGCGCGGCTTTGCGTCTTCACGGCCGGCGCGCTGCGCCCAGTCGAGCTCGCGCATCGGCGAGGGCACGCCGGCTGTGTAGGCGACGATGCGGTGATGATCGAGATCGTCGACCTTCTTGGGCGCGCCATGGCGTTGGATGTAGGCGTTCGACGCATAGAGGCTGACGCTGACTTCCAGCAGTTTGCGCTGAATGAGATCGGCGTGCGTGGCCGCCCATAAGCGGATCGCGCATTCCGCTTCGAGCTTCAAGCAGATCGTACTCGCGATCATCGAGCAGCAATTGCACGCGCGTTTCGGGATACTGTATCGGCGAAATGGGTGAGGCGCGGCGCAAGCCAGGTCGCGCCAAAAGCGATCGGCGCGGTGACTTTCAGATCGCCCATGACCTTTTCGCGCGCGTCTTTCAGCGTCGATTCCGCGATCATCGCCGCGCCCGCCATTTCCCGCGTGAACTCGCGCAGCGCCATGCCGGGGCCGGTGAGCAAGAGCCCGCGGGCGTGCCGCTGAAACAGCGGCACCCCCATGTCGTTCTCAAGCGCTGCGATCTGGCGGCTGACCGACGATTGGCTGACGCCAAGCTTCTCGGCGGCCGCGGTTAGGCTTCCGGTCTCCGCCGCGAAATGAAACGTCTTCAGCTTGTCCCAATCCATGCACGCCCCATGCACGCCGCCCGAGGCGCCCGCTCGCGCGCCCACGACTTGCAATATTGCATAGCTTAATTGCGCGGTCGATAGCGCTCTCGGAACGGGCGGGCGAAGCCTTGCTGGGCGGCCGACGGCGCTGGCCCGCGGGGGTCGGGCGACGCCTTAGGCCGCAGCGCCGGTCTTCGTCTTGGCGTGATCGAGTTCGCGCGCGGCCAGAAATTTCTCCGCCTCGAGCGCGGCCATGCAACCCAGGCCCGCCGCGGTCACCGCTTGGCGGTAGACATCGTCGGCCACATCGCCGGCGGCGTAGACGCCGGCGATATTGGTTTCCGTCGTTCCGGGTTTGACCTTGATGTAGCCGTTGTCGCGCATTTCGAGCTGGCCGGCGAAAATCTCGGTCGCCGGCGCGTGGCCAATGGCGATGAAGACGCCGTCCACCTTGCGCTCCTCGCGTGCGCCGGTCTTCACGTTGCGGATGACGATGCCGGTGACGCTCTTGGGGTCGTCGGCCCCTTCAATGTCTTCAAGGACGCTGTCCCAGACCACTTCAATCGCGGGGTGATTGAACAGCCGCTCCTGCAGGATCTTCTCGGCCTTGAAGGTGTCGCGGCGGTGGATCACGGTGACGCTGCGCGCCAGGTGGGCCAGATAGAGCGCTTCTTCGACGGCGCTGTTGCCGCCGCCGATGACGGCGACGTCCTTGCCGCGGAAGAAGAAGCCGTCGCAGGTGGCGCAGGCCGCACGCCGAAGCCGGCGAACTTGTGTTCGGCCGGAAGGCCCAGCCACTTCGCTTGCGCGCCGGTGGCGACAATGACGCTGTCGGCAAGGTAGATTTGCCCGCTGTCGCCGGTGAGGCGGAAGGGGCGTTTATCGAGTTCGGCCTTGACGATGATGTCCTCGACGATGTCGGCGCCGACATGTTTGGCCTGGGCGCGCATCTGCTCCATCAGCCATGGGCCTTGGATGACGTCGGCGAAGCCTGGATAGTTTTCGACGTCGGTGGTGATGGTGAGCTGGCCGCCGGGCTGCAGGCCGGCGATCAGCATCGGCTTGCGCATGGCGCGCGCGGCATAGATGGCGGCGGTGTAGCCGGCCGGACCTGAGCCGACGATGACGATGGGCGCATGGCGGGCGACGGGTTCTGACATGAACGACCTTTTGCAGGGGATTCGCACTCAATTCTATATGGTTACAAGCCGGCGGCGGCGGGAGCGGGCGCCCGCAAAGACCGCCGCCTAGGGGGTTAAGTCCTTGTGATCACAAGCTGATAGGCTCAATTGCCCCTGCTGGGCGCTAGGTTATGGTGGCCTAAGGGGACAAAGGGTCGGGTTTGGATGGACGGCGCCAAGATTCTTGTGGTCGAAGACGACGCGCTGATCGCCATGGAGATGGCGGAGCGCTTGGAGGAGCTCGGCTACAACGCGCTCGAACCGGCGCGTTCGGTCGAAGCGGCCGAGAAGGTGATCGCCGCGCAGCGGCCCGATGCGGCCTTGCTTGACGCCAATCTAGGCGGCGTTTCGAGCGTGCCGCTTGGCGCAAAGCTCGCGGCGATGGGCGTGCCGGTGGCGTTTTGCACCGGCTATGACGCCATCAAGAACCTGCCGCCGGAATTGGCGAAAGCGCCGATCCTCACCAAGCCGATCAGCGATGACGCGCTCACCAGCAGCGTTGAAGTCGATGCTGGCTTAGCCGCGCACGCGGGCGGCGTAGGCGGTGAGATTGCGGCGGCGACGCGATCGGTTTCCAGCAGCGGCGGATAATTCCACGTTTCCAAGCGCCCGTTGAACGGACGCGCGCAGCCGCGCCGCATGAGGCTTTGGTGAAAGCGATCGAGCTTGCCGCCCGCGCCTTCGACCGCGAGCACGTGCACCGGCTTTCCGGTTGCGGCCGCTTCCGTCGCCATGTTGACGCTGTCGGCGGTGACGAAGATGTGGTCGGCCGAGCCCAGCATCGCGAAATAGGGATTGGCGCCTTCGCCTTCGTAGAAGAGCGCGCAATGCGGCGCCAGATGGGTGCGGAATTGCAGGCGCGCGGCCTCGCCGGTGCGCCGCGAGAGCGTCGCCATCAAAGTGCCGCCGGTCTGGCGTCCGACATTGGCGAGCGATTCCGATATTTCGCGCGCGCGCTTGGCGGAAATGTCCTGCCGTTTCGATTTGCCGCCGATCAGGACCGCAAGCCGCGGGCCGGCCAATTCATCCAATTGGCGCGGAAATTCGAGCACGGCGGCGTCGAGTTTTTCCGGCGTCACGCGATGGCAAGCGCCCACGATCGGCAGCACGTTTTGGCCTTCGAGCCCATCATGGATCGGCGGCACGACGACGTCGAATTCACGCGGGTTCACGCGCGGATCCTGCAATTGCACCACGAACGTGCGCTTGCCCGACCAACGACGCACGCCCATCGACAGCGGAATCGAGGCGCGCCCGCAGCCGATCCAGATGTCAGGCCACGGCCGCTCGATCGGATCGGAATCCGTCGACAGCGTGGTGCGCGATGCCGGGACAAATCCCGCCGGCAGCCACGACCAGGGGCTGCGCACGCGCACGCGTTTCGTGGAAAGGCGGATCGGCAATCTTGCGCGCGAGCGCTTCAGCCAGGCCCAGCGCCTGGGCCTCGATGCCGGCGCGGCCATCGGTGACTGTCCATACCTCGATCGGCTCGGCGGGTTGGAAACCGACGCTACGCACCAGCCCCGCGCCCCAAGCCGCTCAGAGGTATTTCACCTTGGTGATCTCGTAGGATTTCGGCCCACCCGGCGCCATCACTTCGATGACATCGCCTTCCTCCTTGCCGATCAGCGCGCGCGCGATCGGGGAGGTGATGGAGATCTTACCCGCCTTCACGTCGGACTCGTCTTCGCCGACGATCTTGTATTTGGCTTTGTCGCCGGTGTCCTCGTCGACCAGGTTCACGGTGGCGCCGAATTTCACCTGCTTGCCGGAAAGCTTGGAGACGTCGATCACCTGCGCGCGGGCGATGCGGTCTTCGATCTCGGCCAGCCGGCTCTCGATGAAGGCCTGGCGCTCCTTGGCCGCATGATATTCGGCGTTCTCGGAAAGATCGCCATGCTGGCGCGCTTCCGAGATCGCGGCGATCACGGAGGGGCGCTCCTGCGTCTTGAGACGTTTCAGTTCTGCGTCGAGGGCCTGGTAACCCTCGGCGGTCATTGGAATTTTATCCATCGGCGTGTGGTGTTTTGTTCCGTCTGAGGAAGGAAAAGTGTGCCCTGTGCGGCGGTCCGTCAAGCATAGGCCTGAAGGGCCCGCACGCCTAGGGGCGCCCCGGTCTTCAGGCGACGAATGGCTTGTATGGCGGCCCGAGCGCCGGACACTGTCGTATAATAGGGGATATTTTGCGTGAGCGCCGTGCGGCGAATTGAATAGCTGTCCCGGTAGGATTGGGCGCCTTCGGTGGTGTTGAAGACAAGCTGGACGCCGCCATTCTTCATCGCATCGACGACGTGGGGGCGGCCCTCGGCCACCTTGTTGACCCGCTCGACGGCGATGCGGCGCTCCTTCAGGAAGCGCGCCGTCCCCCCTGTCGCCATGATGGTGAAGCCAAGCTCGATCAAATCGCGCGCCACCGGCGCGAGCGCTTCCTTGTCGGCGTTCTTCACCGAGATGAAGACGCACCCCAGCGTCGGCAGATTGATGCCCGATGCGATCTGACTCTTGGCGAAGGCGACCGCGAAATTGGCGTCAAGGCCCATGACTTCCCCGGTCGAGCGCATTTCCGGGCCGAGCACCGGATCGACGCCGGGGAAGCGCGCGAACGGGAACACCGCCTCCTTTACCGCCACGTGCTGGCGCTTGGGACGGTCGAGCTTGAGCGCCGATAGCTTCACCCCCGCCATCACCTTGGCGGCCGAGGCGGCGATCGGCCGGCCGATCGCCTTGGCCACGAACGGCGCCGTGCGCGAGGCGCGCGGGTTGGCTTCGAGAATGTAGATGTCGCCGTCTTTAACGGCGAATTGGATGTTGATAAGGCCGCGAACATCGAGCGCCAGCGCCAGCTTTGCGCGTCTGCGCTTCGATCTCGGCGACAATTTCGGCGGGCAGCGAATAGGGCGGCAGCGCGCAGGCGCTGTCGCCGGAATGCACGCCGGCTTCCTCGATGTGCTCCATCACGCCAGCGACGAAGACATCCTCGCCGTCGCAAATGGCGTCGACATCCACCTCGATGGCGTCGCGCAGATAGCTATCGACCAAAAGCGGACGCTTTTCCGACACCGCCAGTTCAGAGGGGCCGCCGAGCGCGCGCGAGAGCTGGTAGACGTACTCGTCGAGCTCTTCGGCGGTGTGCACGATGCGCATGGCCAGGCCCCCCAGCACGTAGGAGGGGCGCAGCATCACCGGATAACCGATCTTGGCGGCGCCGTTGCGCGCCGCATCGAGCGAGGCGGCGATGGTGTTGTCCGGCTGCCTCAGCCCGATCTTGCGCAACAGGGCCTGGAAGCGGTCGCGATCTTCGGCGAGGTCGATGGCGTCGACGCTGGTGCCGAGAATAGGCGCGCCTTCGTCGGCGAGCGGCTGCGCCAGCTTCAGCGGCGTTTGCCCGCCGAACTGCACGATCAGGCCCAGCACCTCGCCGGCGGCTTTTTCCGTCTCCAGAATTTCGAGCACGTCTTCGGTGGTCAGCGGCTCGAAATAGAGCCGATCGGAGGTGTCATAATCGGTCGACACCGTTTCCGGATTGCAATTGACCATGATCGAACTCAACGCCGATCTCCTCGCAGGCGAAGGCGGCGTGGCAGCAGCAATAGTCGAACTCGATGCCTTGGCCGATGCGGTTGGGCCCGCCGCCGAGAATGATGATCTTCTTGGCGCTGCTCGGGTCGGCTTCGCAATCGGCTTGCGCCTCGCCGTAGGTCGGCGTTTCGTAGGTTGAGTACATGTATGGCGTGGTGGCGCGGAATTCGGCCGCGCAGCTGTCGATGCGCTTGAATTGCGGGCGAACGCCGAGCTTGCGGCGCGCCGCGCGCACGTCGCGTTCGCGGGCGCCGATGAGTTTGGCGAGGCGGGCGTCGGAAAACCCCTGCGCCTTGAGCGCGCGAAAGCCGGAGGCGTCCTTCGGCAGCCCATCGCGGCGTACGCGCGCTTCGGTTTCGACGATCGCGGCGATCTGGCGCACGAACCATGGGTCGTAGTGCGCGGCCGCGCATATTTCCTCGACGGTTAGGCCTCGCCGCAGCGCTTCGGCGGCGACCAGCAAGCGATCCGCCTTCGGCGCCACAAGCCGCGCGCGCACCGCGGCGCGGCCTTGATCCTCGTCGCCGCCGCCTTCGATGGCGATTTCATCGAGGCCGACAAGGCCGGTGTCGAGCGAGCGCAGCGCTTTTTGCAGCGATTCCTGAAACGTCCGCCCAATGGCCATGGCTTCGCCAACGCTCTTCATCGAGGTGGTGAGCGTGGTGTCGGCGCCCGGGAAGCGCTCGAACGCAAAGCGCGGGATCTTGGTGACGACATAGTCGATGGTCGGCTCGAACGCCGCCGGCATGGCCCCGCCGGTGATATCGTTGGCGATTTCGTCGAGCGTGTAGCCGATGGCCAGTTTGGCGGCGACCTTCGCGATCGGGAAGCCGGTGGCCTTGGAGGCGAGCGCCGAAGACCGCGACACGCGCGGGTTCATCTCGATCACCACCATGCGTCCGTCTTTCGGGTTGACCGCGAACTGGACATTGGAGCCGCCGGTCTCCACCCCGATTTCGCGCAGCACGGCGATGCTTGCATTGCGCATGATCTGATATTCGCGATCGCTCAGCGTCAGCGCTGGCGCGACCGTGATCGAATCGCCCGTGTGCACGCCCATCGGGTCGACGTTCTCGATCGAACAGATGATGATGCAGTTGTCCGCTTTGTCGCGGACCACCTCCATTTCGTACTCCTTCCAGCCGATGATGCTTTCCTCGACCAGCACTTCGCTGATCGGGGAGGCGCTGAGCCCGCGTTCGACGATCTCCTTGAACTCTTCGAAATTGTAGGCGACGCCGCCGCCCAGGCCCCCGAGCGTAAGCGATGGCCGGATGATCGACGGCAGCAGTACGAACTCAAGCGCCGCCAGCGCCTCTTCCATCGTGTTGACTAGTCGCGAGCGAGGGCTTTCGAGCCCGATCTTGTCCATGGCGTCGCGAAATTTCTGCCGGTGCTCGGCTTTCTCGATAACGTCGGCGTTGGCGCCGATCATCTCGACTTTGTATTTCTTCAAGACGCCGCTGCGGTCGAGCGTCAGCGCGCAATTGAGCGCGGTTTGACCGCCCATGGTCGGCAACAGCGCGTCGGGTCTTTCGAGCGCGATGATCTTCTCGACCATGTCGGGCGTGATCGGCTCGATATAGGTCGCGTCCGCCAGCTCGGGATCGGTCATGATCGTGGCCGGGTTCGAGTTCACCAGGATGACCCGATAGCCCTCGCTCTTCAGCGCTTTCACCGCCTGCACGCCCGAATAATCGAACTCGCAGGCCTGGCCGATAATGATCGGGCCCGCGCCGATGATCAGGATCGATTTGATGTCAGTCCGTTTTGGCATGCGTCTCCGGCCCGCCCCAATACCTTCGGCAAAGAAGTGCGGCTAGAATTGATCCATTTGACGGATCACGCGTGCTTACGCGGCGGCGGGCCGCGGCGCAAGGTTGGGGCGGGCGAGAGCCACAGCGAAAACCCCGAGCGCCAGTGCGACGAAGCCGCCGACGCCGACGATCCCGGCCCAGGGAAAGCTTGCGTCGCTGATGACGAGCGCGCTTAAGCCCCCGAGCGCGTTGATGGTTCCGTGGGTGATGCCCGCCGCCCAGGTCGATCCGCCGCGGTCGCGCACCAGCGTCATGATCGGCGCCGTCAGCATGCAGAAGACGATGAAGATCGGGATCCCGATCAGGCGGTGATCGGGATAATTGAGGCCGAACAAATAGATCGCCGGCGCATGCCACACGCCCCAGATGAAGCCGGTCGGCAGGGCAGTGCGCCAAAAACCGAAACGCCGCCACAGATCATAGAGATAGCCGCGCCAGCCGAGTTCCTCGGTGAAGGTGAGCACAACCGCGTTGACGGCGCCGCCGACGAGCACTTGCACGAGGATGATCGGATCGAGGATCGGGGCGAGCGCGGTCAGCTCGGCCATCTTGGCTGGCGGCAAACGACCCGCGGCCATGGCCAGCGTCTCTTGGGCGGGATCGACGAGGTGGCGGGCGCCCAATACGAGCGTCGCCGCCACCGCGACGCCGACCAGCGCAAACGGAATGAGCCAGGCGTAGAGCCACCAGATGTTCGGCTTGAAGCGCAGCCCCAAAGCCTCGACCCGGCGGCCTTGCTCGAACGCCGCCGCGCAGATCGACGCGGCAATCGCGGGTCCCGCCATCATCGCCACCAGCGTCACGAACGCAGCGATCGGGACGCGCGCGGCGCCAAGCGCCCAGCCGCCGGCCGACACCCCCCAGCTCAGCGCGAATGTCAGACTTAAGAACACGATCGCCTTGCGTGTGGTCGACATCAGCTTTCCCCGCTTTGTTCGTCTTCCGCTTGCGCCTGAAGGCGCAAGCCGCGCGCCTTCAGCGCTTCGCGCAGCAAGAACTCGATCTGCGCGTTCACGCTGCGCAAATCCGCGTTCGCCAGCCTCGCCAGCGCCGCATAGAGCGCGGGATCGAGGCGGAGCGCGAAAGCTTTCTTGTCGGGCGAGGCCATGATCGGCGCTATTGATAGATCGTGCCCGTGTTGACGACGGGCTGGGTGTCGCGATCGCCGCAAAGCACGACGAGCAGGTTCGACACCATCGCCGCGCGCCGCTCATCGTCGAGCTTGACGATGTCGCGCGCGGAGAGTTGATGGAGCGCGTTCTCCACCATCGACACCGCGCCTTCCACGATCAGCGTGCGCGCCGCGATGACGGCCTCGGCCTGTTGGCGACGCAGCATGGCGCCGGCGATTTCCGGGGCGTAGGCGAGGTGGGAGAGTTTGGTTTCGTCGATGACGACGCCGGCGACGCTGGTGCGGTCCTGAAGCTTCTCGCGCAGCAATTGCGCCACCTCATCGGCGTTGGCGCGCAGCGTCGGTTCTTCGTGCTCGGCGTGGTCGTAGGCGAAGTGCGAGGCGATTTCGCGCACCGCGGTTTCGATCTGGATGTCGACGAAGCTCTGATACTGGTCGACGTCGAACATGGCCTGGGCGGTATCGGTGACGCGCCACACGACCACGGCGGCGATCTCGATCGGGATTGCCGCGCTTGTCGTTAACCTTGAGCTTCTCGCCGGTGACATTGCGCACGCGCAGCGAGATCTTGGTGCGCTTGTACCACGGCAACACCCAGCGCAGGCCGGAGGTGCGGTCGGTGCCTTCATAATTGCCGAAGAGGGTGATGACGGCGGCTTCGTTCGGCTGCAGCGAATAATAGCCGCTGAGCAAGAGGACGAGGACAAGGGTGAGCGAACTCAGGATGATCACCATGCCCACTTCTTCGTGGCTAATGAGATCAACCAAGCTCCAGGCCATCAGCGCCAGCACGATGAAGGTGATGAGCAGCATCAGCCCGCCATTGGCGGCGGTGGCGCGGCGTTCCTGGGTGTGTTTCAACGCGGCGGCGGCCATGAATTTCCCTCCGTTGAGATCGAAAGTGATATCATCATAATACCGACAGCGAGCGCAATTCAAGCAAAATCGGCTTGCGTTCACCACGCGGGTAAATCGGGCCTTAATGCCGTTTTGCTATCGTGGAGGTCGGTAAATATCGGTTTTTGAGGCCGAAAATGGGTACTGTTGGTGGGCTGCCGGGAGCTCTTTGCGGGCTTTCGGGCGAAATCGTCGCGGCAATGTCGCCATGCTTTGGGGACTGATGGCGGCTGTGCTTTTGGGCGTCCTGGGGCTGGCGGTCGACTTCACCCGCGCCCAGATGGTCCACACCCAGCTCCAGAACGCCGCCGACGGGGCAGCGCTCGCCGCCGCCCGCGGCGTCGGTCTGACCCTAAGCCAGCGCACCGCTTCGGCCCGCGCCTTCTTCGACGCCGAGGCGGGCGAATACGCCCAGACCTCGACGTTTGCGCTGACCACGCTGGCTGACGGCACCTACCAGGTGCAGGCCTCGGCGCCGATGCCGATGAGCCTTGCGGCTTTGGTGTCGAACCAGCCCTGGAATATCGGCGTGACCTCGCAAGCGTTGCAGAGCGGCGTCAACCTCGAAGTCTCGCTCGTGCTCGACACGACCGGGTCGATGGGTGGCCAAAAGATCATCGACATGCGCAACGCCGCGACCAATCTTGTGAACACCGTCGTTCGCGCGCAGCAGACGCCGTTCTATTCCAAGCTGGCGCTGGTGCCGTTTTCCATCGGCGTGGATGCCGGCGCCTACGCCGCCTCCGTGCGTGGCGGCGTAACCGGCGGCACCGCGATCACCGGCGCCGACTGGCGCAGCGGCGCAGCCAAGGCGATCACCGGCGCCGTGCGCTCAGGCGGCAACGTCACCATCACTTCGGCCAACCATGGTTTTGTCAACGGCGACGTCGTCTACATCACCGGTGTCGGCGGCATCACCCAGCTGAACAACCGTCATTGGACCGTTTCCAACGTGACGCTGACGACCTACCGCGTCAGCGGCGTCGGCGGCGCGACCACCTTCACCTCAGGCGGCTCGGCGACGAAGTGCCAAACCGCGACCTGCGAGATCGTCGTCACCTCCAACAGTCACGGTTTAGCCCTCGGCGACTATGTTTACATCACCGGCGTCAATGGCATGACCCAGATCAACAGCGCCGCCAACACGGCCTGGACTGTGGCCAATCCAGTGACCGCCAACACGTTTGCCCTCTCGGGCACGAATGGACCGACCTTCACCAACTACACCAATGGCGGCGCCGCCTATTGCACGCGCTATGGCTGCCAATATCTGCGCTTCACCAGCCAGACCGGCGCCACCCGCGTGTTCGCCATCACCACCTGCGTGTCGGAGCGCACCGGCGCCAACGCCTTAACCGACGCCGCCCCGAGCACGAGCTATCTCGGGCGCAATTATTCGGTGGGCTCTGATAATCCGTGCCCGAGCGGCGGCGGGATCCTGCCGCTGTCGACCGACACCGCGACCATCAACGCCCACATCAACGCGCTGCAGGCCGCCGGGTCGACCGCCGGCCATCTCGGCACCGCCTGGGGCTGGTATATGTTGTCGCCGAGCTTCGGCTATTTGTGGCCGGGCGCCAGCCAACCGGCCGCCTACAACGCGCCAAGCACGCTCAAGATCATGGTGCTGATGACCGACGGCGCCTACAACTCGTCCTACTGCAACGGCGTCATCAGCCAATTGTCGGGTTCGGGCAGCGGCAGCACCTCCAACCATATCAACTGCAATTCGGCCAATGGCAACTCTGCCCACCCAAGCGCTGGCGCTTTGTTCGGCGATGAAGGCGCAGGGCGTCATCATCTATACGGTCGGCTTCGACCTTCAGGGCGACCAAAACGCCATCAGCCTGTTGACGAATTGCGCGTCCAACCCGTCCAATTTCTACAACGCGGCGACGGGTACGGATCTGCAGTCGGCGTTTCAGAACATCGCCAACCAGATCACCCAGCTACGAATATCGCACTGACGCTTGTCGCGGGCGGCTATTGCGGCGGCGCCTGGAACTGCACGGCGATGCGGGTCCGGGTGCCGACCGCGCCGCTGCCGTCGCTCAAGGTCGGCATGGCGCGATAGGCGTTGGCGACGCTGAGCGCGGCGCGGGCGAAGCCCAAATTGGAGGGCGTTTCACTGGCGACTACGCAGCTGAGCCCAAGCGAGGAGGCGACGGTGCAATTGAGCTCAACGCGGCCGCCGACCCCTAAACGCGAGGCGCTGCTGGGATAGAGATCGGCGATCCGCCGCGCCGTCGGGCGCTCGGCCCAGCGCACCGAGCCTTGCGGTTCGATGGTTTGCGGGCTTGGGCTGGTGACCGATGGCGCGGTGTTGTTCATCGCCGTGATCGTCGGCGGCGGCAGCGGCAGGGGCGCAAGCGGGGTCACCGCGCCTTGCTGGGAGCGGGTCGTGTTGTTGCTCTGCTGGCCGAAGAGCTGAATAGGCCCGCCGCTGCTTGCTGAATTGGCGGAACTGTTGGCGTTGGCGTTCCGCGGCGGGCTCGCCGCCGCATTCTGATTTCGCTGCGGTGGGGGCGCGGCCGCATGCGGCGGCGGCGGCTCCTGGCGCCGTTGCAGCGGCGCTGGCGCTGGGGTCGGCGCGACGCCATGCCCCCCGGTGGTGAGTTGCGAGAGCGAGGTGCCGCTCGTTTCCTCCGCCGAGGGCGGTTCCAGCGAGGGCGGCGCCGAGGCGGGCTCCTGGGCCGGTTGATTGGGGTTCTGGCCGAGATTGGGCAGGCCGCCATTGCCGAAATAGAGGCCCCCGGCGAGGGCGATGCCGCCGAGCAAGGCGATCAGTACAAACGCGCGCAGCGGTCCGCCCTCCCCCTTGGGAGGGTCGCGGAGCTCCGGGGCGCTCGTTATAACCGCCGCGGGCCGGGGCGCGATCATAGGCCGGCGCTGTGCGCGGCGGATCGAGCCGGCGCGGCGGGGGCGGCGGCGACGGCGGCGTTTCCATGACCCGCCGCGGCGGCGGCGGCGGGGGACGCACGCTCGGCTCGCGCCGTTGCGGCTGGCGGGGCTGGGTTTCCATGCGCGGACGCGGCTGGCCGCGCTCGGGCGCGGCGGTGAGTTGCTTCAGCCGCAGCTCGGCGACTTCCGAGAAGGCGCCGTCGGGACCGTAGCGGGCGAGGTAATCCATGAAGTCCGCCGGGTTGCGGCTATCGCGGATAGCGCGCCAGTGCTCGGACTCCGATTGCAGCACGTCGCTGCGCGCGGCGCTCGGGGCTTGCCGTGGACTTGACGCCGCTGGGCGCGCCGGCGCCGGGGCCGGCGCGCGGGGCGGGCGGTTCGTAAGCCGGCGGGGCTTCGTCTTCGGTGACCGCGCCGGCTGCGGCGCGCTGCGAATTCACCATCCGGTCGACCGCGAAGAACAGCGGATCGAGCGAGGGGTCGTTGGGATCGCCGTTCCAATCGGCGAGATCGAAGGTGGGCGAGTTGCCGACGCTCGACGGCGGCGGCGGCTCGATCAGGCTTGCGACCACCGCCTTGTCGGCGTTGATCACGCGCTGGGCGGCGTCGAGGAAAGGACGCGAGCGGATCGAGGCGTGCGACCAAACAACGACGCCCGCGCCGCTGGAGCGCAATGCGCCGTCGCTGGAAGGGGCGCCGCCAATAGTGAATCCCGCGGCCTCGAACATCTCGGCCAGCGCCTTGGCCTGAGGCTCGTCTTCGCGAACGCAGACAATGAGCACGTCCGCCATGCCGACTCCTGTTGTCCCTCAGGCCCCTCGAGCGGAAGCTAGCCCCATAACACGGAACATTGTGGCGTGAACACGGAGAACGTGCGTAGCGAGATGAATTCCCCGTCAAACCACCGGTTCGAAGGCCCCGGTTTTAGGATTAAGCACTTCGAGGCTGCCGTCGGCGACCCCATAGCGGGCGCCTGCAAGCTTCAGGCCATGCTCGGCGATGGCCCGCTGGACGAACGGGAAGGTCTGGAGGTTCTCCAGGGTGACGCGAATGGATTCGTGTTCGAGCGCCTCGGCGTGATCGCCGCTGCAACCTTCGATGCGCGCCTTGGCCTTGTCGAGCAGGCCGATCCAGGCGTCGAGGAATGAGCCGGGGTCGCGGGGCTGGTCGCTGAGCGCGGCGGCGACGCCGCCGCATTGCGCGTGGCCCATCACCAGGATGGTTTCCACGTAGAGCTTGGTCACCGCGAACTCGATCGCGGCGCTGACGCCGTGAAAGCCCATGTGTCCGTCCTCGCAAGGCGGGGCGAGGTTGGCGACGTTGCGGATGACGAAGAGCTCGCCGGGATCGGCGTTGAAGATGGTCGCCGGATCGACGCGGCTGTCGGAGCAGGCGATCACCAGTGTGCGCCGGCGATTGTCCGCGTTCGGCCAGGCGCCGGTGCAGTGCGCGAAGTTCCGGCCAGCGCTTTTCGCGATAGACGCGATAGCCTTCGATCAAGTGCTCCATGAGCGTTCTTCAACCGCCGCGCTGGGCGCAAGGGCAAGCCCTTTCTAGCTCTCGATGCGCCAAGGCGGGTGCGTGCGATTGACGCCCGCATGATAAAGGCAAAGCGCATTGCCGGCCGGATCGCGCAGCCATGCTTCGCACCAGAGCCATGTCTGCATGATGGGCTCGTGTTCGAAGACGACGCCGAGAGCTTTCAGGCGCGCCACTTCGGCGTCGACGTCGTCGCATTCGAAATAGATCTGCGGCGCGTTCTCACGGGCGATGGCGCCATCGGCGATGTGCAGCGAGAACGTGGCGTCGCCCTCGGGCGCCTCGAAGCGCGCATAATGGGCGCTCTTGACGATGAGCTTGAAGCCGAGCTGGCGATAGAATCCGATCGAGGCGTCGAGATCGCGCGCCGGCGCGGTGATTTGATTGAGGCGCATGGCGTCTATTTAGCGCCGCGTCCGATTTCGGCCAGTCAGGTGCGCGTGATTGCGCCATGTTTTCCCCGCCTCAGGAGGTGGAATATGAGCTTTCGCGTCACCGGACTTGACCCCAATCTGTTTGCGGATTTGCATGAGCTTTCCGACGCCGAGCTCGCCGCCAGGGGCGTGGCCCGCGTGCGCGTCGATCAAAAGCCCAACGCGCCGTGCCGGATTTCGCTCGACGACGCCGACATCGGTGAGACGGTGTTGCTGCTGAATTACGATCATCAACCGGCGGATACGCCCTATCGTCAGCAGGGGCCGATTTTTGTGCGCGAGACCAATGCGCGCTTCGCCGGGCGCGATGTCATTCCGCCGGCCTTGCGAGCCCGGACGCTTTCCTTGCGCGGTTTCGACGCCAATCACATGATGATCGAGGCCGACATCGTCGACGGCGCCGAGGCGCCCGCGCTCGTCGAGCGCTTCTTCGCCAACGCGCAAGTCGCCTACATTCACGCCCATTACGCTAAGCGGGGATGTTATGCGGCGCGCTTCGATCGCGCTTAATTCATCAACATGGTGGCGGCGAGCGCTTTCATGGCGCGCGCGGCGTTGAGGTGGGGGGCGATCGAGCCTTGCGCCTTCGACACCACCATCGCGCCCTCGATCGAGGCGAGCATGGCGGAGGCGAAGGCGGTTGCGTTCTTGGCCGTCATGCCGCGGGTGCGCGCGGCTTCGGCCATTTCCTTTTCCCAGCCGGCGAATACGGCGCGCACGGTTTCGTTGAGCTTGGGGTTGGAATTGCCCATCTCAGCGGCGATCGCCGCGATCGGGCAGGAGGCCTTGTAGTCGCGGTCCTTGATGCCCTTGGCCGTCGTCTTGAACACCTGGTCGATGTAATAGCCCATGTCGCAGCCGGTATTGTGCAGGGCGCGGAATTGGCCGTTCACATTTTCGCCAACACGCTTGACCGCTTCGACCCCGATTTCCTCTTTGCCGCCGGGAAAGTGGAAATACAGCGAGCCGCGCGGAGCCCCTGATTTTTCTAGCAATTCCGCCACCCCGACGCCTTCGTAGCCGCGGGCGCGGAAGAGCTCGACCGCCGCCTCGATCAGGCCCTCGCGGGCGGATGAAACTTTTGCCATGGCGTGACGATAGCACTTGTATGACGACCGGTCTAGTGATAGCCACTAATAGACCGGTCGTCATAGTCGGCGGCCGGCTTTTCCTCCCCGGGAGACTATGCATGCGTACGACTGTTTTTTCGATTTTGGCCCTCGGTGCGATGCTGGCGCCGAGCCTTGCCGGCGCTGACACGGTCAGCGATCGCTCTGCTGCGGTTTCGCTCTGCCGCGAGCAAGTCGCCCAGCAAGCCGGCGTTGGCTTGGTCAGCGTTCGTCTCACCAACGTTCGCGCCGCGCTCCGCAATGTGCGGGTCGAGCTCAGCGTGAACGGCAATCAGCATGTCCGCTGCGACGTCACGCGCAACGCCGACGGCGCCCTGCAGGTCGCGGCGATCACGCCGCCGATCCAAACGGCGTCCGCTCAGTAGCTCTACGGCGTCCGCTCAGTAGCTCTATTGCTCAAGCGTCCGAGGCGCCTCCCGCGCGGACGCTTCTCCTCCCCGGCGCCTTCGCCCACGCGAAGGCGCCGTTTCTTTTGCGCGAAAGTATTGGACGCCGGGTTCGCCCGCTTTAAGCGGAGGATTATGGCCGAGGTCAGCACCCTTTTCGTTTCCAAGCTTTACCGGGCCGGCTTTGGCGCAAGCTTCCGTGCTCAATCGCGACTTGGCGAAAGCCTGCCGCGGCATCGCCGCCGACGACGAGGCAGGCCGGCTTTGGAGCCGGGAGCATGGCTATAAGGGCTACACGTCCTATGCCTCGCTCGACGACCTTCCCAGACGCGATCCGACATTCGCCGCGTTGAAGCGCGAACTCGATAAGCATGCGAGCTCGTTCGCGCAGGCGCTGCATTTGGATCTCGGCGGCAAACGGCTGAAGCTCGATTCTATCTGGATCAATGTCCTCGAGCCCGGCGGCGTGCATACCGGACACATCCACCCGATGAGCATTCTCTCGGGGACGTATTACGTTGAGACCCCGCCCGGCTCGTCGGCGCTGAAACTCGAGGACCCGCGTTTGCCGATGATGATGGCCGCGCCGCCGCGGCTTGCGGATGCGCCGCGGGACGAGCGCGCCTTTGTTTATGTGACGCCGGAGGCGGGGGAGGTGGTGATGTGGGAAAGCTATTTGCGGCATGAAGTGCCGATGAATGGCGCCAAGCGTGCGCGCATCAGCGTGAGTTTCAATTACGGGCGCTAACGGCCCTGAGCCAAAGCATCAATGGCGATGGCGCTAAAGGACAAGGCAGCCGACGATTCGGAAACGACAAGGAAAAGTCCCCGCGCCGAACCATGATGCGCCGGGTAGAAGCCCCAGTCGAAGCCCCAGTCGAAGCCCCAGTCGAAGCCCCAGTCGAAGCCCCAGTCGAAGCCCAACGCCCAAGTTTCGAAAGCCACGGCCAGGCGAGGCCGATAATGAGGAGGCGCCCGCGCGCCCCGCGAGCATCAACACGCGTTGCTTGAGAGCCTATTTGGGCTTGGGCAAAATCAATAAAGCCGCGGGATGAGCCGCCAGCGGACCTGCGCGGCGTAGGCTTGGTAGCGCGGCTCGGTCTTCAGCAGGCGTTCTTCGGCGTTGATGCGCAACACTTGGATGGCGGCCCAGGCGCCGATGATGGCGGCGTTCCAAAGCGTCGCAAACGCGTAGAGAAAACCGAGCTGGGCGATGAAATAGCTGGCGTACATCGGGTGGCGCAGAAAGGCGTAGGGGCCGCGCACCTCGACGCCGCGAATGGCGGGCGCGACGCCGAAATTGCGGAACAGCGCCGCCTTGCACCAAAGCGCGCCCAAAAAACCCAGCGCCTGCAGCGCCCAGCCGATTTCGCGGGGGCCGAGCGGGGCCATGGCGACAGGGCGCAGAAACAGAGTGGCGCACGCGCCGCCGAAGGCGAGCGCCCAATCATCGATGCGAAAAGTGATGGTTTGCGGCGTGCGCCGGATGAGCGCCAGGACAACGACCATGGCTTCGGAGCCGAGCGCCAAGAGGTTGGCGATGTTGTGGGTGGCGGCGTAATTGGCGAGGAGGCGAGCCGCCAGGCCGTAGAAGAGCCCGATTAGAATGACGCGCTCGATGAGGTCGAGCCCGATCGATGCGAGGCGCCGCGGCGATGGTGCGGCGATTGCTTGTGCGTGAGCCACGCCGGTTATTGTCCCTGTTTGTCCCTGAACTCTGTCGCCTTTAGGGCGGCGGGAGAAGAGGTCAAGCGCTATTCCCAAGCGAAGCGATGACGACGGTGCGCTCAAGGCCGGCGTCGCGGTGGCGCAGCGCTGCGCGATAGTCCGGCGCGTGCTCCATGCTGAGGATGGCGCCCGGGTTCGGGTAATGCATGGCCGCGACATCGCTCCAGGCGCCGGTCGTTGGACCGCTCGACGCGTCGCGCAAAACTTGCTTGATGCGGCCGTAGAAGAGGAGATGACCGCCGGTGCGATAGACGGTGCGCATCGCCGTCACGCCATAGCGCCCATAGGCGCGCGGCGCCCGAGCTGGCGCGGCCCTCACCGTAACGAGCGCTGGCGTAATAAGCGAGGAAGTTGACCATGCTCGGCGCATAGCTTGGCTTTTGTGCAAGCAGACGCGCGACGGCGGCCTGCTCAGGCATAAGCTCGGAGCGGTAGCCTTTGGCTTGCAGGTCCAGGCTCGCCTCGCCCCGCGGCCTGGCGAGGATACCGATAAGTACAAGCAGCTTGAGAGCGCCGAGCGCCAGTCTGGGCGGGGCGCCGAAAGCGACGCGCGCAACGTAGGCGTCTTCGGCGTCGCCGAGGTCGATCGGCATGCGCGCGCCATCGCCGCCGGCGAGGATGAAGAAGGAAGACCAATAGGCCTCGCCGCCGCCGATGAAGCAAAAGTCGGCGCGCCCTGACCAGCGGATGGCGACGTCGGGAGCGAGCGTCGGGGTTTTGTCGCCGCCGCGGATCGCCACGAAATAGGAAGCGTCGCGCGCAATCGCATAAGCCGGCTCGCGCGCGGCCAGCGCCAATACGATGACGACAAGCGCCGCCAACGCCGCGAGCAGGATGATGACCCCCATGCGCATCTAAAGCGCGTGGCGGCGACGCACTTGTCAAGCTTCGTGGCTGGTCAAGCTGGGTGGCTGGTCAGGCGGCGTGGCTTTGGCGGAGTTTCTTGTCGACCATGCGCTTCAGGCTCTGGGCGACGCGCTGGCGCTCCTCGCAGAGCGCGTGCGGCAAGTGCACGAGCTGGTGGAGCGCAGCGACGTGGGTGCGAACCACCTCCGGATCAAGGCGTTCGGTGGCGCCTTGCGCTTGCAGGTAACGAGCCATTTCCGTAGCGCCGAGAATAAGCGCTGGATCGCCGATGCTGTTGGCCGACGTCGACGAGCCGCTGCACGGCGTGAAAGACCTCGCGCGCGGCTTTCGCATCTTTGGGCGTCAGCGCCTTCGCGGCCGCCTCCAGCGCGGCGACCCGGGCGCGCGCAAGTTCGCCCTTGAGTTCGAGTTCTTCCTCGTCGCCGCTGACGAGGGGCGCTGGGGCCTCGTCGTCGAGCCGGCGCAGCGGCCCCAGATAGTGAAGGTCGGGGCGCTTGCGGCGCCGGCATGGACCGACATAAGTCGCGGTGACGACGAAGGGCTGGGGGCGTTCGATCACCGTGCGCACGCGCACTTGCAGGGCAAGCGAGGAGATTGGCTTGCGCAAATAGCCGTCGACGCCGGCGCGGCGCGCGGCTTCGACGTCGGTCTGGGCGCCGCGGCGCGACAGCATGAAGATCGAGAGTGCGCGGTTGGGCAATTCTTCGCTCAGGCGCACGCGGCGGACGAAGTCGAGGGTGTCGGCGCCCTCGATCCATTCGACGAACATGATGTGCGGGCGCTGGCGGCGCAGCCCATCCCAAGCCTCGCCGGAGTGAGCCGCGCCGATGGCGCGGCCAAATCCCATCGCCCGCAATTGGTTCAGTGAAATGCCGCGCTCGTAATGGTTCTCGTCAAAGACGAGGGCGGTCAAATCGGACGGATCGAAGTGATCGGCCATAGGCGGACGGTCGCGAAGCCCTTAAAGACAGCCGGTGAATTTATGCATGGACTGTTGAGAAGTGCTGAAGCGCTCGATTGAGGAAGTGTTAAGAGGCGCACTCTCAGGGGGCGCGCAGAGCCAGCGGGTGCGGGTCATGCGGCTCGGGACAATCGGCCTCGTTGTGATGGGCGGCCCGCGCTTGGAGGCAGCGTCGGTATTGTTCGGCGTGATCGAAGACGATCTGCCCCGCCGCGTCGTAGGTCCAAAGACGCGGCGGCGGCGAAGACGGCGCCGACAGGAAGGCGGCCGCGAGCGTGTGTGTGGGCTCGCTCGGCGCGGCTTTGCGCGGGGGCGGCTGGCGGTCCGGTAGGGGGGCGGCGACGATATAGGAGGTGACGCTTGAGGAGGCGAACCGCTCCTTTACGCGCGCCACGCGCAGGCCCAGGACCGCCACGAGCATGATCGCAAAGAGCGCAAGTGCGGCGAGGCGAGAATAGAGGCGGATGCGCGACCAACCCATCGCCCCGGCCTTAGCAAAGCGGCGAAGCGGCGTTTGTGCGGCGGATCATGCTTGGGGCTCTTCGAGGGCGGTGATGATGGTGATCTTTTGCCAGATTTTGCGGCCCAGGCCGGCTGTGAGGTTCTCCACGTCGTTGACGGCGTCGATCACCACCGCGTCGCGCATGCGGTCGCCGTAAAGGGCGGCGAGCTTGCCGATCAGGGCGAGCATTTCGGCCGAGTAATCGAGGTAGCGCGAGAGTTCGAAGCGCGTCATCGAACGCTGCGGCGAGGCCTTGGTTTGGGGATGGGGGCTGATCAGGATCGTCGGGTCCTTGGTGAGTTGGTGCATGTCGACGACGTGCGCCAAAGAGCGCAGGCGGTGAAGGCCATCGAGCACGCGGCGCCGCTTGAAGCGCTCTTCAAGCGTGAGCAGAAACCAGATGGCGCCGCCAAACAGGATGACTAGGTTCACCGCCGCCTCGAGGCCTTGCACGAGTTCGGGCGCGCTCGCGCCGAAGCCGTTGAGATGGATGAGGCGAGCGGCGAAGATTTGCGCCGCCACTCCCGCGGCGAGCACGATGACGAGCACAAAACGCCAGAGCAGATTGGGTTGCGACACGCGCGCGGCGTCGCGCGCCGACCAGCGGCCGGTGGCGATGACTTCGGCGCAGACCTTGGAGAGGCCCGAGTTGGGGAAGCGTTCAGAGATCCGATCCTGGAGTTTCTCCAGGGTGGCGATAATGCGGTCGGCGCGCAGGCCCTCATATTTGCTGGGCGGACCGTTCATGGCGCCGGCGCCAGATCGTGGGTGCGTTGCACCGTGCGCTCGCTGAAGGCTTGACCGAAGGCGGAGCCGGCGATCTCGGTGATCGCTTCGGAAGCGAAGCGGCGATGGTTCGGCGCGGCCGCGCAGCCGATGACGATGTCCATGCGCGTCACGTTGACCAAAATCGCGGGGCTGAAGGGCCTAGGCGCAAAGATGTGAATGCGGACGATGTCGGGATCGGCTTTGAGCAAGGTGAGTTCGCCGCGCAATCGCCCAGCGAACTGGCGGGCGCCTTCGCCAAGGCTATCGCGCGTCGGTTGGAACGAATAAGTGGCCGAGACGGCGTCGTCGCGCAGCACGCTTACATTGGCGATGCGGCCGATTTCAGCGCTGGCGCACCAAGACAGCCCTTGCATGCGCCGGCTCGCGTCATCGAAGGCGCGGCGCTGGTCGTGGCCGAGCGCGGCGAGTTGGGGCTCGATCAGCCGCAGACGCGGCGTCGAGCGCGGATCGAAATGCGCGCGCCAATTGATCTTGGATGAATTGATGTCGAGGTCGAAGGCGTAGGGCGTGCGCGCCGCAGCGGTCGCCTCGATGGCGGCATGAAGCGCGGACGGCGCCGCCGGCTCGGGTGGGGCGGCGGCGGCGGCGCCCAAAAGGCTCAGGCAGAGGGCGGCAAGGGCGGTCGCGGGCCGGAGCATGCGGGGCGACCATGCCATGGCGTCGGCGCCGGAAACAAGGCGCGCTAAATAGGGACGATGGACGCCCGCGTTCCGGCATTGCCGCAACCCTTCGACGCCTGGTTCGCCAGCCGCGGCTGGCGTCCCCGCGCCCATCAATTGGACTTGCTGGCCCGCGCCAAGCAAGGCGCCTCGACCCTGCTGATTGCGCCGACGGGCGCCGGCAAGACGCTCGCGGGATTTCTGCCGAGCTTGATTGAGCTTGAGCCGGTGGCCGCGGCGGGGCCGGGACGACCGCATAAGCTTCACACTTTATATGTCTCGCCGCTCAAGGCGCTGACCACCGATGTCGCGCGCAATCTGGAAATTCCGGCGCGCGAAATGAAGCTCGGCGTGCGGCTGGAGACGCGCACGGGCGACACCCCGGCGCACAAACGCACGCGGCAGCGGGCTTATCCGCCGGACATGCTGCTGACGACGCCGGAGCAATTGTGTCTGCTGATTGCAAGCGAACATGCGCGCGCCTTCTTCGAAGACCTGGAGGCGGTGGTCGTCGATGAGGCGCATGCGCTCGCGCCGACCAAGCGCGGCGATCTCCTGGCGCTGGCGCTGGCGCGCATCGCACGCTGGGCGCCGCGGCACCGGCGGATCGGCTTGAGCGCGACGGTGGCCGATCCGGAGAGTTTGGCGAAGTGGTTGGTTGGAACGGGCAAGGCGCACCCCTCGATGATCGTGCAGGCGCCGCCCGGGGCGGCCCCGATCATCGATGTGCTGGACTCCAATGCGCGCATTCCATGGGCTGGGCACACGGCCCGCCACGCCATGGCGGAGGTGTACGATGCGATCAAGCGGGCGAAGCTGGCGCTGGTGTTCGTCAATACGCGCGCGCAGGCGGAGATGACCTTCCAGGAATTGTGGCGGGTGAACGAGGCGGGTCTGCCGATCGCACTGCATCACGGCTCGCTCGATGTGTCGCAGCGGCGCAAAGTGGAAGCGGCGATGGCGGCGGGCGCTCTGCGCGCGGTGGTGTGCACCTCAACGCTCGATCTCGGCATCGACTGGGGCGATGTGGATCTGGTGATCCAAATCGGCGCGCCGAAAGGGTGCGCGCGGCTGGTGCAGCGGATCGGGCGGGCCAATCACCGGCTCGACGAGCCGTCGCGGGCGCTGTTGGCGCCCAGCAATCGCTTTGAGGTGTTGGAGTGTCGCGCGGCGCAAGAGGCGGTGGCGGAGGGCGCGCTGGACGGCGCCGATGCGCGCGTCGGCGGCCTCGATTGCCTGGCCCAGCATATCATGGGCAGTTGCTGCGGCGAGCCGACCGACGCCGATGAGCTTTTTGACGAAGTCGTCTCCACTCAGCCCTATGAGCAGCTGACGCGGCGCCAATTCGATCGCGCCCTCGATCTGGTGGCGACGGGCGGCTATGCGCTGCGCAGCTACGATCGCTATCGCCGCATCATCCAGGACCCGCAGAGCGGCGAATGGCGTGTGCGCAATCCGAGCCTAGCCCAGCAGCACCGGATGAATGTCGGCGCTATCGTTGAAGCCGAGATGATGGATGTGCGCCTCGCCCATCGTCCGCGCGAGGGGACGCGAGCGGGCGCGCCGCAGCCGCCTGCGCTGGCGCCATTGACGGCGGGGCGCATCCTCGGCCGGATCGAAGAATATTTCATTGAGGGGCTGACCCCGGGCGACACTTTCATTTTCGCCGGACAGATGCTGCGTTTTATCGGCGCGCGCGAAAGGGATGCGCTGGTGGTGCGCGCGGCTGGCGAGGTGAACCCGCGCATTCCCTCCTATGCAGGCGGCAAGTTTCCGCTTTCCACGTTTCTGGCCGAGCGCGTGCGGATGATGCTTCACGATCCCAAGCGCCAACGGCAATTGCCCCAGCAAGTGCGCGACTGGATCGCCATGCAGCGCGCGCGCTCGGCGACGCCGGCGCCGGATCAGATGCTGATTGAGACGTTTCCGCGCGGCGAGAAGCACTACCTTGTGGCCTATCCGTTCGAAGGACGCCTGGCCCAGCAGACCCTCGGCATGCTGATTACCCGGCGCCTGGAGCGCGCCGGCAAGCATCCGCTCGGGTTCTTGGCGTCGGAATACGCGATGTGCGTTTGGGGTCTCGAGCCGATGGGCGATCTCGATCTCGATGCGCTGTTCGACGAGGACATGCTCGGCGACGATCTCGAAAGCTGGCTGGGCGAAAGCACGCTCATGAAGGCGATGTTCGCCAAGTGCGCGGTGATTTCAGGAATGATCGAGCGCAAGACGCCCGGCGCCGAGCGCAAGACCGGGCGACAGGTGTCGTTTTCGTCGGATCTGATTTTCGACGTGCTGCGGCAGTACGAGCCCGATCATATTCTGATGCAGGCCGCGTTTCAGGACGCCGGCGAAGGCTATCTCGATTTGAAGCGCCTGGGCGCGCTGCTCAAGCGGGTGAAAGGCGCAATCGTGCACAAGGACTTGCCGCATGTGTCGCCGTTCGCCGCGCCGGTGATGCTGGAAATGGGGCGCGTGTCGATCGAAGGCGCGGGCGAGGAAGCGGTGCTGGAGGACGCCGCGAGCCTGATTGCGGAGGCTATGAGTTAGGCGGCGTTGGCGGGTCGCGAACGTCCCGGCGCCGCAAACCAAGGGGCGGCGCGATAGGAATCGGTCAAGACCCAGCTGCTGGCGGTCAGCACGCAGGTGACGACGAACTCGCCCCATTGAAATGCGCCGATGCGCCCCGAGGCGACGAGCGGCGCCCAAATCAAAGCTGCGAAGAGGCCCATCTGCAGCGTCGTGAGCGCCGCGGCCAGGCGCGCGAGCACGCCGGTGAGCACGCTGACGCCGGCGGCCAAATAAGCGCCGCCAGTGAAATACGCCCAGCCGACCGGCGCCGGCAGCCAGTGAGGCACCAAGGGTGCGGTCAGGTTGAGATAGACAAAATGCGAAAAGCCGAAGGCGATCAAGGAAAGGCCATAGAGCACGCGCGCGATGCGCACGCCCATGTCTCCGCTTGCGAAGGCGAGATGGCGTTGGTCCCACGCTCCTGCAAACCACGCGAACAAAACCCAGGCGCCGGCCAGGATCACTGCGGTTTCGCCAGCGCTTTGGTAGGAGCCTTCCTCGAGCGGGGCGATGAGGATGAACCGGCCTTTGAATACTAAGAGCCAGATCAGCAGAGTGACGACGAGCGCGCGCGCGGCCAACCCCGCCGTGCGCTGAAAGAGGAGGCCCAGGCCGCAGGCGAGCGCGATGAAGGCGCAGAGGTAGGGCAGAAGATCGCGCCCAGGCAGGTGCGCCGGCGCTCCGCCCCAGACCCCTTCAAAATCGCCCTTGATGAAGCCGAGGACGCCCAGGGCGATCATCGCCACGGCGAAGATGACATGTCCTAGGCTTGCGATACGCATCGTCGCTTCTCCCCGCCTCGTGTTCCCGCTCCGAGGCTTTGGCGGCGAAGAACGCCCAAGGGCGGGCGCCCTTGCAAGCTCATATCGACGATCTGGCCCATACCATGCGGCGTTCAGCGGCTTGTCCGCCTTCCATGGCGGCGAATCCCGGCTAGTCTCCGCCGCCGATGCCGCTTCTGTCGCAGCCCAGCAAGAAGCCCTTGCCCACCTCGCGCGCGCGAAAGCGCGCAATTGCGGTTGCGCCGGTTTTCGCCCCGGTATTCGCGATCGTCGGCGATCACGTTGAGGCGAAGCTTGGCGATGTGACGGTGACGGCGCTGCCGCAAGGCGCGCTCTGGGTCGCCGAGGCCAAGACCCTGATCGTCTCCGATCTGCATTTGGAGAAGGGGTCCTCGTTTGCGCGCGATGGCCAGATGCTGCCGCCCTACGACACCCATGCGACGCTGTCGCGGGTGGCGGCGCTGATGCAGCAATGGGCTCCCGACATTGTCGTGTCGCTGGAGATTCCTTTCATGACGGCGGCGGCCCGGCGCGGATGCATGAGCGCGACCGCGTCTTGCTTCAGACGCTGATCGGGCGATGCGATTGGGTTTGGATTGAAGGCAATCACGATGGACGCAGCGCCGAGACCTTGGGCGGGCTGGTGCGCGAGGGCTTGACGATCGGCGCGCTGAACCTTGTGCACAAGCCGGCCAAGCGCGCCGCGATCGGTGAGATCGCCGGACACTTGCATCCGTGCGCGAAAGTGAGCGGGCGCGGGCGGGTTGTGCGCCGGCGCTGCTTCGCCACCGACGGCGCGCGCTTGGTGATGCCGGCTTTCGGCGCCTATACGGGCGGGCTCAATGTCTGCTGCGAGGAATTCGCGCCGCTGTTTCCCAACGGCGTGACGGCGCTGGTGATCGGGCGCGCGCGCGTCTTGCCCGCGCCGATGGCGCGGCTGCTCGACGACTAGATCCGCCGCAGCGCCGCGGCGAGTGGGATCAGGATGCAGATGATCATCGCGCCGCCGGTAAGCACTTGCCGGAGCAGCGGATACCAGGCCGGCGCCCCGGCGTCGGCGGCGCTGCGATGATCCCAGACCGCTTGCGCGGCGAACAGCCCGGCGAAGATCGAGGCCGCGCCGAGGACGCCGGGCACAACAACGACAAATAGCGCCAGCGCCCAGCCCGAGAGCGTCGGCAGGGCGCTGAAGAGTAGGCGCAGCGCGTTCGGCGCATGCGGGTCGCGCATCAATTCGAAGCCGCAGCGCACGCCGCCGAGGAAAGAGAGCAGCAAAGCCGCGTAGATCGAGAAGCTAAGGCCGGCGAGACGGGCGGTTTCAGGATGATTGGAAAACGTGATCAAGGCCGAGATCGCCAGCGGCGCGAGGCCGAGGAAGCCCAAGCGGACGGCTGCGCGCGGCAGCAATGGGGGGCGTTCGAATGGCGTCACTCGCGACGGAAGAAATAGGCCGCCACCCATCCTGCGCCAAGCGCAAGCAGGACGGTCAGCAAGCCGTAGACCACGGAGAAATCGGTGGCGAGGTTATGGACGCTGCGTTCGACGCCGATGCGCGAAACATCGATCGGAATGTGCTGCGACGAAATCAGGCGGCCGTCGCGGAAGAGATAGGTGTCGGCGTAGTATTGCGCGATTGGCGCGTTGGCCGGCAGGCGCACGACGGCCCGGAAGAGACCGCCCGCGAACATGGTGAGCCCGCCGCGCGATTCCGGCGCCGGACGGCCCGAATATTCCTGATAGAGGTCCTGGTCGCGGCGCAGGCGCACCAACGCCGCGCGATAGGCGGAAGGATCGTCGCCAAGCGGCACCGCGCTTTCCAGATGCGCCGACGCGGCGGGGTCAAGCCCGTAGCGCCAGATCGATTGCGGATTGGCGATTTGGCGCAGTGGACGATTGGACAAGACCGCGAAGAAGGACGGCGCATCGGAAAAACGCACCGGCGCGCCGTTGATCCAGAGCCCGAAGACGCGGTGCTTGCGCATGACGGCCGCCGGCTGACCGGGGCCGCGCAGCACGACGACGATGTCGCCGCGCCCGCGCCGATCCGGATTGACGCCGAACACGGTGATGAAGGAGCCGCGATAATCGGAGCTGACGGTGATGTGCTCGTCGGCGACCGCCGAGGGCAGGTCGGAGCCGAGGTCGAGCGGCGCCTGCGGGGGGCTTTGCGGCTGCCCCTGCGCGGAGGGCGCCATGAGCATGAGCGCCGCTAGCAACAGAGCAGGAGCCGCAAGCGCACGCCTCACTGCGCGGCTCCGCCGAGGACATAGAGTTCGCGCGGCGGCAGGATCAGATCGGCGGCGAACTTGACGCTGGCCAGCACCAGCAAAAGGCCGAGCAGGGCGCGCAAATGCTCGGCCTTGAGGCCCGCGCCCAAGCGCGCCCCAAGCTGGGCGCCGATGACGCCGCCGGCCATCAGCATCGCCGCCAGGAAGAGATCGACCCGTTGCGTCGCCTGCGCCTGCAGCACCACCACCAGCGCCGCCACGATCAGGACTTGGAAAAGCGAAGTGCCGATGACGACGTTGGTGGGCATGCGCAGCAGATAGATCATCGCCGGGATCAGAATGAAGCCGCCGCCGACGCCCATGATGGCGGCGAGGACGCCGATGCCGAAGCCGATCGCCAGCGGCGGCAGGACGCTGATGTAAAGCCCCGAGCGCGGAAAGCGCAGTCGGATCGGAAGCCGGTGGGCGATGGTCTTGATCGGGCGCCTCAGCACGGTGACGGCCGGCAGCGAACGCCCGCGCATGACCGTCACGCTCTCCATCAGCATCACCGCGCCGATCGCGGCCAGGAAGATGAGGTAGAGAAGCGAAATGATGAGATCGAGCTGACCGATATTCAAAAGCCGCTGGAAGAGCCCGACGCCCGAGATCGAGCCAAGCACGCCGCCGACCGAGAGCAGCACGCCCATGCGCCAATCGACAGCCTTGCGGCGGGTTTGGGTGAGAATGCCGGAAAACGAGGTCGCCGCGATCTGGCTTGCGCCAGTGGCGACGGCGACGGGGGCGGGAATGCCGAGGAAGATCAGCGCCGGCGTCATGATGAAGCCGCCGCCGACGCCGACCAGGCCCGAGATGAATCCCACCGCACCGCTGACCAACAGGACAACGAGCACGTTCACCGGCATTTCGGCGATCGGCAGGTAGATCACGGTCGAAACTCTGGATTGGGCGAAAGCCCGCCACGCGACGCCGTTATGGGCGCCGCTGCCGGGAGTCGCAACGCTTGAGCGAAGCTATTTTAGCGGCTGGCGCGGCGGCGCGCCGGCGCGGGCGTCGCCGCGGCCGCTTGCGGCGCAGCGCTCCAGGGCCGCTGGCCGAAATCGCCATTGGCCGCGGCGCTGGCGGCGCGCGGCCGGAAGGCGGCGGCGCGGGCGCGGGCTTGGCTCACCTGGGTGGTGGTGAGTTGGGCTTCGATCGCGGTGGCGCGCGCGGCGGCGTCGGTGTCGCCCTGGCGTGCGGCGACAGCGAACCAAAACAGCAATTCCACCGGATTGGCCTGAACGCCGCGGCCCTGCTGATAAAGGACGCCCAGATTGTATTGGCTGTCGCCGACGCCGAGTTCGGCGGCTTGCCGGAACCAGCGAAAGGCGGCGGCTTCATCGAGCGGGGCGCCGTCGCCGCGCGCATAATAGACGCCAAGATCGTGCATGGCGCGACGATTGCCGCTATTGGCCGCGCGCTCGGTCCATTGCCGCGCCGCGGCGAGATCGACGGGCACGCCTTCACCGCGTTCATAGACCTTCGCCAAGCGATATTGCGCCATGGCGAGACCACGATTGGCGGCGCCGCGCAGGAGTTGCAGGCCATCGGCGCTGCGCCCGGCGCTGAGACGCTGCAAGGCCAACTGATATTGCGCGATGACGTCGCCGGACTGAGCGGCGGCTTCAAGCGTAACCGAGCGCGGCGCCAGCGGCCCCGCGACTGCAGGCGTCGCCGGCGCCGAATTCGCCAGCCCCGAATTCGCCAGCCCCGAATTTGCTTGCGCCGGCGTCGCTGACGCGGCCAGCGGTGCGGGCTGGGCGGTGTGCGGCGCAGGCGTCGCCGCAACCGGCCCAGGCGTGGCGCTCGCCTCCGCGGGCTTGGCTTGGTCGGCGAGGGGGTCGGGCGCGGCCGCTTGCGCCGACGGCGGCGGTTCGATCACATGCGCGGGCTGCGGCGCCGCTTCCGGCGTGGGCTGAGCGGGCGCTGGCGCGCGGGCGTGGCCGGCGAAGAAATAAGCGCCGCCGACGAGCAATAAAGCGATGCCGCTCGCTGCGCCCCAAAGCACGACGCGGCTCGATCCGCGCAGGCTCAGCTGCGGCGTCGGGCCGGGCTCGGGACGCGTCTTCGGCAGCGACTGCGCTTGCGCCGCGCGGCGCGCGGCGGCGAGATAATCGTTCTTTCCGGGCGGCGGCGGCGGTTCCTCGCTCGTCGGCATGGGTTCGGCGGCCGGCGCCGCCGCTTCGGGAAAATCAAGATCAAGATCGTCGTCATAAAGATCGGCGGCCGCAGGCGCCGTCATCGTGGCGACCGCCTCTGGCGATGATGTCAGCGGGGTGTCGGCGCTGACCTCGTCCTGCGGCGTCCAGAACGGATCGTCGTTGCGCTCGGGTCCGGTCGTGAAGGGCTCGATCTCGTCGAAATCGTCCTCGGCGTCGCTGATCAGCAGATCATCGTCGGCGCTGCCGAAGGAAAGGGGGTCCGCCGCAGCCGGCGCTTCTTCGAGGCTTGGCGCGCCAACATCGGCGCCGACGATGTCATCGTCGGCGAAGAAGATGTCGTCGTCGGCGGATGAAATGGGCTCCTGCGCCCGCGGCGGCAGCGGCGCCGCGCGGACCGGGGACGCCGCCTCCCGGGGCGAGGGTTCGACATCGCCGAAGCTCGGAAAATCGTCGAAACGCCGCGACGGCGTTGGAATTTCGTCGAGCAATTCGTGGGTGTTCGGGGCGTCGTGGGCGCTCTCGAACTGTTCCAGCTTGTTGGCGACGCTGGAGACCGCCTTTTGCACCGGCGCGATGGCTTCGGCCGAGTGCTGCTCCACTTCCGCCAGGCGTTGCATGATCGAGCCGATGGCTTCAGCGACGCGGGCGCCGGCGCGCTCCTCGCTGTCGAGCATGCGCTCGCCGAGGTCGCGCGCGAGCAGATCATGGCGCTGGCTGAAGCGCTCGGCCATGCGCGCGACCTGTTCGCCGACATGCTCGATGGCCTGGGCGCTGCGGTTTTCGACGGCGCCGACGCGCTCTTCCAGGCGCTCGGAGAGGCGCCCGACTTCAAGACCCATGCGGTCGAAGGCGGCCGCTTCACGGCGCTCGATCTCGTCGAAGCGGGCTTCGAGCGTGGTCGACATGCGCGTCAATTCCTCGCGCACGGCGGAGGCGGCGGCGTCATCGTTGCGCGCCTCGACGCTGCGCAGGCGTCGATCGACCGTTTCCGACATGCGCTTGATTTCGAGCGAGATGGCCTCGATGGTTTGCGCTTGCCGACGTTCGGCCGAGGCGAGACGCTGGTTCACATCGCGCAGCGCCTCTTCAAGGCCTCCGCCCTGGACGCCGGCGAGCGCCGCGTGCAATTGGCCTTCGAGCTCATTGCGCGCTTGGCCCACCGTTTGCTGCACCGATTGCGCCATCGCGTCGAGGCGCTGTTCGAGTAGCGCGCGCACGGCTTCGGTCTCCTGCACGGCGCTGGCTTGCTCGACGCGCGCATTGAGCGAGGAGACGGTTTGCTCAAGCGTGCGGATCGCCGTGTTGGCGGTGGATTCGGTTTCGGCGATGCGGTCGGAGAGGCGCTGCAGCGCGGTGTCGAGCGACTTAACCGCGCCGTCGACTTGCTCGAGCTTTTGGCCGCCGCCGCCCTCGATCTGGGCGATCCGGTGTTCGAATGCGCTCAATGCATCCGAGACAGGGCTGTGTTCCTTGCTTTCCAGCGCCGCGAGGCGTTCGGCGATGTCTTGCTGCTGCTGGCGGAGGCCGGAAATGTCCGAGCTCGCAGCGCCCCCGTCTTCCACCTGCTTGACGCGCGCGGAGAGGGTGAGCTGGGCGTTGCGCAAATCGGCGATCGCCGCGCCCGCGGCTTGCCGCAGACCCGCCGTCGCCTCGCGAGAACCGGCTTCCGCCCGCTCGATGCGGGCGATGAGTTCGGTCTGATCGGTCTTGATCAGCTCGACGGCGCCGATGCGTTTGCTGATCTCGCTTTCGAGGCGGACGACTTCTTCGAGCAGCGCCTCGCGGGTGCTGCGGGTCTCGCCTTCCTGCTCGGCGCGAACCTCCTGAATGGCGCTGGCGATGGTGCGTCGCGTCGAGGTTTCGGTTTCCGCCAGGCGCTCGCTCATCTGCTCTTGCAGGCGGCGCAGTTCGGTGACCGCATCGGCCGAGGCTTCGCTTGCCTGGCGCGCGGCCTCTTCGGCGACCGCGCGCGCCTGTTCGAGCGTGCGCGCAAGCGTGGTGTCGCGGGTTTCAAGTTCGGCGCTCAGATACGAGGCGGCGGCTTCGGCGCGACGGGCGATCTCTTCGGCGACGGCGACCTGGTTTTCCAGGCGCTGCTTGACGCTGACAACATCGTTCTTGGCTTCTTCGACGGAATCGAATTTGCCGGCGAGCGCATCGCCGGCGGCGCGAAATTGTTCGAGTGCGTCGGCGATGCGTTCAGCCGCTTCGCCCGACATCGCCTCGGCGTCCTCGACGCGGGCCGCAAGCCCCATGACGGAGCGGTCGATGGTGGAGACCGCGCGATCGAGCCCGCTCACCGCCAATTGCGTGCGCCGCTCAATCGATTCCAGGCGCTGCGCCAGCCGAATGGGATCGCTGTTGCGCGGCAAGGTCGAAGGGCCGCTAATCTGCCAATCCTCTTCGTCCTCCGCTTCCGCGGCCAGATGCGAAAAGCGCGTCCGCGCCCGCGGCGGGGCCGGCGGTGTCGCCGCCGACATGGCAGCCGACATGGCAGCCGACATGGCCGCCGCTTGCGGTTGCTGATTGGCCAGCGCCTGATTGAGATATTCCCCGAGGCTCATGCCCTGGCGAGCCGCCGCTTCACGCGCGGCTTCTCGCACTTTTGGGTCGATGCCTTTCACGCTCCAGCTTTGCGCGCCGCTCATTTGCCCTCGCCCGCATTAGAGCTCCGCCTTGCAGCGCGCTCACGCCCAACCCTGGCTCCTCTCGCAAGATTTCAGAATTGCCCACAACTTCGCAGTGTCGATCAAACGCAAGGCCGTGTTAATGGCGGGTAAAGTGGTAATCGGGGGACAAAGCATGTCGGACGCTCCACGATCTTTCGGCCCCGAAACGCAGGGTGCGATCTATCTACGCGGATTGAGCGGGGCCAAGCCGGCAATCCCAACGTCGTTCACCGGCCTTGAGGCGGCGGCGAAAGCAGCGATGACGGGCGAGGCGTGGGCCTATGTCGCCGGCGGCGCGGGGCTGGAGAGCGCGATGGACGCCAATCGCGCCGCCTTCGCGCGCGCCCAGATCGCGCCGCGCATGCTGGGCGGGGCGGGCCAACGTGATTTGAGTTGCGAAATATTCGGCGTGAGAGCGGCCGCGCCCGTGTTCACCTCGCCCATCGGCGTCTTGGAGATGATGCATAAGGACGCTGACTTGGCGGTGGCGCGCGCGGCGGGACGGCTCAACATCCCGATGATCATTTCGAGCCAGGCCTCGTTTCCGATGGAGGAAATCGCCAAGGCCAATGGCGATGGACCGCGCTTCTATCAATTGTATTGGGGCAAGTCGGACGCGCTGGCGGAGAGTTTCGTGAAGCGCGCGCAAGCGTGCGGATGCAAGGGCGTCTTCATCACCCTCGACACCACCATTCTCGGTTGGCGCCCGCGCGATCTCGATATCGGCTTTCTGCCGTTTCTGCGATCACAAGGGATCGCACAATATACAAGCGATCCGACCTTCCGGGCGATGTTGGCGCAAACGCCGGAGGATAATCCCCAAGCCGCGGCGTTTCAGTTCACGCAGATCTTCTCCGACCCGGGGCTCGATTGGGCGCGGATCGCCAAGATCAGGTCGTGGACGAACCTGCCGGTCATCCTCAAAGGCATCATGCGCGCCGACGACGCGGAAAAGGCGATGAGCGAGGGCTATGACGGCATCCTCGTCTCCAATCATGGCGGCCGCCAGGTCGACGGCGGCGTCGGCGCGCTGGACGCGCTCGCTGCTATCGTGGCGGCGGTGAAAGGGCGCGCGCCGGTGCTGTTCGATAGCGGCGTGCGCTGTGGGGCCGATATCTTTAAAGCCTTGGCTTTAGGCGCAAAAATCGCCTGCCTTGGTCGCCCTTACGTCTACGGCCTGGCGATTGCCGGGGAAGCTGGGGTGGAGACTGTGTTGGAGCACCTGCTGGCCGAGCTCGACATCACCATGGCGCTCAATGGCTGCAAGACCCCCGGCGACATCAATCGCGCCTGTTTGGCTTGATCACGATACATGACGCACCCGTCAACTTTTCTTGACGCTGGCGTCAACGGAAGGTATTCCGGTCCGGCAACGAGCGCGGGGTACTCCTGATGACGAATGTCGATCGCACCTACACAATTTCCCAATTGGCGCGTGAATTCGAAGTGACGCCGCGGGCGCTGCGCTTCTACGAGGACAAGGGCCTCTTGACGCCGCGTCGCGAGGGCTTGAACCGCGTCTATTCCTACCGCGACCGCGGCCGCTTGCAGTTGATCTTGCGCGGCAAGCGCGTCGGGCTTTCGCTGCTTGAGATCAAGGAGATCCTCGATCTCTACAAAGTCGACCAGCGCGCCCAGGCGCAGACGGCGCTGAAGAAGTACAAGGCGCGCATCGTCGAGCTCGAGCGTCAGCGCGAAGACGTCGAAGCCGCGATCCAGACGCTGCAAATCGGCATCCGCCAGCTCGAAGCGTTCCTGGCCAAGCCGGCGGCGCCGGCTGCGGTTGGCGCAGCACGCGCCTTCGAGGAAGAAGCCAAGAAGCGGCTCGAAAGCACGCATTGAAGTCAAGGCGATTGGGAGTAGGCGGTAGGCCAAAAGCCCACTGCTTATCGCCTCATTCGGAGTTTCCGATGCCCACTTACAAAGCGCCTTTGCGCGAGTATCGCTTTCTCCTGAAGGACGTGCTCGATCTCGATCGCTACTCCAATTTGCCTTCATTCGCCGACGCGCCGCTCGATGTGGTCGAGCAAATCTTGGAAGAGGGCGCGAAGTTTTGCGAAAGCGTGCTGGCGCCGCTCAACAAGGTTGGCGACGAACACGGCTGCAAGCGCAACGACGACGGTTCGGTGACGACGCCGCCAGGCTTCAAGCAAGCCTACAAGCAATTCGTCGAAGCCGGCTGGCCGGCGCTTTCATGCGATCCCGCCTATGGCGGCCAGGGCATGCCCCATCTCGTGGCGCTGGCCTGGAACGAAATGGTGGCGAGCGCCAATATGGCGTGGGGGATGTATCCAGGTCTCTCACACGGCGCTTATGAAGCGATCCACCAGCACGGCAGCGAGGAACTCAAGAAGAAGTATCTGCCGAAGCTGGTGACCGGGGAATGGACCGGCACGATGAACCTGACCGAGCCGCACGCCGGCACCGACGTCGGCATGCTGCGCACCAAAGCCATTCCCCAGGGCGACGGCTCGTACCGGATTTCCGGCCAGAAGATCTTCATCTCGGCGGGCGAGCACGATTTCGCCGACAACATCATCCATTTGGTGATCGCGCGCATCGAAGGAGCGCCGGCCGGCACCAAGGGCATTTCGCTTTTCATCGTGCCGAAAGTCTTGGTCAATGACGACGGTTCGCTGGGCGAGCGCAACGGCGTCACCTGCGGCAAGATCGAAGAGAAGATGGGCATTCACGGCAATTCGACGTGCGTGCTGAATTACGATGACGCCGTGGGCTATCTCTGCGGCGTCGAGAATAAGGGCCTCTCAGCCATGTTCACGATGATGAACGTGGCGCGCCTGGGCGTCGGCCTGCAGGGCTTATCGCAATCGGAAGTCTCGTATCAAAACGCCGTCGCCTACGCCAAGGATCGCCTGCAGGGGCGTTCGCTCACCGGCAAGAAGAACCCTGACGGCCCCGCCGATCCGATCATCGTGCATCCCGACATTCGCCGCATGCTGATGGACGCGAAAGCGTTCAACGAAGCGGCGCGTGCGTTTGCGTTCTGGACCGCGCTCTATGGCGATCTGCTGCATTCCTCGCCGGACGAGAAAGTGCGCGAAAAGGCCGACGATTACATGGCGCTGATGACGCCGGTGATCAAAAGCTTTCTCACCGACAACGGTTACAGGAACGCCACCAACGCCCAGCAAGTCTTCGGCGGCCATGGCTACATCGAAGAGCAGGGCATGAGCCAATTCGTGCGCGATGCGCGCATCGCCATGATCTATGAAGGCGCCAACGGCATTCAGGCGCTCGATCTCGTCGGCCGCAAGCTGGGCGCCAATTCGGGCCGCGGCATTTTCTCTTTCTTCAACGAGATCGATGAATTCAGCCACGCCAATGAAGACAATGCGGCGCTGAAGCCGTTCGTGGAAGGCCTGAAGACCGCGAAGGCGCAACTGCAGGACGGCGCGACCTGGCTGATGCAGAACGGTTTGTCGAATTTCGACAATGCCGGCGCCGCCAGCCACGATTTCCTCGACCTCTTCGGCGTCACCGCGCTCACCTATATGTGGGCGCTGATGGCGAAGGCGGCGCTAACGGCGAAAGCCGACGGCCAGGCGCCCGATCCGTTTTACGACGCCAAGCTGGCGACCGGGCGCTATTTCCTCGCGCGGATGCTGCCGGAAGCCGGCGCGCATCTGGCCAAGCTGAAGAGCGGCGCCGAGCCGGTGATGGCGCTTGCGGCGGAGGCCTTCTGATGGCGAGCTACACCGCCACCGTGACCTGGAGGCGCGGCGACGCCGTCTTCACCGACAACAAGTATTCGCGCGCGCACGAGATCTCGTTCGACGCGCCGCTCACGATCGCGGGTTCGTCATCGCCGCACGTGGTGAAGACGCCCTATTCGCGCGCAGACGCCGTCGATCCCGAGGAGATGCTCGTGGCGTCGCTTTCATCATGCCACATGCTGTCGCTTTTATATGAGGCCCAGCGCGCGGGGTTCGCGGTCGATTCGCTACGTCGATCGCGCCGAAGGCGTGATGACCAAGAACGACGCCGGCAAGCTTTGGGTGTCGAAAACCACGCTGAGGCCGCAAATCGAGTGGATCGGCGACAAGCGGCCGACGCCGCAGGAGATCCACGACCTCCACCACAAGGCGCACGAAGCCTGCTTCATCGCCAATTCCTATCCGCGGCGAGGTGGCGATCGATGGCTGATCTGCAGCATCTGAACGCCAACCTCGCCCAAAAACGCTTGCTGCGCGCGGAAGCCGATGCGCGCCTGCGCGAGCTCAGCCTGGAAGCCATGAAAAGCGAGCGCGACGAGTTCGGCTCCGAACAGATCAATGAAAAGCTCGCCGCCGTGCGCGACGAGATCGAAGCCTTGGATGTCGAGATCGCGAAGCTGGAGCGCCAAATCGCCGAGCGGGGGATGAATTTGCCGCGCTGCGCCCAGCCCGGGCGCAGCGGTCAGCGGAGTAGGCGCGCTCGCCAAGCGCCATGGGACGACTCCGGTCCCGACAGGGTGTGAAAGCGGCGAGCCCGCTTTGAGTTGGAGTGAAGACACATGGCCGAGGCCTATATCTATGACGCGGTGCGTACGCCGCGCGGCAAGGGCAAAGCGAACGGCTCGCTGCACGAGCAGACGTCGCTGCAATTGGCGACGCAGGTGCTGGAGGCGATCCGCGACCGCAACAACCTCGATACCTCCCAAGGTCGATGACGTTTATCTAGGCGTACTCTCGCCGATCGGCGAGCAGGGCGGCAATCTTGCGCGCATCGCCGCATTGAACGCAGGCTACGCGCAATCGGTCGCCGGCGTGCAAGTCGAGCGCTTCTGCGCCAGCGGTCTGGAGGCCTGCAACATCGCCGCCGCGAAGGTGAAGTCGGGCGAAGCCGATCTGGCGATCGGCGGCGGCTGCGAAAGCATGAGCCGGGTGCCGATGGGTTCGACCGGCGGTTCGTGGGCGACCGATCCCTCGATCGCGCTTAAGAGCTATTTCGTGCCGCAAGGCGTGGCTGCTGACGCGGTCGCCACCAAGTACGGCTTTTCGCGCACCGATCTCGATGGCTTTGCGGTGCAATCGCAACAGCGCGCCGCAAAGGCCTGGAAGGAAGGCCGCTTCAAAAAGTCGATCGTGCCGGTGAAGGACCAGCTCGGCGCAACCTTGCTCGACCACGACGAATACATGCGTCCAGACACGACCATGCAGGCGCTGGGCGCGCTGGAGCCGTCGTTCAAGATGCAAGGCGAAGTGATGCCGGGCTTCGATGGCGTCATTCAGCAGCGTTATCCGGAGCTCGAAAAGATCGACCACGTCCACCATGCCGGCAATTCGTCGGGCATCGTTGACGGCGCAGCCGGCGTGCTGATCGGCAGCAAGGAAATGGGCCAAAGCGCTCGGCCTCAAGCCGCGCGCGAAGAATCCTCGGCGGCGCCTCGATCGGCTCTGAGCCGTCAATCATGCTGACCGGCCCCGAGCACGTGACGCAAAAAGCTGATGAGGAAGCTTGAAGCCTGAAGCGGGAGGACATCGACCTTTGGGAGCTCAACGAAGCCTTTGCGGCGGTTGTGCTGCGCTGGGTGCAGGCGCTCGACCTCGACATGGAGAAGGTCAACGTCAATGGCGGCGCCATCGCCATGGGTCACCCGATCGGCGCCACCGGCGCGATGATCCTGGGCACCATGGTCGACGAGCTGGAACGCGCCGACAAGACGCGTGCGCTGGTCACGCTTTGCATCGGCGCCGGCATGGGCACGGCGGCCGTGATCGAACGCGTGAACTAGGCAGCTGACATGGGAGGAGGCCATGAACCGAAGGATCGGCCCGCTCGCCTCGCCGATGGCGCGGGCGGACCGCCATGGCCTTCTCCCAACAGGCGCGCGCACGCTTCAACGGCGCGCACGCGGCGTGGAGGCGCAACAGGCGAACGTCGATTTGCAAGACATCATGCAGCACAAGACGCGGGATGGCGGCGGCGACATGAGACGCTAAGGATGATGTCGAATGAATTGCGAACATGCTCTTGCGATTGTTTGAAGAGCGTCTTTCGCAAATTGGGTGATTGAGCCGTTTTAGAATTGGCCCAAGGAGGGCGTACGATGGAAAATTTCAAAATCGACGTCGACTCTGACGGCATCGCGCTCATCACCTTCGATGTGCCCGGCCGTTCCATGAACACGATCACCGCAAGCGTGGTTCGCGACCTCTATGAGATCGCCGGCAGGATCAAATCCGACGAGGCGATCAAGGGCGCGGTGTTCGCCTCGGGCAAGGAAAGCGGTTTCTGCGCCGGCGCCGACCTTGGCGAAATGAACGAGCGCGGCGTGGCCGCCGACGCCAAGCCGAAGTCGCGAGGACGAGAAGCTGAAGGCGCAATTCGAGCGCGGCTTCGGCTTGAACAAAGTCTATCGCGAACTGGAAACGTGCGGAAAGCCGGTGGCTGTCGCGATCGACGGCTTGGCGCTCGGCGGCGGCTTGGAGCTTTGTCTCGCCTGCCACTATCGCGTCGCCGCGGACAATCCCAAGATCAAGCTCGGCCTGCCGGAATCAAAAGTCGGCTTGTTGCCCGGCGCGGGCGGCACGCAACGTCTGCCGCGCCTGATCGGCGTGCAGAACGCCGCGATGATGATCCTGCAAGGGCAGGACAAGTCGCCGCAAGAAGCCAAGGGCTTGGGCTTCATCAATGAAGTCGCGCCCGCCGGGTCAGACCATCGCAGGCCGCGAAGGCCTGGGTGAAGGCCAATCCGAAGGCGATCGCGCCATGGGACGTCAAGGGCTACAAGGTGAAGGACGGCCCGTTCACGCCGGGCGGCGCGATGGCGAGCGTCGGCGGCAACGCCATGGTCTCGAAGCAGACCAAGCCTCAACTATCCCGCGCAGCGCAATATTTTGTCGTGCATCTATGAAGGCGTGCAGGTGCCGATCGACGCGGCGCTGCGCATCGAGAGCCGCTACTTCCTGAAGACGGCGGCGACGCCGCAAGCCAAGGGCATGATCCGCACGCTGTTCGTGTCGATGCAGGCGCTCGGCAAAGGCGGCAATCGCCCGGAAGGTTTCCCGCCGAACGAAATCAAGAAAGTTGCCGTGATCGGCGCGGGCCTGATGGGCGCGGGCATCGCCTACGTGCAAGCGAAAGCCGGCATCGAGACCATCCTGATTGATGTCAGCCGACGAAGCGCGCCGACAAGGGCAAGGAGTATTCGCGCAAGCATCGTCGAGAAGGACATCTCGCGCGGCAAGACCACGAAAGAGAAGGGCGACGCGCTGCTGGCGCTGATCAAGCCGACGACGGATTATTCGCAGATCGAAGGCGCCGATCTGGTCATCGAAGCGGTGTTCGAAAATCCGGCGCTGAAGGCTGAAGTCACCAAGAAGGCCGAAGCCCATCTCGCCGACAACGCGGTATTCGGGTCCAACACCTCGACGCTGCCGATCACCGGCCTCGCCGAAGCGAGCGTGCGTCCGGCCAATTTCATAGGCATCCACTTCTTCTCGCCGGTCGAGCGCATGGGTCTCGTGGAGCTGATCGTCGGCAGCCAAGACGATCGAAGGAAACCTTGGCGAAGGCCATCGATTACGTCGTCAAGATCCGCAAGACGCCGATCACCGTGAACGACCATCGCGGCTTCTACACCTCGCGCTGCTTCGGCACCTATCCGGCCGAGGGCGTCGAGATGCTGATGGAGGGCATCGCGCCGGCCATCATCGAGAATGTTGGTCGCCAAGCCGGCATGCCGATGGGTCCGCTCGAAGTCTCCGATAGCGTCGGCCTCGATACGGCGCTGAAGATCGGCCGGGCCAACGCCGAACTCAATCAACAGGACTACAAGAAGGATCCGCGCGCGGCGTTGCTGTCATGGATCGTCGAGGAGAAGGGTCGCGTCGGGCGCAAAGGCGCCAAGGGCTATTACGAGTATGGCGAAGACGGCAAGCCTACGCGGATCTGGCCGGAGCTCGCCGAGCGTATCGAAACCAAGGTCAAGGAATGTCCGCCCGAGCTGAAGCAAGAGCTCACCAAGCGCTTCCTCTTCCGCCAATGCATCGAAGTGGCGCGTTGCTTCGAAGAGGGCGTGATCACCGATCCGCGCGACGCGGACGTCGGCTCGATCCTGGCCTGGGGCTTTGCGCCCTATACCGGCGGCTGCATCAGCTACATCGATCTGTTCTGGGGCGCGAACAAGTTCGTGGAAGAAGCCGATCGTCTCGCCACGCATATGGCGAACGCTTCCGCCCCAACAAGCTCCTGCGCGAAATGGCGAAGACCAACCAGAGCTTCTACGAGCGCTTCGCCGCCAAGGAAAAGCAGGCGGCGTAAATAGGGCCGCCTTGGGCGCGCGCGCGGTCATTATGCGAGCGGTTATGCGAGGAGCGGCCGATTGCGGCGGCGTGCGTGAGCGCCTCCGCGCGGGGTTATTAGGCGGCGCGCGGCTTCTGGCGGGTTCTTCCGATCGAGCGGAAGCCGGGTTCCGCTTAAGGCGAAGAGGCGCCCCCTCGCCGATGCTCTTGTGGCCGATCCTCTTGTCGCCGATCCCGCCCCGCCGCCGATCCTATTGTCGGGGGCGTCTTCGTCGCAGAGGCGCAACGCCTGGTCGCTCGCGCCTTCGCGGGGCAGGCTCGTCGCTAGCGCCGAGGTCGCAAGCTTGCGCCGCCGCGCCGGCTGACAAGCGTGCAAGGTCGGAGTTTGTCAAAGTTTGCCAACGCTGGCGCATGCCGGCGCCCGGCGAGCCCTTTTGTGATGAAACTGGCGCAAATAAAGTTCGCCGCGCTGTAGCTGGAACTGGTCTTTAAGGCGTTCAGTTGCAAAAGAAACAGAGGTTACAGTAGGACTTCGTTAAAAGGGTCTTCCGTGGACGGCAGCCTGCCCACCAATACGACCGACGACGTGAAGCCTCACGCCAGGCGCCATTTCTTTTTGATCGGCGCGGTGACGCTCGTGGCGCTCATGCTGGTCGCCGGCGTGATGCGCCTGGCGTTCCCGTCCAGCACCGCCAGCCCGCAGCGCGGCGGCGGACGGGTGACCCAAGTGAGCGCGGTTGTGTCGACGATGCGCCCCTTCGCCGATCGCATCGAAGCGCTGGGCGCAGCGAAGGGCATTCAGTCAGTCAATTTGAGCGCCAACAACACCGAGCAAGTGACTTCGGTGCGCTTCACTGACGGCGCCTTCGTCCATCGCGGCGACATCCTGGTGCAATTGAAATCGACGGAAGAAGCGGCGAACGTTTCGCAAGCGCGCGCCGCCGTCGATGTCGCGCAGAGCAACTATAACCGCTACAACACGCTGGCGCAGGCGGGCTTTCTGGCGCCGGCGGCGATGGACCAATATCGCTCGGCGCTGGAGCAGGCGCGCGCGGCCTTGGCGGCGGCGCAATCCCGGCAAGCCGACCGCGTCATCCGCGCGCCGTTCGCCGGGCGTCTGGGTTTGACCGACATCGCGCCGGGGCGCTGATCAGTCCCGGCGCTACGATCGTGACCTTGGACGATGTCTCGACGATGCGCGTCGATTTCGACGTGCCCGACCGTTATCTGCCCGCGTTGCAGGTGGGCGCCGATCATTCAAGCCCGGCCCGATCCTTATCCCAATCGCGTCGTGACCGGACGGATCTCGGATATTGACACGCGCATCGATCCCAACACGCACGCAATCCGCGCACGCGCGGAGTTCGCCAATGCCGACGCGTCGCTGGTGCCCGGCATGCTCATGCACGTGCTGATCGAGAACGGGCAACGCCAGGCGGTGGCCTTGCCGGAGACGGCGGTGCAGTCGCAGGCCGATCAATCCTTCGTTTATGTGATCGCGCGCCAGGGCGATCGCACGATCGCGCGCCAGACGCTGGTGACCGTCGGGGCCAATGCGAACGGTTATGTGGAAATTCGCGAAGGCCTGCCCGCCGGCGTTCAAGTCGTGGCCGATGGCCTCGACCGGATTGAGCCCGATGCGCCCGTCCGGGTCGGACAGGGTCGCGGCCATGGCCAAAACAGCGGCCAAAGCCACAGCCAAAATGGCGGCCAGCGCGTCGGCCAGGGTGTCGAACAGAGCCGTGGACGGCTCGCCGATGCCGGCGCTCGCGCCGCTCCAGATGGATTGCGGCCAGCCTCGCCATGATGCTGTCTGACCTTTCGGTCCGCCGCCCGGTGTTTGCGACCGTGGCGGCGATCATCTTCGCCGTCATCGGCGTCGCCGCCTTCTTCGCATTGCCGGTTCGCGAACTGCCCAACGTCGACCCCCCACAGGTCTCGATCACGACGACCTATGTCGGCGCCTCGGCGGAAGTGATCGAGGAGCGGATCACGCAAGTCATCGAGCAGCAGGTCTCAGGCATTCAGGGCGTTGACCGGATCACCTCGTCATCACGCGACGGCGCTTCGCAAATCTCAATCCTGTTCACGCTCGATCGCAATCTCGACGAAGCCGCCAACGACGTGCGCGACGCGGTCTCGCGCGTGCTGACGCAATTGCCCGACGAAGCCAATGCGCCGCGCATCGCCAAGGCGAGCGCTGATTCCTCGCCGCTCATTTTCTTGACCTTCAGTTCGCCAACGATGAGCCGGCTGCAGCTTTCCGATTACGCCAACCGCTATTTGGTGCAGCGGCTCTCGACAATTCCCGGGGTCGCGCAGGTGTTTGTCGCCGGCCAACAGCTCTACTCGATGCGCATTTGGCTCAAACCCGATCAGATGGCCGCGCGCGGCATAACCGTCGCCGACGTCGAAAACGCGCTGCGCGCCCAGAACCTCGATCCGGCGGCCGGCGCGATTGAGTCCACCGCCAACGATTTCACCATTCGCGTCAATCGTCTCTATTCGACGCCGGCGCAGTTTGCGCAGCTGCCCATCACGCCCGGCGCGCTCGACGGCGCCGGCCGCGGGCGGGTCGGCGGACCAGACGCCTTACGTGGTGCGGCTTGGCGATATCGCCCGCGTCGAAGAGGGGCCGGCGGAACGGCGAAGCGTCTTCCGATCGAACGGCGCCGATCAGGTCGGTCTGGCGCTCACCCGTCAATCGCAGGCCAACGACCTTCAGATCTCGCAGGGCGTGCGCGAGGCGATCGATGCGATCAATCCGACGCTGCCGGGTGGGGCGCGCATCGGCATGGCGGTCGACTATACGGTGTTCACCTCCCGCGCGATCAGGGAAGTTTGGATCACGATGGGCTTGTCTCTCGTGCTCGTCGGCCTCGTCAACATGCTCTTCTTGGGAGATTGGCGCGCGGCGGTGATACCGGCGATCGTGGCGCCGCTCTCGATCATGTCGACGTTCATGGTGCTTGCGCCGCTTGGGTTCTCGATCAATTTGCTGACGCTGCTGGCGTTGGTGCTGGCGATCGGCCTTGTTGTCGATGACGCCATTGTCGTCGTCGAAAACATTCAGCGGCGCGTCGATGAGGGCGAGCCGGCCTTGCTGGCGGCCGAACGCGGGGCGCGGCAGGTGTTCTTCGCGGTGGTGGCGACGACGATCGTGCTGGTGTCGGTGTTCGCCCCGCTCATGTTCTTACCGGGTTATATCGGCCGGCTCTTCGTTGAATTGGCGGTGGCGATCGCCTCGGCCGTGGTGTTCTCCGCGTTCCTGGCGCTCAGCCTTTCGCCGATGCTGGCCTCGAAGCTGTTGCGCCCAGCCAAGGGCGCCGGCTGGATCAGCCGCAAGATCGAGGCGGCGATGCGGGGTCTGCGCGGCTCCTACCATGACACCCTCGACATCGCGCTCGGCAGTCGCACCGCCAATGTCGTCGTCGGCGGCGTCTTGGCGGTCTTGGCGCTGCTGGCGGTGGGAATGTTCATGGTGCTCCCGCGCGAACTGGTGCCGGCTGAGGATCGCGGACGCGTCGATGTGGCCATCATAGCGCCTGAAGGCACCGGTTATGATTCCACCCTGCGCATCGCCGACAGAGTTGAGCCGATCCTGCAGCATGCGGTTCGCCAAGGCGTCGCCAGCCGCTATATCCTCGGCGTGCCGCGCTTTGGGCAGAGTGCCTACAATACCGGTTTTGGATCTCTGGTGCTGCGCGATTGGGATCAGCGAGACATAAGCGCCCAGCAGGAGGCCGCAGCGCTCAATCGTCAGTTCAACGTCATCACCAGTGCGCGCGTCTTAGCCAGCGTGCGCGGCCCCTTCCAGCGCGGCGGCAGCGGTTCCGGCTCGAACGTCGATCTGATCGCGGAGGGCAACGATTATCCCTCGCTGGCGCGCTGGATCGCGCCGATTCTGGAAGCGGCCGAAGCCAATCCGGGGCTGGTGCGGCCGCGGCTCGACTATCAGCCGACTTCGCCGCGCCTTGCGGTCAATTTGAATCGCGACAAGGCGGCCCAACTCGGCGTCTCGGTCAGCGATATCGGCGACACGCTGCAGACCATGTTCGGCTCGCAACGGGTGACGACCTACGTGAAAGAGGGCCAGGAATACGATGTGATCCTGCAAACGGATTTGGCGCAACGGCGATCGCTGGACGATCTGGGAAACCTCTATGTGCGCGGCAGCGCCGGCGCGCTGGTGCCGCTGGCGAATGTCGTCAATACGCGAGTGCGCGGCGATACGCCCAGCCGCAACCGCGTCGACCGCCAGCGTTCGATCACGCTGACGGCGGAATTGGCGCCGGGCTACACGGTGGCGCAGGCCGTCGATTTCTATCGCCAGCAGGCCGCGTCGCATCAGACGCCCGGGGTCAACATCGATTGGGGCGGACAGGCGCGCGATTATCTGCAGGCCTCGGGCGGCGTTGGCCTCGCCTTCGCGTTCGCGCTGGTGCTGGTGTTCCTGGTGCTGGCGGCGCAATTCGAAAGCTGGCTCAATCCGCTGATCATCATGCTGACCGTGCCGATCGCGGTTTTGGGCGGCCTGTTCGGGCTGCTGATGGCCGGTTCGACGGTGAACACCTATAGCCAGATCGGGTTGATCATTCTCGTCGGCATCGCCGCGAAGAACGGCATCTTGATCGTCGAATTCGCCAACCAATTGCGCGATCAGGGCATGTCGGTGATCGAGGCGGTGAAGGAAGCGGCCTCGCTGCGGCTTCGTCCGATCATCATGACGTCTATCGCGGCGGCATGCGGATCGATGCCGCTGGTGTTCGCCTCCGGCCCCGGGGCCGGCAGCCGGCAAACCATCGGCGTCGTCATCGCCTTCGGCGCGGTGTTTGCGACGATGCTCACTCTGTTCGTCTTGCCGGTGCTCTACGCGATGGTGGCCAAATACACGCGCTCGCCGCATTGGACGGCGAAGAAAATCGAGACCTTCGAGGCCGAGGAGCGCGGCGGCCGGCCCTCGCCGGCGCAAGCCGAGTAGGGCGCAAAAGGCGGCCTAAGGCGAGAAGAGCTGGAAGCGGCGCCGCGAGCGCACTAGGTTCTCTCACCGCCCCCAGGAACACGTTCATGGCCGAAATCGCCCAGACGCATTTGCGCAAGTTCACCGACGAAATTTGGCGCGATGAGATCACGCCGACCTTGGTTGAATACATCCGCATTCCCAACAAGTCGCCGTCGTTTGCGCCCGATTGGCGAGAGCTCGGGCACATGGACAAGGCGGTGGAGCTGCTCGTCGCCTGGGCGAAGCCGAAAGTAGCGGCGTTGGGCGCCTCCTTGTCGGTCGAGCGCTTGCCGGGCCGCACCCCGCTTATTCTCATCGATGCGCCTGGGGCCAAGAACGACGACACGGTGCTGCTCTACGGGCACTTGGATAAGCAGCCGGAGATGACCGGCTGGACCGAGGGCAAGGGGCCGTGGATCCCGGTGCTCGAAGGCGACAAGCTTTACGGACGCGGCGGCGCCGATGACGGCTATGCGCTGTTCGGCGTCGCTGGCGGCGCTCTTGGCGCTGAAGAGCCAAAGCATCCCGCATGCGCGGGCGGTCATTGTGATCGAGGCGTCGGAAGAATCCGGCTCGCCGGATTTGCCGTTCTACATGGAGGCGCTCGCCGATCGCATCGGTTCGCCGTCGCTGGTTGTGTGCCTGGACAGCGGCTGCGGCGATTACGAGCGGCTCTGGCTTACGACGTCGCTGCGAGGCCTTGTCGGCGGTGCGCTGCGCGTCGAGGTGCTGAGCGAAGGCGTGCATTCGGGCGACGCTTCCGGCATCGTGCCTTCAAGCTTCCGGATCCTGCGGCAATTGCTGGCGCGGCTGGAGAACATCGAGACCGGCGAAGTCATCGTCAAGGAATTGCACGGCGACATTCCCGCCGAGCGCATCGCCCAGGCCAAGGTCGCCGCGAAAGCGCTGGGCGATCAGGTCTATGCGAAATTTCCGTTCGTGAAGGGCATGCGCCCGGCGGGCGATGATCTTGTGGAATTGGTGCTGAACCGCACGTGGCGGCCGGCGCTCTCGGTGGTAGGCCTTGAAGGCGCGCCCGCCGCCGGCCAATGCAGGCAATGTGCTGCGGCCATTCACGGCCGCGAAGCTGTCGATGCGCTTGCCGCCGACGGTGAACGCCGAGGAAGCGGCCAAGCGCATGAGCAAGATCCTGACCGACGACCCGCCGTACGGGGCGAAGGTGAGCTTCCATTTGGAGGAGCCAGGCACAGGCTGGAACGCGCCAAAGACGGCGCCCTGGCTCGAGGCGGCCCTGGAAGATGCTTCGCACGCATCGTGGGGTCAACCGATGGCGATGATGGGCGAGGGCGGTTCGATCCCGTTCATGGCCATGCTGGGGGCGAAATTCCCGCAGGCGCAATTCGTGGTGACGGGCGTGCTGGGACCGAACTCGAACGCGCACGGACCGAACGAATTCCTGCACATCCCGACAGGCAAGCGCGTCACCGAAGTCGTCGCGCGCGTGTTGGCGGCGCATTACGAGCGCAAATAGCGCCTAGCCCGCGTGCTTTTGAGTGAGCGGCGTGACCCCGGCGCTGACGGCGCTTGGCTGGGGACGCTTGCGCGCATATCGCATCACCGTGGCGGCGAGCACGTCGCGATCGGCGGGCTTCACCATGTGCTCGGCCGCGCCCAGCGCTATGGCGTGCGCGCGATCTTCGTTCACCGAGAGCACGACGACGGGAATGTCTTGCGTCTTCGGGTCATGCTTCAGGCTTTGCAGCACCCGCCAGCCGGAACGGTCCGGCAGGAAGATGTCGAGCAGCACCAGCGCCGGCGCTTTCGTGCGTGCGAGCGCCAGGCCCGCTTCGCCGCCGCCGACGCCTTGCACGGCGAAGCCCGCGCGGGTGAGCGCGCGCGCGGCCAGTTCGCGCGCGTCGGGTTCGTCCTCGATGACGATGACCAGCGGGGCGTCGGCCGAGCCCTGGATGGCGTCGACAGCGGCCGCGGCGCCGAGCGCGCTGGCGGCGTCTGCGAACCTCGCCGGCACGTGCAAAGTGAACGACGAGCCCTCGGCCAATCTGCTGCGCACAGTGACGTCGCCGCCGAGCAGCTGGGCCAGCCGGCGGGTAATGGTGAGGCCAAGGCCGGTGCCGCCATATTGTTGCGTGATCGAGGGATCGGCTTGCACGAACGGTTGAAAGAGGCGCGAGAGCTGTTCGCTCGACATGCCGATGCCGGTGTCGCGGACGGTGATGAAAAGCTGTTCAACGCCGTTGCACGGTTTGCGCTCGAGCGCGATCTCGACGCTGCCATTGCGGGTGAATTTGCAGGCGTTTGACAAGAGATTGAGCACGCATTGACGAACTTTGAGCGAATCCGTCTGCGCGGCGCCGGCTGGCGGCGCCCCGACAATGCGAATGACGTTGTTGTTCTGCTCGGCCATCGGGCGCATGGTTTCGAGGAGGTCCTCCAGCATCTCCACCGGATCGAACGTGGTCGGCGCAACATCGACGCGGCCCGCCTCGATCTTGGAGAGGTCGAGGATTTCGTTGATCAAGCTCAATAAGTGCTTGGCCGCGGCGAGGATGCGGTTGAGGTCCTGTACGGCGGTCGCGTCGTCTTCGTCCTCGGCGTCCTCTTTCAACATTTCCGCGTAGCCGATGACGGCGTTGAGCGGCGTGCGCAATTCGTGGCTCATATTGGCCAGGAATTGCGACTTGGCGAGATTGGCGCTTTCAGCGGCGTGGCGCGTGTGCGCGAGATCGTCGATGCCGGATTCGATGAGCGAGGCGCGCTCGGCCAGGAGGCGCAACATCGCCGGCAATGTCGTCGCGGCGATATCTGCATCGAAGCCGGAGGCCAGCTCGTTGCTCAAGGTGCGCAAGGCTTCGGTTTGCGAGGTGAGCGCGGCGGCGACGTCGTTGCTGGCGTTATAGGCGCTGTCTACTTCGACGCGCTCTACGATCTGGCTGATGCAGGTGAGGCGCAGCGGCGCGCCATCGGGGGCGGCGCGGACAAAACCCTGGTGGCGGATGCGAAGCGTCATTCCCGCCGCGCCGACAATGTCATGCTCAAGCGCAATGCTGCGGACGCCCGCACTCTCGGGGGAGAATGCGCTGCGCACCATGGCGCGATCGGCGGGCGTGGCGAAGCATCCCTCGCTGAGGATCTCATCGAAGCTGACCGGGCGCCCAAGCAAGGCGGCGAGCCGATAGCCGCCGACAAGGCGGCGCTGCGCAAAATCCAGCTCCCAGGCGGCCGATTGCGTATCGCTGAAGCTCATGTTGAGCTGGCGCACCCATTCGGCGTCCTGCATGCGTTCGTGGGCGGCGCGATGGGCGTGCTGGAGAGCGGCGGCGAAGGCGTAACCGGCGACGAGCAAACACGCGAACGCTGTCGCGGTTGCGTTGACCGCGGCCGATTCCAGCAGGAAGAGCAGAGCGAGAACGCCATAAGGCGCGCACGCGGCGATGGCGTGCAAGCGGCCGCGTTTGGCGGCGAAGGCGGCGTTGCTCGCAAGCATGATGAGGAGCGCAATGGCCAATGCTGCGCCGATATCGGCGCGCGAATACCAGGCCATGGCGGGCGCAGCGGCGAGGATCGAGGCGCTGGCGATGTCGAGACCCAGATGCGCAGCGCGCGCTTCTTGCGTCGGCAGCGCGCTCAGGCGCGCGCGCAGGGCGCGGCTCGCTTCCTCGACAAGCAGCGAAACGCCGAACCAGACGGTGGCGAGCGCAAGGCCAACCGCCGCCGCCATCACTAAGGCGATGAAGCCCAGGAGATAGTAGCGTGCGCGCGGACCGCCATGGAGTTCGGCGGCCGCTCTCTCGATCATGGCGCGGTTGATGAAGTGTTGCACAGCCGGCGTCCCAATGGCTAATTTCACTTAAGCCTAGCGAGATGTTGTAAAGTAAGCGTTGGTTTGGACTGAGAACGTCCTGGTTTGAGACAGCTTTGTTCGATTTTCTCGCGCTAACGGCGCCGCGAGTGTGAACAAAGCTTTGCCGCGAGAGTAACGATCGATGAACTTCCGCTCGGACAACAACGCTGCGATCGCGCCTGAGATTTTGAATGCGTTGATCGCGGCGAACGCGTCGGCTTCCGCGCGCGCCTATGGCGAAGACGCCTGGTCGGGCAAGCTCGACGAGCGCTTCAGCGCATTGTTCGAGCGCGAAGTGCGTGTGTTCACGGTCGCTTCCGGGACTGCTGCAAATGCAATTGCGCTGGCGAGCGCGGTTCCTCCCTGGGGAGCGATCCTTTGTCACCGAGAAGCCCATATCGAGCGCGATGAATGCGGCGCGGTGGAGTTCTACGCCGGCGGCGCCAAACTCACCCTGCTCGAGGGAGCATACGCCAAGGTGACGCCGGCCGCGATCGAGGCCGCGGTGGCGGCCAATGGCGGCGACATTCATTCGCCCAGGCTTTCGGCGCTTTCCATCTCACAGGCGAGCGAACGCGGCGCTGTCTACACGCCCGAGGAGGTCGCGTCGCCTCGGTGAAGCGGCGCGCAAACATGGTTTTGCATTCCACGTCGATGGCGCACGCTTCGCCAATGCGGTCGCGGCGCTCGGCTGTTCGCCCGCCGACATCACCTGGCGGGCGGGCGTTGAGCTTCTATCCTTCGGAGCGACAAAGAACGGGGCCATGGCGGCGGAGGCGATCGTCGCCTTCGATCCGAAATTCGCAGAGGCGATCGAACGCCGGCGCAAGCGTGGCGGCCACCTGATGTGCAAGGGGCGTTATCCGGCGGCGCAGTTGCTGGCTTATGTCGAGGACGGCCTTTGGCTGAAACTGGCGGCCCGAGCCAATGCTCTGGCCAGGCGCCTCGGCGAAGCGGCGGAAAGGCGTCTTTCTGCGCCGGTCGAGACCAATCAGGTATTCATCAAGCCGGGCGCCGACAATATCGCCAAGCTTAAAGCGGCAGGCGTCGAGTTCTACGATTGGGGCGCCAAGGGCTCGCTCGAGGCGCGCTTGGTCGTGTCTTGGAACCAGAGCGAGGCGGACGTGGAAGCGATGCGAGACGTGCTCGCATCGCTTCGTTAGCCGCTAGCGGCGTCCGTAAGCGGCGTACTCGATAATTAAAGTGCGCGGCGAGGTCGGCGACAATTGGATGACGCGGAAATCTCCGCGCCGGCCGTCATTGGTTTCGTAACAGACGAAATAGCCGACCGTCAGCGATGTCAGCGGAATGCGCGCATTCGACAGATCGCCTCGGCAGCTGTCGCCGCCGCGCCGATCGCCAAGCGCGATGCGCGCGCCGTTCAGCGGTTCGAGATAGAGTTGCACCGGATTGACGGCGTGAAACCAGACGTCGGCGTCGCGGTCGCCGGAGATGCGGCCGCGATCAAGGTCGAACATATAGGTTTGCGGAATGGAGAGCGTGCCGCGATCGCCGCCGCCGCCGGGACCGCCGGGGCCGCCGGGACCGCCAGGACCGCCGGGGCCGCCAGGACCGCCGGGACCGCCAGGGCCGCCAGGCGGGAAGGGGCCGAGGCGCATGCAATCAAAGCCGCCGCGTCGGGCGGCGCAGCGCTGGAACCGTGGTGCGTTGGTTTGCACCGAACCGGCATCGCCATATTGGCAGATGAGAGCGGGCCGGCCGCCAATGTCTTGCACGCGCGTGTCGGTGAGACGATTGCGGAACGGCGTCGTCCACCAATCGCGCGGCAGCGGATCGGTGATCGTGCGGGTCGCCTCGGTCAGCGGACACTCAATCCGAGTTTGCGCCGAGGCGGGCGGCGCCTGGAACAGGAGCAAGAAGGAAAAAACGGCGGCGACGCCGCCTAGGATGATGCGCATTGGCTCTCCCCAGCTGGTTAGGCGCGTCCTCGCAAACGCGACTTGGGCGCCCAAACATGGCGTTTCGCGGGCGCCGGGGCAGAATATCGCCTCCGGAGCGAAACGCCATGGCTCGCCGCCGCCAAATGTCGCGATTGGCGCGCCCGGAGGTTAGCGAATGAGCGCCCCTTCGACGCGCGCAAAGCCAGTCGTCGATGAGGCGATCCCATCAGGGCGGCGATAGCGTCGCCGAAAATTGCGAGTTCCTTCATGGCTTCAGGAATTTTGCGCGGAACTTGGCGGCGCCCAATTCGGCGCCCATCTCCGGTCTTTCCTCCGGCAACCTCAAAGCAAAAGCGCTTCATCGACCTCCCGTGACCGCAAAGCCCATGTCGCAGCTTGAGCGCATCGCCAAGGCGATGGGCGGCGTCGTCTTCGACAATGGCCGTCGCGCGTTGGTGCGCGGGCCCGGCCACGGCGCTGGCGACCGTTCGGTCTCGCTCGTCGAAACCGAGGAAGGGCGCATTCTCATTCATTGCTTCAGCCCGCGCGACGACTGGCGAGCGGTGCGCGATGATTTGCGCGCGCACGGCCTTCTCGACGCCAGCGCAGAGCCATCCCAGGCGGCCCATGCGCAAACCTCGCGCACGCTGGTGGTGCAGCCGCAAGCGGAAGACCGTTTGCTGCGGGCGCGGCGGTGGTGGGAAGAGGGGCGCAGCCTATTGGGCACGGCGGCGGGCGCCTATCTTCGCGGCCGCCATATTGCGGTGGGGCTTACGAGCCCAGCTTTGCGCTTCCACCCGCGCGTCACCAGTCTCGATGACCGCCAACGCCGTCCAGCGCTGCTGGCGGCCATCCATGATGTCGATGGCGGCGTGCAAGGCGTTCAAGCCACGCTGCTCTCCGCGCATGGCGCGGGCAAGGCTGTGGTGGCGACGCCGCGGCGCGTCATCGGTCGTTTGCTTGGCGGCGCGGTCAGGCTCTTTGCCGCCGAGGAGACGCTCTTGATCGGCGAAGGTGTGGAATCGGCGCTGTCGGCGGCGGAGGCGCTTGAGCTTCCCGCCTGGGCGGCTTTGAGCGCACACAATCTCTCTTTGTTTTCACCGCCCCGCAGCATCACCCGTCTGGTTGTGGCCCCCGACAACGACGCGGCCGGCGTCAGGGCATATGAAGTATTGCGCCAGCGGCTCGCGCCCGCGCTGAAGCTGGAGCAGGCGTTGCCGCCCGAGGGCTTGAACGACTGGAACGATTGGGCGCGCGCTCACCCCTGACTAATCGCCCAGATCGGCGGGCCAATGCGTTTTGGCGGGCCAATGCGTTCGCCCAAGCGCGCAATCGGCTCTCCGACCGCGGGACAATGGCGTGACCTGCCGGTTTTGCAGAAGAATTACAGGAAGGATGCGCGCGCCATGCGCTGTGCGGCTTGCGGGCTCTGCGCCAAAGCCGCCGCCAGCCGCTCCGCCGTCTGCTCGGCCAGCAATTCAAGTGCGTCGCTGGGATGCGAGGCGGCGACGGCGCCGGTCAGCTCGCGCGCCCGCGCCCCATAGGTCACCGGATCAAGCGCCAGAAGAGCCACCGCATAATGAAGCTGGATCAGCATGTCGTCGGGCGCGAGCGCGCGCGCGCGATTGAACTCGGCGATCCCGGCGCCGGTGCGTGCGCCGTAGAGGATAGCGCCTGCAGCGCCGCCGCGACGGATGACTTCGAGGTGCCAGGCGCCGAGCATGGCGTGCGCATGCGCATTGTTGGGGTCGAGCGCCAAAGCATCGTCGATCAAGCGCTTTCCGCGCGCCGCGAAGCGACTGGCGAAAGCGTGCGCCAACGAAACCCGGCGGCCCTGCATGCCGTAGACGAGCGCCAGCTGCAGCCGGGCGTCGACCGAGCGCGGATCGAGTGCGAGCGCTTGGCGCGCACTGGCTTCGGCGCGTCGCAGCAAGGCGTCGATGACGGCGGCAGAGCGCGCAGAGGCGCACGCGGCCACAAGCGCGCGTGAGGCGAAGGCGGCGCTGGCGGCGGAGGGTTGCGCGTCGGCCAAGTCCGCGGCCGCGACGAATTCGCCGGCCGCGTAAAGGCGCAGCGCAGTATTCGGCGGCTCGGCGATGGCGGGCGCCCCCGCGAGGCAGGTCAAAAGCGCAATGAACACAATCGTCAGGCGCATCGGACAAACCCTGAACTGAGCCCATCCAAGCGTAAAGCGCCGGGCGCCGCTTTTGGGTTCACTCTTTCGTTGATTTCATGGCCTGCGCGTGAGGTATAGCGGAGGGCGAGGTGGGCATGGAACGAACCGCTTTCGAAAATTTGCTGCGGGCGATCGCCACCGCGACGGCCGACTATCGGGCGGAAGACGGCGACGCGGCCGCATCGCCCTGACATCTCCTACGGGCAAGCGCTCGCTCGCTTCGATGCGCCGACGCCGGAGCGGGGCGCAAGCGAAGAGGCGGTGATCGCCGAACTCATGGAGCGCGCCAAAGGGGGGCTGGCGGCGATGACCGGCCCGCGCTTCTTCGGCTGGGTGATCGGCGCGACCGAGCCCGCCGGCGTGGCGGCCGACTGGCTGGCGAGCGCGTGGGCGCAGAACACCGGCAACGCGGCCGCGACGCCCGCCACATCCGCGATCGAAGAGATTTCGGGGCGCTGGCTCCTCGATCTTTTGGGCTTGCCGCGCGAGTCATCGGTGGGCTTCGTCACCGGCGCCACGATGGCGAACTTCACCTGTTTGGCCGCGGCGCGCAGCGAGGTGTTGCGCCGCGCGGGCTGGGACGTCGAGGCCAGCGGATTATTTGCAGCGCCGCCGATCAATGTCGTGCTCGGGCGAGGAAGCGCATTCGACGATCTTCTCGGCCTTGAGGTATCTCGGGCTGGGCGCCAAACGCGTCGTCTCGGTGGACGTCAATCAAGAAGGCGTAATGCGCGCGGACGCGTTCGCCAACGCCATGCGCAAACTCGACGGCCCCACGATCGTGATCACCCAAGCCGGGCACATCAATTCCGGCGCCTTCGATCCCATCGAGGACGTTATCCCAATTGCGCGCGACAAGGGCGCGTGGGTGCATGTGGACGGCGCATTCGGCTTGTGGGCGCGCACCGCCTCGGACCTGAAGCATTTGGCGGCGGGTTTCGAACTGGCGGATTCGTGGGGCACGGATGGTCACAAGTGGCTGCAGACGCCGCACGATTGCGGCTACGCGATCGTGCGCTACGCGGAGGCGCATCGCCGCGCCATGACGATCGCGGCGAGTTATTTGCCGGCCGGCGCCGAGCGCCATCCCGCCGACTATGCGCCGGAACTGTCGCGGCGTGCGCGCGGCCTGCCGACCTGGGCGATGATCAAGGCGCTCGGGCGCGAAGGCATCGCCGCCATGGTCAGCCGCCATTGCGCCCAGGCGCGGCGGTTCGCCGAGGCGCTTCGCCAAGATCCAAGCATCGAGATCCTGAACGATGTGGTGCTGAACCAAATCGCGGTGCGGCTAGGGCGCGACATGGAGGGCGAGCGCTCCGATGCGCTCACGCTCAAGACCATCGAGCGCATTCAGCGCGAAGGCGAGTGCTTCGTCGGCGGCGCGCTGTGGCGTGGCCGCCAGATCATCCGCATTTCGGTCATTGGCGCACCGACGAGCGACGCTGACATCGACCGCAGCGCCGATGCGATCCTCAGCGCTTGGCGCGCGGCGCGAGAAGCGGGCTGATCTTTCGATCGGCCCGCTTGGCGGCGCTACTGGTTCGCCGGCGCCACGCCTGGGCCGATGTTCTGCTGAATGAAGCCAAGCGACTCGGTCAGGATGGTGCGCCATTGGTCGCGCAGATCGGGAGTGTGATCGGCCCCTTCCAGCGTGATGAGGCGAACGGGGTGACCGGCGCGTTGCATGGCGCTTTGCATGATCTCGCTTTGCTCGTGAGGGACGACCGTGTCGTGATCGCCGTGAATGAGCAAGAGTGGGATTGTCACTCTGCTGGCGTTTTGCGCGGCTGAATGGGCGGCGAAAATCGCATCGTCGGCCCCAAGCTGGCCCATCGTGTCCGACCAATACTTGTAGTACGGGCTCTCGCTTCCCGCGCCGCCGCCGCTATAGCCGGCATGGTTGCGCGCATCGCCGTCACGGGCCCATCGCAGCATCGCCTGCATGTCGGAAACGCCGGCGCCGGCGACCGAGCATTTGAAGAGGTCGGTGTTCTGGAACGCCGCCGTCATGGCGACATATCCCCCGTAAGACCATCCCATGATGCACATCCGCCGCGCATCGGCGACGCCTTGTTGCACCAGATAGCGCGCGCCGTCGGCGACATCGTCCTGCATGCGCATGCCCCATTGGTGATAGCCGGCTTCGACGAAGCGTCGTCCGAAACCGCCGCCGCCCCTGAAGTTCGGCTGAAACACCGCATAGCCTTGCGACGCCAGATAGGGCGCGAATGCATCCTCTCCCCAATTGTCGCGCGATTTCAGGCCCGCCATGCGGGACAACGATCAAGGGTAAGTTGCGCGCGTTGGTCACGCCGGGCGGAATCCAAAGATAGCCCCACAGAGCCTGACCGTCGCTCGCCGAATAATGAACCACGCGCTCGGTCGGCAAAAGCCGGGGGTCGATCTCGGCTTCGACGCCGAACAACGCCGTCAGCGTGTGGGCGCTATTGTCGAACAGATAAAAAGTGCCAAGGTCCTGGGGACCCCAGGATGTCACCAACCAGCGTTCGCCATCGGCGCCGCCAAAGCTGCTCACGTCGATGCTGACATTCTCGCCAAGGGCGTGGGTAAGGCCGCTCCAGGAGCGTCCAAAGGCGTCGTCCAAGGAACGGCATGTGCGCCTTTCGCCCTCACCGCACACCGCCAATAATCGACCGCGGCGCGGGTCATATATGGTTCCGGCGACATCATAATCCGGATAGGCGCCGATGGTCTGAGCGTACTGGCCCGTCGCCGTGTCGTAGACAAAAAGCCCCCTCGTGTCGTCGCCGTCCCGGCGCGCCACCACGAAGACTTGGCCTGGCTGCGGGGCGGCGCCGATAACTTCGAAGGTCGGGCCTGAGTTGACCACTTGCGCGCCGGTGAAGCGCACGACTTCGGTCCAGGTGCGCTGACCGAGACCGCGCCTTTGCCAGGCGAAGCCGCGCTGATTGGCGATCGCCTCTTGGCGCATCACCGGCGTGCCTTGGTTGTCGACAATCCAGTTGATCGTGTTCACATCGCCCTGTTCGACGACGGTGTGCGCGGCCGTTCGAACGTCGACACGCCACAATTCGGCGCCGCTATAAGCGGGCACGACAAGCAAGACGCTGCTTGCGTCAGAGCGAAGACGCGAGGCGATCGAGGCCTCAAGCGTTCGGTCGAAGCCCTGCTGCTGTGATGGATCGTAGAGAGCCTTGACATCGGTCCCGTCAATATTGCTTGAATAGATGCGGCTGTCCCACTCGAAGGCGTCCTGCACATCGCGGTTACGAAACATTGTCGAGCGAGCCTGAGTGACCTGACGTGTTGGCGCACCGAGAAGACGATGCGATCGTCGGCTTTGAACCAAACGAGGTGACCTGCATTTCCTGGTCGGCGCGGGCGATCGGAAACGCGGGCGATGTGATGGGTTTGCAAATCGAGGACAGTGATGACATCGCCTATGGCTTCGCGATGGACGGCGACGACGTAGCGGCCGTTGGGCGAAAGATCAGCGCGAGAAGAACACTGGATCCTGCAGGTAAGAGATCGACCGGCGCGCGCACTGGCGCGCTCGCGGCGGCGGGCGGCGGCGGCGTCGATTGCGCCGTCGCGCCGCATGCGTGAAAACGGATAGCGCCAGGCGCCGGTGATGGCGATAAAACGGAAATGGTTTCACGGTTTTCTCTCCCCCTGCCCGCGTCCGCGGCCCACTTCCCGCGTCGCTGCTGAAGAAAAACAACTCTTGCCGATTGGAATTAAGCCGTCAGCGGGTCTTTTGAGCCGGCGCCGAGCAGTTCTCCGGCCAAAGCGCGGGTCAACAACGCGGACGTTTCGCGAACGCCGAAAATCGCGGCGAAGGAGCCGAAACGTGGTCCGGCCTGCTGGCCGAAGCAAACCTCGTAAAGCGCCTTGAACCAATCGCGGAGCGGCTCGAAGCCGTGTTCCTTGCCTACCGCATAGACTTCGCTCTGGATCGTTTCCGCGTCGGTGATGTCCGCCGGCAGCGCGTCGAACCGCCTAATCAGATCTTCGAACGCCGCACGCTCCTTGTCGGTGGCGGCGCGAAATTTTTTCGTCGGCTTCACGAAGTCATCGTAATAGGCGATGGCGTAACCGCAGAGGCGGTCAAGCATCGGATGCGTGGCCGGCGAGGCGCCGGGCGCGTATTTGGCGATGAACCTCCAGAGCTGATCCTTGGTCTCGGCGTTTGCGGCGGCGACCAGATTGAGCAGCAGCGCGAAGGTGATCGACGACGGCGCAACGGTTGCGTTGGCCTGATAGTTCGCGGCCATTTCCGGCGGCGGCGGCGCGGCGCTGTGCATGTGCCAGACCGGATTTTCCATCCGCTCGGCGAGGTTCTGCTTGGGATAGGCGTCGATGTGGGCGAGATATTCGTCCACCGCCTTGGGGATCACGTCGAAATAGAGCCGCTTGGCGGTCTTGGGCTTGCCGTAAATGTAATAGGCGAGGCTCTCTGGCGGCGCGTAATGCAGCCATTCATCGATCGTCAGGCCATTGCCCTTCGACTTGGAGATCTTCTGGCCGTTCTCATCCAGGAAGAGTTCGTAGTTGAAGCCTTCGGGCGGGGCGCCGCCGAGTGCGCGGCAGATCTTCGAACTCTGCTGCACGCTCTCGATGAGATCCTTGCCGGACATTTCATAATCGACGCCGAGCGCTGTCCAGCGCAGCGCCCAGTCCGGCTTCCATTGGACCTTCACGGCGCCGCCGGTGACCGGAATTTCAATCTTTTCGCCGTCCTCGTCGGCGAACACGATGGCGCCCTTGGCCAGGTTGCGTTCGAGCGTCGGCACTTGCAGCACCTTGCCCGTTTTCGGGCTGATCGGCAGGAAAGGCGAATAGCTGGCGCGGCGATCTTCACCAAGCGTCGGCAGCATGATCGCCATCACCGCATCGAAGCGTTCCAGCATCGTCAGCAGCGTCGCGTCGAAGCGGCCGGATTTGTATTGCTCGGTTGAGGACAGAAACTCGTATTCGAAGCCAAAGCCGTCGAGGAATTCGCGGAGCTTGGCGTTGTTATGATGTGCAAAGCTTTGGTGGCAGCCGAACGGATCGGGGATCGCGCTCAGCGGCTTGTGCATATTGGCTTCCAGCACCGCCTTGTTGGGAATGTTGTCAGGCGCCTTGCGGAGCCCATCCATGTCGTCGCTGAAAGCGATGAGCCGGGTTGCGATCTTGTCGTCGGTGAGCACGCGGAAGGCGTGGCGCACCATGGTCGTGCGCGCCACTTCTTGGAAGGTGCCGATATGGGGCAGGCCGCTCGGTCCGTAGCCGGTTTCGAACACCACTGGAGCGTCCTTGCGATGTGTTTTCAGCCGCTCCACCACCAGCCGCGCCTGTTCGAACGGCCAGGCCTTGGCGGCGGCGGCTAGGGTGGCGGCTTCAGACATCGGCGAATCTCACCTGTTCGAGATAGCGTCCATGCGCGCGCCACGCAAAAATCTTTGCGGTTTTCCCAGCGCGCGGCATGCTGGCGCGCATGCGCACGCTCATTCTCCTCCGGCACGCCAAGGCGGTTAGGGCCCACGAGGCCCCCGACGACAAGTCGCGGGCGCTGACCGGGCGTGGCCGGCGTGAGGCCGATGAGGCCGGGGCGGTCATCGAGGATGCGGGGTTGAAACCGGTGCTGGCGCTGGTCTCAACCTCGACGCGGACGCGCGAAACGGCCGAGCATGCGCTCGCCAAGTTCACACTGGAGACGCGCTTGGAGGAGGCGCTCTACCATGCGGCCCCGGAAGGCGTCTGGGACGCGTTCGCGGCGAGCGAAGCGGGCAGCGTCGTCATCGTCGGGCACAATCCTGGCCTTGGCGAATTGGTGTCGATGCTGGTGCATCAGGCGCACGACGGTTCGAAACTCGCGCGCGACCTCGGCGGGCATCTTCCAACCGCGGCGTTCGCGGCGTTCGAAATTCGCGGCGATCAGATGCGCGCCGCGGGTCCGCGCCTGATCACCGCGTGGAAGCCGGACCGCGAGTGATCGCCGGCGCTTCGCTTAAGGCCGGCGTGCAGCAGGCCGGCGTGCAGGAGGCCGGCGTGCAGGAGGCCGGCGTGCAAGACCCACGCCTTGGCTTGGCGCCGGAGCGTTGCGATCCGGTTCATTGGCCGGCCCAGAGAATGCGCGCGATCCAAGCAAGGTCGGCGGCTGCAAATTCGCGTGCCGCTTGACCGGCGCGGAGTGTGATCAGTTCGACCGTCTGGTCGCGGCGGCGGCCGAGCGCCTTCACCATCACCTCGCCAGCCTTGGTGCGCACAACAACCCGATCGCCGCGCCGCGCCGGCGCCCCCGGCTGCACGATGAGCAGATCGCCAGCGCGATAGATGGGCTCCATGTCGTCCCCGGCGATCTCGAGGGCGTAAAGACCGTCGCCGAGGCCGGGGAAGCGCACCGTCTCGGCGACGCCGTTGGGAAATCCGCGTTCGTCGAAAGCGCCCTCGCGCCCCGCTGCCGCCATGCTGAGGAAGGGGATGGCGCGCCCGGCGTCGGTCTCGCCGGCGATCAAGGCGGCGAAATCATCCCAGTTCGCGTCCGCGGCGGCGAGCGCGCGCGCAAGGCTTTCGGTGGAAGGCCAGCGCGGCTTGCCGTCGCCGGCTTGGCGTTTGGATTTGTTGAACGTGGTGGCGTCGAGCCCGGCGGCGCGCGCAAGTCCCGAGACGGTCATGCCGCGACGCGCCGCGAGTGCGTCGATGGCGCGCCAGACATCGCCGTGCTGCATCGCCCAGATGATATTTTGAGCCGATGAGGACTTTCAACCCATTAGAGGAAATAATTCCTAAATATGCACTTGACAAAAGCGGCCGCCTTCCCTAGATTACGGCTATGGTCGATTTTGCCCCTCTGACGGACCCAATCTTTCACGATGAGGCAGCCGCGCGCGCCCATTTCGAAAGTCTCCGCTGGGACGGCGGCACGCCCGTTTGCTTCCATTGCGGCGTCGTTGGAGACGCGGCGCTAGTGAAGCGCGACGAAGCAAAGGCGGCAAAGCGCAAGAAGATCGCGCGTGACGGGCTCTATTACTGCCGCGCTTGTGGCGGCACATTCACCGCGACGATGGGCACTGTTTATGAGGACAGCCACATTCCGCTGCACAAGTGGTTGCTCGCAACGCACCTCATGAACTCCTGCAAGCGCGGCGTCTCAGCGGCCGAACTGCACCGCAACCTCGGCCTCGGATCATACCGAACCGCATGGTTCATGGCGCATCGCATCCGGGAAGGCATGGGCGTGGACAAGCGCGGCGAGCCGCTTGGAGGCGACGGGAAAATCGTTGAGGCGGACGAGACGTATTATGGGCGCAGCAACGAAACGCCGCCGTTTACGCGCAAGTATCCGCGCGCCAAGAAAGCGCATAAGGACACGCGCCCGAAGCGCGCCATTGTTGCGCTTGTCGAGCGCGGCGGGAAGGCGCGTGTCTTTCACGTCGGAAACGCAACCAAGGAAACTGTGGCCTATGTCGTGCGCAAAAACGTGCACCCGGAGAGCCGTCTGCACACCGACGAAAGCCATCTTTACAGTGGCGCCGACCAAATGTTCGCCAGCCATGAAACCGTAAAGCATAGCGCTGGCGAATATGTGCGTGATGACGTCCATACAAACTCGCCGAAGGGTTCTTCGGCCAATTCAAAAGCGGAATGAACGGCGTCTACAGCCATTGCGACGAAAAATATCTCGCCCGCTATGTCCAAGAATTTGAGTTCCGCCATAACAACCGAGTGAAACTCGGAGTGAACGACAAGGAGCGTGCGGCGCGGGCAGTGAAAGGCACAGTCGGCAAGCGTCTCACGCTGCGACAGCCTAAGGGGCAGCAAGCCCCCGCGTAAGCGGAAGCGCCCGCCGAGCACAGTCCCGGCTGGAATCCCTACGAACCGCGCTTGCCCGGAATCGATGAGGAGGGTTAGCATCCGGGCGCGTTAGCGCAGTTGGATAGCGCGCCGGGATCGCACCCTGGAGGTCGCGAGTTCGAGTCTCGCACGCCACGCCAGCAAAGCCCCGCCCAAATCAGGTGCGGGGCTTTTTCGGATTTGCCGGCCTCTTCGGCGCTCCCTTTTGTGTCTTCGGCGGCGTCGCTATCATGCGTCGTATTGTTTCATCGCGTCGGCGGGCGATTTCTTCGTCCTCCCTCTGATTGTCATTGCGCCGCTTATCCATGCTGATCCTCACTGCACCGAAAGCCAAAACATACGATCCAAGTCCTTGTTGCATTTATTGTGGAACGACAGACCCAGAAGCGCCGCGAAGCTTAGAGCACATTATTCCATATGCCTTAGATGGCGACCTGGAATACCCGGACGCAGTTTGCCCGAAATGTCAAAAGCCCACTTGGTGGGTGGAGGATACGCTGCTTAGAGGCGATGAAGGCATGTTCACTGCCGCCCGAATTCACCTAGGCGTTCGTACACGAAACCCAAAAGAACGCCCAAGCAGTCTACAAATGGGCGTCACAGACCCCTTTGTGGGTGGGCCGCCCAATATGGAAGAGGTAAATTTTCGCTGGCGTCGCGAGAACATCTCAAATCATCCTGGCGCAATAGTTCTGCCCATACTGCCCCCGCCAGGGATATATTCGAATCGAATGGACCCCGACCTGCTTGTGGTGCCTGCTGAAAACTTTCAGCACCGCTTGCTCAATGATTTCCCGCCTTCGATATTCGGTGAAAGGCATATGGCGCTGACCCCCATCCACGTGGAAGCATTTCCGCGTCTGATGGCAAAGATGGCGCACGGCCTCGCCGTCGCTGAATTAGGATTCGATGCGTTTGAGCCCTTGCTGCCTGACTACATCCTGCGGCGGCGTCACGATTACGCGCGCATATTGGGAACGGCACACGCGCAGATAAAACCAAGCGATCAACTGGTGACGATGGCTCTCTATCGAGAGCGTGGATTCTTCGTCGCGCGCATCCAACTATTTCCGCAGTTCAACTACTTCAAACCGTACACCGTGGTGATTGGGCAGCCGAAGGATACAGATACTCATTCAATATCGCCTCAGCGCAAACGCGATAGAAGGCGCGGTCGTGCTCGTCCATGATGTCCCACGATTTACCTAGTTGCTCTAGGTGATCCATCACGACGCATAGCCGCTTCGCCAACCGCTCAATGAGCTGCGCCTTGTCCGCACCCAGCTCTGCATAATTTGGCGCTTCGACCATTCGCGCAAAAATATGCCTTTAGGTCGATTTGCTCAATGCCCCAACAAATAGTGTAAAACGCCGGCCTGTCATGCCAATCTACACTATATGGTGTGTCTTTTGTCAAGTGCATA